>CAYWQM010000015.1:0-63032 GCA_964460215.1 uncultured Lentisphaerales bacterium
ACACCGAAACAAAGAAGCGGCCGAACCGTGTTGCCGCAGTCAACAGTGCTCGGCGCAACAGCGCTCGAGAATTTGCCTGGAATTTCTTGACAAGAATGTCTATGCCATTCGGTTCTTGCCTTGGCCGCAAGGTCGATAACCACATGATAAAACAACAAAAAAAACAGGCATGAGTGTGCGTCACTGGACTTGAAAAGGCTGTTCGCACTCAGGCTAATGGCAAAGCTGGAGCCGTGGAACCGTGTAGGAGCCTTAGATTAAAGCGTCACCGGCGTGGGCAGCGGCATAGGCATCGAGGTAAGCCAAAAAAACTTTTTCCACCTGGCGGGTGATTTTACCCCCGCCCTCGGGGAACTTCAGCACGGTCCCGTCTTCAAGCCGCAGTGACGCGCACGGCATTACGTCGCGGGTTGCGCTGGTGACAAAACATTCAGTCGCATCGTATAAGTCGTTGGCGTGAATGTCGATCTCCCGGCTCTCCAGTCCGAACTCTTGCAGAGCACGATGGATGTGTTTTTTGGTCAAGCCTTTCAGGTTGCCCGATGCCGGGGTGACGAGCTGCTCGCCGATGACAAACCAGGCGTTACTGTTTGCCGCTTCCGTTACAAGGCCTTCCGGGCTAAGGATGATGCAGTCATCGGCACCGAGTTGCCGGGCCTGGGTAATCGCCAGGATGTTGTTCAGGTAATTGCCGCCCTTGATGTTCGGGTCCAGCGCGTTAACGGGGTTTCGCCGTATCGATGGCACTGCCATATCCATGCCACGGGAATAGAATTCCGGGTTGCGCGCCGGCAGCGTGCTGACGATGATCACATAACGAGTTTTTAGTTCCGGGTTTGGATACAGGTCTACGGGACCCTCGCCTCGAGTGATCTGGTAACGTACATAAATATCATCCTCACGATGCGCCCCTGTTGCCTGGACGGTATGCCGGATTTCACTGATCAGTTCTTCCCGGCTCTGCGTGATGGCCATGCCGATCAGGGCCGCAGAGTTCTCGAGCCGCTCGAAATGATCTGCCATGAAAACAGGCACACCCCGATAGGTGCGGAAAACCTCGTAGACTGAGTCCCCGTATAAAAAACCACGGTCCATGGCGGGAATCGTCGCCTCTTCCATCGGTGTGATTTTCCCATCCACATTGATCATCGGATTCATATCAGCTGGCAAACCCTGGTTGGAACTGGTTCATGTGCGTGTTTTGCAGGCCGGCACCTGCTGCGGGCAACGGACCTCACCGCTGCGCCGGAGAAGGTCTGACTTCCAACTGTCCGGTCGCGCTATATGAGAGGCGGTTGCCACGTCCATCCGGGATACAGGTATTGGCGGAGAGGGAGGGATTCGAACCCTCGGTACGCGCGAGACGCACACAGCATTTCCAGTGCTGCACCTTCAACCACTCGGTCACCTCTCCAGTAGCCCGTAATTACGTTAATAAGACGGGCTGGGAAACTATACAGCGGAAAATGTGAAACGCGCAACAAACTGACAGAATGCGGAACTTCCATAAGACGGAAAGGGAACACTCCAACCCCCTGTGATTGCCGTCGGGCTTGCAACCTGAGTGGCGGCGGTTGCAAATTTATTGATCACGGGCGAAGGTAGCAGCACCAGCGACAAGAATGGTGCATGGCCCCCGTCTCGCCTCAACCTGGCAGGCGGATCGTGGTACATGTCCGCTTTTCAACTAATTGGAGAGGGAATAATGCCGACCACTGACCGAGCGCCCACTTCTCGGTATAGTGTTCTGATCGTTGACGACGAGCCGGCAATTCGCGACAGCCTCGAAATGCTCACTGCCGCGGAGTATCAGGTCCACGCCGCCTGTTCGGTGCGCGGTGCATTGGATGCGATGAGCGATTTCATGCCGGATGTCATTCTGCTTGACCTGTGCATGCTTGAGACCAATGGCATCGAAGGACTGCGCCAGATCCGGCAATGCGATGCGGATGTATCTGTGGTGATTATTTCCGGATACGGCAGCGACGAGATGATCCAGGAAGCGATGCGCAGCGGTGCCACCGACTACATCGGCAAGCCGTTCGACCTCGCTGAATTTCGCGAAAAGATCGAGATCAATGTCGAGAAGACACAGCGTATGCGTCGGCGTCACTCTGCCGGTGAGCCGCCGGCTGATCGGCACGTGGCGTCGCGACAGGTTGCAGGCGCCGATGACGTGGCGCTGCTGCCTGAGCTTGGCCGTGAGTTGTGCCACGACCTGGCGAACAACCTCACGACCGTCAAGGTCCCCATGCAGGTGATCGCCGAGTTCATGGAGAAGCAGGGCGGCGGTGAAACTGTCGACGGGCTGCAGAAGTTGCTTAATTCCGGCCTTGAACAGCTCGATCGCTGTCTCGAGATTATCGAGAAGTTCGATGCCAAAAACAGCGTTATCGGCGAATCGCGACGCACGCGCGTGGCGCTCGACGAGGTCCTCAATGATGTCCTCGAGGTCAGCCGCCTCAAGATTAGGGAGAGCCGGGTAGCCGTCGAGTTGACGGCGCATCTCCAGGCGTGCACCATCGAAGGTGATCGCATCCAGCTTTTCAGGGCCTTGAACAATATCGCGGTCAATGCGCTCGAGGCCATGCAGGAAACCGGCGGCAACCTCGAAATCAGCTGCAACGCCAAGGGCAAGTTCTCAGAAGTAAGGATTGCCGATGACGGGCCCGGGATACCGGCGGACCGGCTATCGAAGATTTTTAAGTCGCAGTATACCACCAAGGAGCGCTCGCCTGCCGGTCTCGGACTGAGTATTGCCAAGCGGGTGATTGACGATCACGAGGGTGATATACAGGTGAGCAGTGTCGCTGGCAAGGGCACGACGTTTACGATTCAGCTCCCGGGAGCGCCCACCGGCAAGCTGAGCGCCATGGAGCCAGCCGCCATCGCCTGTTCAAAGGTTGCCGTTCTCTACGTGGACGACGAAGAGAAGCCGCTGAAAGAGTTCAAGGAGATGCTCGGCGAGGAATGCCCGGTGCTGACGGCAGCGTCGGGGCGTGACGGTTTACAGCTGTTACAGGACAATGAGGATGTTGGCGTCGTCATTGTCGATCAGCAGATGCCCGAAGAGGGCGGTGCCGAGCTGCTTGAAAAATGTCGACTGCTGCGCCCCGATGTCGTCCGCATTCTTGCGACAGGCTACTCCGATATCGAGATCATTATTGAAGCGGTGAACGCCAGACGGGTCTATCACTGCGTTGCCAAGCCCTGGGACCTGCCGCAACTCAAGCGCACGCTGTTGCAGGCACGACAGCATTTCGTCGATATCGCAGAAAACGGTGACTGCGCCGAACGCTCGACGCAACTCTATCACGATTTGTTGATTGCGAGCCTGCACCGGGCGCTGCAGTCGATCACGATGACCATGAACCATCAAATCAACAACTCGATGGTGCCGATCAAGCTTTTTTTCGATTTGCTGCCGGGTAAGCTCAAGGAAGCGGGGATAGATATCGATGCGCTCGCAGATAACGCGTTTTGGCAGGATCTGCATAAGAACGCGCAGAACGAGATGCTCAGAATTTCTGATAACCTGCGTGACCTGCGCAATGCCATTCAGTTGCCGAAGTCGTGAATATTAGGATTATGCTGATGGCTGGAGCCAGCATGCTCTTTTGCCATCTTGATCCTCGACAAGGCTGCCGCTGAAGTCGCGGGCTGCGCCGCAATGCCCCCGCAGTGCGATATTCGCGGAAGCTCTCGATTTCGGGGAGCCGGTGTAACCAGTCCGCAAGCCGTGCCCTGAATTGGCAAATCCATGCAAAGCCCTGGATCGGAGAGACCCGGCAGGTGCTTGATTTTCGTGACGTGACAGTCCACCTTATATCCTCGTACCCCAGCACATATGCCCCCCCGATTCGGATAAACAGGTGCTGTTTCCAGGGGGCGTGCGTACGACATTCGTGGACACGCGGGCGAACTCTACCGATGAACAGACAGTGCCAACGCGTATTTACCCTGACAGGACTTCCCGTGTCCATTGCAACTGCCGCAACCCACTAACAGCATACCGTTGCCCTGATTGGCCATGAACACATCCGTTATAACTATGCCTTCCCTGGTCATTGTCGGGCGCCCGAACGTCGGTAAATCCGCCCTGTTCAACCGCGTTATGCAACGGCGCATCACCATCGTTCACGAGCAACCCGGAGTGACCCGCGATCGCGTCACTGCAGTAGGCGATTGGTGCGGCAAACACTTTCGGCTCGTCGATACAGGCGGGCTCAATGTCTTTCGCGGTGGGCATAAGGCGGACGGCGTCTTTGACGAGATGATTCGCGAGCAGTTGGAAGAGGCCGTGGTCGATGCCGACTTGATCATTTTTGTCGTTGATGCCATTGCGGGCCTCATGCCACTCGACCGTGAGGTGGCCGGATGGCTGCGCCAGCTTGGCAAGCCGGTGGTCGTCGCCGCCAACAAGGCCGACAACGACAAGATCGCCGTCGGGGCCGGGGAGTTTGCAGAAACCGGGTTCACCGATATCTATCCGATCTCCTGCCTGCATGGTCGGGGGGTCGCCGACCTGCTGGATCATGCAACTGCTGACTTCGCAATGAACGAGCCCGAGCCCGACGAGGTGCCGGCGATCAACATTGCGCTGGTCGGTCGGCCAAACGTCGGCAAGTCGTCGACAGTCAACCGCCTGCTCGGCGAGAATCGAGTCATTGTCAGCGAGGTGCCCGGCACCACCCGTGATGCCGTCGATATCCCCTTCGAGATCGAGCTGCACGGAGCCAGGGTCAAGGCGAACCTGATTGATACTGCCGGTATCAAAAAGCGTACGAAGACCAGTTCAGTCGTTGAGTTTTTCGGCCTGGCACGGGCACGTAGCGCTATTCGCCGCGCCGATATTGTCCTGGTGTTGATCGATGCCACGGAACCGGGGACGGCGCAGGATAAGCGCATCTGCCGACTGGTTCTCGATGAGGGCAAGCCGTGTGTGCTTCTGGCCAACAAATGGGACCTTGCCGGTAAGGAGGTCAAGCAGAAAGAGCTCTTCGAAAGCATCGCCTGGGAAATCCCTTTCCTCGATTACGCGCCGATCCTGACTTGTTGCGCTATCAGCGGCTATAATTTTGGTGAGATCCTGCCGTCCATCATCACGATTCACGAGCAGATGGGGATCGATATCCCGACGCCGCTGGTCAATCGTGTGGTTCAGGACCTGGTGGCGCGTGTACCCCCGCCCTCCGGCGGCGTTACACGACTGAAGATTTATTACGGCACCTACAAGTCGCAACGGCCGCCGACCTTCATACTCTTCGTGAACGACGTCAAGAGTTGCCGGGGCAATTATGTCGCCTTCCTGAAGAACCAGTTCCGTCGCGCCTTCGGCCTCGACGGGTTGCCGATTTTTATCGAGTTCCGGGAACGCCGACGTGGCGAGTTCCACAATGCGCCAGACAAGAAGCGTGGCAAGAGTATTGCCTCGAAGTGAACGGCGATGAATCACGACAGGTTGCGTCTGTCGAATCCGCGAATTCGCGCCTGCTTCTGCCAGTTCTGGCCCGGTTGTCACGTTTTTATGGAAGAGGCATCCCGGGAGCAGACGGCAACAGGATTGGGAGCGAACGGACGCGTAGACAGTTTTCACATCATCCAACAGCGTTTTTGTAAGTGATCGACATTGAAATTATTCTTGCCTCACGTTCGCAACGGCGGCTGGACCTGCTGACTGCTGCTGGCATTTCCTGCCGGACAGTGGCCGCGGATATCGAGGAAACCGTCCTGCCCGACGAACGGCCCGAGGCTCTTGTCTGCCGTCTCGCCCGGCTCAAGGCCGTGGCTGTTGCACCGCAGTTTCCCAGTGACATCGTCCTCGGCTCGGACACCATCGTTTACCAGGAACCCGATGTGTTGGGGAAGCCCGCCGACTACGCGCAGGCAAGTGAGTTTCTCGCCAGGCTCAGCGGCAAGACGCATCAGGTCTATACCGGTGTCTGTCTGTACCGGGAAAATCCTCATTTACTCGATATCTGGTACGCCTGTACCGACGTCACATTCAGATCACTCACTGCGGACGATGTCGAAAGCTATCTCGCCTGCACGCAGCCGCTCGATAAAGCCGGTGGCTATGGTATCCAGGATCAAGGCGATCTGATCATCGAGAAAATTCGTGGACTCCGCAGCAACGTCGTCGGGTTGCCGATCGAAGAAGTCACCGAACGCCTCGCCGGACACATCGACACCGATGCTTGAATTCAGCGACAGGCCCTATGTTTTCGTGCCGCCGAAGATGAATAGGCTGTTATTGGCGCTGATGCGCCAGTACAACCTGCGGCGCTTGCTGCCAAGCCCGGCAAAGCGCATGTCCCGCATCATCGTGACAAATCCTGAAGTGCTGCATGCCGTGCGGTCGACGGCCGGGAACCATCTGCTCTTTCTCCCGAATCACTCGACCCACTGCGATCCGGAGATCATGATCGAGTGCCAGCGGCAGCTTGGTGTCAGGTCCTTATTCATGGCAGCCTATGACATTTTCCTGCGCAGCCGACTGGAGGCCTGGATCATTCAGCATTGCGGCGTTTTCTCGGTCGATCGCGACGGCAGTGATCGCCGCGCCATAGCTGCTGCCATGGAAACGTTGACGGCCGGACGCTTTGCTCTGACTATTTTTCCGGAAGGCAACGTACAGTTTACCAATGACAACGTGGAAGCCTTCCTGCAAGGTGCTGCCTTCATCGCCTTGAAGGCAGCGAAGTCCCTTGATGGGGCGGGCGATATTCATGCTGTACCGGTATCGATCAAGGCGACACACGTCACCGATGCGCGACCGGCGATTTGCCGGCGGCTCGCTGAAATTGCCGTGACTGCAGGCACTGGGTTTGACCGGGATCGGGACTTTCAGGACGAGCTGCGTCGCATCGGCATGATCGTTCTCCGTCGGGAACTCGAGCAGCATGATTATCCACTGCCGGAAGGGCCCATCGATGATCTCGGAACGGTGCTTCGCGAGGTCACAACAACGATCGTTGAGGCACTGGAAACTGCTATTTCGCGGCCGCCGAAGCCGCGCGATACGCTGGTCGACCGGATTCGTGCCATCCGCCGGTTCGTGCATGAGTGTTTGCTTGACCCGGGCCTGGCCGATCAGCACGCGCAAGCGCATGTGTGGGCGCGACAGGCTATGCTGGCGTTCCGGGTGTCGAGCTACAGCGGTGACTATGTCGCGACGAAACCGACTGTCGATCGGGTCGGGGAGACGGTCGAGAAGCTCACGGAGGACCAGACTTCGACGATGCCGCCGGCGTATGCCGAGCGACATGCGTACGTCCGCCTGGGCACTCCCGTACCTTTATCCGCATATCGTACGGCGTTTGAGGAGAGCCCCAGACAGGCAGTCCAGGCGCTGACGGACGAGTGGGAGGCAATGGTGCAGGCGGGACTCGATGCGTTGAATGCAGAGCTGCAGACACCTGGTGCAGAGCTGTTCAGTCAATGACTTTCGTCTGTGGCTCGGGGCTTATGCCCGGTGGGCGGAGACGTCTGGACGTGCTCTGGTTCGGGTCGAGGAGGAAGTTCGCTTTCTCGGCGAACACCGTGATCTGGAATTGCGTCCGAATGACCATGTCATGAAAGTTTTGTCGCAGATCCTTTAACGTTTCGCGGTCGGTCTCGCTGCCGGCGATGCCGAGCAATGCTGCCTGGCTATGCTTCTGGCGCAGTCCGCTGATGTAGTCGTAGTCCTGACCGAGAGTCGGTATGTCGACAATCACCAGATTGAACGGCTCACTTTCGGAGTCGAGGATCTCATCCGCTTCGCTGGTGCCGGCAGCAGTGACAATCTCGTGGCCCTGACTCGTCAGTACGTGCGCATAGAAGTTCCGAAGGTCCGCGTCTTTGTCGATTACCAAAATTCGATGGATGACTGGTTCAGCCATGTACTGATACTCCCGCCCGGTGAACACATGCAGGCCTACTATAACAGTCGCCCGGGGGCTGTGAACAATAAGGTCAGTTCAGCCAGAGCTTGGTGGCCAGGTCCCCGACGAAATAGCCGATGACGGCAACGCCCAATCCGACCACGAACATGTCGAAACCGCTGCGCCAGAGGCCGCGGCCAGTGAAAAAACTGCGGGCAGCACCGACGACGAAATGTGATATCATAGCCAGTGTAAATGACAACCAGATTGCCGCACTGCCCTGGAACATGAAAAAAGGTGCAACCGGAATAATTGCACCGATGGCCGTTGCCAGGCCAGTGATCCAGCCTTCGCGAATAGGCGTTCCGTATTCGTCGCCGAGGCGTAATTCCTCGCGGATCATTTCCTCCAGCGCCTTTTCGGGGGAGGCCATGATTTCGGAAGCGATCTGCTTTGCTCTTTCGGGCAGGACGCCGCGGCTTTCATACATGAGTGCCAGCTCTTCCTCCTCTGCCTCGGGCATCAGTTCGATCTCTTCTTTTTCCATGGCGATTTCGTGCATACGCACTTCCTGCGTACTCTTTGCTGCAAGATAGCTGGAAGAGCCCATGGAAAGGGCGTCCGCGATGGTGCCGGCGAGACCGGTCAGCAGGATATAGTTTGGATTGAGATCGGCGGCAAGGACGCCAGCGATCAGCCCGGCGATCAACCCGAAGTTGGCGGTCAGCCCGTCGTTGAACCCATAAACAACATTGGCCAGGGTGCCGGTAGAATCGATCCGGTGCCATGGTTCGCCTTCAACCCCGGCGATTTTTGCCAGTGCATCGGCGTGCTTGGCGGAGTCGCGGGCCAGTTCCAGTGCCGTGTCTGCGGCTTCTCCGGGGTCGGTTCGGGCGTGCATGTTGAGGTAGATGCGTACCTCCTGGCCTTCCTCATGCAACAGCAGTTTGATGATGCTGCCAGGCCCGAATCGCCGGGCCCACCAGGCCAGTATGCGACTTCGTAAAGTCGGGGCCGGTGGCGGTAGGTGGACGTTTTTCTCGGCCAGTAGTCGGGCCCAGATCGCGGTATGACGCTCCTCCATATCCGCCAGGCGGGTATACAATCCCTTTTTCTCGGGATCGCCCTCGACGTCTGCCAGTGTGCGGTACAGAAACTCGGCGTCGGCTTCGTCCTGCCAATGATGGCGCCATTCTCGGAGATCATCTGCCATCAGTCAGTCCACCGTTTTTTGAAGCAGTATCTGCGCTGGTTATTTGACGAAACCCGTTGGTGCAAGTCCGCAACGGTTGGTCCGGTACAACACTCGCGACGGGGTGCTGATAACAACACGGCTTGCCTTGCCATCGAGTACCTCGCAAATTGTCCTTGTTCGATCCGTTGCGCGCTGAATGCTGCGTGACGCCGAACAATTCCCCATTTTTTTTGACGCCATGAGAGTCCGTGCGCCATAATAGAAACCGGGATCAATCTACGGTGCGTTACGGAGTTCGCAAATTAAGCGCCCGCGATTGGAGATAGTCCATTGGATACGGAAAGGCAATGACCGCCGTTGTTGGCTCGGTAAGTTGTGAGTCGTTATGGGCGTGCACACCGTGTGCTTCGGGGAATTGGGTAATTGTAAAACCGGGCTATGATGCTCGGCAAGCGGGGATATTCTGAGGGATGCGGATGCTGTGGAATTATATCGGCTTTGACAGCTCGCGAATGACGGTGCAGGGATTAGTCCGTCAGTTCGCTGTTGTGTTCGGGATTTTTGCGATTATCGGTCTCTCCTGGCCATGGCTCGTTCAATTGGTGAGCGAACGGGCGCGCATCTCGCAGGCGTACGAAAACGGATTAGGATCCGGCGATCGCCTGCTGATTGAGTATCTTGAGCGCTCCCCGGATGCGACATGGGCTTGGTATACGCTGGTGACGCAGCCGCGACACGATGATACGGGACTGGACAAGTCCGAGCTGCTGTCACGCATAGAAACCTGCCCGGTACTGCCGCCGGTTGTTTTGCGGGCCTGGTACTACCTGTACACGGACGGCACCGAGCGTGCTTTGCATGAACTGGATGGCGGCGGGGATGTCCAGACTCATCTGGCACGAATCCGGATTTACCTCGCGAACATGTCTTTGGAAGAGGCACTTGCTGCGGCAGGGGAGGCTGTTGCGGCGCATCCCGACAGTGTGAAGGCGCGTGCCTATGCGATCGACCTGCTGACTCAGTTCGGACGTTTTGACGAGGCGCAGGCGCTACTGGAGGACGCGGACTATGAGGTGCCCGGGATAGCGGGCGCCAAGGCCCGGATCTATCTACATGCCGGCGACTATGTGCGTATGTCGATCGCGACGGTGGCAGATGAAGTGAGCAGTTACCCACTGCGCGCTCCGTCGGTGATCGCTTCACTGATCTGCGGCTTGGCCTGGCTGGCGTTTGTGCTGCACATGGGCCGTGTCTCGGCCTGGTCGCGAGGTGACAGGGGAGTGGCTGTCGTAGCCCTGCTCTGCGGTTTCGCCAGTGCAATTGTCTGCCTCATTCCGATCTACCTGATGGAACCGTATTTTACTTTTCCTTCGGAGGACCTGGTCTACAACTTTCTCTACTGTGTGATCGCTATCGGAATCAAGGAAGAACTTGTGAAGTTGTTGCTGGTGATCCCGCTGCTGCCGTATCTGGTCCGGCAGCGAGACCGCCTGAAGATCCTGTCGATCACCTCTATCGTCGGTCTCGGTTTCGCGATGAACGAGAACATCGGATATTTCCTTGGCGGCGGCAGTGTCGTTGTGTCTCGATTCCTGACGGCGAATTTCTTTCACATGGTACTGACCGGCTACTGCGGCTATTACCTGGTTCGGGCTGTCCAGGGCGGCGGCGGGCATTGGAATGTCTTTGCCCTCCAGGTGTTGAAGATGTCTGCGATCCATGGCATTTACGATTTGCTGCTGACTATGGATGCCGTGCTGGAGGGGGTGAGTCTGTTTGCCATGGCTGTTTATATCTGGCTGTCCCAGGTGTATCTGCGACTGGTCCTGGAAAGTGACCGCGAGACGGCGCGAAAACTGCCGTTGACACGGCTTTTTGTCGCGCTGATGGCGGTAGTTACAGGCAGTGCATTTGTTCTGGGTACGAGCTATCTGCCACCGCGCGTGGCGCTTGAGAACACGGTTTTTGGGGCAGTCGGGGTGGGGGTTATCACCGTCATGTTCTTTCGTGAGTTCAGGGAACGTGTCTACTGATTAACCTGCTTGTCGCTTCTTTATCGTCAGTTCACTTGTCATTCTTGAACAGTTGCGTACTATAGGCGCTTTCGCAGTGCCGCTTATGCTGTGAATCAAGCTGATGCCGGGAAATTTATGCGGCCTGAAAAGTTGATCAGACAGGGGCGTTGGCCAATGGTTCACGCAGATTCAGGCTTTCGGGGGGTGGTATGAGGAACATTGATTGGGCGAACCTGGTAGTCGCCATTATGGATCGCCTTATCATTTCCCAGGCAGAGCTGGCAAAGCGCTGCAAGGTGGCGCAACAGACTGTATCGACTTGGAAGAAGGGAACGCGTACGCCCAGTGTTTTTGCCCGGCGGCAGTTGATGGAATTTGCCGGCGAAGCTGAACTGAATCTCATCTTCTTTAGCCGCGGCGCAGAGTCCGGTTCAGGGCACGATGTCCCCGAACATGGGGACCGGGTGGCCGGGATGACGGAAGATGGCGCCGGATATTGCCCGCAGACAACTGAATATGTGGCGGTTTTGCAGCAGTTACCGCCACACATTGCCGAAGAGGTGCTGGAATACGCCCGCTTAAAGCTCGACTCACATCGCGGTATGAAGATCGATCCCAATCGCCCTTGATTCGAGCCGCCTCGATCGTTGCCCTGAACTACTCACGAACCGTTATCTCATCGCCCTGAGCTGCTCGCAGTGCGGGCCAGCTTCATAAAGGCACCTGACTGTCATTGTTCATCTCATGACTATGTGTCGTGGATTCTGCCGGGTCACACAGTAAATTGATGAAAAATAAATGCATAGAGGTTTAGTCATGCCCGACAACAATGCGACAATCACTGCCTTGCGCGAGGCTCTGGAAGTTTCACCGGACAACGTACCGTTGCGGTGCCATCTGGGCGAGACGCTACTGACCGACAACGAGATCGAAAACGCCGAGGTGGAGTTCCGCAAAGTGCTGAGTTTCGACCCGAAATCGGACCGGGCGAAGTTGGGTCTCAGTCGCGCCTACGGTGCACAAGGAAAGAACAGCGCTGCCTTGGTCATCGTCGAGGACCTGGCGGCAGCACCCGATGCCCCTGCCATGGTGCTGGTGACTTGTGCAGAGGTTTTTCTGAAGAACAACATGCGCGACGATGCCCTGACCACCTATAGACGGGCGCTCGATCGTGACCCAGGTGTTGCTGACAGCATTCTGGCGGCTCGGCTCGGGATCACTCCGGAGGCTGCCCGATCCGGGAATGTCTGGGAGGAGGACGTAGAAGAAGAAGAAGAGGAAGACAGCGACAGCTTTATCGTCGACGGCCGCCGCCGGCAAAGTGCGGAAGGCGACGACGAGGACATGTTCACGGAGACCGAGCGACCGGATATAGACTTTTCCGCTGTCGGCGGTATGGAAGACGTCAAGGACGAGATCCGCCTGAAGATTATTCTGCCGATGAGTAACAAGGAGCTGTACGCCACTTACGGCAAGAAGGCTGGTGGAGGAATTCTCCTGTATGGCCCGCCAGGTTGCGGCAAGACACACATCGCCCGAGCCACTGCCGGTGAAGTCAAGGCCGGGTTCATGTCGATCGGCCTGAACGATGTGCTCGACATGTGGATTGGCCGCAGTGAAGAAAAACTGCACGCGATCTTCGAGCAGGCGCGCAACAACACACCATGCGTCCTGTTTTTCGATGAGGTCGATGCACTTGGTGCCAGCCGCAGTGATATCCGCTCGGGTACCGGCGGTCGCCATCTGATCAACCAGTTTTTGGCGGAGCTTGATGGCGTCGACAGCAACAACGAGGGCGTCCTGATTCTCGCCGCGACCAATGCACCCTGGCACGTCGACAGCGCCTTTCGACGCCCCGGTCGATTTGACCGGGTTATTTTTGTGCCGCCACCCGACGACCTCGCACGCGAAGAAATCCTTGGCCTACAGCTCCACGGCAAGCCGGTCGATAATGTCGATTGCAAAAAGGTTGCCCGGAAACTCTCCGATTTCTCCGGCGCCGACATCGCTGCGATCGTCGACGTCACCGTGGAGGATAAACTGCGCGCCGCGATGCAGTCCGGGGTGCCGGTGCCGATCGCCACGGGGGATCTGCTCAAGGCCTCGGGGAAGCTGAAGCCGACGACCAAGGACTGGCTTGCTTCGGCACGCAACTATGCCCTGTACTCGAACGAGTCCGGTCTTTACGACGACGTGCTCACCTACCTGAAAATCAGAAAGTAATGGTGTGGCGGAGCAATAAGCCTTTACCACGCCGCTATTCCGTCACACTGCCCCTCTCATGAGTGAAAATCTGCAACGGGCCCAACTGTTGATTGATCAGGGGCGCTATGATGATGCCTGCAAAGTGCTCATGGTGGCGCTTGCGGAGACGCCGGATCATCCGGACGTCCATCTGCTGCTGGCTTTCTGCATGAGTGAGAAGGGGGATCATGCCAAGGCTGTTGAGCATGCGGAATCCGCCATCGCGCGACAGCCCGAGTACGCCTATGCCCATTATGCCTATGCCAGTGTGCTGCTGGGCGCCGGCAAGCAGCGTCAGGCGCTGGCGCCGGCTATGGAGTCGGTGCGCCTGGAGACCGACAACCCGACCAACCACGGGATCGTTGCCGTCGTGCACATGATGCTCAGGAACTGGCGTGAGGCCTGCGAGGCCGCCGAGGCGGGACTGCGCCTCGACCCGCAGAACGGTGGTTGCCTGAACGTCCGGGCAATCGCTTTACGCTCACTCGGGTTAACCGATGAATCCGGGTTGTCGATCGATTCCGCCCTCAGCCGTGACCCGGAGGATTCGTGGTCGCATGCGAACAAAGGCTGGAACGAACTGCATACCGGCGAGGCCAACAGTGCTGTCGACAGCTTCAAGGAAGCTCTGCGTCTGGATCCCAATTCGGAGTGGGCGCGCGCCGGCCTGGTCGAAGCATTCAAGGCACGCAACCCGGTGTACGCCTGCATCCTGCGCTATTTCCTGTGGATGTCGAAGCTCAAGCCCGGGGTGCAGATCGGACTGATTATTGGCGCAGTCGTCGGCGTCCAGCTCATTCTGTACATCTCGCAGGCGGTGCCGGCGCTGGCGCTGGCCGGTCAGGTCCTGGTGTTCTTGTACATCCTCTTTGTCTTGACGAGCTGGTGTGCCGTGCCGTTTTTTAATCTGCTGCTGCGTTTCCATCACGAGGGGCGGCACGCTCTGACCGGCCGGGAGCGTCGCTCCGCCACCTGGCTCGGCATAGTACTGCTGTTGATTCTAACAGTGGATGTGTTTTTCATGACCCAGGGCGTGTTCAACCTGTGGTCTCTGCTGTTCCCGGTGCTCCTCGTATTCCCGACCGTGACTGCCTGCCGAGCTCGTCCGATAGGCCCGAAGGTGCTGACTACACTCTATACATTGGCCGCGGCTGTATTGCTGATCGGAGCCCTCTTCGGGGAGCGCGAGGACTGGGAAAATCCCTACATCTGGATGTGCGTGCTGTCGACCTGGTTCGTCAATCTCGTACCGACTCACGACTGATGCACTGTGCCGCAAAGGGCAAGTGAACTTCACCTGGAGCGTTGAAGATGACTGAAGAGGAAGCACTTGCTGCACGGCGACGAACACGGTGGATGGTGATTCCAGGCGACTTCGAGGTTGACCAGTTCATGGCGCTTATGCAGCAGCATGCTGAACGCACGGAGCGAAGATAGGATTAACGGCTTGCGCGGTTCGAGGTCTACGACAGGGAAGCGCATGCCATGGAAGATGCTGTATTGCCATGACACACGCACTGTTTTAAGTTCTGCGAGTTGCCAGAGTTCATGACTCCCGGGTATTCCAATGGTTATGCTTTGCCGCTGCTGTTTCTTCGCAAGCACCGTTTTTTTTGTGCTCTTATTCGTCGTTCGTCCGGCGGCCGGAAAAGCTGACCCCGCGTCGATCGAGGCCATCGAAAAGCACATTGCCCGGCTGCAGGGGCGCATCGACAAGTCGCGTGTCGATACACAACCGGAAACGATGAGCCTGCAGGTAGCCCAGCAGTTCATCGAGCACATCGGCTGGGATCTTGCCAATCGCAAAGACCTGGCGAAGGCGCTGGCTGCGTCGCACCTGTCCAATGCCGAGGCCGAGGCGCAGGCGCGGGCATTGCCGGAACGCCAGGGGCTGCAGGTGATTGGCCTGCTGGAGGATGCGCTCAATCGCCTGGACGCTCTCAAGACGCGCAAGGGTTTGCGGCGTACGCCTGGTCCGGTCGACTGGCAGGAGTTGACGATTCGGGCGCACACCTTCCGCAGCGGTGACCGGATTGTCTTCCCCGGCGGCTTCGGGGAGATTCCCGATGCCGACGATCTCGGAGCGGTGGCGGCGCTCGGTGGCGCCTTCGCTGCCGGTTGGGCAGCTCCCGATGGCGTCATCAAAACGGACGGTGATGTCAACAGCCGCACGATCAGGCAGGTTCAGAAACATTTCGAACGTACACGCGCTGTGGGGATGCAAAGCGAGCTGACCCTGTCGCACCTGACGAAGACCGGGGTCGGCAAGCGCTACGACGGCATCCGCGATGTTAAGTACGGCGGCGTTCAGTACGACATCGACCACCCGGATGTGCGGCGCATGTGGAAACGCGTGATCGAGACGGTTGCGCCTAAAGCTGCGCTGGCCGGAAAATTTTTCGCCTGGCGCCTGGTTGAGCGTCCCGCCTTCCCGACGGGTACGAAGGTGTCGACCCACACGATCGAGAAGTACAGCGCCTGGCTGCAGGAACATCACAGCGGCATCGCCGCACTTAACAAGCACTGGGGCACAGCGCATGCATCGTTTGATGTAATCACTGCACCCGGCAAGAAAACGGGCGCTGGTGAGTGGCACGACTGGTGTGTGTTCAATGGGTGGCGCGTCGATCAGTGGCTGGCCATGCTGCAGGATCTCTGTCGGACGCATCTGGATTCTGCGGTGGCTTATCCGATGCTTGGTGAGATTGTCGGATTGCCGGTTGCCGGTGACCGCCCGCAGGATGGTCATGCAGTCAGTGGTCTTGATCTGGAGTCGATTGCAAACGCTTTTCCGATGGTCGCTTTCAGCGCCCCGACACCGGCGCTGGCGGGTGACCCCTGGCTTTTTGATTGGCGTGCGAGCGCTCTGACGTTTGATCTCATGCGGTCGATTGCCCCCGATACTTTGCTGCTGGCGACGAATTGGCGTGGATTGGGTGCGGGTGAGCAGCGGCATCCGGAACTGTCCGCCGGACACATTCGTTGTGCGTTGTGGATGCTGCACCTGCACGGCGCCGGTGGTTCGCAGGCGGCGGATTGGTTGCGGGCCGAGTCGAAACCGGTTAAGTCCGGCGCCGAAGATTTCCATGCCAGCATCCTGACGCAGCCGCGAATGCTGGATGAGTACGCTCGCACCGTGTACGAAATGAATGCCTGGGCGTCAATCATCGACAGCGTCGCCCGGGCGCCGTCAGCCATTCACGTCTTGTACTCGCCGGCGGCGGCGGCGCAAAGCGGTGATCATATGTTGACGTTGCTCGAGACGTACGAGTCGCTTGTTGGACTCGGTGGCGGTGTGTCGTTTCTGAGTGAATCGATGCTCGAGAAGGGGGTTCCCGACAGTTGCCGATGGCTGGTCGTGCCGGCGGTTGACTACATTGGCGAAACAGCACTCGACCAATTGCGTGGGTTCGCCGGAAACGGCGGGCATGTGTCGCTGGTCGGTGACTGCCTGACGCACGATCTGCATGGTCGAGTACATGATGCAGCGGTGATTGCTTGGTCTGCCGGGCAGCATCGGCTGGCGCCCGGGCCCGCTACTGTCTTGTTTCCGGAGTTCGCAGCGAGAGCTGCCGAGATCCGCGCAAGGATGCCGTTGTCGTGTATTACGGCCGATGGCAAATCGCTGGCCGGACTTGTGTGGCGGCAGATTCCCTGGAACGGAGGTATTCTCACGGCTATTACCAATCCGCGTCGGGAAACTGTGCCGGTGGCCTTCAAGCTGGGCGATCGCCTGCTCGGTTCATCGTATGACCTGATCGATGGCGGCAAGCGGGACATGAAAAAATTTCATCTGGAGCCGTATGCAGTCCATCTGTTCTACTTCGGCAGCGAGGAGAACAGCAAGGCTGTGGCAGAATCACTGACCCAGAGTAATCCGGGGCGTGCCGTCGTGCGCGCGTTGCGCCGCCAACACAAGCAGGCTGTTGCAGTCGATGCTGCCAAAGCAGCAGCCGACCTGTTGCAGCCGATGTCATCGATGGACTTTGATCCGCCCCGTAAACTCGTAATGCTCGGCTGTAGCTATGCGTTCCTGTCCTCGCAGAAGCGGGACCTGGACAACCGCGTTCGCCGGGGCGACAGAAGCGGTCGGACACGACGGTTGCAGGCGCATTACAGTGAACGAAATTATGGCCTGTCGACAGTCGTTAAAAGTGAAGCGGAGAAGCATGCCGTACGGAGACGGGCCCGGCTGAAGGCCGCGACGCGCCGGCTGGACCGCCTGGAGAAGAGTGATGATCCCGAGCCCGCCGAACTGGCGATGGCGCGATCGGAAAAGCAACGGCAAGAGCTGCTCTATGATGCCTTTCGTGGTGACCTCAATCCCGCCGTGGGCGCCGGCAGGAATTCTGTGCATTCACTAAAAAGCCGAAACACACCTAAACTTTTGGGACGCACTCTTGGCGGCGACTTATATAAAACATCGGCCCAAGTCGGCGAGAAATACATCGTCGTGACGTTCTGGTCGAGCAGGTCGCCGGCATCGATTGCAGCAACGCGCGCGTTGGCCCGGGTTTCGCGAGAACTGGATGGTGACAGGGTCGATGTCGTGGCAATTAATATCGGCGACGATCGCCAGAGTATTTTAGATGCTTTCGAGACATTGCCAGAGAATGTCATACTCCTGCAGGGATTAAAGCCGGAGAAAAAGCCGAATGCGAAGAAAGAGCCGAAGACGATGATCGAAACCTGCAAACTGAAGATTCTGCCGACATCGCTGGTGATCGACAACTCCGGCACTACCAAGCTGGTGCTTGTTGGCAATGATCGGGACAACGCCAAGCGCCTGATCAAGCGCGTAGAGTTGTTGGTCTACGATGACGAGACATCGGATGATTAGAGGGTAAAACTACTAAAATGACTGTTCCGGCACATCTGATTGCGGGGTTTCTTGGATCCGGCAAGACAACGTTGTTGAACTACCTGCTTCACCATGTGCCGCCGGGATTGCGGCCAGCGGTTATTGTCAATGATTTTGGCAAGGTGACGATTGATGGCAGGCTTGTCGAGGGTGACGCTTTGGCGATGGTCGAGCTGGCATCCGGCTGTATCTGTTGTTCGCTGCAGGGTGCACTGGTCGATGGTCTGGTTGAGCTGGTGGAAGGACATGCGCCGGATGTCATTCTAATCGAGTCGAGCGGCATTGCGCAGCCGGCTGAGTTGCCTCCCGTGTTTGGGTACACTGACCTGTCGAGCGTAGTTGATCTTGGCAATGTCGTGTGCGTTGTCGATGCGACGACCTTCAGCCGGTACGCTCCGCAGATGCCGATGCTTCGCCTGCAGGTGGAACAGGCGAATACGATCGTGCTGAATAAGGTTGCCGATACGTTGCCGGAAACCCTGGTGGAGGTAAGGCAGCAGCTCGAGTATCTGGTACAGCCCGAGGCAGTCATTGTCGACAGTAATTTTTGCGAACTCGATGTCGGCCTGATCTACGATCAACGGCCGACCTATTTCGTGGAGCGCCCGTCTGCCGATATCGTGCCGGATCACGGTTTTCACAGTTACACGATTGAAGAGAGTGCGGCAACCTATGACTGCGAGCGCCTGTGTATCTGGCTCGATACCCTGGTCGGGCAGGTTGAGCGGGCGAAGGGAATGTTGCGTACGACCGCCGGCATGAAGCTTGTCCAGCTCACGCCGGGAGCAGTCGAGGTGTCCGACTGGCTCGGGCCGGAAACATCGTCGAGAATTGTTTTCGTCGGCAGGCAGTTGCAGGGTAGGGCGTTGACCGAGGCGTTGCAGGGGCTGCAGGTATAGTTTTTTTCACTCCATACCTTGCTGCTGTGAAGACGGGACTTTCCTGACATTTGCATCTTGTCCTGTTTTGCGTATTGTCCAACCTATGCAACAACCACGCTACGAGTATGCCGATCTTCTATCTCTCGGTGCCGCGATATTCGAATGGGCCGGGTTGCCGAGTGATAAGGCTGGCATAACCGCCCGTTGTCTGTTGACCGCGGACCTGATGGGGCACACAACCCACGGCTTGCAACTGTGCCGGGCGTACATCAAGCAGTTCGAGTCGGGCAACTGGCGGACCGATGGTGAAATTGAGGTGATGTCGGACAACGGCGGCAGCATCGTGTGGAACGCGAACTATCTACCGGGTCCGTGGGTCACCGATCGTGCAGTACATACCTTGATCGAGCGTGTCGATGAGGTCGGAGTAGCGACACTGGCTATCCGTGAGTGTTCGCATGTCGGTTGCCTCCAGGCGTATCTGCCGGCAGCGACAGAGCATGGCTGCATGATGATCCTAATGTGCTCCGATCCGTTCACTCGCTCCGTAGCGCCGTTCGGTGGCATTGATCCGCTGTTTACGCCTAATCCAATTGCTGTCGGCATTCCGACGGAGAAGGATCCGATCCTGGTCGACGTCAGTTGCTCGATCACCACCAACGGCAGCGTCATGCGCACGCATTCCGCCGGCGAGCGGTTGCCCGGAGAATGGTTGCTGACGGCTGACGGTGAATTGACGGACGACCCCGGTGCCGCTGCGGCGGACCCGCCGGCAACTGTATTGCCAATCGGCGGTATGGACTACGGCCACAAAGGCTATGCCTTGGCCTTGATGGTCGAAGCGCTGACACAGGGGCTGTCGGGCTACGGGCGCAGCGATGCACCGGATCGCTGGGGAACGAGCATGTTCATTCAACTGTTGGGGCCGCAGGCTTTTGCCGGCAACGCGGCCTTCACGGAGCAAACCGAATGGCTGCGCGAGGCTTGCTGCGATTCGAGGCCGCGCCCGGACTGTGAAGCTGTGCGGGTTCCGGGACAGCGAGCCCAGGAGTTGCAGCGTGAAATGCTGGCAAACGGCGTCGTTTTAGCCCCGCCTGTAGAAGAGTCGTTGCGGCGTTGCTGTGATGATGCCGACCTTATTTTTCCTGAAGCGAGGGGATGATCAATGAGCCGACCCGATGAAGACGCCAGACGCGCTTACTGGACGGCATCGCTCGATGCCGCCAATGCCTTGATGGACCAGGTCATGACGCATCGATACGAGGAGTCCGGAGAACCGCTGGGCTCGATTCCCGATGCCATGGCGGCGGCTGGCGTCGAGGTGCAGTTTTCCGACAGCCGTTTGGCTGACGAATTTGATCGCCTGTTTTACATCCGCGAGGGGCTGTTGCCGCATCTCATTGATGTTGCCCGTGAAATGAACGACCGTGGCTGGATTTTGAAAATTGAAGATGGCTTTCGCACGCAGGAAATGCAGACCTGCCTCGGGCGCTCGCCACGGACGTTCGATCAGGTCGTCCGGATGTGCGTCTGGGAGTGTCACGGCGAGCTGCCGTCGCTGGAGTTGCTGTTCAAGCGCGCCCGCGCGATGGTGGCGCAGAACCCGATCTGTGGGACCCACACTCAGGGGGCAGCTGTCGATATTTCTGTTTACCGTCGGGATGACGGCTCGGAACTCTGCCGTGGCAAACCGTACCTGGAAATGAGCGAAATCACGCCGATGACCTCGCCGTTTATCTCGGCGGAGCAGCACGCCAACCGTGAGCAGATCACGACGGTCATGGAGCGCCATGGCTTCATGCATTACCCAGGTGAATTCTGGCATTACAATCAGGGCGATGTACTCTATCAAATTCTTATGAAGTCCGACGCTCCGGGCCGCTATGGGCCGGTACATTGGGACAGGACGACCAACGCTATCGTGACGTATGATGACCCGTGCGGGCGGTTGACCGATGAAGTGAAATTGGAATCCCTCTTGCATGAGGCACTGGCTCGAATTGGCTGATTGGGCTAGTCGGGTGCCGTGCCATCTATAACTGAACAGGCAATCACAACCAGAGACCCAGATCATGGCTGACAAGCATCTCGTATTTGTAACATCATGTGATACCGGTGACGACGGTGCGATCCACGCTTTTCACTTGGATGCCAACAGTGGTGCGCTGGAAGCGGTGCATCGTACGGGCAATCTCGACAATGTGTTTTTCATCGCTCTTTCGCCTGACAGGAAATATCTGTATGCGACAGGCGCGTCCGGCAGTTTTAACGATGCCGAAGGTCACACTGCGGCTTTCGAAATTATCGGTGACAATGGTGAATTGAAGGAGTTGAATCGTCAGTCGTCGAAAGGCCAGACGAATTGTTACGTCCAGATTGATCCTGGCGGCAAGGCTGTCGTCATCGCAAACTACTCGAGCGGCGATGTCGGGTCGTACCCGGTGCAGCCTGACGGGTCACTGGGGGAAATGCAGTCGTTTTTTCAGCACGAGGGCGCCAGCCTGGTCGATGCGGGACGGCAGGAGGCGGCACACGCGCATTGTGCCGAGATCAGCCCGGACGGGAACTATCTGTACGCCTGTGATCTTGGGCTCGACCAGATTCGCTGCTATAATCTCTATGCTGCAACCGCGACTCTGACGCCCAGTTTGCAGCCGTACGTCCGCACTGTCGCCGGCGGCGGGCCTCGTCATTTCGCTTTTCACCCCAACGGCCGCTTTGCCTACGCGAACAACGAGCTGGCAAACTCTGTCAACGTTTTCAGCTATTGTCCCGATACGGGCATTCTCATCGAACGCCAGGTGATTTCTTCGTTGCCCGACGACTTCGACGGTGAGAGCTATACCGCCGATATCAAGATCTCCCCGTGCGGTTCCTGGCTATACTGTACGAATCGCCTGCACGACAGTATTGCAGTTTACGGCATCGGCGAGGATGGTTGTCTCACCCTGGTGGAGGTTGTGCCGGGGCGGGGAAATTACACCCAGAATCTGGCGATCACGCCGGACGGCGGCATACTCCTGGCAGCGAACATCGATAGCGCAGAACAGGGTGGGGCGAATCTCGTGGCATTTCGTATCGACGGCGACACCGGCCGCTTGACAGCTGTGGGTGAGGCGATTCCGCTGCCGCATCCGTCATGCATCATGATCGCGTGAGGTGAATCTGTCCAGGGTGCTGCCGAAGACCCGGTAAGGGTCGGGGAAAAGCATAGTTGAATAAGCATGCGAATGCTCAACTCAACGCCTGACACCTTTCCACAGACGCAGTTTTATCTTTTTGTATTCCTTGATGTCAGTGAGCTCGCGCCATTCGTAGAACGGTGATATTGGCATGCGGTGGCGTCCGAGCACGTAGACACTTTGTACGCCTATCGGCAGGTCTGCGATGTCGTTGATCCGGACGACTCGGTGATCGAGGTAATAGCACTCGGATGGATAAAGGTCGTGGCCCGGTATGATTTCGTAGACTGTGACGCCTGTCGGCAGGTCTGCGGAAAAGCTGCGGGCGAAGTCGCGGCTGTGGCTGTTGTACAGGTGATTGTAGACCTGGATGCTGCCGGCGACGGTGAGTTGCAAAGCCATCGCTGATCCAGCAACCAGCAGCCAGACGGGAGCTTTGCGACGGCCAAGCCAGATAGCGGTGACAATGCCGGCGGCGGCGAGCATGCATCCACCGCTTAGTAGAAGCATAGGTGTCGGGACCTGCCAGCTAATCATCTGTAGGCGGAGCAGCACACCGATCACTGCCGTGGCGATAATTCCGGCAGCGGCGATGCCGGACAACGCCAGGGGCAGCATGCGTAATTGGCGCTTATAGCGACGGATCAGCAGTTCGTAGTTCATGCCCAGCAGGATCGCTGCCGGCCCGATCAGTGGCAGCAGCACCTTCGAGTCACTGGCAGGAATGATCCAGAAAAAATAGAAAAGCGAGTAGACGATAGCTCGGAGGTATTGGCACAGTACGGGGTTTTTCTCGAGTGGATGGAAGGCAGCACTAAATCCCGGCCAGGCAAGAAAGGCCCAGGGGAGGAAGCCGATCACCGCGCGCACAGGGAATTCGATGACCCGGCGCAGGTAGCCGACCGCATGCTCAACCGGAGTAAACTCCTGAAACACCCGCACGATCTCTTCTTTGACGAATGGTACTAACAGCACCCAGCCGATCATGCCGATAACCAGGACTGCCAGCGGGAACAGGTGCTCCAGTTTCCAGAAACGTCGGATGACCTTTAGCGGTCGCCGCATAAGCAGCAGCGGAAAATAGAAATAAAACAGTGCCAGGGGGCCACCTGTAAAGAGGGCACATGCCAGCAGCAGGTGTGAAGTGCTCCAGGCATACATCCAGCGCTTGCGCTCGCGACTGAGAAGGTAAAACGAAATCCAAGCGGCATTGATGAAGAGGGCGAAAAGCATGTCGTTCTTGGCAACGCCGCCGATACTAATGGCCGCCAGGCTCGTACAGACTGCAGCACCTGTAGCTAAGGTCCCGCAACCGGGAGCCGCGCGATGTACGGTAAACATGCATATCAATGCCAGTAGCACCGTGGGCAGGATGCCGACCAGCCGGATGGTGACTTCGTTGAGCCCGACGGTCATTGAAATCAAACCCAACACCCAGGCACACATCGGGGCGGTTAGTATGGCGGACCCCTGGAAATGCGGTGTTACGAAGTCGTTGTTATGCAGCATCTCCCGGGCGATTGTCGCGTGTAGCGCTTCTTCGTGCGACAGCTCGGGCAGGAACATGGCGGGCACGGAAAGCAACAGGAACGCCCCGATCAGGAGCGTGACGTGCGTTGGTGAGGCGCCGGATTCGGTGTGCATGGGGAAATCCTGGGAGGAGCACTCGGGATTTTTACCGGAAATCGGCAGGGAACGTAGTGCTTTTGCGTGACAAAACGACGTATCTAACTTACCGACATGCAGTTGGCATATCAACAATTGCACGGCGATTTGTCGTTGCAGGAGGGGGATTTCCTGCTATGTTTAGATATACGCGAGTTGCCACGACTTGGTCGGGTGAATAGATACTTGGCATTGACTTTTAACGCTCAGAGTTCCCTGGGTTGAAATTCATCCGTTGCGTTTTATTCAGTTGTGGCGAGTTTTTAGTGAACTTGGAGTTTGTGGATTCTCAATTTCGGGGTTGTTATGGTAGAACTGGACTTTTCCAAATCAGAAGACGGCCTGATCCCTGCCATCGCACAGGATTTCGAAACGGGCGAAGTGCTGATGCTGGCCTTCATCAACGACCAGGCTTGGCAGCATACTCTGGAAACCGGTAATGCCACCTACTGGTCACGTTCGCGTGGGAAATTATGGGTCAAGGGCGAAAGCTCTGGCAACGTGCAAAAAATCAAGGAAATCCTTGTCGACTGCGATGATGATGCCGTAGTTTACAAGATCGAGCAAGTCGGTGGCGCTGCCTGCCATACCGGCTACCGTACCTGCTTCTATCGCCGTGTTGACGGGGACGAGCTGGATGCTGTCGGCGACCCGGTCTTTGACCCCGATGAAGTCTATGGTAAATAGGGCATTGAATGAATGGCCTCCACTGGTCATCCCCAAATGGGAAACATGATTTATGGATAAACTGCAACTTGGCATTCCCAAAGGCAGCCTGCAGGACAGTACGGTTGAGATGTTCGGCAAGGCGGGCTATCGCATCACCGTCAGTTCGCGCTCGTATTATCCGAGTATCGACGCTCCGGAGATCGAGTGCACACTGATCCGGGCACAGGAGATGGCACGGTACGTTGATGAAGGCATTCTCGATGCCGGACTCACGGGCCACGATTGGGTGGTTGAATCCGGCGCCGAAGTCGTCGAAGTGGCGGAACTGGTCTATGGCAAGGTCGGTCGCCGGCCGTTGCGCTGGGTGTTGGCGGTGCCTGAGGACTCGCCGATCTCCGGCCCCCAGGACCTGCAGGGCAAGCGTATTGCCACCGAGGCGGTTGGCATGACGGAACGATACCTGGCTGAACACAACGTCGAGGCCATGGTCGAATTCAGTTGGGGCGCGACCGAGGTGAAGCCGCCGCGCTTGGCGGACGCTATCGTTGAGATTACCGAGACCGGTTCGTCTCTGCGTGCCAACAACCTCAAAATTATCGACACATTGTGTACGTCAACGACCCGGTTGATCGCCAACGAGATTGCCTGGAAGAACGAGTTCAAATCGCGCAAGATCAAGCGCCTGGCAATGCTGCTGCAAGCCGTGCTGAATGCGGAAAGCCGCGTGGGACTCATGCTCAACGTGCGCAAGTCAGATGTCGCCAAAGTCCTTGACATGCTGCCGGCCCTGCGGCGCCCGACTGTGTCGCCTCTGGTTGACGATGATTGGGTGGCCCTGACCACGATCGTTGACGAGTATGTGGTGCGGGATCAAATCCCGAAGCTGAAAGAAGCCGGCGCCGAGGGGATTGTTGAATATCCACTCAATAAGATCGTGGAGTGATGCCATGAACAGCAGCCGATTCCGTGGTGGAATTTTCAGTGTTCTCATCGCCTGCCTGCTCACCGGTTGTGGCAAAGGGGCGGTGTCTTCCGAGTCGGCTGATGATCCTCAATTGAGCCCGAAGACAGACGGTTCCGGGACGCAGATGGCAGATCGACCTGCGAAGTACCACTATGTGATCGAAGCCGAAGTAGTGAAGAACCTCAGTGGGTCGATGACGATTGCTGAAGACCCGGACGCCGGCGGTGGGAAGTTTGTGCGTGTGCCAGTGAGGGAGAAGGACGCTGAACCCACCGGTCGCCTTGAAATTACACTGGATTTGCCGGTGAAGCGGGAAGCCTATTTCTGGTTCCGCACCCTGTGGAAGAGCGAATGCAACAATTCATTGTTTCTGCAGGTGCCGGGACGGCCGAAAATGGAGGTTGGTGGGGACGGCAACTATAAGCGCTGGCACTGGGTTAGGCTCCCCGGTAGCGTGCCGTAGGAGGATGGCAGCCAGAAGATTCTGATAACCGAACGTGAGGACGATGTGGGAATCGATCAGGTCGTGGTGACGACTAATGAACGATTCGTTCCTGTCGAAATCGAAGACTAAAGGAACCTGAACCTTCAGGACCATGGCGAAAAAAAAGCACAACTACGACGAAAGTAAACTCAAGAAACTCAGTTCCCTCGAGCATATTCGTCTGCGTCCCGGCATGTATATCGGCCGCATGGGCAACGGCAATCACACGGACGACGGCATCTACGTGTTGTTCAAGGAAGTGGTCGACAACGGCGTCGACGAATACATCATGGGCTTCGGCAAGAAGATCGAGGTCAGTGTCGAGGATAACACCGTTGAAGTCCGAGATTACGGACGGGGCATTCCGCAGGGCAAGTTGGTGGAGTGCGTCACGGAGATCAATTTCGGCGGCAAGTTCAACGACGATGTCTTTCAATTTTCGGTCGGCATGAATGGCGTCGGCCTCAAGGCGGTCAATGGGTTGTCATCGAAATTTGTCGTGACCTCCTACCGCGCCGGAAAGTTCAAGCGTGCGACTTTCGCGAACGGCAAGTTGAAGGATCAGACGCGCGGTAAGACTTCGGAAGAAGACGGCACCAGTGTGCGCTTCGTGCCGGACCTCAAGCTGTTCCCGAAGTACAAGTTCAATCTCAACTTCATAATCCGGCGCATGTGGAACTATGCGTATCTCAACAGCGGCCTGTCCCTCTATCTGGATGGTAAGCGTATCCATTCGCGTAACGGCCTGTTCGATCTGCTGTCGGAGAAAGTCGAAGGTGATTCGCTGTATGAGATCGTGCATCACCGCGAAGTGATGATGGAGTTTGCCTTTTGCCACACCAGTAATTTCGGGGAGACTTACTTCTCCTTCGTCAACGGCCAGTACACCAACGACGGGGGGACGCACCAGTCCGGATTCCGCGAGGGTATCCTCAAGGGAGTTTCGGAATACGCCCGCAAATCACTCGAAGGCGACGATGTGCGGAACGGGATCTTCGGCGCTATTTCGATTAAGCTCAAGGAGCCGATCTTCGAGTCGCAGACCAAGAACAAACTGGGCAACACCGAAATCCGAACTGACCTGGTGAAGAAGGTCAAGGACGCTGTGGCCAAGTACCTGTTCCAGAACAAGGGCGTCGCCGATGTCCTGATGGAGAAGGTCTCGCAGAACGAGAAGATGCGCAAGGAGATCCAGGCGGTCAAGAGGGCGAGCAAGGAGAAGGCGAAGAAGCTGTCGCTGAAGATTCCCAAGCTGCGTGACAGCAAGTATCACCTGAGCGATAACTCGAAGCACGGCACCGAAACCATGATTTTCCTGGCGGAGGGTGACTCGGCTGTCGGTCCGATGATCAGTAGTCGCGACGTTCATCGCCAAGCTATCTTCCCACTCAAGGGTAAGCCGCTTAACTGTTACGGAAAAAAACGGGATCTCATCATCAGTAACGATGAGTTCTACTGCATCATGCGTGCGCTTAACATCGAGGATGGCCTCGACGGGTTGCGTTATGAAAAAGTCATCATCGCCACCGATGCCGATGATGACGGCATGCACATCCGAAACCTGCTGCTGACTTACTTTCTCTATTACTTCAAAGAGTTGATCATGTCCGACCACCTCTACATCCTCGAGACGCCGCTGTTCAAGGTGCGCGACAAGAGTTCAACAGTTTATTGCTACGACGAGGGGGAACGTGATCATTCGCTTGAGACGCTTGGCGGCAAGCCGGAGATCACGCGCTTCAAAGGACTCGGAGAAATCTCCCCGAAAGAGTTTGGACAGTTTATCGGTGACGATATGCGCCTGACGAAAGTGTCCATCGACAAAATCCACGAAGTCGGCGAACTGCTCGAGTTTTTCATGGGCAGCAATACCCCGGAGCGCCGCGAATTCATTATGCAGAACCTGATTTGAGGAACCATGGGCAAGGAAGAACAACTTCTGCTTGAACTGAACGAATCCAAAGCCATGTCAGAAGAACAGGAACCCGAAGAAATCCCGGAGTCCCCGGAAGAGGTCGACCAGCTCGCCGGCGATGATGCCGGCGACGACGCTGGTGCTGGCGACGGTGGCGGCGACGGTGATGATGGTGATGGCGTAGATGCTGCTGCCTCATCCGAGCCCAGCGCGCTGCGGCAGATGATGTCGCAGTACTTCATGGAGTACGCTTCCTACGTCATCAAAGACCGTGCGATTCCGGCTATCAACGACGGTCTGAAGCCGGTGCAGCGACGTATCCTGTATTCGCTCCGGGAGATGGATGACGGGAAGTACCACAAGGTTGCCAACATCGTTGGCAACACCATGAAGTACCATCCGCACGGTGACATGTCGATCTACAACGCGCTGGTCCATGTCGCCAACAAGGAATACTTCATCGACCGCCAGGGGAATTTCGGCAACATCTACACCGGCGACGTTGCGTCTGCGGCGCGGTACATCGAGTGCCGTCTTTCGTTGTTGGCCAAGGAAGTTCTGTTCAACAAGGAAGTCACCGAATTTGTCGATACTTACGATGGTCGCAACGTCGAGCCTGTCGTTTTGCCGGCGAAAATCCCGTTGCTTTTGCTGCAGGGAGCCGAGGGGATCGCCGTTGGTATGTCCACACGGGTTCTACCGCATAATTTTAACGAAGTGCTGAAGGCGCAGATCAGCATCCTGCGCAAACGAAAATTCGCGATTTATCCGGACTTTCTTCACGGCGGTTCGATGGACGTCTCCGAATACGAGGACGGGTTCGGCAAGATCCGGTTGCGGGCGACTATCGAGATTGCCAGTGAAAAAAAGCTGATCATCCGCGAGATCCCTGCGACGACGACGACGGAGGGGTTGATTGCGACGATCGAGGATGCCGTGAACAAAGGCAAGCTCAAGATTTCCTCGATCAACGATTATACCGCAGAAACGGTCGAGATAGAAATAAACCTGCCCCGCAATGTCTATGCTGACCGCACTGTCCAGGCCTTGTATGCTTATACGGACTGTCAGGTGTCGATCTCCTGCAACTGCCTGGTTATCCAGGATAATATGCCGGTGGAACTGCCGGTGTCCGATGTCCTGCGCCACAATACGGAGCGATTGGTCAACACGCTGCGCAGTGAGTTGGAAATAGAATTGCAGAAGCTGCGTGACCATTACCACGAACGCAGTCTGGTGCAGATTTTTATCGAAAACCGCATCTACAAGAAGATCGAGAAATGTGAAACGTTCGAGGCGGTGATGGCTGCTGTCCATAAAGGCTTGAAACCGCACGTCACGAATTTCGAGCGCCCGGTGACCGATGATGATGTCACGAGGTTGCTGCAGATTGCGATTCGCCGCATCTCACTTTTTGATTTGAACAAGAACCAGGAGGATCTGCGGCGAACGCTCGAACAGATTGCCGAGATCGAGCATAACCTGGCAAACATCGTGCCGTTCACGATCGCTTATCTAAAGGACCTGAGAAAGCGTTACGGCTCCCAGTACAAGCGCCGTACGACGATTGAGGACATTGAAGTCGTCGATGTACGGTCAATTGCCTTGAGCGATGTCAAAGTCGGCATCGACAAGAGCAACGGCTACATAGGTACGGAAGTGAAGTCGGATGTGGTTATGAACTGTACCGAGTTTGATCGGCTGGTGATCATAAAACCGAACGGCACGTACAAAGTGGTGCCGATTCCCGAGAAACTGTATGTCGGTCGCGTTGCTTATCTGGGCAAGTCGAACAAGGAGCTGGTGTTCAGTATGCTCTACAAGGAACGCAAGACGCGTGAATGCTTTGCCAAGCGTTTCATGATCGACAAGTACATCATGGACCGCGAGTACAGCACGGTGCCGAAAGGGTGCAAGGTCGAGAAGCTCTCAGACCGGCTTGGTGTCGTGCTGCGATGCCAGTTCGAACCGGCTCCGCGCCAGAAGAAGGATCACGCCGACGTCAAGTTCGATGACATCCCGATCCGAGGCAATTCTGCGAAAGGCTACCGTGTTGCGACGAAGCGGATTGCCAAGGTCCTGCAGCTCAAGCGCGGCATCGAACAGAGCGCCGGCGACGCGGATTCAGACTGAACTATTTCTCGATGAATTTGGCGATCCGCGCCATTGCTTCCTCGATATTCTTCATGCTGGTGGCATATGAGCATCGAATGAAGCCCTCTCCGGAGCTGCTGAAGGCGACGCCGGGAACGACGGCGACCTTTTGTTCATGCAGCAGACCGTGGGCAAATTCAGTCGCGGTCAGGCCGGTAGAGGTGATATTCGGATAGACATAGAAGGCCCCTTCCGGTGGTGTGCAGTGCAGCCCCATGTCGTTGAACCTCTTGACGATGACGTTGCGGCGCTGGTAGTATTCCTCTTTCATCGCCTCCATGTCGGCACGGCCGTTGCGGAAGGCCTCGATTGCAGCTTCCTGTGCCACGATCGAAGCGCAAAGCATCGAGTACTGGTGGATTTTCATCATTGCCTCGATCAGTTCCGGCGGACCGCAAGCGTAACCGATGCGAAAGCCCGTCATGGCGTAGGCCTTGCTCATGCCGTGCAGGAAAATTGTGCGCTCTCGCATGCCGGGGAATGCCGCAATGCTCTGGCAGGCTTCGCCCCAGGTGAGCTCGGCGTAAATCTCATCGGTGATGACCAACAGGTCATGCTGCACTGCAACCTGCGCAACCAGCTTTTTCTGTTCGAATGACAGATTGGCGCCAGTCGGGTTGTTGGGAAAGTTCAGCAGGATAGCCTTTGTTTTTTTGGTGATTGCTTGCTCCAGCTTGTCCGGTTCGAGGGTGAACGCTTCGGATTCGACCGTCTGGACCGGTACTGGGACCGCGTGTGCCATCTGGATGCTTGGAGCGTAGGAGACGTAGCATGGCTCGTGGTACACCACCTCGTCGCCCGGATCGAGGATGGCGCGAAGAATCAGGTCGAGTGCCTCGCTCACCCCTACTGTGACGATGCATTCCGTAGCGGCGTGATAGCGTACGCCGAAATTGGCAGCTACATAATCGCAGGCAGCTTCACGCAGTCGCAGCAGCCCGAGGTTGGAAGTATAATTCGTGTGGCCCTTCTCGAGTGCGTAGATGGTCGCTTCCCGTATGCCCCAGGGGGTCGCAAAGTCGGGTTCTCCCACGCCGAGAGAAATGACGTCGTCCATCTCGTTGACCAGCTCGAAAAAATCGCGAATTCCCGAGCGTGGCAGTGCTGCGATGTGTGTGGCGAGCCACTTTGATTGTTCGTTTTTCGACATGTTCCCTTGCGTTGAAAAAGATTAGAGCCGGCAGTCACCGGTTTTTGAGCTCGTCAAGGCGTTACGCTGAGCCTTTCGTAATCTTCCTCGTCGTCAGCGGTGAAGCCGCATTCCTTGTACTTCTTCAGCATGAAATGTGTCCGTGTCGAAGTGACGCCGTCCATCGGCGCCAGTTTGCTGGATACAAACCCAGCGATGTCCTGCAGTGAGTCGCCGACAATCATGAGTTGAAGATCATAGTTGCCGGACACCAGCATGACGTCGGAGACCTGTGAGAACTTACTGATCTTACGGGCGATATTGTCGAAACCGTCGTCACGTTCTGGTTGCACGGAGACCTCGATCAGGGCGCGAACAGGGGGCTTGTCGAAGGCTTCTTCATTGACCAGGGCGCAGTAGCCGTAGATCGTCTTGCCCTTTTCACATTCCTCGATGATTCCGGTCACAGTCGCCACATCGGTGGCCAGGCGATCGGCAATTTCGGATGCGGATAAGCGGGCATCTTTCTTTAACAGATTGAGAATTTTTTCCTTCATGGTACCAACTCCGGTATGTGCAGTTCCTGGCCGATGATGATGAGGTCAGACTCGAGATTGTTTCGTTCCTTGATTGTAGCGACAGATGCGTTGAATGCCAGCGCAATGGCACTCAGTGTGTCGCCTTTCGCAACGGTGTATGTTCGGTTGCCCGCCTTCGGTTGGCTGGTATCGGGTACTGGCGTTGGAGCCGTAGTGGTGCTGGAGACAATCAGAAACCTGACAGTTTCGGCCAGTTTTCGATCAGCGGCATCTCGGGACTTTGCCTCCGCTTCGATCTGCTGACTGAGAGCTTCGATGTTCTCAGCGAGCATTACGCTTAATTGCTGATTGCCGAGAGCGATACTCTGCTGCTGGCTTTCGAGGCGTTTAAGCTGTTTCTGTAGGCGGGTTACATAGTCGCGTGAAGCCTGCAATTCGCCACTCAGCTTGTTGAGTTGCTCGTCGCGTACTCTGAGGTCCTCACGATAGGCGGCCCGCTGGGCGTTGATCTCGTGAATGATCTCGGCCTTGAAAGTGTGCATCTCGACGCTGCCATCGAGCCCGGCCGGGGCCGCTAAGAGAGTGGCAGGGAAGAGCATGGCGAAACAAAGCCGTTGTATACGATTTTTCATCGTCAATCTCAATTGTTGACCAGTTGTCGGATAAGGACTACAGCACCTGCGGCCAGACAATAGTAGCCGAAATGCGACAGTTTGCCGCGAAGTATTATGTGCAGCAAAAACGACAGCGACAAATAGCCAACGATCATAGCCACGACAAATCCGATGGCGAGCACCTCCAGCGGGACGCTGATTGCAGCCGCGTCGGCCTGTGAATGCTGGGAGATTAGTTCAACCAGTTCGGCACTGGCGATGGCTGGGATCGCCAGCAGGAATGAGAACTTTGCCGCACTGGCAGCATCGATCCCGAGCCGTGTGGCGATAGCTATCGTGGCGCCGCTGCGCGAAATTCCGGGCACCATTGCCAGGCATTGCATGAGTCCGATACAAATCGCAGTACGCCAGGTAATTGATTTTGCTGTTGCAGTGTTTGCAGTGTTCGCAGTGTTTGCAGTCGGCCGATGTACGAATAACAGAACAATGCCAGTAATGATGAGGCCGCCGCCTGTCAGCCAGGGGTCCTGATAGATTTCCTTGACCCACGACCGAAGAAGCACGCCGGGAAACGCCAGCGGCAGTGTCCCGATAAAGAGCAAGCCGATCATGTGCCTGTTCTTTGGCTGCATGAGAGCCGTGATCTCGCGCCGATAACAGACGATAATGGCGACCAGGGTGCCGCTGTGCAGGACCAAATTGATGAACAGGTGGTCGTGCTCGACGCCGAGCCCGAGCTGCAGAAGGTTCAAGTGCCCCGAGGAACTGACCGGTAAAAACTCAGTGATCCCCTGAACTATCGCAAGCAGTACAATCTTGAGCGTTTCGGTCAAGGGGCGGCGGACCGGATGGGGGCGTGGGGGACGAGGCGGCGGTTGAAAAAAGCACAGTCATGCAGCAATGCAAAGATAGAGCTTTTCGAGCTGCCAATCATTTGTCGCGGATTTGTCCCGCACATGCCAGGCTCAATGCTTCGACGCTCTGGACTTCTACGAATCCCTGGGAACTGACCGGGTTAAGCCCTTCGCTGGCTTCCATGGAAGAATCGGCTTCATTGTACAGATTCGCCGCACAGTCGGTCAGTGACTGAAAGTAGATATTACCTTTGTACAGTCCGACGGTTACCGTAGCTGTTGCAAACTCCGCAAATACGTCGATAGCCGCGCGTGCTGCGCGAGTTGCAGGGTCGAACCAGCGGCCGTCATAAATCTGATCTGCAATGAAACTGGATAAACTCCGAAACACGGCGGTTGCGCGTCGGTCGAGAACGGCCTGATAGACCTGCAAAAGGCAGAACCCGAGGAGTTCCATGCCGGGAGCCTCGTAGACACCACGGCTTTTGGTGCCCACAACCCGGTTCTCCAAAGCGTTCTTCATGCCGATGCCGTTGCGTCCGGCGATATCGTTGGCTGTGCGCATGCCGGAGAGGGGAGTTACCGCTTCGCCGTTGATCGCCACTACCCGTCCATTTTCGAAGCGGATAGTGATATTTTCGATCTTGTCGGGGGCGTCGTGTGGCCACACTCCCATCGTTGGTTCGACGATGGTTGACGGCGTATCGAGGCTTTCGAGATCTTCAGCCTCATGCGAAAGCCCAGCAAGGTTGGCATCGGTTGAGTAGCGCTTCTTATCGCCGACGTCGGATTCGATGCCGAATTTCATCAGGTACTCGGCCATTTGCTTGCGGCCGGGAAACTCTTCGAGCAGACCCGCATCGCGCCAGGGTGCGTACACCCGCATTCCCGGTGCCAGGACGTTGGTGTAGCGTTCGAAGCGGACCTGGTCGTTGCCCCGTCCGGTGGCGCCATGGGCCAGGGTCGTGCAGCCGTGCGTCTTCATTTCGTCGATCAGGCCGCGTACCGTCACGGCGCGAGCGATACCGGTCGTGTTCCAGTAGCCGCCGTCGTAGGTGGCCTGCGCCTTGATGACTTCATAGCAGGCCTCGGCCATGTCGTCCTTGAGATCGACGATAAAGGTGTCGGCGCCGCAAGGTGCCATCTTCTCGACGATATCATTGATGTCGGCTTCGTCCGGTTGGTCGAGGTCGGCAGAGAAGCAGACGACATCGATGCCGAGTTCCAGCAGCTTTTTGGTAATAGTGCGGCTGTCGAGTCCGCCGGACACGCAGATGCCCAACCGCTCGCCTGCGAGCGTGTCAATAGAGTTCTTCATAGGGCAGACGGGGCGGGATTATTGCGGATACTTGTTCTGCTATCGTGACCGTTACTCAAGAATGTTCCCGAGGGTGTCCGGATGATTCGGAAAAGGAAAAGAGATGATGTCAGTGGCACTGTTCCACAAGCTGCTGCTGCTGGCCCATATGCCCTTGGACAAGCCGGATACCGGTTTTCCCTCACAGGCCTGTCCACTGGTGTAGTGGAAGAAGTCCTCTGGTATGACAACGGCATTGCTGACGCCACGAAAGGCTTTGTTTTCCATGCGCTTCGAGGCCGACGGCAGGTCCATGGGAGACGGTTCGACATTGAGTTGGTAGGCAAATGTCGAGTCATAGTTGGTGCCGTAACCTTCGTTGCTGGAAGGATCGATAGCCCAGAAACCAGCAAGCTCACTGGCGCCGGTTATCAAGCGCCCGGTGCCGTGGAGAACACCTCGGCCCAGGCCGAAGATACCGCCAAATAATTTGTTCCCGACGCCGGCAGTCTCCCCGCCTGCAGCACCTTGCCTGATGCCCCGCGTGGTCTGGACCGGAATCTCGAGCCAGCAGGTTGAGAGATTGATGACGCCACGCAGACCCTTCTGGGAGCGGGATCTTTCTTTGCCAACTTCTTCAGCAGCGCTGGCGTCGGGCTTGGCGAAGGTGTCGCTGTAACCGCCAGAGGCAATGAGGCACATGGCAAAAATCATAATAGGAAAACGAAACATGGCAGCCTCTAACAGTTGGTTGACGAAAACAAGGTCGAATCAACGACGACATAAGCGCCGGGGGCGCTCAATGCATGCGCCAGTCGGTCTCGGCCAGGCCGGGTTCGAAGTAGAACTCCGGCTCGATAATCGGGTCGGTCTGCGTGGGGAACGTCAGTACCTCGTACGGACCAACGAAAACAGACCGGATTGCAGCCCGATAGAAGCCGCGGAAGATGCCTTCAGTTAATGCCGCTGAACCGCCTTTCTCTTCGTTGATACTTTGGATGTTTCGCGGTACCTCTAGCAGTCCGAAGACGATATTGTTGAGTCCGCGACCGAGCTTTCGACCCTTGTCACGGCCCGGTTCCGGATGCCAGTCATCCTTTTTGAAATCGAGCATAACCGTGCCGCCGATGAAGTCGAGGGCTTCATAGAACTCGAAGGCGATAAATGGATGTACCAAGCCGAGTACGGCTTCAGCGCGGATAGCCGCTTCTTTGGAGCCGTCCATATGTTGGTCGAGTAGCGAAAGCATGTTCATTTCGCTCTCGCTCTGGTCAAACTGTTCAGCCAATAGTTCGTTGGCGCGGGATCTTGAAGTGTAACGCCGGAAATGCAGCGAATCGTCTTCGCTGGATTCCACGCGCCGGTCACCGAAGGCCGCCGTGGCATAGCCGTGCTTGACCTGATGGACCCGTTGCTTGTGGCCGGTGCCTGGAATCAGCTTGACGATGGCACTCGGCAACAGATACAGGTTTGATGAGTTGCCTGTCGGAATGTTGATGCCGCCCTCGCCAAGTATTGGCTGCATGACAAGGGTGCTCGGTCCATCCATGCCAAACCAGCTCCAAGGCGACTCGGGGTTGGCTCCGTTTGAGCCGAAGATGTGGCGCTCGTTGCGCCACATCGCGAGATGCTCGCCACCGTAAAATGGGGAGCCGAACAGATTGGGGCCGAATTCCCAGCCGTGACCGTCGTGCCCATGGTAGGCGATGCCTTTCTCGCGGGCGATATACATGGCTCCGAACGAGGCGTTTTCGGTTACCGCCAATTCGGCGCCGATTCCGATACTGCCAGCGATGCCGAAATGAACGATGTCGTTGAAGTCCATGACCCGGTTGTACGGATAAAAGAAAATCTTGACAAGAGAGCGCTCGAGTTTGCTTGCCTGGTAGGTTTCGGCCCGGACGCTGTCGGCGGTGCTTAGGCTGCCTATGATCAGAGCGGCCAAGAGGGTGGCGCGTACAGAAATGAGGGAGAAGTGGGTCATATTAAGGGTCCTTCCGCTGGTGAACTCATGTTTTTGAGTGTGTTTACTGGCCGGCAGACGGTAAAAAGATGTCCAGCCAAAACTCGGGGATACTATAGTCCTGCCTCCAGTATCCTTGCAAGCGGCGCAGAATAAAATATTTACAGCTGGAATCGATAAATTGCGGCGTGGTCGCGATGGACGACTGAGGGGCATGGACAGGCAATTTATTCTGCAGAATTCACCTTGCTGTCGGGGCCCTGGCCTTCGTGGATTGCGGCCAGTGCAGCCCTTGCGGCATTTTCTTCCGCGGTCTGGCGCTTGCCTGCCTGGCCCTGGCCGTAGCAGCGATCGCCGATCATTACGTTGATCGTATGCGTGCGGTCGTGGTCGGGGCCGCTCACGTTCTTGAGTTCATAGACGGGCTTGAGGTGCAGTTCACGTTGAGTCCACTCCTGCAGCTCACCTTTAGGGTTCTCTCCCTGCAGTAATTGGTGTACATCATCGCAATACCGGTCGATCAGCTCGTTGAGCAGCCGTGCCGGCGGCTCGAGATTGTTGTCGCTGTCCAGGTATATCGCTCCGATCAGGGCCTCAAAAGCGTCGCATAGGATGGAGTCGCGTTCGTCGCCGTGATTCTGCTTCTCTCCCTGCCCGAGCCGCAGGTACTTGCCCAGCTCGATCAACCGCGCCAGGCCTGCCAACGTCGGCTGTTTGCTTAGGGCCGCCCGGATTTTTGTCAGTGTGCCTTCCGGTTCCAGCGGCAGCGCCCGGTAGAGGCGATCCGTGACGATGATTTGAATGACCGCATCCCCGAGAAACTCTAACCGCTGGTTGTCGGCGGGGGTGTTTGGATACTCCGCACGAAAAGACGGATGTGTCAGCGCTTCGAGCTGTAATGCGGAATTGCGGAACTCATACTGGATAGCGAGCTGTAGATCGTTCATCGGCATGGATTCGAAGGGCTTTCAGGTTTCAGGGCTGTCGACTACAAGGTGATGCGCGTTGACCTCATTCCCCGGGCCTGAGGGAAGATCATTTTCTCACGCTGAACGCACTTCCTGCAGTTGGACCTGCGGGTGACAGTTGCCCTGGTACTCGTTCAGTTCCGGGCAGGCGGCAACATCCCAGGGGCTTTCAGGAAAATCCTCGGGTACCTGGCCGAAGGCGATGAACGGCATGTCGACCCCGGTGCCGTCAGTCAGGGTGCCGCGGGTGTTGCGGCTGCCGGCGAGTTGCAGGCGGTCGCACTTCACGTGGCGGAACCGAAAGCGTGGCGCCGGATGACTGTGCCCGAATGGCTGCAGATCCTCGAGCTCGGCGAAGAACTGGTCGTCGAGTAGATCGAAGCGGATGTCCCCCTCAAGCTTCAGGCGCTGCTTGAAGCTTGAGGGGCTGGCGGCGCTCTGAAGACGGATGTTTTCCTCGAAAGCACTGTCGAATCGTGGCAGGTTCTTTTCGTGCAAGCTCACGCCACTGGCCATCGGGTGGCCGCCGTATCGGGTCAGGTGTTCCTGGCAAGCGGTGAGTGCCTCGACCAGGTTGATTCCATCTATGCTTCGCCCGGAACCGTTGGCTTCGCCGTCGTTGTTGATGCTCAGCACGACGCACGGGCGATGGTAGCTTTGCACCAGTCGCGAGGCGACGATGCCGATAACCCCGAGATGCCAACCGCGGCCGTATACGACGATCGCGGCTTTGTTAGACAGCTCGCGGTCGATGATTTGTGCCTCGGCTGCAGCCAGCGTCTCCTGCTCCTGCAACTGCCGGTCGCGATTGTAGTTATTCAGAATGTCTGCCAGGGTGTGGGCCTCGACAATGCTCTCGCACTGCAACAGCTTCACGGCGTCCGTGGCATCCCCCATACGCCCCGCGGCATTGAGCCGCGGCGCCAGGCGATAGGTAATGTCTGTTGCCTTGATGCGTTGCTGCAGCTTTGCCGTCTCGCACAGCGCCCGGATGCCCGGGCGCCGTTGCGCCGCCAGAACGCGCATGCCGTGTTTCACCAGGCAGCGATTCTCACCGACTAACGGCACAATGTCCGCCACTGTGCCGAGCGCCACCAGGTCGAGTCCTTCCTTGAGGTCGACGGACATGCCGCTGATGTTGCTTTCCAAGCCATACTTCAGGAAAGCATGGCACAGTTTGAAGGTAACTCCGACCCCGGCGAGGTTGTGTAGATCCTGGAGATTGTCGTAGAGTTTTGGATTGATTACTGTGTGGGCGGGGGGCAGGATCTCACGCGGTTCGTGGTGGTCGCAGATGATCACGTCGATGCCGAGTTCGTTGGCTGCGACGGTAGCCTCGTAACTGTTGATTCCACAGTCGACAGTGATCAGTAGGCATGGACTGCCTGCTGCAGCTTTGACTACGGACTGCGGCGTCAGGCCATAGCCATCTTCCGTGCGGTGCGGAATGAAACAGCGTACCTTGGCGCCGCTTTCGCGCAGAACCCAGGCGAGTAACGTGGTGGAGGTCACGCCATCGACGTCGTAGTCCCCATGGATGATGATCTGTTCACGCTCGCGAACGGCTTGCCAGATTCGACCGGCGGCACGTTCCATGCCCAACATGAGATAGGGGTCGCTTAAGTTGCTCAGGCGCGGCCGCAGGAAACTCTCGACTTCGTCCAGAGGTGTGCGGCGATTGGCCATGACCATGGCTGCCGGGCGTGAGAGGCCGTAGTCCCCGATCAGTTGTGAAAGAACATCATCGTCTTGTGTGGCAATATCCCATATTAGATCCGCCATCAGGTTCCCTGTCAGGTTATTGTTGTCGCTCGTTGACGTTCAATATAGCGCGTGTCCGCGATTCCGCCCGACCACGATTTTTCGCTGAAGACCGGTGTTTCATGTCACACTGAAAACTGTCGCATGGCGAATGTTTGAATTTTTTTGCACCTGCTAAATTCACCAGCCACCGAGGCTGCGGCTGTAGTCTTTTTATTGGAATGATTATTCCAATAAAAAACTATGGCGACGGCTCGAGTGATGCCAGGTCCGGGTGGCGGGCAGCGCGAGTTTCGTCGAGGCGGGTCACCGGATAGGTGTGTGGTGCCTGCAGTAGCGAGTCCGGATCGGTTTCGATTCGCTCGAGGATTCTCAAAATCGCATCGACAAAATCGTCGAGTCCGGCGAGGTACCGGTTCACTTCGTATTCAGAGCGACCTTCGGGAATCGCCGAAAGGTCAGGTGCTGGTATGCCGACACCGGCTTGCTGCCAGAGGGTGTCGATGGAATCCACGCCGATAGTGGCGAGCATTTCCCGGCGGTCTTCGTCTGTATTCGCTATGTACGGCATAAGTGGTGCCGCGGATCAACTGCCGGTGATGAATTCTTCGTATTCGGCATCGCTCATCAGCGCTTGTATCTCGTCTTCGTTGACGTTGTCGAGTTTACAAAGCCAGCCTTTTTCCTCGGGTGAATCGTTGACTACTTCCGGGCTGTCCTCGACAGCCGTGTTGACCGCGGAGATACGGCCTCCGACGGGGCTGTAAATGTCCGAGGCTGCCTTGACCGATTCAACCGTGCCGATGCTGTCACCCTGTTTGACATCCGTGTCGACTTCCGGAAGTTCGATGAATGTGATGTCCCCTAGTTCATGGGCGGCATGCGCCGAAATGCCGACTGTTGCCAGGCCCTCTTCCAAGTTGATCCATTCATGTTCTTCGGTGTACTTCTTCAATTGCACCTCCTGTTCGATTAACTGCAGAAATTTGTTGCGCGTTGCATTGTCATTCCGCTGTGCGGTATGATCGCGTTAGACGGATGCTGTATCGGCCGCGGGGCAGTGAAACCGTGCACAACCGAATTAACGTGAATTTCAGAAAAATCAAGAGTCGGCGGGCAAAGTCTGCAATTTCATTTGCCGCGGGCCGGGCCGGCATCATAAAACGGCAGCGCGACGATTTCGCCGTCGATCTCAGCGCGTCCTGTCCGGGCGCTGACTGGTGTACCCGGCGACAGTTGTCCGCCGCTGGTATAAGCCAGGGCAATGGCACATTCCAACGAGGGGGAAAAGGCGCCTGAGGTCACGGTGCCGATGGCCTGGCCGCCGGCGTCTGCCACTTCGCTTCCCTCGCGCGCTGCGCGCGGCTTTCGAAGCGGATCGAGTGAGGTACTTGCGCGGCCGTTCATGCAACGCTGCACGACCGACGAATTCGTGGTCCGGATCGATGAGTCCGCCGAATCCGGCATCGAGTGGTGTACTGTCGCGGTTCATTTCGTGTCCGTACAACGGATAGCCCATTTCAAGCCGCAGCGTGTCGCGGGCGCCGAGTCCGGCTGGCTGGACCTGCGGAATTGCCGTGAGCAGCTCCCATACAGCACCGGCTGCACCACGCGGCAGCGGAACTGGCCCATGTGGCTGCAGTCGAAAATAGAGGCAATCGTTCGGGTATGACGGTGCTCTGCGAGAATCGACGTGTATTGTACGGGCATCGACCACCCGGCGAACGGGACCATTCTGGCACCGGCAGCTTGATGCCAGGCATCGAGTGCAAGGGTTTGGTTCAGCATAAAAGGTAACTGAGCACACTTCTAATGATTTTCTACGGTGTTAATCCGGTGATTGAGGCATTGCGCGCGGAATTTCCGCTGCAGCATATCTACATCGACACCCGCAAAAAGAACCCGGCTGTCAGTAAGGTCGAGCAACTTGCCAAGCAAAACGCCGTCCCGGTCAAGCGTCTGCCGGACCTGCGCAGCCTGACGAAGTCACCCGACCACCAGGGTGTCTGTGCCGAGTGTGAAGAGCTCGGTACTACGCCGCTGCCGGACGGCCCGATCGATGCCGACTTGGTCGTTATGTTCGATGGTATCGAGGATCCGCACAATTTCGGCGCTGCCTTGAGGGTCTGTGAGGGATTAGGCGTGCGGCACGTGATTTATCACAAGGGCAACAGCAGCGGTATTACGCCGGCGGCGGTAAAAGTTTCAACTGGCGCGGTCTTTCATCTGAACCTCTATCATTCGAATCTCAACACCGCCATGAAGAAGCTCAAGCGCGAGCGGGTCTCGATCAACGTGCTCGATGGTTCCGGCGACTTGTCGATCTACGACTGGCAGCCGCAGTCGCCTGCTTGTCTGGTTATCGGGTCAGAAGGGAAGGGCGTGCGCTTCGCTATTCTGCGTCAGGCCGATCAGGTGCTGCAGATCCCCATGCATGGGCATGTGAACTCGCTGAACGTATCCTGCGCCCTGAGCGCGACGCTGGCAGTCGTGGCGGGGAAAGCAAAGCAATAGGGAAGATGGAAAAGGACTTTGCTAGGCGGCATCCCTTCGGGTGCAAGTATCGGCCGCAGCCTTATTCCCCGACGACAGGTTGATCGCGGTCTTTCCAGACAAATGAGGGGTCCAGCAAGGGGTCGTAATTGCCCGGGGCCTGGATGATAAAAGTGGCCGTCTCGATTACGCCAACGGCGGTGCGCACGATGGCCATGCCGAATCCCGACACCGTGCCTTGTGTAAAGCTCGCTGCCGACCTTTCATCGATCGTGGCTCGCGTAATCTGGCGCGGCACTTCGCCAATGCCGGTGACAGTATTGGTCACGCCGCGGATCAGTTTGCGCGACATCAGCGTTATGTGCCCTTCCATCGGGTCACCGGCGTAGTTTTTGTCAGCGGCAACTGCGAAGCTCGCAGCGATCAGGAACAAAAGACAGCATGTAACAGATTTCATGAATCAGCCTCGTTGAGAGAGATTATGGTTGGCTACGAAATAAAGTAAAGAGATCAGACACCATTACAATCGATAGAGCCATGGCCGACAGCCCCGACAGCGAACCTCGCAACACATATATAATAGTCACCGGCGCGCTGCTGTTGTTATGCGTTGGGGGGATCACAATCATCAGCAGGTGGTTTCCGTATGGTGCGGAGCATAGTCAGGGGCCGGTCGTGGGGTTTGTGGCTGTCTAAGCCGGCGCCAGGATTGTTTATCTAGTGGCGTTGTGGCGCCTGGGGCGGTTGCAGGGCAGGGCGGTCTCGATAATTTTCGTTTTCGCCATCGCCATGCGGCTGTTGCTGCTGCTTTCGAATCCGATTCTCGAGGACGATTTCTACCGCTATATCTGGGACGGGCACGTGGTGCTCGCCGGGTGCAGCCCATTCGCGGCGGCGCCCGAATATATTGATATCGAAAGTATTGAGCCGGATCCCGATAAGCGTGCGGCCGCAACGTTTGTGCATGAAAACATCAACTTTCCGTGGGTCAAGACGATCTATCCGCCGGCGGCGCAGGTTGTGTTTGCTGCGGAGGCGCTGATCTTCGGCTGGCTTCCCAGCGGCTTCAAATACATGTGCTTCGCTATCGAGCTGCTAGTGCTCTGGCTCATGTGGCGTGTTGTACATGCGCTGAAACTGGCGCCGGCAACGATTCTGATTTATGCCTGGAATCCGCTGCTGCTGAAAGAAGTCAACAACTCTCACCACATCGACATTGTCTGTACGCTGCTGTTGACGCTTTTCGTGCTTGCCCTGATCCGACAGCGTGGGTACATCGCGATGCTCATGCTGATGCTCGCGGCCTTCGTAAAACTCACGCCGGTTCTGCTGGTGCCGCTGTTGCTTGCCTATCTTTGGCGAACCGGCAAGCGTCGGCAGGCGGGCTGGAATGGAGTCATCTGCGTTTGTCTCGGTGTTATCGGTGCGGCGCTTTGCCATGTCGGTGCGGAGACAGACCCTTTCAGCGGCATCAAGGCGTTTGCCGATGGCTGGGAGATGAACGCGGCGTTGTTTCCTCTCGGGCGCGCCTTGCTCGAGTCCGCCGGCGCGGCGCCCGCCGCCGCGGCCCGCATGGCCAAGCTGATCCTTTTCGGTGGGCTTTGCCTGTTCATTCTCTGTGGGGTCCGCAAAGTCAGGGACCTGCCTTCCCTGTGGCGCTGGTGTGCGTGGACGCTGGTCATCCTCTTTCTGATTTCACCGGTCGGCAATCCCTGGTATCTGGTGTGGCTCCTGCCGTTTCTGCTGGTTACCCGGCATCCCATCGTGGTGGCGTTGATGTTTGTGACGATGTTGTATTACCTGTCGCTGGTCATGGCGGACGGCAATGCATCGGATCAGGTCTACTATGGGATTGCGGCGATAGAGTACACCTTGTTCCTGTGGTTTCTGATTCGCTATCTGGTCAGCGTCTGTAAAAAATCGAGAGCCCCGGGGACTGGATAGTGACCGGTCTGCGAATTGCCTTTGCCCAATGGGCCTGGCTATCTCCAGCCCCGAGATGGTGTGACGGCAGAGCAAGTCTTCCGGCAACCCTCCCGGTGCGACTACTTGCGGTATTGCCGTTGCAGGATCAGCAGAGCGATGAAGTCGTAAAGCGCATGGAGGCCGATGACCACCAGCAGATTGATGGATGCGATATAGAGCCAACCGAAAGCCGCACCGAGTACGGTTGCCAGGAAGAAGTACGTGCGCGTGATGTAATGACAGAACCCAAACGCGATTGATGCCAGGACGATCGCCGGGATACTGCCGATGTGGCTGGCAAGCTCGCCCTGGAGGAATCCGCGGAACAGCCATTCCTCCCCGACCCCGGCAGCGATCGACACCGCCGCGAGTTCGAGCCAGTGACAGTTGCGTATGAGCGGCCGGAGCACGCGCTCCAGAATCTCTCGAATGCGTCGTAAAGGTGCTGCACTTGTCCGCAGGAGGATCATGAACAGAAGCAGCAGCGCAGCCGTGGCGAATATGCTGAGAGCCAGATCCAGCCAGCTCCATGAGGTCGACACGGGCTGATCGAACAGCCGGCAGGCGATCAGGGCAACTGCCAGCAGCGCGCCTTCTGTCACCATAGCCCAGGTGAGGAAGGTCCAGCGTCCGGATATCACCGGCTGCTCATTGTCTTGATTTATGTCCTGATTCATCCGGTTTGGCCCTTGGATTGGACGTTTGATTCTCGCGGCAACTATATTACTGGTGTTGTTGTCAAACTGTTACACACGGCAGCTGCAGTTGCCAGAACTTGCCACACGGTTTCATGTGAAGCTCATAACCGATACAAAACTCGACCTCATTCGCCAGGGTGACCTCGACGTTCTCGTTGAGTTGGACCGGCATGGGTTGCTCATGGGGCCCGGTGAGACGGTGGCGGCTTTTGCCGAGCGTCTGGAGGCTCTGCGCGGCAACATGCAGGAGTTCACGTCGGAAATCGACGCAGCCGGGGAAGTCGAAGTTTTCGACATTGCATTGGAAAAGTCCAGCACCATCCCCCGCGATGCCTTTCGCAGTGCACAGCAATTGACGGGTGAGCTATACGATTTTGAAATCGACTGGGTGCCGGGCTTCTATACCAACAAGCGCATGGGCCTGCTTTTTGCAGGTTGTGCATTGTACTCTTCCGACGATTACTTCGCGCTCTTCATCGTGCGCAAGGCGTTCGAAAAAAAGGAGCGCTGGCTGATCTACAGCCGTACTGAGTTGCTGGCGCACGAGCTTTGTCATATCGCGCACATGGGATTCAATGTCGTTGACTTTGAAGAAATGTTCGCGTACCAGACGTCACCGAGCCGTTTTCGTCGGGCGATCGGCGGGCTGTTCCGTACGCCGATGGATTCGTACGCTGTTCTGGGGTCGACATTTCTCCTGGCCGGCGCGCAGATCGTCAACCGGCTGTATCTGGGGATGGTGCCGATTTATCAATTCCCGATTTCTTTGTTCGCGATGATTGTGATTGTCTGTTTCGGTGTCGTAGGTGGCCGTTACCTGAAGAGCCTTAGCATATACGGTCGCGCCCGGGCACGGTTGCGCGAACTGGTTGATGAGGTGCCGGCCCGAGCTATCCTTTTTCGCTGCAGCGGTGCTGAAATTCGGGAGATCGCGGATACCGCGGAGCCGCGGGCCTGGTTGGCGGCCCGGGCGGAACAGGACATCCGCTGGCGGGTGATTTTGCACAAATACCCGATTCGCTGAAAGCGGCCATTATGCGATCTGCATTATTCGGCCTTTGCACTTTCCCATTTCTGAGACCAGGTCGGGAGCTTTGTCTGCAAATCCGGTGCGTTCTGCTGTTTGCATGCTACGGCAAACCAGAACTCGCCGCACAATGCACTTACAGAAGTCATTGTTTGCTGCAGTTCTTTGGCGGCTGATGTTTTTTTCAGGTATTTTTCATAGCAGTGAATCTTGTATGCCGTAGCGAGCCAGGTTATCGGGAACAACAATGGGTACAGCAGGAACGACTTGAACTTGTACACCACGGCAGTGAACTCCATGAGTTGAAGACTGTGGGATCGGAGCTGATACAGAAAGGTTGGCAAATGCGGCGGGTAGTTGTGGAATGCAAAGGCATATTCGCGGGGCACGTCGAAGCCGATAAATGCCCTTTTCGCCTTGACGAATCCGGTCAGGAAGAAGTGCAGTCGGGAGGCCAGTCGCGTAGTGTTTTGTGTCATGACAATGACGTGGCCGTTGTCAGTGCATACGCGGGCAAGTTCGCTTAACGCATGGTCATGGTCGCTGAGGTGCTGGATGACGTCGAGCAGCAATACGGCGTCGAATGAACTGTCTTCATACGGCAGTTCACTCAGGATATCGATGCCGTTGTCGATGTCAAGATCTGCGATGACGCCTTCGTATTTCGTGAAGTTTGTGCCCTTGACCCGATACCCCTGTTGTTGAAGAGCGTTCAGCACCTCCCCGCTGCCACAGCTGATTTCGAGTATGCGGCTGCCGTCCGGCACATATTTGCAGACCAACTCAACTGATTTGGCTTTTCGGGTTTCACTGGATTTTGACATGGAGCATAGCCGGGGTGTTGGGGCTGTTTTTTTATCTTCCAGGGACGGTTATATCTGCCGGATCGCAGTTATGGAACCCACAGAGTTGAGCAAAATACACTCAAAGGAAGACCCTTTGCAAGGAATTCCGCGGGCGTATGCGCGTTTCAGGCAATTAAAACGTATGGAAATACTGTGTACAGTTGGGGTTTTAACGACAATTCATATATTGCCGTCGTTGACCACCGCCACCCGATATCTGCGCACTAAGGGGCGAGATCTCATGCCCGTCTATTGACACAACGCTATTCTGCTGCGAGTCGCTCCTGCCGTACTATGACAATCTGTCAATGTATTCCGTAGAGGGAGAAACTGTTTTTTTGCCGTTGTGGCGTTGGTATGAGTGGACGATTGTCATTCTCTTTCGGACTTCACCAGTCGTGATGCCTGGGACATAGGTGGCTGCTGCCATTTTTGGAGGTCTCCCGAAACCCCATCGTTGCGTTGATGTTCGTGAGGATATTGCATTGCCTGTCGCTGGTTCTGTTGACCGTAATGCATCGGATCAAGTATATTACGGATTGCAGCGATAGAGTACGGTTTGTTCCTGGCACGCTGATCTGATCAGTGCTAGCAAAAAGTCCAGAGCCCCGGAGGCGCGATAGTGGTCGGTCAGCGAATCATTTTGATGTGGTCGCTTCGGCGCCAATGTGGTAGATGAGGCGCCAGCCCGAGCCATCCTTTCCACTTAGTGACGCTAAAATTCGGGAGATTGGTATATAGCGGAGCCGCCAGCCGGGTTTTATGGGATCCTCCAAACTTGCTAACGCCTATTTTTTCCGTTTTCCCTGATTAGTTTTATACCTAAAGGTGCTGAGGAGAGTACATCGATGCTTATTTCATACACCCGCGCCAAACTTATGCAATGGTTTCCTCGCCTGCGCCGCGGCAGTAAGCGGAAGGCGTATTGCCTCTGCCAGCGTAAGGTCTGACGTGCGCGGAATCGATAGCATCCGGGCTGACTTGCCGATCGAATTGTCGTCCGGGATGACTACGCGTTGGCTCCTCAGTGATCGATGCTGGACCGTTGCTGCGTCAGCTGTTGATGCGCACCTGCAGGGGGTTGCCGGCAATTTTACGATCGAGCAACTCAAGGCTGCAGCCAACCGCGATATCTTTCGGTGCAGTGTCATCGATTCGGCGGTGCGTGTTATCGTGAAAACCTTTCCGATGCGTACGCTCAAGCAGAAGCTCTACTGCTATAAGCGGTACGGTCCGAGCGAAGCGAGAAACCTTATTACTGCACGTAAGCGTGGACTACAGGTCCCGGCGATTTACGGATTCGGCTAGGTGAAGCGTGGGTTGCTGGTCAAACGGACGATGGTCTTGATGGAGGATCTTCAGGATTTTTCGCCACTCAGCGTCATCGAGAACGTCAATGGTGAGGATGCCAAAATGATGATGTTGCGCCCCGTCGCAGATGCGTTGCTATCTCTGTATGTCGCTGGCTGCAATCACATTGATCTCGGTGCCGAGAATATTTTTGTGAGTGATGCGGTCCCGGTGGATGTGCGTCTCATCGATTTCATGTACGCGGCATTCCTGCCCGCGCCCAGCACTACGGTGCTGGCGTTTCAGGCAGCCTATGTCAGCGACAGTCTTCGCTGCCGGGGGGTTGCGGAATCGACATGCCGTCAATGGGCCGTAGACTTGTTCAGTAGGAACGAAGTGGACGCTGAGGTCGAGGGACTGATTGAGAAATACGACAACTTCCGGGGCTCCCGTCTTTCCCGAAAGGAGCGTCTGGCACTCGCGTGAGTGCTGGCGAGGGTCGGTGTTCTATACTGGTGAGATGTGAGGTCAGCTATCGATGCAGTTCACCGTCGTAGCAGAAAAACCCGGCGTCCATCCCTTGCCAGCCCGATCTCTTTCGAGTCATTGAAACACGAACGCTCAAGAATGAAGGCGATGAACTCCTCTTCCTCCATGTTCTTGTAAATCTCGGGTTTGTCGAGTTCCTCGAAACGATGTGGTTCGAAAAACATGTACGCTGCATCCAGTCGTCCCAGCAACCCGCAGAACTTCTCCAGCATCGCTGGGTCACGAATAAAATGATGAAAGATATTCAGCCCGAGAATAAGATCGTACGTCAGCGGTCCGGGCAGGTCAAAGATGCTCGATTCGATGAACTCAAACGACCGGTTCATGGCGCGCCTGAGTCGCTTGATGAACAGTGCGTTTTTCGAATTGTGATCGACCGCCGTGCACTTCAACCCGAGTCTTGTCATCACGTGGGACCAGTATCCCCAGTTTGCTCCGATATCCAGGACTGTGCCGTTGGTGATCGGCATGTGCGGCGCTATTAATTCGAGGCGCTCATCGCCGTGACCGTAGGGGGCGCGGATTAGATCCGGATGATGGATCTTTTGGTAGACCACGTTGCGGTGGGCACCAGCGAAATTGAGTACCTGATTGCGGAAGCGCTGCCACTGTGGATGCACGAACGCGATTCGTACAGGGATTTCATTCGTAGCAGTGTCGAGCCTTATCAGCTGTTGTTCACCGGTGACAACAATCGGATCGCCGTCCCGGCCGATCGCCAGTGTAACAGGCGATTCGCTCTGTACATCGTCGGATTCCGCATGCCCGTCACTTGCGAGTCGACGTTCTAACCTGTCCCAGTCACCTTTCAGTACATCCGTTTTGCCGATCGCTGCCGTTGCCATGTCACGAAAGGCGTTGGGAATGCCGTATTTTAGTTCGTGCGGATTGGCGCTGCCCAGATTGTCTATGTGGAAGCACTCGTCTTTTCGGAATCGGAACTCCGTTCGCTTTTTCCACAACGAATATTTGATCGACATATTCATGCCTCCAGCAGGATGCATGAACACTAAAGCCTAATGCGGGATTCGGAAGCAGCCGTATTGTGCGTTTGGGGAGACCGAACCGGTTTGTTTGCAATGCTGTTGCAGGCAGGCCGTTCTTCAGGTTGCCAATCCACGTTTGCCGCGCAACACGTCGGTTCTTTACAATTGTGCTTCCATTGCTACGATAACACATGGCAAATGACAACATCAGTCCGATGCCGACACAGCTTGCGTGGCGGCTTAGTCTGTTCCTCCTGGTCCTGACGCTGGTCGCCTACCTGCCGGCGCTGCGTTGCACCTACATCTGGGACGACGACGACTACGTCACCGAGAATGCGACGCTGCCGACTGTCGATGGCCTGCGACGGATTTGGCTGGAGCCCGGCGCTGTGCCACAGTATTATCCCCTCGTGCACACGTCCTTCTGGATCGAGTACCGGATATGGAAACTGCACCCGTTCGGCTTTCACCTGGTCAATGTGCTTCTTCACGCCATCACGGCCATGTTCCTGTGGCGATTGCTGCGTCGATTGTCGGTGCCCGGGGCGTGGCTGATTGCGGCCATTTTCGCGGTACATCCAGTGACCGTCGAGTCGGTCGCGTGGGTTACCGAACGGAAGAACGTGCTTTGTGCAGTCTTCTATTTCGCCAGCCTCCTGGTCTACTGGCGATTTGCCACCGGTGCCGAGCAGCGCGGACGCGGGCGGCTGTACGCCCTGGCGTTGGGACTGTTTGTTGCAGGCCTGCTCAGCAAGACCGTGGCTTGTTCGATGCCGGCCGTCGTGCTTGTCCTGATGTGGTGGCGGCATCCGGAAAAGCTTCGACGCCAGGCCGTGTTGCTGCTGCCGTTTTTTATCGTTGGTCTCGGGATGGCCGTGATGACGGTGTGGATGGAAAGGCATGTTGTCGGTGCTGTCGGCGCCGAATTCGACTTGTCGATGGTGGACCGTTGCGGAATCGCCGGGCGGGCGCTGTGGTTCTATGCCGGAAAGGTTTTGCTGCCGTATCCGCTGATTTTCGTTTATCCGCGATGGACGACTGATCCGCTGCCGGTGTCGGCTATTTTCTCGGCGATCGCGGCGGTGACGGTGCTGGTTGGACTTTTCTGCGGATGCCGCCGCTGGGGACGCGGCCCCCTGGCCGGGGCGCTGATTTTTGCGGGGGTACTTTTGCCGGCGCTCGGATTCATCGATGTGTATCCGATGCGATATGCTTTCGTTGCCGATCATTTTCAGTACCTGGCGATGCCGGCGATGATTGCCATGATTGTCGTTGCGTTGATTAGCATCCTACAGCGTTATGGTGTCGGCGCTGTCGTGAATGCGGACAGTACTCGTCGAATCCGGCTGATTTGCGCCTTAGTGCTGCTCGTACTTGTTGCAGCGACCTGGAACCGATGCCTGGCGTTTTACGATGCCGAGACGCTGTGGCGCGATACGCTGAAAAAGAACGACTCTGCCTGGATCGCCCACAATAATCTGGGCAAGGTTCTGCTTGACCGTGGTGAGCCGGTGTCGGCGATCGACCATTTCAAACGCGTTGTCGAGCTCAAGCCGGATCACGGCAATGGCTGGAATAACCTTGGTCTGGCCTATACGCGGCTCGGGCAGTACGAGGCTGCCGAACTTGCCCTGGATGAGGCCAGGATGTTGCGTCCACGTGACGAGACGATCCTGGTCAATTATGCGACACTCCTGGTTCGGCAGGAACGTTTTGACGAAGCCGGCGATATTTATCTTCAGGTGATTGACTATTATCCGGACTCTCTACCGGCCTACATGAACCTGGGGAACATGCTGGCGGGCCTGCAGAAGCATGGTGCTGCCGAACGCGTTTATGCGAAAGCACGGGAGTTGCAGCCGGATAACCCCGTATTGCTTTACAACCTGGGTAACCTGGCCCGCGATCGTGAGGACCTGACGCTGGCGCTTGAGTATTATCAAGGAGCCGTAACGGTAGCTCCCGATTATATCGATGCGCTCAGCAATATCGACATACTTCGCCGCCGCCAAGCGGTTGCTCTGGCGCACAACGATGCCGGCGAGAACCTGGCACAACTCGGTCAACACGAAGCGGCTTTGGCTGCCTACGCCGAGTCGTTGCAACATTGGGCCACGTATCCGTCGGCCCAGCTTAACACGGTCGACTCCCAGGCGGCGCTGGGGCGTTTTGCCGAGGCGGTGACGATGTGTCGTCAGTTACTGATGCTGGATGCTGGGGCGGTGCCGGCGCAGCGGCGCTTGGCCTGGATTCTGGCCACTGCTCCCGACGAGAATGTCCGGCGTCCGAAGGAAGCGGTGGCGTTGGCATCGGCAGCTGTATCCGCAACCGCGGGTGAGGTGCCGGAGTTGCTCGATATTTTGGCTGCGGCGCAGGCCGCGTCGGGGAACTTTCGGGAGGCGCTCGATCAAGTCGGCACGGCTATAGAACTGGCGGTGGCGCAGGAGCGGAATGATCTGCTGGCAGCCTTGGGGAAGCGCCGGGACCTCTATGAACAGGGCCGACCGTATCTCGAGCCGAAGCACTGACTTCAGAAACCGTCACAGCGGTTCAGAAGTCGAAGTCGAAGCCGTTGTCATCCATGGGCTGTTGCGCCTGTTCATGGAATTCTCCCGCCTGCCAGAGCTCGACGACGTGCTTGGTTGTTAGCCAATCGCCTTCGAAGAAAACGTAGCCATTATTTCGCAGGGTCTTGCCGATCATTTTTTCGCGTTTTTCAGCCAGGTAAGCGCGGTATTCGTCACGTTTTCCATAGAACTTTCGGTCGACATACTTTTCCTGGAATTTTTTCGCCTTGTCTTTCTTGAAGGCGGTGAAGGGGAAGTCGTCGCGGTGGACCTTGATGCTGTCAACACGGATGAAACGGCCGCCGATGTGGGCAATCGTGCCTTTGATAGTGCGGCCGCGCGTCGTGATTTGAACGAGGTCGCCGACTTCGTAGTAGGGATATAGCTTTTTCGCTTCTTTCTCGACTTGAACAAGAAGGCTGTCGGAAAATTTTTCCTTGACACTTGCCTCGACCTTACGGTCAATCAAATGTTCGATGCGCATGACCGACAGGTATTCCTGTTTGTCCAGGTGGCGCAAGTCGATCTTGTACTTCTTAAGGATCTCAGGCGGTGGTATATCTCCGTCGGCGACAGCGAGGGGGCTTGCTGCCAAAACGGCTAAAATAATGGTGCACGAGAGAAGCAGTCGGGAGGGACCTGGGCACTTTCTCTTCATATGAGATGGCTGGGTTGTGAGGTGATTGTCCCGCATTGCGGATACTATAGGGCAGAATGCCCATGCAGCAAAGCAGCAGCTTGGATCTTGCAGCGGACGCAATGGCACTCGGTAGGTTGGGGCAGGGGGCGCTGCGCAGGTCAGGGTTTGTAGAACTGGCTTACAGGAGTGAAAAAAAAACTATGCCGCGCTCAGGTGGATTTTCGGTATGCGGGATCAGTCCGGCAGCTGCCAGCGGGACCACAGCAAAGAACTCCGATAGTCCCCGGGTACTTTCTGGTAGTAGACGGAAAACAGGCTGCCGTCGCCCATTTCAACGGTCGAGGGATAGCCAAGATCCCAGTCCGGGCCGTCGTCACGAAGGATGATGTCGTGCTCCCAGGTCGCTCCCTCGTCATTGCTGATGGCGACACGCTGTCCGAACGGCACCAGGCGATAACCGTAAGTCAAAATCAATGCACCGGATGAATGGCGTAACAGGTGCGGCGGTGAACCAGAAAAATTCAGCGGCTTCGAGACCGACCAGTTTTTCCCGCCATCCGTCGATTCCGACTGCATCATGCTGAAAGGCAAAATGCCCGCTTGGCCAAGGTCGCCTTCGATTCGTTCCATGCAGATCAGTTTGCCTGAGGGCAGTTCGACAACATGCGGTTCAGTATAGCTGGGGGCTTGTGTTTTTGGATACAGCGGCAGCTCGCCGACGATTGTCCAGGTAAGTCCATTGTCGCTGCTGCGGGCGGCGCTTACCGGGCTGTTGTCGAGTTCGTCCCGGTCGATCATGAAACGATTGCCGACGTATACGAGGTCGCCGTCACGGAGTTTAATCGGACCGTGTGGGGTGTATAGCGGAACACGCACCTTGTCGCTCCATGTTTCCCCGCTGTCAGAGCTGAGCATGATCCACGATCCGAGATGCGGCGCAGCGACAGCGTCAGTGAGCGCATCAAGCGTTGGTGTCCAACTGTCCACTTCGGCAGTGCCAACCAGATCAATGAATGCCTCTTTGATTTCCGGGTCCTCCAGCTGGAGACGATTGTTGACGCTGGCCCAGCTCAAAAGAACATTTCCACCGCCCAGGTCGAGTACGCCGACGTCACGGTCGTCGAGCGGCGACTCGTGGACGACACGCGGCGGCGACCACGTTTGGCCGTCGTCCTTGCTGGTGTTCAATACGGTCTTGCCATACGGACAGATGTGTTCGGCGCGCAGTCCGGAGCTGCCGACAAGCATTGTGCCGTTGTCCAGACGTTCGACGGTCGGCCAGCCGAAGTAGCCGAAGTCATCGCCCGGCAGTTGGCAGACGATGCCGTGTTCAGCGGATAAATGTTTTGCAGTCATGTTCTTCCTTCGATTTTGATGGGAGAGAAAAAACCGTCTTTGGCTCGGTCGCGGGGTTCGGTGAATCAGCCCCTGGTGAAATAGGCATAGTATGCGTGAACGCACAGACACTAATAGTGTTGGCTATTACTTTCAAAGCATGGTCGGATTCAGGCGGTCGCGAGTCGGCGTGCGATTGACTGCCGGTTGTTGTTGCCATGTTGTCTTTAATTTCGGTGTGTGCGTTCTACGCTTCTCGGACTGCCTTTGCAACGTCGCCCAGCAATCGGTACAACATTGTCGCGGGTTCGCCAGCGCAGATGAAATGGTAGCCTTCCTTGCGTAGTGTGACAGCGTCGCCGATGCGCCACATTGCTTTTCCGGCGTTGTCAGCGGCAGCCCTGAGCAGGATCATAGCGTCCTTATGCTTCGGATGATCCGGGTCCCAGAGGACGCCGAGCCTGGCGGCAAGGTCGTAAGGGCCGACGCCCAGCGCGGTGACGATTTCGTGCTGCGCGATCGCATCGACGTTGTCGAGACCCTTCAGGCTCTCGATCTGCGGAATAATGATCAGGTCATCCTCGACTTCCGTCTTCCAGTTGTCGTAGTGAAAGTCGCTCACCCACATGTTGCCGGAGCCGCCTGGCCGTCGATTGCCGCGTGGCGGCATGTAAATTCCCTGCTGCACTTCGTCGAGCATCGCGGTATCTTCGATCATCGGCAGCAACAGTCCGCATGGCCCGAGGTCCATAACTGTGCGGATCGAGTTGACATCGGTCTTTTGCGGCCGGACCAGTATTGGGAAATCAGCCATACGCCCGATTGCACAAATGTCGGCGACCAGCGCGTGGCCGTGGTCCTTGTGTTCCAGGTCGGCGATCAGATAGTCATAGCCCTGGGCGATCGCGGCCTCCACGAGTTCGACCCACAGGTGAAACGTTGCCAGCAAGCCGATCGTCGGTTCCGTGTTACTGAGTTTCTCCTTGAGAATTTTTGCTGCCTTCATCTAACGATGCCCCATTCGGGTGTGTTTAGAGAATCAATGAAAAGTTGTTATTCTTCCCAAAAGTAAACGAACTACAACAGTATCGAGCGTTGATTGAATATCCACCGAAACTTGCCATCAAGAGCTTCAGGGACATTGGCACACATGGCATCTGCTGTATAGTAAGGGTTGCGCTTGATAACGGAGGTTTCATGTCCCAAACGCTTGATATTGGAAAACGCATCGAACTTGTCTCGATGGATCGTCATTTTCACGACATTTCCTTGGGCTTGTACTGCCTGGACGGAGCTGATGGTGCCGAATTCCTGGTGCACAGCTACAGCAGGCTTGCGGGAGTCTCTGAGCGTGTTGCGTTCGTTGTCGAGGCGATGAAAACCATGGGGGGGCTTGTTGCTGCTGAAGAGGGGCGCCTGCGGTTCCCCTGCGGGAGTGAACACAACCGTGGCGTGCGCCGGGTTTTTCTGGACATTTGCAAGCTGGCTCCCGATGAGCCGCCGGCCGCTCGGGAACTCAATGTTTTTGATCAGAACGCCGATGCGACTGTCACAGTAACTTCAGTCGCCGGCGGTCGTTATACGTTTGCCGCGGACAAGGATAGTGACAAAGCAGCGATGCGCACCGGCGCTATCGCCAACGGCATTGTCAAGCTTGCCGAGACGATCTTGGATGACGATACCGCGGTCAGTTTTGAATGCGGTCATTGTCACGATGTTCTGGTTGCCCAGTTATTGCCGCGGGCAAATAATGTGCGTGCTGCGGTGCGCGAGCAGGAGGCAGCAGCAAACCGTGGCGTTTTGGCGGCACCGAGCCAACAGGAGTAGGGGATATGGCAGAAGCAATCAAATCAATGACCAGTCGGCAGCGTGTAATGGCGGCTTTGAATCGGGAGCCGGTCGATCGCACCCCGGTCTGCAACCCGACGTCGGTGGCTACGGTCGAGCTTATGGACCTGGTGGACGCACCCTTTCCGCAAGCCAATCGGGAACCCGAGCTGATGGCGCGCCTGGCAGCCACCGGTTATACCGAGCTCGGGTTCGACACGATCATGCCCGTTTTTTCGATCATCCAGGAATCTTCCGCTATGGGATGCAAGATCCAGTGGGAACAGAAGGACAACTGGCCGACGGTCAAGATGCGTGAGCCCATCTGGGAAACAGCGGACGATATAAAGATTCCGGCTGACTTGTGCACACATCCCGATACGAAGTGCGTGACCGAGGCGATAAAAATTCTGCGCAAAGAATACGGTGACGAGGTGGCGATCATCGGCAAGACCATGGGGCCATGGTCGATGGGCTACCATTGTTTCGGTGTCGAGCCGTTCCTGCTCCTCTCCCTCGACGATCCGGGTAAGACCAAACTGTGCCTGGACCGTATGAAAGAGGCAACCGTCGATTTCGGCATCGCCCAGGCGGAAGCCGGTGCGGATGCCATAACGCTGCCGGATCATGCCACCGGCGACCTGGTCAGCGGCGAGTACTATGAACGCTACCTGCGCGACCTGCATATAGAGTTTGCCGAGCGCATTCCGATCCCGATCATCCTGCACATCTGCGGACGTACTGTCGACCGCATGGACTATATCGCGCAGACAGGGATGCACGCGTTCCACTACGATTCGAAGAACAAACCGGCGGAGTCCATGGCGATTGTCGGTGATCGCATTTCGCTGGTCGGCAACATCAATAATCCGGAGACTCTCTTTTCGAAGGGGCCGGAGGAAGTGAGTGCCGAAGTCATAGAAAACCTCGATGCCGGCGTACAGTTGGTTGGGCCTGAGTGCGCCATCCCGCTGCAGACCGCTGTCGAAAACCTCAAAGCCATTCCTCGGACCGTACGTGACTGGCATAAGAACGTCGCCTGAACAGCGACTCATGAAGGAGCTTCCGGATGGCCGAGATCGGTGATATTGCCAACGCTTTCATACGCAGCGAGATCGAGGAGTTTATCGAGCGCCCCGAAGAGATCGAGCGCATGGTCAACATGTTCGCTGCCGCCAGTGAACGGATGCAGGATATCGCGGCGGCGCTGATCGACGGGGACAATACCACCTGCGACGAGCTGACCAAACTGGCTCTGGACGATGGGGTCACTGCCCTTGAAGTCATGGACAACGGCTTGATCGCCGGCATGAGCATTGTCGGGATCAAGTTCCGCGAGAACTTTATTTTCGTCCCCGAAGTTCTGGCCTGCGCCCGTGCCATGAAGGCCGGCATGGCCTACATCGAGCCGATCCTTTCCGCTTCCGGCGTCGAGCCGATCGGCACAGCCGTCATGGGAACGGTCAAGGGCGATTTACACGATATCGGCAAGAACCTCTGTATCATGATGCTGCGCGGCGCCGGTTTCATCGTTCACGATCTCGGCGTCGATGTTTCGCCCGATGATTTCATAGAAGCGATTGAAGAACACTCGGCGCCGTTGCTGGGGATGTCCGCGTTGTTGACGACGACCATGCCTAACATGGGATTGACGATCGAGGCATTTATCGACGAAGGAATGCGCGACGACCTGAGAATCATGGTCGGCGGTGCACCGGTCACCCAGGAATTTGCCGATGACATGGGGGCCGACGGCTATGGCAAGGATGCCATGGCCTGCGTCGAGCTGGCCCGCAGCCTGATGGCTGACATCAAAGCAGGGTAGGTTCATGGTTATGGAAAAGATTGATCCTGAAGAGTACCAGAAACGGCTTGACCGGATAACGGAAATCTTCAGCGGTATTGTCGAACAGTCTGATGTGCAGTCCACTCGCCGTTGTCCGTACCGTGACCGGCTGGACCGATGCACCGCGAAGTTCGGCTGCCAGAACCAGCGCAAGCCGCTCGAGAAAGGCGGCCTGCGTCAATGTGGCGGCGACGACAAGATCGACTATCGCAGTGCCTGGGAGACCGATGCGCCGGAAGAGGCGGAGTAGATCCGGTCTGTTTTTTGAAGTTCAACAAGTCCCGAGTGTCGTATGGCACTCGGGATTTTGCTTTATCTGAGCGAAATATGGCAAAGGCGACATACAACAAAGCTACCTGTGATGTGATGCCTGGGAAGACTGTTTTCGATCATGCCGACGCACTCGATCTCGCATTGCCTACCACGTGCGGTCGCCAGGGGCAGTGCCACGAATGTATCGTCGAGGTGGAAGAAGGCATGGACTGCCTAAACAAGCGGACCGGCAGCGAGGATTTTCTCAAGGAAAACTACCGGCTCGCCTGTCAGGCCGTCGTCACCGATGAGACCTCGGACCTCAAGATTGCGCCGTTGCATCAGAGCCCGAGGATCCTCAGTGCCAGCCGCGAAAAAGCTTCCGAGTTCGACCCCATCGTCACCCGCATCGGCGATGTCGTCTACTACGACGGCGAGGAGATCGACACCTACCGCGGTCACATGTACGGCCTTGCCATGGACCTGGGCACAACAACTGTCGTTATGGCGCTGATGGATCTTGAGACCGGCAGGGCGGTGACTGTCAGCTCTTTCGAGAATCCCCAGAAGTTCGGCGGCAGCGATGTGATGCATCGCATTTCCTACGACCGCGATTTCCGTGGCAAGCTGCAGCGAGTGATTGTTCAGACGATTAACCACGAAATCAGGGAAATGGGGCGGCGCCTCGGGTTTAAGCGTCAGGAAATCTATGAGATCGTTGTTGTCGGCAACTCGACGATGCGTGACATGTTGTTTAAGTACGATGTGCAGCCTATCGGGCAGCGGCCTTATCGATCGACAACCGAAGTCGACGTTCTCGAGGGGCGGCGCCAGACCACTGCGGTCACTGAGAAGGCGAGGGCACTCGGTTTGATGACAAATCCGAAGGCACTGATCTACGGTCTGCCGCTGGCCTCCGGTCACGTTGGTGCCGACGTCGCTGCCGACCTTTTGGCGATCGACGTCGAGGCCCGTGAGGAATGCTTCATGCTGATCGACGTCGGAACCAATACCGAGGTTGTGATCGGCTATCAGGGGCGTATGATGTGCGCCTCCTGCCCGGCAGGGCCGGCCTTTGAAGGCGGACTCGTAAAGTATGGCATGCGCGGCGGCGACGGCGCCATCGAGTCAATACACTGGGCGGATGATCAATGGGCTTACAATACCATTGGCGATGTGCCGCCCATGGGGCTCTGCGGTTCCGGGCTGATCGATCTGCTGGCGGATTTGCGTTGCCGTGATGTGATGACTCCCAAAGGGGTTTTTCAGGACAAGCAGTATGAGCTGCCGATCGTCCCGGACCATGGCATTACCCTGTCCCGAGAAGATGCCAGTAACCTCGCCCAAGCGAAGGCAGCAAGCTATTGCGGACAGTACATTGTCATGCGGACATTCGGGGTTGGTCCGGGCGATATCGACAAACTGTATCTGGCGGGCGGCTTTGCGAATTATCTTGATGTTGCCAACGCCGTGGCGATTGGTTTCCTGGCGCCAGTGCCTGAAGAGCGCGTTGTGAAAATCGGCAATGCTGCTGTCCACGGGGCTATGGAAGCGATGATGTCAAAGCGCAAACGGCAGGTGATCGATGAATGCCTGCGCAAAATAGAACATATCGAACTGGAGACTACGCCCGACTTTTTCGAAGTTTTCGTCGAGGCTTGCCAGTTCAAACCAATGCCGGCGGAGCTCGTCGTCAATCCGGGCTGATCGGAGTCTGTCATGGTCGAAGAACCTCAAAAAACTGCAAGTCCAAGCGGCGCCTGGAACAAGTCTTCGTTTCGAGCACTGCTGCAGGATGCCGACACCTTTGTTCACTGTGTAGAGCTGGTGACTTCGCGTGGGCTGATCACGGAACGCAGCGGTCGTCGCGTGCTGAAGGTGGCTCGTCAACTCGTCGAGCATCCTGACATTCATGCGCTCAGCATCACGGACAATGCTGGCGGCAACCCGATGATCAATGCCGACACGATGGGCACCGACCTCATTTCGCGTGGGCAGGAAGTGATCATCCATCTCTCGTGCAAGGACTGGAACCGCAATGCCCTGCAGGGACGTGCCTGGCAGCTGTCGAGCGACGGGTTCCGAAATATCCTGGCCCTGTCAGGCGACTGTCCCGTTGGCGGTTATCATGGCCAGGCCAGTGGCGTTTTCGACATTGATTCGGTTGGCCTGCTGCAAATGCTGAAGGAGATGAACGATGGCGGGCCGGTGGATAGTGGCAAGCCGCCGGCGCAATCTACCGAGCTTTTTCTAGGCGCTGTCGTTACCAATCACAAGAAGCTGGAGAACGAGGTGATGCCGCAGTACTTCAAGCTGGCAAAGAAAGTCCGTGCCGGTGCCGAGTTCATCATTTCGCAGATCGGCTATGATGCCCGCAAGCAGGATGAATTGATAAAGTATATGCAGATGCACAATCTGAACGTGCCGTTGGTCGGCAACGTCTACGTTCTGGGCGCCCGTGCGGCCCGCTATTTTCACTCCGGAAAAGTGCCTGGCGTCGTCGTCACCGACAAGCTCATGCAGCTGGTCGAGAAGCACGCTGCCGACGCGGACAAGGGAAAGTCCTTCTTCCTGGAATTCGCTGCGATGCAGTGTGCAATCCTCAAGGGCCTGGGGTATCGGGGCGTATATATCGGCGGTCATCTCACCTACGACGATTACGCGCTTGTGCTCGAACGCGCCGCCAGTTACAGCGACACCGATTGGAAAACTTTTGCCGGCAACATCTGCTACCAGCAACCCGATGAATTCTTCTATTTCGAGCAGAATACGATGACGCGTCTCAACACGACGACGGTCAATCGGCTGTACAAGCGCTCCAAGGATGCGGCGATGGTCGACCAGTCTCGCCGCCGTGCCCCGATCACGTATCGCCTCAATCGAGTCCTGCACGACAAGGTATTCGAGCGCGGCACTATGGGGTTCAAGGCAGCCAGGAAAATCAGTGAGGTTGTCGACAGGGCGCCCGCTGTCATTAAAAAAATTGTCCACGGCGCCGAGCATGTCGCCAAGATCGCGACTTTCGACTGCCGGGACTGTGGTGATTGTTCACTGCCGGAGATTGCGTACCTCTGTCCAGAGTCGCAGTGCGCCAAGAACCAGCGTAACGGTCCTTGCGGCGGTACTCGCCAGGGGAAGTGCGAAGTCGGTGAGAAGGAATGTATCTGGGCTTTGGCGTACGATCGCCTGAAAGCCTATGGTGAGGAGGAGACAATGCTTGATGGACCGGTTGTCATCAAGAACGGTGCCCTGGAGGGCACCAGTGCCTGGGCCAACCGGTTCCTCGAAAGGGACCATCAGGCAGACGACAGCGAGACAACGCCGGGAGCCGGCGTTGACAAGAAATCCAACAGTTGAGGGGAAGCAGCATGAGTGTACAAGATCGCCGGGACAATTTTATAATCATCGGCGAAAACATTCACACCACCCGTATCGTTTTACGCAAGGGCCGGTTCGTTGTCCAGGGGGAGGACGGTGCAGAGCGTATTCGTTTTACGACGCCGGATGGTGACCGCTTTTTGAATGTGCCGGAGAAAATGCAGCGTTCAGCAGACTTCGAAGAGGGGCGGGTCAAGTATGTCCAGGCCGGTATTCATGCCGCCATGTCGGACAACGCCGAGGAGGTTGAACTCGGCATGGCTTTCCTGCAGAACATGGTGCGGCGTCAGGTCGAAGCTGGTGCGAACTTCCTCGATCTCAATGTCGACGAAATTTCGATCCGCCGGAAGGAGCAGGAAGCGGCGATGCGTTGGTTGGTGCCGACCATTGCCGGCATGTGCGATACGCCGCTGTCGATTGATTCCTCATGAATCGGGACGATTGCTGCAGGACTTGAAGCCGCCGACAGCGATCGTCCGGTGATGCTTAATTCAGCTTCGCTGGAACGCCTCGATGCACTTGACCTGGCTGTGCAGTACAACTGCCACGTCATTGCTACCGCAGCCGGCTTTGATGGCATGCCGCAGAACACGGAAGAGCGCGTTGCCAACGCTTCGCAGGTTGTCGATGCCGCTGTTGATAAAGGGATTCCACTGAATCGCATCTACATCGATCCGCTCATCTTTCCGATCTCCGTGGATGCTGAGTTCGGCATTCATTGTCTCGAAGCGATTCGACAGTTACGTGAGAAGTATGGGGCGGAGGTACACATAAGCGGTGGCTTCAGCAATGTCTCCTTTGGTATTCCAGTGCGGCGTTTGGTGAATGACGCCTTCACGAATCTGGCTGATGATGCGGGTGCCGACAGCGGCATCATCGATCATGAGACCAGTCCATTAGAGCGTGAGTTTTCGGCCGATCGCGAGTCCGGGCCGTACAAGCTGGCCGAGAGCATGTTGCTGGGGAACGATGAGTTCTGCAAGACCTATCTGAAGGCCTTTCGCGCCGGTGAGCTCCAGTAGGTTCGGCGTGGGCGCAGCGGCTGGGGTTATGGTACTTCGTGAACTGCCCAGGCATTGTGATCGCTCGTCTGCTGGCTCCAGCCCGTGTGTCCGTCGCCGTAGAGAAGGTTGAACCCGTCGTTGTGCTGGTAGCCCACCTTGCGGTCGCTGGTGGTGCCGTTCAGGCTTGAGTTGACCTTGCCGTTGCCGTTCTGGTCCAATTGCCCGTGGTCGGTCTGGTCGAATCGCTGGATGGCGATCGAGGAAGATGGCGAGGAAAACTGGGCGTTGGGCGAATCCACGATAAGTATTTTTGAGGAAATATCGGTGATTCGATTGAAACGGACCGGGTAGGTACTGTTGTCTGTCGTCCAGCCGAAAGTTGTTGTCGGCATGAACCCCGTCAGCGTGGCGCCGGCCCATCTCGCCCCTGACGTGCCGGGTGCGATTGCATTCATGATGTAGGTCGCATCGGTGAGCTCATTATATTTTCCCTGGCCACCGAATGGATTAAACATATTGGCCTGGTCGACGGCGGGGCAGCGCACAAAATCCGCGTCTTGTCCGGCAAGATCCACGTACAGATAGTTCAACCAATGGCCGACTGGATCATCAGGTTGCACCGGGAACAGGAAACCCTCGTTGTCGGCGGCATACATCTGAGCCGAGGTCCCGAACTGCTTGAGGTTCGACATGCATTTTATGCCCACGGCTTTTGCTTTTGTCTTATTGAGTGCCGGCAGCAGCATGGACGCCAGGATGGCGATGATGGTAATCACCACCAATAGTTCGATCAACGTAAATCGTTGTGATCGCATTGAACGCGTTCCTGGAAGGCACGGGTTTCCGGGTGCTGGAGATGATGTGGCGCCGTGGCAATAACTATGGGGGCGGGCGATTCGATTGCAACTGGCGTATAGGAATCGTCTTTTTTCGTCGAACGGTCGACGCGGCCAACGCTCAACTCAGTGCTATTGCATATCGAACATCTGCCCATGGCATGAAGAGCGCGAGAAAGCATTAGGGCTATTCAAATGTCACAGTAGTTCCCAGGCTCATCACCACATAGCCTTTGCCGTACTCGAATTCCACTGCATTGATATAACGTTGCCTG
>CAYWQM010000015.1:63042-63416 GCA_964460215.1 uncultured Lentisphaerales bacterium
ATTCCCAGACAGTGCCAGTGATGCCGCCTGCCGGCAGCGCCGCGGAGGTCGCCGGCCCGGTCATGCCGATACACTGCCAGCCAGCGGGAATGTCGAGTGTGTTCGACTTCGGCGCGCCGGGTACGTCGACGAATATCGCGGCATCGGAAAACCACGCCCAATAGCCGACTCCCCCGGACAATAACGCTGCGACACTCACGTAGTTGCCGTTGTTCAGGTGCCACAGTTTCCCGCGATGACGCTGCACGCCGTCGATCACGAACAGTTCAGTAGGCCCATCCACCGGATCGATGGCGAAGGCAATGAAGATCCAGCCACTCTCGACACTGAATGTTTGAAGGTGGGAGACGCTGATGATTAGAAATATTTCGATC
>CAYWQM010000016.1:0-61420 GCA_964460215.1 uncultured Lentisphaerales bacterium
GCACCGGCAGCACCGTCCGCACCGGCAGCACCGGCAGCACCGCCGCCTTGCGAAGACAAGTAGCGGACTCTCGCGTCCGGATCCGGGTAGAGCGGCAGCACTATAGAAGGACCAACATCCGTAACCATCGTGTAGACGCCGTTAGTGACAGAGCCCGTGCCGGCGTCCTCGTGAGTGATTTCGATACCGCCGTCTTCGTTGATACGGAAACTGATATGATGGGCCGCCGCGAAGTTATGAATGTCGTACGACGCGCCAGGGTCATTTGGGAGAAGATCAACTCCATTCCCATCAGGTACTGCGGGTGAGGAAATGCCCCAATAACCATGCTGTACCGGCTTGGAGCCGAAAATTGCCCATTGCCCGTTGCTGTGGTTTACCAACCACGATTCAATGTTTATCGGGGTGACGAGGAGCGTGCTGGTTCCCTCACCCACCGCAGAGATGGATGGCACAATGTTTTGAATCAGGCCGGCGGCATCGACTTCGAATTGAACGCTCGCCTTGCCTGCTGCACCCCACTCGGGTACCAGAGAATACGTACCAGTCTCGATGGATCCTGTGACCGCCCCACTTCCGTGAGCAACCGCAGCAAAATCGCCTGGATTGCCAGCACCACCATAAATGGTATAATTACCACCACCGAATGTTCCTGTCGAGTCCACGGTGATTGTGTGTGCTTGAACCTGACTCACGATGCCGAGCATGAGCACGGCTGCAATTATTGCTTGGATTTGCTTGATCATTTTCTACTCCTTAACGAATTGTCCCGCAAACTGTACGTTGCGAGTGTTGTTTGTAGGTGAAATCGGCACACTGCTTAACATCAGTCGTGCATCAGCATCGCTATGTTTCAAACTGTTATAGTTAATTTCCGCCAAAAAGTCAAGAAAAAAATCCAGTTAAACGGCAGAGGGTTCTGCGTCTGTCCATGTTGTATGTCGTTTTGAATGGATCCAGAATACAATAGAGGGGGGGGAGGGGTAACTTATTTATTTACAGATCTTTATGGCAATGCAGTGACGGACAAGACGATATTTCAATACGCCTTTTCTTCTTTGCGGGAAATCGCCGAAAATCACGCCTCCCGCAGGTCCTGCCCGTAATACACATCGATCGATTTGCCACGAATCGCAAGCGTATCGTCAGCCGCCAGAAAAAAAGCGGTACGCACAATATCATCTGGATTGATTCGCGGTTGAAGATCAAGATTAATGAGGTCGGGATGTAAGTCGCCTGGCTTGGAGCGCGGGCCTGGCGGTGGCGGATCATTGCTGACGGCACCGGGTGAAATGGCGTTTATCGCGATATCGAGATGGTTTACTTCGGCGGCCATCGCCTCGGTCAGGCCGAGCAGGGCGAACTTGGAGGCGGAGTAAGCCCCGCGCGTTGCGAGTGCTTCCTTGCCGGCCATTGAGGCGATGTTGATGATTCGGCCGTGTCCCCTGGGGATCATTATCTTCAGCGCTTCGCGGCTGCACAGGAAGGGGCCTCTCAAGTTGACTTCGATGACCCGGTCCCAGTCCTGCACGTCCGTGTCTACGGTATCGCATTTCAGGTTCTGCGCGGCGTTGTTGAGGAGAATGTCGACGGCCCCGAACTGCTCGGCAATCTCGGAGAAGACGCGCAACACATCAGCTTCGGCACTGACATCCGCTGGTGCCACCATGCATTCACCGTCCAGTGCCTCGATCTCTGCAGCAACATCGGCGAGGCTGGATTCGGTCCGCCCCACCAGGACAGTTCGGGCCCCCTCCCTGGCAAAGCCGACGGCAAGGGCACGGCCAATGTTTCTGCCGCCTGCGCCAGTGACTACGGCGATCTTCCCTCTGAAACGCTGGTCCATGATTCGGTCCTTATAATTTATTTCGGGTAATCGATACGCACATAGTCAAACACGATCAGGCCTTTGCAGGACAGTCCATATACAAAGCGGGCGTCATTGTCGCTGGCATAGGCTTCAGTATCAGGCCGAGCTGCTTGCAGTACGGTACGTGGACAATCACTGGGCATTACTGGACCGCAGGTGCGGCGTAATTCAACCGATGCCGCAGTGCGCATTGGCAGGAAGGTAAGCGTTGGCGATTTTACGTTCCGGCCGGAGTGGGTATCTTACCCAGTCATGATCAAGGTCAATGAAAAAGATGTGGCGTGGGTCGACGGCATGACGCTGGCGACGTTGCGGGCACAGCACAAGCCGGATGCCGATATCACGGTGTACAACGGTTTTCCCGTTGTCGATGATTGTCCGGTAACTCGCGGCGACCAGGTTTGCTTCATCCGGCGCGGCGAAATGCCGAGCGCCGCGGAGATGCGGCAACTCATCGTCTCGCGTCATTCTCCGGCGGTTTACGAGGCGGTCTGCGATCGCACTGTTGGGATTGCCGGTGTGGGCGGCCTGGGTTCGGCTCTGGCGATCGCCCTGGCGCGGTTGTCGGTCGGTCGGCTGATTATCGCTGATTTCGATGTCGTCGAGCCGAGCAACCTTAATCGACAGCAGTATTTCTGCGAACAGATCGGTATGCGCAAGGTCGATGCCATGAAGGCCAACCTCGAGCGCATCAACCCCTACCTCGATGTAACCATAGTTGCCGAACGCCTAGATGCCGGCAACATCACTGCGCATTTCGCCGCTGCCGACGTATTGGCGGAGTGCTTCGACAACCCGGAATCGAAGAGCGTCTTTGTCGAAACCTGCCTGGCCGAACTGCACAAGCCGGTCGTGGCGGTGTCGGGGATTGCCGGCTATGCGGATGCCGACAAGCTGGTATGCCGCGAGCCGATGCGCAACTTCTACCTGATCGGCGACGGCGTCAGCGCGGCGCAGCCCGGCTGCGGCTTGATGGCGCCGAAGGTAGGCATTGCGGCGCACATGCAGGCCAGCAAGATTCTCGAATTACTCCTCGAACATTCAACCGGAGCCCTCCCATGAACCTGACTGTCAACGGCGAATCCCGCACTTTTGAGCAACCGCTTTCGGTGCACCAGTTGCTCACTGAATTGAGCCTCAACGAGAAGCGTGTCGTCATCGAACTCAACGAAGAAATCGTTGATAAAGACAGCTACATCGACAGCTTGCTCAGCGACGGAGATTGCCTGGAAATCATTCAATTTGTGCCGGGGGGTTGAAACTTTCCCAAAGCGAACTATTTCAATGCCTTTTATGCCTATGTTCCGGTTAATGCAATTTTCACCCAGACGTTGAACTCATGCCCCATCGCCTTCTCCGCTTCGGGCTCAGCAAAGAATACAACGAGCCCCGGATGTTCCGCTCGCCGGAGCAGCTCAAGAAGTCGTATGATGTAGTCATCATCGGTGCCGGCGGCCATGGTTTGGCGACCGCGTACTACCTGGCGCGCGACCATGGCATCACAAATGTCGCGGTCCTCGAGCGCGCTTACATCGGCAGTGGCGGTACCGGACGGAACACCGCGATCGTCCGTGCCAACTACCTGACGCCGGAAGGCGTCGCTTTTTACGACGAGAGCGTCCGGCTGTTCCAGGATCTGTCGGCTGATCTGGATCTGAACCTTTTTTATTCGCAGCGCGGCCATTTCACTCTGGCCCACAGCGACGCGTCCCTGCGAACGATGCGCTGGCGTGCCGAGGTCAACAAGCACCTCGGTGTCGACAGCGAGCTGGTCGACACGGCGTTCATCAAGGAGAAGTGCCCGCACATCGACCTGTCCTGCGGCGGTCACGCGCCGGTGATGGGCGCGCTGTTTCATCCGCCCGGCGCAATTGCCCGTCACGACGCCGTCGCCTGGGGCTACGGTCGTGGTGCCGACCAGCGTGGTGTCGAGATCCATCAGCAGACCGAGGTGACCGGCATCGTGGTGAAAGGCGACAAGGTGACCGGCGTCCAGACGAACCGCGGCACCATCGAGACCAGCAAGGTCGTTTGCGCCGTGGCCGGTTACACGCCGCCGATCCTGGAGATGGTCGGTGTCAAGACGCCGCTGGTGATCCAGCCTCTGCAGGCCTGCGTCAGCGAGCCGCTGAAGCCCTGGCTCGACACGATCATTGTCTCGGCCAGCCTGCACTTGTATGTCAGCCAGTCGTCGCGTGGCGAGCTGGTGATGGGCGCCTCGCTCGATCCGTATACGATTCACTCGACGCGTTCGACGCTGGATTTCGTTGAAGGACTCAGCGGTCATTTGCTCGACCTGTTCCCGTTTCTCGGGGACGTCAAGATCTTGCGCCAGTGGGGTGGGCTATCGGACATGACCCCCGATTTCTCACCGATCATGGGGCTGACCCCGGTCGAGGGGTTCTACCTCGATGCCGGCTGGGGTACCTGGGGATTCAAGGCGACACCGGTATGTGGCAAGACGATGTCTTACACGGTCTCTGAAAATAAGCCGCACCCACTGATCGAGCCGTTCCGCCTGTCACGCTTCAAGGAGTTTGAACTGGTCGGCGAGAAAGGCGCCGCCTCCGTCGGACATTAGCAGCGAGGACCGAACGATGAAAATCATGACATGCCCAGTCAATGGCCCGCGACCGTTGCAGGAGTTCGTATACGGCGGTGACGTCACCGAGATGCCGTGCCCGGACCAGGTGACGGACGAGCAGTGGGCTGCCTATGTTTTCGAGCGCGACGGTGCCCCCGGCCCACATAAGGAGTGGTGGTACCACGCGCCGAGCGGGGTGTGGTTCATTGCTGAGCGCGATACCGGTACAGACGAGATCTCCAGCACCTACTTGTACAATGGCTGACCCTATTTTCATCGAACGATTGCCGGCCGCGGGCCACGAGTGGATCGACCGCGATCAGCGGTTGTGTTTTTCCTTCGAAGGCCGCCGCTATGGCGCCTACGCCGGCGACACGATCAGCAGCGCGCTGTGGGGCAATGGCGTCCGACTGCTCGGGCGCAGCTTCAAGTATCACCGGCCGCGTGGTGTCTACAGCATGTGCGCCCACGACGCCAACGTGATGCTCGAAAACGGCGAGACCCTGAATATCCGTGGCGACACGACATTGGTCGAAGACGGCATGGACTTGACTGCGGTCAACACCGTCGGCAGTGTGCGCTGGGACCTGGCCGGCTTGACCGACCGCATGTCGGCGTTTTTACCGGTCGGTTTCTACTACAAGGCGTTCCACACGCCGAACTGGATGTTTCCGAACTGGGAGCGCATGATCCGCGACATCGCCGGCCTCGGCAAAGTGAATCCGGCGGCCGAATGGGAACCGTCACCGAAGGGTTACGATGCGTGCGACGTATTGATCATTGGTGGCGGCCCCTCCGGCATGGCGGCAGCCTTGGCAGCGGGGGGCGCCGGCAGCCGCGTCGTGCTGGTCGAGGATACCCGGTGCCTGGGCGGCAGCCTGTGCTACGCCGGGGCCACGGCACCCGAGTCTGTGGCGACGATCAATTCCATGCGGGACGAGCTCGAGAAGCTTGAAAACGTCGAAATTCGCCTGAATACCTCGGTACGCGGCTGCTACAGCGAAAACTGGCTGGCGATGATCGGTCCCGGCGGCATGACCAAGATGCGGGCGACAGCAGTCGTCGTCGCCACCGGTGCCTATGAGCAGCCGGCGGTCTTTCGGCACAATGATCTTCCCGGTGTCATGCTCGGCACCGCTGCCCAGCGGCTGGCCCACCTGTATCGCGTCAAGCCGATGCAGCGGGCACTGGTCCTGGTGGGCAGCGATTACGGCTACGGCGTTGCGCTTGATCTCAAGGCAGCCGGCGTCGAGATCGCTGCAGTCGCTGATTTCCGCGAGACGATCGGCAAAGGCGACCTGGTGCACGATGTCGAGACGGCGGGCATCGAGATTCTGGCCGGCCAGGGTGTCTACGAGGCCCGCCCCGCCGGCGGTCTGCTCGGCATCAAAGGCGCCCGCGTCTGCCCGGTCAATGCCGACGGCACCTGCATTTCCACGAGCGGCACCGATGTGAACTGCGACGGCATCGTCATGGCAACTGGCTGGGCGCCGGCGGGCGATCTCATCGGCCAGGCCGGCGGCCGCCTCAATTATGTACAGGATGCGGCGCAATTCCGCCCGGACGAATTACCGCCGGGCATGTTTGCTGCCGGTCGCGTCAATGGCGTCTTCGGTGTTGGTGCGCGGGTCGAGGACGGCGGGCACGCAGGCGGCCAGGCGGCCGCCTTTGCAGCGAGCAAAGAACTGCCGGCACGGCGGCGACCGACCGACGAGATCATTGCGCCGTCATATTCGTACCCGATTGTCAAGCATCCGAGGGGCAAGGCATTTGTCGATTTGGACGAGGACGTGCAGGTCAAGGACATCGTCAACGCTGCCAAGGAAGGTTACGACAGCGTCGAGCTTGTCAAGCGTTACACCACTGTCGGCATGGGCCCATCGCAGGGCAAAATTTCGAACCTCAATTCCTCCCGGATCCTGGCCAAGGCGACCGGCCAGACGATGGGGGCTGTTGGCTATACGACTTTTCGCCCGTTCACGCAGCCGACGACGATTGGTGAACTCGCGGGTCGCCGATTTCATCCCGACCGTCGCACGCCGATCCACAGCCGGCATCAGGCGGCCGGGGCGGTGTTCATGCACGCAGGTGCCTGGCTGCGGCCCGAGTATTACGGTCCGCGTGTGCGTCACCAGGCGATTGTCCACGAAGTGCAGGCGGTGCGCCGCAGCGCCGGCATCATCGATGTCGGGACGCTCGGCAAGATCGACGTCTGCGGCGCCGATGCCGCGGAATTTCTCGAGCGTATGTACACCGGGCGGTTCAGTGACCTGAAGCTCGGCAGATCCCGCTATGCGCTCATGTGCGACGAGTCCGGCGTCGTCATCGACGACGGCATGTCGGCCCGGCTCGGCGACGACCGTTTCTATGTCACCACGACGAGTAGCGGCTCTGCAGCGATCGTGCGCGAAATGAAGCGCTGGGCGATTATCTGGGGGCTCGAGGTCACGATCATCGACCACACCGGACAGTTCGGTGCGCTCAATCTGGCCGGCCCCGAATCGCGCAATATCCTTGGGCGCCTGACCGATCTGGACATCAGTGCGGGCGGCTTTGAATACCTTGGATTCCGAGAGGCAGTTGTTGCCGGCGTGAACTGCCGGCTCATGCGTGTGGGGTTTGTCGGCGAGCTCGGTTACGAGCTGCACGTACCCGCACAGCATGCCGCGGCGTTGTGGGATGCTGTCATCGAGGCCGGACAGCCGGAGGGGATCATGCCGTTCGGGGTCGAGGCCCAGCGCCTGTTGCGCATGGAGAAGGGCCACCAGATCATCGGCCAGGACACCGACGGCCTGACAACGCCGCTGGAAGCCGGCCTGGCCTGGGCAGTGAAGATGACCAAGCCGTTCTTCATCGGCCAGCGCAGCCTGAAGATCGTTGAGCCGCGGCCGAATGTCCGGGCACTGGCCGGCTTCGTTATGCACGACAGCACAGTGATGCCGTCGGAGTGCCACCTGGTCGTCGACGGTGATGAGATCTGCGGGCGCGTCACCAGTATTGCCAGGAGCCCGACGCTCGGGCACGTCATCGGCATGGCCTATATGCGGCCGGACCAGACGACTCCGGGCACGGTGATCGACATTCGTGTCGAGGGTCGGCTGGTACAGGCGGAAGTGGCGAAATTGCCGTTTTACGACCCGTCCAACGAGAGGCAGAAATCATGAGTACCACAGCGTTTCGCACGAGTCCCCTGCACAGCGAGCTCGAGCAGTTGTCGCCGACCTGGACGACGGTTGCCGGCATGCAGGCTGCGTCCTGCCTGGGCGACAACGAAATGCACTTCCTGGAGACTGTGGCTCTGTGCGATCTTTCGTTCCTGCCGCGGCTCGGGCTCAACGGCCCGGGCGTGAGCGGTTGGCTGCAGACCCAGGACATCGAAGTGCCGGCGGCGATGTACGAACTGGCGACATTGAGCGACGGCAGCAGCGTCGTCCGCATCGGCACCAACGAAGTCATCATCGAGGGCGTGCCTGGTGCCGGGACGATCGACAAGTTGACCGCAGCCCTGGCGACGGATGTAAAAGACGTTTTCAATGTCACCCGTAACGAAGCCTCGCTGGCACTTGCCGGACCGGCGGCTGCCGACGTACTGGCGCAGACCTGTTCCGTCCTGGTTCGTGATCTGCTGCAGCAGGCGCTGGTGTACACCCGCGTGGCGGGTGTTTCCGCTGCGGTGTTTCAGCAGGAGCTCAACGGATGCAACTGCGTACGCCTCATTTTCGACCCGAGCTATGGCATCTATATGTGGCGCGAACTGCTGAAAATTCTCGCGGAGTATGATGGCGGTGCTGTCGGCTTTGCTTGCCTTTTTCCCGAATCGCAGTAACGTCCGCGTTGTTCGCAATTTTGACCTGCAGGAGACCTGCGCTCCGATCATCCACTGGACCGGATCGGAGCTAAACAAAGACCAATGGAGTATTCCCATGACTATTGAAGAAGCCAAACAATTCCTCGCCGACAACGATGTCAGATTCGTTCTGGCCCAGTTCGTTGACATTCATGGCGCCGCCAAGACCAAGGCCGTGCCGGTGGCGCATTTCGAAGACATCCTGACTGATGGTGCCGGTTTCGCGGGCTTTGCCGTCTGGGGCATGGGCCAGGAGCCGCACGACCCCGACTTCATGGCCAAGGGCGAGCTCTCGACCCTGTCTCTGGTGCCCTGGCAGCCGGGTTACGCGCGCATCGTCTGCGACGGTCACGTCAATGACGAACAATATCGCTACGATACACGCTACATCCTGCAGCAGCAGATCAAGCGTATGGATGAGCGCGGCTGGACGTTCTATACCGGGTTGGAGCCGGAGTTCATGCTGCTTAGCAAGGACGAAAACGGCAAGATCAATCCGTCCGACACCCTCGACCTGCTGGAGAAGCCGTGTTACGACTACAAGGGCCTGTCCCGTGCCGCCGCGTTCCTCGAGGAGCTTGTCGAGTCGTTGATTGAAGTCGGGTTCGATGTCTACCAGATCGATCACGAAGATTCGAACGGACAGTTCGAAATCAATTACACCTATACCGACGCGATGACGTCGGCCGACCGAAATATTTTCTTCCGTATGGCTGCCGGACAGATCGCCCATGAATTCGGCGCTGTGTGTTCGTTCATGCCGAAGCCGATGTCGAACCGGACGGGCAGCGGCATGCACATGCACATGTCAATCGGCGATGCTGACGGCAGGATGGTGTTCTCGGACGATTCCGACAGCAACAACCTCGGCCTGTCACCGACCGGCTACCAGTTCCTCGGCGGTTTGCTGGCCCATGCGCCGGCATTGGCGGCGTTGTGTGCGCCGTCGGTCAATTCTTACAAGCGCCTCGTGGTTGGCCGTTCACTGTCGGGCGCCACCTGGGCACCGGCCTACATTTCGTACGGCGACAACAACCGCACGTCGATGGTGCGTATCCCGTACGGCCGTCTCGAGTTGCGCCTGTGCGACTCCAGTGCCAATCCCTATCTGGCCACAGCCGCAGTGATTGCCGCCGGTCTCGACGGTATCGAGCAGAGTGCCGATCCCGGTGCGCCGAGCAACTTCAATCACTACAACTTCACGATCGACGAGCTGCAGGAAAAGGGTATCGGAGTGCTGCCGCAGGACCTCAACAGCGCCCTCGATGCGCTCGAAGCAGATCCGCTTTTCGCGGAAACCCTCGGCGCCGACTTCATCAACGAGTTCGTCACGCTCAAGCGCATGGAGTGGGTCGAATACCAGCGGCACGTCTCGGACTGGGAAGTGGAGCGCTACCTCGACTTCTATTAGGCCGCTTCCGGTGAATCGTTGCGGCACACGCTGAAACGTCCTTGGGCGCGATTAGTTACCGACGGCGTCTTCGATGAGGCTGACCAATTCGTCGATGCAGACGCTGGCTTCGAGCTCGACGCTGATCGTGCTGCAATCGGGCGTCGCGCCGAACACCGTGTTGTCGCGGGTCCAGTTGCTGGCGTCCGCCATGGCGGCACGCAGATCGTCCGCAGTCCCTGATATCGCTGCGGCACTGCAGTCATAGAAGCCGTTATCCTTGTGGGTGAAGGAAGCGGCAGTGTCGTTATCGGCCAAGCCGAGGGGCAGGGCCGATTCGTTCGCACTCAAAGAAGTTCCGGTGTCCCAGCCATCAGGGCTATCATAGTTCAGGGCGGCGACGATCGTTCCATCCAGCGCGCCGCTGTCGTCGATGCTTCCCTGGAAAGCGATGATCTGGTCGCCGGCAGTACTCAGCGAGAAGCCGGCATCCGACTCGGTGACTGAACCGGTGCTGGCAATCCAGGTGTTGCCGCTGTCGTGGATCAGATCGACAACTGTACCGGCCGGGATGAACGCCGCATCCGATGTCCAGGTCAATATGCCTTCGCCGGAGCGGAAGACATTTGATGAAAGCCAGCCCCTGTCGGTGAACTGAATGCTGGTTGCGGGCATGTCGTATAGTGTGACGAACCGGATTTCGCCATCGCCGCCATCGGACTGATAACCGATGATAGCAATATCACCCGGCAACAGTGCACCGCTCAACGGGCCTATATCGAAGCTGCAGAATGGCGCCGCCGGCAGGACCGGGGAGCTGCTGCCGATCCAGTTGTCGGCGTTGTTGACAGCTGCACGGATGTCGGCAGCTGTGCCGGTGTAGGTTGAGCAGTCATAAATCGTGTTGTCGGCCTTGGTCACGGCGACCGCGTCGATCCCATCGGTGAGTTCATCCGGCAGGGCCGAGGTGCTGGTGCTGCCCGCAGTGGCATCCCAGCCTGGATCGTTGTTGTTGAGCGCTGCGAGAAAAACAGGCGCGGCATCCGCGCCCTGATAAGCGAGAAGTTGATCGCCGCTACCGCTCAGTGCAAAGCCGGCGTTCGATTCCACGGCGCTGCCGCTGGATGCCGAGTAGGTATTGCTCCCGGTGTCTTCTATTTCGATCTCAGTACCGATGGGGACCTCGTCGGCAGCCGTCCAGGTGACCGTCCCTTCGTTGTCACGAAACTCATTCTCCGGCAACTTCCAGCCATTGTCGGTGAAGTGGATCTTCGTGCCGAGTGCAATGTTGACCAGCGCCACGAAACGGAAAACATCCGGATTATCGGTATTGAGACCGGTGATGGCGATATCACCGGGGCCCAAAGAGCTGACCGCGGGCGAGGGCGGCAGGGTCGGCTGGCAACGCGGGACTGCCTGATCAGCAGTGGCTGTAGCCGCTCCGGCTTTTGCGTCGACCAGCAAGCCCTGGAATGATGTTGACACGGCGAGATTGCTGCAGAGAATATCCAGAAACGCCGTTTTGAAACTGCTGCAGTCAGCGCCGTCGGGAGAGCACTGTGCTGCAGCGCCGTGGCCGACGAGCATCAGACCGGTTAGAATGATCACCTTTTTCATGAATCATAATCCTATTCTGTGTGGTTGGATTCAGCGGCAATTCCGCTTTCAACATCAATAGGTTATATATAGTTTGGCAGGATTACTCAAGCTCAAATTTCAAAAAAAAGGAAGGGCTGCGGCGCGGTCAGTTATCCGGGATCTCCAGGCTGGCACCGGCGGGCAAGACCTGACCGGACGTGTAGCCGTAGGCTGACATTAGCCGGCTTGGGGTGAGGCCGTATTTGCGGGCGATGACAGTGAAGTTCTCGCCGTTCTTGACAAGGTGCGTACGTGTTGCGGTGCGGTCACTGTTTCCGGCTGGTTCCAGCACGAATGCAGCAGTCTGTGCCGGCGCACTCTCGGGCAGCGCCGGATTGGTCGGTTTGATCTCCGTCGCGTGTCGTGCCTGATACATTTGGAAGTAAACAACCGCGCCGACGATGTGGAAAACAACGACTACGGTTAAGCAAGCCAGGAATCTGGGCTGAATGAGGGGGTGTTGTTTGTGCATTATTCTTCTGCCATTCGTTTTGCAACAGCCTCTACGAGGTGCTGGGCGTTTCGGCTGGTACCTTGCTGAATCTGTGTGCGGCATGAAACACCGTCGGCCACAATAATCGCGCCTTGCGGTGCCGCACGCACGGCGGGGAACAAGCGGCTCTCCCCGACCTGCATGGAAAACTCGAAATGTTCACGCTCGTATCCGAACGAGCCCGCCATGCCGCAGCAACCGCTGTTGATCGCTGCCACTTCGAATCCCGGAACAGCGTGCAGGACGTCCATCGTGGGCTGGGTCCCGACAACGGCTTTCTGGTGGCAATGCCCGTGGAGCAGGCCGGCGGTTGCCTCGTCGCGCAGTTGCAGTGGCAGACGCCCGGCCGTGATCGATTCGGCCAGGATCTCGTCGATTGTAACGCATGCCGCTGCAACATCTGCGACTCGCGTGCTGTGCAGGATGCTGCCGTACTCATCTTTGATCGTTAAAATACAACTTGGTTCCAAACCGACAATACGATATCCGGCTTCGACCTTCGGATGGAGCGCATTGATCAGCTTTCCGGCCTTGCTGCGCACGCCGTCGAGCAGTCCTTTCGAATACTGGGGCCGGCCGCAGCAGAGTCCGGCGCACAGTTCGATCTCGTACCCGAGTGCTTCGAGAACGCGGACAGCGGAGTGACCGATCTCGGGGTAGTTGTACTCGGTCCAGGTATCCGCGAACAGGACGATTTTGGAAGCGCCTGCCGGGGGTTGCGGTCGTTTGCGCTGATGAAACCATTTCGAAAAACGCTGCCGTGCGAACATCGGCAAATGCCGTTCCGGTGCGATCCCAAGCGTCGCGAGCAGGGCGCGGTTCCAGCGCGAGTTGAGCACCAGGTTCGATAGTGTCGAGGTGGCCGTACCGATCCGGCTGAGCCGGTCGCCAGCGCCGAAAATCCGGGAGCGCAACGGAATGCCATGCTTCAGCTGGTATTGGTACAGGAACTCCGCCTTCATCTTGGCCATGTCCACTTGCGATGGGCACTCCTGCTTGCAGCCCTTACACTCGAGACACAGGTCGAGCACGTCGTACAGCCCTTTACCGGTGAGCTCGTCCAGGGGCAGGTCGCCGTGCAGGATCGACGCCAGGCTCCAGGCCCGGGCCCGGGTCGAGTGAAACTCGTCGCGGCTGGCTTCAAACGACGGGCACATCGTTCCGGACGTCGTCTTGCGGCACTCCGCATTGCCGTTACACATTCCCGCGGCAAATGCCAAACCACCTTCCGGCTCGAAATCGAGGAAGGTCTGGACCTCGATGGCACGGGTGCTGGGGCTGACCTTGAGATTCTGATCCGGCGGCTGGGCCTCGACGATCTTGCCCGGATTGAGCAAGTTGTCCGGGTCAAAGGCGCGCTTGACGGCGATGAAGGCCTGGTAGATTTCCGGGCCGAACATTTTTTCGTTGAGCCAGGACCGGGCCAGGCCGTCGCCGTGCTCCCCGCTGACAGCCCCCCCATACTCCAGAACCATGTCGGAGATGTCGTGCATCATGCGTACCATCAGGTCGGCATCCGCCTCGCTCTGGAGGTCGAGCATCGGCCGCACATGTATACATCCGACGCCGGCGTGGCCATAGAAGCCGGCTTCCTTGCCGGCGTCACCGATGTAGTCGCGGAAGGCGCCCATGAACTCTCCGACCCTTGCCGGCGGCACGGCGATGTCTTCGAGAAAGGCGATGGCGCGTTGGTCGGTGCGCCGTGCCATCACCAGGCCAAGCCCGGCCTTGCGCAGATGCCAGACGTCGGCGATCGCCGACGGTTCGGTCAGGGTGACCTGGCTGTAGGCGATCGATTCGCGGCTGACCTCGTTGTCGAAGCGTTCGAGCTTGGCCGTTACCTCGGCGACGTCGTCACCGTCAAACTCCGCCACGAGCAGGCCCTTTGGCTGGCCGTCGAGCCAGTCCAGGCGATCACGCATCACCGGGTTCTGCTGCCCCATCTCGATGATGAAATGGTCGATCAGCTCGAGGGCATATGGTTCGTACTGCAGCAGAAAATCCACCGCCTTCAGCCCGTCGATCAGGTCATTGAGGTGCAGTACGCAGATGCCTGTAACTTTCGGGCTTTTACTGATTTTTACGGTGATGTCCGTAGCCAGGCCGAGGGTTCCCTCCGAACCGGCGATCAGTCTTGCCAGGTTGACCCGGTCGTTGCCGACGATTTCATCGAGATTGTAGCCGGACACACGCCGCTGGATTTTCGGGAAGCGCCGGCGGATTTCCTCGGTAAGATTTGACCGGATGCCGTCTATTGTGTCGCGGATGCGCCTTGCCGTGTTGGTTGCCGGCTGCCACTTGTCCCATTCAATTTCGCTGAAATTGTGCAGCTCCCCGTGGGCCAGCGCTATACTGACGGCCTCGACATTGTCGACCATCTTGCCGTAACGCATCGAATGCGCGCCTGAAGAGTTGTTGCCCAGCATGCCGCCGAGTGTTGCCCGGTTGCCGGTGGAAGTATCGGCGCCGAGCCGGTAACCGCGTGGTGCCAGGACGGCGTTCAACTGGTCCTGCACGACGCCGGGCTCGCAGCGTGCGGTTTCTTTGTCGTAGTCGACATCAATGATATTGTTGAGGTACTTCGAGGTATCGATCACCAGGCCCGGCCCGATACAGCCGCCGGCAATACCGGTTGCCGCGCCGCGCGGAACGATGGCAATGTTATGACGCCCGGCAATCGCCATGGCCGTGCACAGGTCTTGGGCAGTTTTCGGCAGTACGACCCCGACCGGCTCGATCTGGTAGATTGATGCGTCGATGCTGTAGGTCCGGCGGGAGAAGGTGTCGAATCGGACGTCTCCTTCAATTTCGGCCTGAAGCTCTTCGAGTAGGTTCTCCATGCAGTATCTTATCCCGAACCGCATGGACAATCCAACAACCCCTGCCCGTGAAGATTCTTCATCTCTATAGCGATTGGCGCTGGACCGGCCCTGCCGAACCGGTGCTGCAGACCTGCCTCGGCCTACAGCAACGTGGTCATGAGGTATTGATCGCCTGCCCGCATCAATCGGACGACAAGGCCTCGGACGAGACGGTCGAAGGAAAGATCGCCGAGTACGGCCTGCCGTGCACGACGCAATTCCGGCTCAGCCGCTACCTCGGCCCGGCGGACACTTGGCACGACTGGCGTGCACTGCCCGGTTTCATCCGCACCCAGGAGTTCGACATTGTTCACACGCACCTGAGTCATGACCATGGGATTGGGACGCTCTGCAGCCGCAAGCTCGGCGCGAGTCGGCCGCTGTTGGTGCGGACTTTACACAAGCGCTCGGTCCTCAAAGGCTCGCTGATCAATAAGGTGCTGCTGAACCGGCTGACCGACGGCATGTTGGTATATACCGACGGATTCCGGCAGGCGTATATCGACCGCTTCGCGATCCCGTCGGAGAAAATCCGCTTGCTGCCGATGGTCATTGATTTGCAGCGTTTTCGTCCGGATTGCGAAAGGCGCAACCTGCGATCTGAGCTTGGTCTGCCGGCGGCCGGTCCGGTGATTGGTCTGGTGACACGGTTCCAGAAGTATCGGCGCATGGAGGTGTTTCTCGAAGCTGCCGCTGCGGTGGTTGCCGAGGTGCCGGAAGCCCGTTTCGTCTTGCTTGGCGGCTCCAGCCAGATGCAGTCAACGGTGTGGGAGCCGATCAAGGCGCGCGGCCTCGAAACACAGGTGATTTTCGGCGGCTACCGAATGGATAACTACGTTGACACGCTGGCGGTGTTCGACATTTTCACGCTGCTGATGCCCGGCTTCGACGGCACGGCACGGGCGGTGCGCGAGGCAATGGCCATGGGCATTCCCTGCGTCGTCTCCAACTACGGCATGTTGCCTGACATCATCCGTGACGGCGAGACCGGTCGCGTTGCGCCGCTCGAGGCGGAACCGTTGGCTGCCACCTGGCTCGAGCTTATCCGCAACCCGGAGCGTTGCCGGGCAATGGGGGCGGCGGCACGGGCGGACGCCGTTGAACGCTTTGACTTTGGCAAGATGGCGGAGAGCCTCGAGCAGTCATACGAGGCGTGGCTGGGGAAATAGCTCTTTCGGAGGCGGGTCAAGGATGCCTGCGCCTCTAAAAGAACGTGAAAGGACAATGCCGCCGCCTACAGCCCGGTTGGGAAATCAACGAACTCGCAGGAGACGTCGAATTGTTTTTCCAGGAGGTCGAGCACGGCGATGACACCTGGCACCTCGGTCTTGTAATGACCGGCGGCGATTACGGCAACATCGCCCAGCTCACGGATGACGTGGTAATCCGTGTGGCCGGATTCGCCGGTGATCAGGCAGTCGATGCCGAGATGGTGACATTCCGGAATGGCGCTGGCGCCGGCACCTGAAATCACACCGACATTGCGAACCTCCCTGTTGCCGAAGTCGTAAACGACTGATTGTGTTGATAACCGCTCATCGACCAGTGCTGCCAGATCAGTGACCGAGATTGCATCGACTTCGCCGCGAATCCCGATCTCCGTGCCGACGAATTCGGCGAAGGTCGACTGCTTGCGCAGTCCGAGGGTGTTGGCGATGCAGGCGTTGTGGCCGAGCTCGCGGTGGGCGTCGAGCGGCAAGTGTGCGGCGTACAGGGAAATGTCGTTCTTGAAGAGAACGCGGAGGCGCTCGGCGGTGTGCCCGGTAAGGCGTTTGAGGGAGTCCCCCCAGCTTTCGCCGTGATGGACAAAAATCAGGTCGGCATCGCGTTCGGCGGCGGCCTCGTACGTCTGCAGGCAGCCGTCGACAGCGCCGATGACCGTCGTCACGGCCTTGCCGCCCTGGATCTGCAGACCGTTGTTCGATTTGTCGGCCGGGATACTGCTGATGGCCAACGCATCGTCTAGGAATTTCACGATCTCATTCAAATGTGCCATCAGTCACTCCTTCGATAGTCAATGCTTGCCACAGATCGCCATGCGTCATCGTTGACAGGCTATCATCGGGGTTGATGTATACGATGAAAAACTGGGCGGTCGGGTCGATCTCGGCCAGGGCATCCAGATTGCTGCCTTGACTGACAAAGGCTGCAGTCGAGAGGATGTCGGCAGCCATCGCTGTTTTCGCGACGACACTGACGTGCGCCACACCCTCGTCCGGATGGCCGGTACGCGGGTCCATGATGTGGCAGATGCGGCGGCCGTCAATCTCGGCGAAGCGTTCGTAGTCACCGCTGCCAGCGACCGATTGATTGAGGATGGTGATTGCCCCCAGAATACTCTGGTATTCCTTGTCGCGCGGATTACGGATGCCAATGCTGTAAGACTCCCGGCCCGGCGGCGGCTCGCCCATACAGAACATGTTGCCGCCCAAGTCGATGACACCTCGGTGGATTCCCAGTTCGCGGACAGTGGCAACGGCCAGATCGATGGCGTATCCTTTGGCGATACCGCCGGGGTCCAGCATCATCCCCTGCTGCGGAAAGAAAACCGTGTGATTGTCGTCGTCGAAGACGACCTTGTCGAGACCGACCAACGCCGTGACGGTGGCGATATCTGCGTCGGACGGCAGTTCCCGGCGTTTCGTGTAAAAACCCCAGAGATGCATGAGCGGGCCTGCGGAGATATCGAACCCGCCGTCACTGGCGCGCCACGCGGCCCGTGCGGCGTCGAGCAGCTCCCACATGCGCCCGGTGCAATGGAATGGCTGTTTGTGGGCTGTGGCGTTGAGCTTCGACAGTTCAGAGTCTGGCTTGTAGTTGCTGAATTGCTCGTCGATTTCCCTGAAGATGGCAAACACCGTGCTGGCGGCGTGGGCGCCGGCATCGTTATCGGTCCAGAAGGTAACACTGGTGCGGGTGCCCATTACATGCTCTATGGCGATGTACGGCCCGCTGTCGCGATGCGGTCGGGTATTGTGCCAGAGCAGACCGCCTGCGACTAGTGCCAGAGCGGTCAGCACGAACAGTGCCTTGCCCAGAGGCGGTCGGGTTTTCGGGGCTTCAGTCATTTTTTATGCCGAGTCGCGCCATGATTTTCTGCATGTCGTTCCAGACGTCGCGCTTGGCGTCGGGCACGCGCAACAGGTAAGACGGGTGGAAGGTGGGCATGACGGGGATGCCTTTGTACTCAAGCCAGTTGCCGCGCAGCCGGCGGATGCCTTTTTGGTCTAACAGGAAGCGCAGCGGCACGGCACCGAGGGTGACGATGACTTTCGGGGCGACCAGTTCGATCTGCCGCTCCAGGTAGGGCAGGCAGGCGGCTGCTTCGTCGGGTTCGGGATTGCGGTTGCGTGGCGGTCGGCATTTGACGATATTGGCGATGTACACATCCTCGCGCCTGATCTTCATGGCGCCGATAATTTTCGTCAATAGTTGACCGGCGGCACCGACGAAAGGGATGCCCTCGCGGTCTTCGTCGGCGCCCGGGCCCTCCCCGATGAACATCAGGTCGGCTCCGGCGTTGCCATCGGCAAAGGCGGTGCGGTTGCGCCCTTCGCAGAGTCTACAGCGTGCGCAGTTGCTGACCATGGTTTCCAGTTCGACCAGCCCGGTATTGCTCAGATCGATCGGCTCGGCGGTCGGCAGCGCTACGGGACTGGGTGCACCTGCGGCCGGCGGTTCGTGCCCGGGTGGTTGCGGGACGGGCTTTGGGGTGCGTTCGCAATCGGCCGGGGTACTCGGAGACGGTGCAGCGGGTGCGGGTGCGGGTGCCGCCGGTGTCGGTGCGGTACTGGCGTGCAAAGCCGCCTCGGTAAGGAAGGCCTGGTTCTCCGGCGACAATTCGATGTACGGATCGTCCCGGCGCCGGCGTTCGAGAACATCCAGCAGTGCGTCGAATATTGTGATTGATGACATATGACCTTACCCAATCATGAAGTTTCCGTCGTCACCTCAACTATTGTCGGTACTGCCGGTGGCGTCAAGCGCGGGAAAACAGAGATCGCCACGATGTCACCAAGGACACGGAGGGGGAGGGGCGGCAGAAAATGAAACTATGGATTTCGGGTTTCGTGTTTGTTGCAGTACAGTATTGCGCTTATACCCAACCAGCCGTTGTTTCCACTTATTCGGAGGTCCAAGATGCGTAAACTATCTGTTGCTGTTTTGATCGTGGGATTTTGTCTGTGCTTCGGTGCGACCGAAAGTAAAGCTTACACTGCCAGCCCGCAGGCTGCGTACGCGGCGATGCAGAGCACGCCGCACGCTCTCGATGCGGCGGCTTCGGTCGCGACTGTGCCGAGCGCGGCTTCAAACCTGCTTTACCTGCCGCTGGGCGCCGTCAAACTGGTAATGTCTCCGTTGCCCGGCATCAGTGCGGGTAGTGCCATGAATGACATTGGCCGTGGCGTCCAGGCGCCATTCCAGATCGTTGGTGCGGTACTGAAGCTGCCGTTCGCACTCCTGTCGTCGGTGTCGCGCATGCCGCTTAGTGCACTGCCCCTCTGACGCCGTCCATCAACGGACCTGAGAGTTCCGGCGGCAGACGCCTTGGTTTGCGCGTGTCAATTGTCACACAGACGTGGATCGTGTGGCCGGCCGCCAGAAGTTCGCCGTCCCGGTGGATTTCGCAGCGCACTTCCAGCCTGGCGCCACGGGATTCGGCCACCCATCCGGTGATTTCGAGCAGATCGTCATAATGCACGGGCAATTTGTAGTCGCAGTGCGCTTCGATCACTGGCAGCTGCAGACCCTGCACTTCCATTTCCCCATAGGAATAGCCCAGATCACGCAGCAATTCGTTGCGCAGCCTCTCGAAGTAGACGAAGTAATTGGCGTAGTAAACGACACCCATCTGGTCGGTGTCGGCGTAAGGTACGCGATAACTAATCCTTGACTTCTCCATTCAGCCCAGACCCTCCCTGACAATTTCTGCCAGCTCGTTGACGACCGCTTCAATCGTGCGCCCGGTCGTGTCGACGACGAGGGCATCGTCGGCTGGACGTAAAGGTGCGGTATCCCGCGTGCTGTCGAGTCGGTCGCGTTCCTCAATGGCCGCTGCCACTGATGCCAGTGTGGCGCCGTCGATCGTCTCATCGGCTTGCTGCAGGCGGCGCTTGGCCCGTTCTTCGGGAGTCGCGGTCACGAAGAATTTGAAACGTGCTTGCGGAAAAACGACCGTACCGATATCGCGCCCCTCGGTGACCGTGAGGCCGAGGCTCGCGAGTTCTTGTTGGCGTGCGACGAGCCAATGACGGACGGCGGGTATGCGGGCGAGGAAACTAACGGCGCCAGTAATGTTGGGGGCACGGATCTCGGACTGCGGCACTTCGGTACCGTTGAGGTAGACGCGCAACTGGTTGGCCGCGTCGGGGCGGCAGGTCAGATCGAGATGTTGGAGCAACGGGGCGACGGCATCCGGGTCATTACGCGGATCGACGCCGTCCTTCATAACCTGCCAGGTAAGGGCCCGGTACATGTCTCCGGTATTGACGAAGTAGGCGTTGAGCGCCTCGGCCAGCAGTCGAGCAACTGTGCTCTTGCCCGAGGCGGCAGGGCCGTCGATGGCGATCTGTTCCTGTTTCTGCATGACAGTATCATGACGTGCTGTTGCGACCAATGCCAGCAGGGAAAATGAATAAGAGGTGTCAACGCCGTGTGCGGGAGGGGGCATCTCACTGGCACGTTGCGTCCCTGCCCGCGAAATCGAGCCGTAAAAGTGCCGACCTATCATTCCTTTGCAGGACCCTTGACTTCTACACGTCTATCAGTTTTCGCCAGGTGCGAGACGAGATAAAGGCGTTTATAGAGACACTTCCGGAGAGCCTTGAAGGCGCGTAATTCGTGGGGACCAGCGGATGGAAAATTGAAACCTGGTTTCATTTTATTGCCCCTGCCATTTCAGGTAATATTCCAATGCTTGCGAAGGTCCACCCTCGGCAACGAATATCAGGCCGGTTTGTGTTGTTGATTGGCCGGGTTCGAGCGTCGGTAGGTGCGCCGGACGGTATGAATGGACACAATGGATTCGAGGTGCACCATTGCCGAAAATCGTCCCCGAGCCTGAAAACGCATGGCCAAAAGTGTATTTTGCACAAGACGATGGAACCATCATCAGTGGATGCTCGAATGGGACCTCAGGGTCTTTGAGAAACTGACATCCCCATTCATTGACAGGCATAAATTCTTTGGCAAAGTGACGGATTCCGTCGGTGCTCGCATAGAAAACAGCGGTACCGTCGGCATAGCTAAAGTCCGGTGCTGTGGCTAATTGAATGCAGGCTTCTGCATAGGCGTTTTGCCACAGCTGTTCGGAAAGATTCGTTAGAACAAGCTGGATTTCGAGGCAGTTCAGATCGATATATTTGCAGATAGTATCAACACGGTAAATTCCCGGATGGGAGCATGACATATTCACGAATTTGCATTCAGACTCCGAGTCTGCCTGATCGATGTGAACGTCAGTTACCGGTACATTCCATGAGCCATAAGTTTTATCGTCGTGGCAAACTACTTCAGGAGACCAGATAACAACCGTATTGCGACAGGGTTGCGGTCTTTCCGGGTACCAGGCGATGTTAGGTCTAAAATGTGCGTTCATAAAAAAGACTCCGTATGATATCGTTTAGCTTGTGATAAATCACAATCCTTTCCACACGTTTTTGATGTAAACGGCAGAACCTTTTTTCTGGGCGAACTGATAGCCGTTTTGAAGCGCCAACTTGCCTATCCTAACGCGGCAGCGTGATTATTAACACGCAAAAACACCACGGTCAATGAATTGACGGGCCGTGATCGAAACGCCGGGTTTCAGGGCGTCCGGCGGAAGCATTCGTCGATCCGCACAAACCTTTCCGACACGGGCAGTTGTGGATGTCAGGTGACCTGCCTAAAAACCCTTCCGTCGCGCAGCATCCCTGGGACACCGGAAGTTTGTACCAGTCGATTTCGAATCGAAGGCAGGACCGCGTTGCGACGCAATACCAGGTGGCGGCTCAGATTTTTTCGGTGAGCTGGCGGTAGTTGCGGTATTTGGCGGTGGCGTGGCGTTTGATCTTGAACGATGCCGGGGTATTGGCCAGCAACTCATTGAGGCCCTGCTTGACAGCGGCTTCGAGGTTGCGAGCGCCGTCGTCGGGACAAAGCAGGCACCAGCGGTTGAGGCTGAGATGAGCAGGTACGGTGCGGTTGCTGGCCAGAGACTGCTGCCACAACACCTCGGAGATGCGACGGGATATAACTTCGGCAGCGACGGTGCCGCTTTCCTCCTGTAACCGGCCGAGGCCGGCGACCGTGATTGTAATCAGGCTGTGCGGCGGTGCACCGTTGGCGGCGATCTGGTCGAACTCGGACTGCAACCTTGCTTCGCTGGGGATGCCGCTGAGCCAGTGCTGGTTACGGGCCTGTCGCTGTCGATCGACGACGGCGTTGACACGGGCCCGGATTTCGTGGACATCAAAAGGTTTGGTGATGTACTCGTCGGCACCGACACTCATGCCGCGGACACGGTCCGGGGTGGTGTCCATGCCGGTGACCATGATGACCGGCAACGTGGCGGTGCGGATGTTGGCCTTCAACGTCTGGCAAACCTTGATGCCGTCGATGTCCGGCATCTGCCAGTCAAGCAGCACGATGTCCGGGTGCTCGTTGATGCAGGCGTTCAGGGCCTTGTAGCCGTTTTCCACCGGGATGATGGCGAATTCGCGGTTGAAGGTGTCGAGGAGCAGCTTGCGGACGGTCTCATCATCATCGGCCACGACCATGCAGGGTTTCTCCTGTCCGGACTCCACGACGATACGGAATTTCCAGGGCGAACGATTGGAGCCGAGCTGGATGGTGTTGCTGCCGCCGGTGAGGAAGGCCGACTCGGCCTTGCGGTTGCCGCCGACCTCGACGTCGTTGACCAGTGTGCCTTTCATACTGCCCAGGTCTTTGACATAGGCTCGGCCGCCGGAGAAGCCAATTTCCACATGGTTGCGCGAGGCGATGAACGGCGAGCGTTCTTCGCGCAGCTCCAGGTCGCTTTCGCGCAAGTCGAGATTGGTGATCTCGTTCTCATCGGCGGATGGCATGCGGCCGATGGTAAACGGGAACTTGTGGATGATCAGCTCGCCATGTTGGCGGCTGGCGTCGACGTCTGAGTTGTCAATCAGCAGAATCCGTTCGTCCACGATGGCATCCCCGGTTAAATTCGCGTTGAATCTCAGGCATCCCGGACTGGCCGGTGGCCGAACGCTGCACATGCCCCGCCCGGACAACCATGGTCAGGATTGTTTACAATTACGGCATGCCGCTGGATTGGCAATCGATCGGCACCCGTTTGCATTAAACTGTATTCCCTGGTTGAATTTGTGCTGCACCTCAGGCATCTTGGACCGGCGGTCACCGAACCCCGTAAAAGCCCGCCCGGACAACTATGTTTACGATCGATTACAATTACGGCACGCTGATGGTCGAAGTTGCAGAGTCCGCAGCTGTCGATCCGATCGCACCGTATCTCACGTACGATGAGCGGATTGGCAGGTATCGTGCCGGCGCTTACCAGTACGCCGCAATCGTCCGCAAATTGCATTGTGGCGGGCTGCCGTACGACGATCGGGCCCGGGCCTTTGCGCCATGTCCATTCGAACTGAGCGACGTGATGATGCCGCGGCCGCTGCAACGGGAGGCGCTGGCGGCCTGGAACACTGCACAACGACGGGGCGTAGCCGTGCTGCCGACCGGCGCCGGCAAGTCGTTTCTGGCGATGATGGCAATCGCCGATGTGCAACGGCCGGCGCTGGTTGTCGTGCCGACACTCGATTTGATGCAGCAGTGGGCGACACGGCTTGAGGAGACCTTCGCGGTGCCGGTTGGCATGCTGGGCGGTGGCAGCAAGGACGTCCAGGACCTGACTGTCAGCACCTACGATTCGGCGGTGATCATGATGGAGTTCATCGGCAACCGTTTCGGTCTCATCGTCTTCGATGAATGCCATCACCTGCCAGGTCGGGTAAACCGCACGGCTGCGGCTATGTCCATTGCTCCGTATCGCCTCGGATTGACGGCGACGCCGGAGTGTAACGACGACGGTGACGCCGTGCTGGCGGAACTGGTCGGGCCGATCTGTTTCCGGCGCGATATTGACGAACTGGAAGGGGCCATCCTGGCGCCGTACGAGACGCATCGCATCGAATTGGCGCTGGATGACGACGAAGCAGAGGCGTACGAGCGCAACCGCAAGAGGTATATCGACTTCGTCCGGGCCAACGGCGTGAATTTCGGCAACCCGCGCGGCTGGCAGCAGTTCACCGGGCTCTGCGCCCGCATGCCGGACGGGCGCGCGGTGTTCAATGCGTACTTGGCGCAGAAACGCATCGCCGCCGCCAGCCGCGGCAAGTTCCGCATGATCTGGGACTTGCTCCAGCAGCATGCCGGTGAGCGCACCTTGATCTTTACGGCCGATAACAACACGGCGTATGCGCTGGGTCGCCAGTTTCTGGTGCCGGTGATTACGCAGCATACAAAGGTGGTCGAGCGCAAGGCTTTCCTGGATAAGTTCCGCGCCGGCGATTACCCGGTGCTGGTTTCGAGCAAGGTGCTGAACGAAGGCATCGATGTGCCCGAGGCGAGCGTCGGCATCGTGGTGTCGGGCAGTGGCAGCATTCGTGAGCACGTGCAGCGGCTTGGCCGCATCCTGCGGCCGGTGGCGGGCAAGCAGGCACAGCTTTATGAGCTGGTGAGCGAGGGCACTTCAGAATATCACATCAGCGACCGGCGGCGACAGCATCGTGCTTACCAAAGATCTTCTTAGATTTCGCATCATCAAAGGGACGGTAAAGCCGCAGTTCGTCGACACTGACAATGCGACGCTGCTGCAGCTTGCCGAGGAGCTGCTGACTATTTATCGGCAGCCCGGCGTTAGCCGTGCGGAGATCGCAGATGTCGTGGAGCCGGCGCTCAACTGCATCAGGGACCGCAAACTGGCTTGTGGCTTGGAAAAGCTGCTGCAGGATCGAGCCAGGTTCGGGCATGCCGATGATGTTGATTTCGCCGAACACCGTGGCCGGCTGTTTGCGGATTCGGCAAACCTGCTGCTGCGGGCGGCCGGGATGAGCTTCGAAGCGTACCGCAAACAGGTGCTGGCCGATGCCGGTGACATTGACATCTATCAGGACCTCCCGGAGAACGAGTGTCTGGTACAGTTCCGCGATCTGCAACCACAGCAGTTGCTCGAACGTTACAACTGTGCTCAGGTGCAGTCGCTGCTGTTGCAGGCCCAGTCGCTGACCCTGACGATCAATGAACCGGAGGCGGCGAATCTGCGGCGCTTGATGAAGTACCTCAAGTTTTTTCGCCTGCTGGCGACTATTCATCGCGACGACACGAAGCGTAAAAAAAAGACAACTGATGAATCGCGATTGCGCATCGTTATCGATGGACCGGCGAGCGTATTGGGCAATACCGGCAAGTATGGGCTGCAGCTGGCGTCTTTTTTCCCGGCGGTCTGCAACTTGTCCAAGTGGCGGTTGGAGACGATGGTCAGCGTCCGCAACGGGCAGGAAGTGCGCCTGGTGGCGGATCAGAAACTCGGACTGGTCAGTGCGTATCGCAACTTCAGCGCTTATGTGCCTGAGGAGATCGGTATGTTCCACCGACACTTCCGGGAAACCGTGGATGATTGGTCGATTGTTGGTGAAACACCGTTTATTGACAGCGGCGATCAGGAACTGGTATTTCCCGATTTCAGTTTCGAGAACGCCGACGGCGGCCGTGTACACCTGGAACTGTTTCACCGGTGGCACGGCACGCAGTTGCTGCAGCGCCTGGTCTTTGGTGCGGCGAATCCGGACTTGCCGTTGATTATCGGTGTCGACCGCTCACTGCTGTCGAAGCCTGAAATAGAAGGGGCGCTGGAGGGCAGTGGCTGGTTTGCGGCGAACGGCTTTCTGTTCCGTGACTATCCGACGGTGAATAAGGTACGCAAGTGCCTCGAAAACCGCCTGGCATGCGCTACTCTATGAAACTATGAAAATCACTTTCATCGGAGCAGGGAAAATGGCTACGGCCCTGGCTGGCGGCCTGGTCGAGGGCGGAATCTGTCGCGTTGACGATGTCGTTGCCGCAGATGTCCTGGCGGATGCGCGCAACGCTTTCACGGCAGCAACAGGGATCACGACAGAGGCGGACAATGAGACGGCGATTGCAACGGCCGATGTCGTTGTGCTGGCAGTGAAGCCGCAGGTCGCGGCGGAAGTGTTGCTGCCGCTGCACGGGATGTTCGATGACAAGCTGTTTGTTTCTATTGCTGCCGGCCTGTCGCTGGCGAATCTGCAGAAGTGGGTGGGCAGCGACCGGCTTGTACGGGTGATGCCGAATACGCCGGCGCTGGTCAGCAAGGGGGCTGCGGTCTACGCCTGCAGCGGCGGCGTGACAGCTGACGATCGGGCGCTGGTGGAGCGGATTTACGGGGCGGTCGGCATTGTCATGGAGCTGGACGAGTCGAAACTGGACGCCGTAACCGGACTGAGCGGCAGCGGCCCGGCATATGTATTTGAAATGATTCAGGCAATGGTCGATGGTGCCGAGGTCGTCGGTTTGACACCGGAGGCCGCGCTGGCGTTGACTGTGCAGACGGTCGCCGGAGCAGCCGAGATGGTCGCCCGAAAGATGGGGACACCCGACGAGCTGCGCACAGCAGTGACGTCGCCCGGTGGAACTACGGCTGCCGGCCTGGCGGTACTCGAAGACGCGGAGTTCCGCGATATCATGAAGCGAGTGATCCAGGCAGCTGCCGAGCGCTCGGCTGAATTGGGACAGGGCTGAAAAATGTTTCAACCCCCGGCCAAAGCGACCGCCCGGGACGTTCTTGTCTCGTTTTCATTGTAAAAACATGTGGTTCGGAGGGTGACACCGCGATCCACCTAACCGTTTGCCTCAGTAATGATGAGGTGTATCGCAGAGGTCATGCAGGCCAATAACCGGGACAATAGTGTCAAACCATTGCCGGCAATGGCCCCGATGGCAATGATACGCCGTTGTTGAGCCCCAACAGGCGGGTTATTTTTTTCAAAAATATTTGTAGAATCGGTTAGCATAACTGTCGCAAAGGTGTAGATTCATCGTCACCAGCCAGTGACGGCGTGACAATTTGCTACTTTTCGGCAATAGTCGAATTCTATCTTTCGTTGGCAAATCGAAACGCCCGTTCCATTCTTTTCCATAACTCACGGTTTTATGCAAACCTACTGGAGGGGTGGCTATGGGATAATTTGTTTTTTCCCTCAATTCAGAATAGTCGTGATTCATAAAAAAGGTAGTTCAAGCCACTGAACTGCTGATTACTGCGGTCGATCATCGGCCAATGGCAACCAAATCACTGCTCCAAGTTAATTTGGAGCAACATCGAGTGGGGAATCACCAATGAAAGAGAAAGAGCAAGTTAGTAAGCAAGCTGGTGTGAAGCTTAAAGAACTTATCGGAATGATCGCGCTTTTCCTGTTCGCCGGCATCCCAATGACAATGGCGCAGGAGGAGGCCGCAGCTGACGCGGGAGAGGCAGTTGCAGCGGCGCCAAATGCATTTGCGGATGTATTTTCGACTGTGGGTGCGGACCTGCCAGGTATCGGCGGGGCCTTGGTATTGCTGTTGGTTGGCCTTATCATCGCCAAGATCGTTGCACTCATTGTCACCAAGCTTCTTGAGGGCAACAAGGTCGGCACCTCGGTTTCCAGTTGGCTGGGCAGCACCGGGATGGGCGGTGGCTCACCCGCGAAGTCTGTGTCTTCGACGATCTTCTACCTGATTATGCTGGTGGTTGTGGTCGGGGTGGTTGACCAGCTGCGAGGGGACAGCTTTACGCCGTGGAACACTCTCAAGGACTTAGGGGGAGTGGTAGGTGCATGGTGGCAGCCAGTTGTTTGTGCAGCCATCCTGGTGGTGGTGGCGTGGGCGTTGGCGACGTTGGCACGTTTGATTGTCTCAAAGGTGTTAGCTGCGGCGATGCCGGCGATTGACGGCGCTGGAGGGGCAGCTGATTCAGCTGGAATGGGTGCCGAATCTGCACCGCAGTCGTCCACGGCCGGTGATGCCCTGTACTATGCGGTTCTTCTGCTGTTCCTGCCGGTTATCCTCACAACATTGGGGGTGAGCACATCAATAGCGTGGGTGGATACGCTGTTGGCAGCTTGTTCGGAGCATGGGCCCAATATATTGAGTGCCGCAGTGATTCTGTGGGTTGGTTGCCTGGTTGCACAGGTGGCGCGCCGACTCGTCACGGAGGTGGGTGGTTCGTCTGGTCTTGACACGCTTGCAGGAAAGCTGGGCATCGCCAAGGTGCTCAACGACCAAAAGCTCTCGGGCTTGCTGGGCTTGCTGGTGTATATCGGTATTCTGATTCCCGTGCTGACCAGTGCACTGGGTGCTCTCCAGCTGTCGGAAACTGCCGCAGCGGCGACCGGTCTGGCGGCACTGCAAGGGAAGATTCCGGCTATCATTAGTGCCTTGGTTATCCTGGTGGTGACGCTGGCGATCGCCAAGGTCGTGAGTGGGTTGACCACCGACGTGCTGTCGGCTGTCGGCTTCGACACAGTCGTGACCAAGCTCGGTCTGCAGTCGGACGGTAAACTGTCGGCTGTCGCCGGCACGGTGACCTTTGGCGCGGTTGTGTTGTACGGCAGTGTCATGGCGTTGAGCGCCTTGGGCGTTACGGCCACGGCAAATCTGTTCAGCGACTTCCTTGGCCTTGGCGGTCAGGTGCTGGTCGCGGGGATCATCATCGCCATCGGCCTCTACCTGGCCAATATCGCGACGACGGTGATCAGGGGCAGTGGGGCGTCCAGTGCCGGAGGGCTGGCATCCCTGACCAAGATTGTGATCGTCCTATGTGCGGTGATCATGGGCTTGAATGAGATTGATGCGGTCAGCGGCCTCCTCGAAAATAAACATGCGTCCACCCTGGCGCTCGGCGCTCTCGCTGTTGCGGCCGCAATTGCCTTTGGCATCGGCGGCCGGGACCTTGCATCACGCAAGCTCGCGTCATGGACTGGCAGTTAGGCAGCAGACCGCTTTTAACTGACTCATATTTAGGCAGCGACCGTCGAGTTTCGGCGGTCGCTGCTTTTTTTTTAGACCCGATCCTCTCGTAATGGCGGCGGGCACGGACTATGTGAAATTAATCACACTGTTGCAGTAGTAAGATTTTCGCCGGAGATTGGTAGTACCAGGAAAGACTGTTTGATGTTGACATCCGGGCACCCGGCACATTTCGTGCCGATCAATGCGGAATGCGCCCACAGGTACCAAAGATCGTTGGCTGGCATTGCATTAGCGAGCCATTCTTTTATATTTGAACAGCATTGGGATGGCCGTTGCACGACCCTTTTTATCACTTCTCTTGCAGACTGACTGCCGAGTGTCAGCTGTGTCGCGGCAACGAGTGGCGGGCGGCACAAACTTTAAGGATCTCAATCCGGGCTCGAGGCTCTGCGTATGAGTGAAGATGCGGTATTGCACACGACGCACCGCGCGGTTTCGGACCGGCGCCCCCGTTGCCGGTATTTTTCCTTGCCGGAGCTGCTGGTGGTGGTCACGGTCATCATGATTATGTTTGCGCTGTTGCTTCCGGCACTGAAGGAAGCGCGCAATGTGGCACTGGTCGCTGTCTGCATGCACAACATGCGGCAGTGCTACATCGCCTTGTCGAATTACGACGCGAACTATGAGCATTTGCCGCCCGCCAGGGGTGAGACGGGTTATTCCATCCATGTGCTGATGGACCAGCCCTTACCGTATATTCGCTACAATTTTGTCTCCGCTCCCTTGTATGAATTCAACAAGACGCGATCGATGGGGCTGGGGCTTCTGGTGGAGGACAAGAACTCGTCGCTGGTTCAATCGATGTTCTGCGCGCTTTCCGACTTCAATGCCAACGGTACCTGGGGGGTGGACAATTGGGACGAACTGAATCAGCTCACTGTCTCGTGGGCCTATCGCGGTGTGCGTGATGTGTTCATTGATCCGGAGACGGGAGCTCTTGTGTCGAAGTCTAACATTGCGCAGTTCGAGGATTACAGCGTGCCGGACCAGAAGGCAGTGCTGGCAGATTGGAACCAGGCTTTCCCGTTTGGCGGGTCGTTTCTTCCCAATGGCGTTAGCCATAACCTGCGTAACACGAACGTTGCTTACGGCGATGGCCACGTCAATCTCAAGAACAATGCCGACGATGGCGGGTATCCGCTGTTTAGCCGGGTTACCGGGCGTCCGGACTCCGTTGAGCATATCCTTGATTGCTTCGGGGATGAAGATAATGAGGACAATTTTAGCCTGGGGGCCTGCCCGTAGCCAGGGTGCATAGTATGGACAGTACCAACGCCAACACATTCGATCCGGCCGCTTACAAGCCGCAGCAGGCCAAGGGGGCTGAGGTCTTTGCCCGCGGTGCCGCCGAAGCAGCCGCGCGCTATGCGATCACGACGGAAAGCATCCGGACGGTCGCTATTCTGTCGGAAGAGGAAAAGAAGCTCTGGGACAGGTTCGACGGTCAGGCATCGGTAAACGACATCTGTATCCAGTTTCTCGAGGATGAACAGTCGCTGGTACTCTCGCGGGTGTATGCCCTGATCGGACGGCTGTGGGAGCACGGTCTGCTCACCGAGGATCCGTATCTGCGTGAGAGTGGGAGCCGCGGCGTGCCTGCAACCGACGAAGCGACCTTTGGCCTGCGCCTGCCGTTGCCGGGCACAGGCCCGTTATCGTCGATTATGGGGGGTCTGCTGAAGATCGCCATGCTCAGTGCCCGGCCGGTCATCGTCCTGGCAATCATGGCGATTGCTGTCGGTCTCGGTGCCATTTCCAATCTACAGCTGCAGCCGTTGTTCCGTTTCAAGCAAGCGTTCGCGGGCACCTTCATCGGTGACGTCACGACGACGTACGGCTACGGCCTGCTGCTGATGATCGTGATCGGCGTGATCGCCTCGTTCATCCGTGAACTGTTCGTGTCCGCGGTCGAGGGATCCTTCACCGGTCGCTACCCGACAATGACCTTCGGGCTGTATGGCGTGCCGTCATTTCATCACCCGCGGAAGTGGCGGAGCATTCTGCCGATACGGCAGCGGATGGTGGCTGGTTTCGCGGGAATCGGTTTTGAACTGTTGCTCGTTGCGATTTGTGTCCTGTTGCTGATTCTCAATAGTAACCACACGCTGTCGTTGAGCACTTTCGGAGTCGCACTGACCTACAAGGTCATGTATGTCCTGCTGATCCGTTCCTTCCTGCATCTGTCGCCGTTTGCCGGCAGCGACCTGCATGGGATCATGAGCGAGTGTATTCGTCTCCAGAATTTCCGGCAAAAGGCTTTCAGCTTTGTGCAGCACAAGTTGATCGAGACCCTGACTATGAGGAATCAGATGAGCCGGGAGCACCGCTTTTTCCTCGGCTACATTGGTTCCATTGTGTTGTGGGTGTTTCTGGTCACCAGGCTGGGCCAGGTCGTGATGACGCACGACGATGATTTGAAGATCGATATGCTAAACATGCTCTCCGCCTGGAGCAGCCAGAGCCTGGCACACGGGCAGACGGACAATGTGCTGGTAGTCGTACTGCTGCTGCTGCTGGTGCCCGTAGTGCTGTCGTGTATTCTGTCTATTTTCTGCATGTTTTACTTCATCTGGAGTTTCCTGTCGCAGCAACCATTGTTCCATCGACCGAACGCGGCCCTGGCAGTTACCGCCGGTGGTCTGATCGTGTTCATCCTGGCAATCACGCAAGTACCGAAAGAACTGCATGATTTGTACACCTTGGCGGCGGGGGCGGCCGGCGTCGTGCTGTTGCTCGCCGGCTTGTTCATGGCCTACTGTACTTTCCGTGGCGGGGCTTCCCCGGCAGCTCTCCAAATAGGTACCGTCGGACTCGCCACGGCAGTTGGCGGTGCCTGCGTCTTTAATCACGCCGTCGTCGGTTCGCCGGTTCCAATCGAGTTAATCGCAGGGGTCCTCCTGATTCCGCAAGTGCTGGCGGTATTGCTAAGACAGCAATTCTCTTTCCTTTGGCGCGGCACGGTATTTGCCTTGCCGATCTGGCTGTTTTTCATCGGTCTGGCGCTGTTCGTCGTCAGTCTTGTCGGCGCCTTGGGTAGCGGTGTGGCGAACGCACCGGTGATGGGGCTGGGGGCGGAGCAGGTCGATTTCATTGCCTTCGTCCTGATGGCGCTGTCGGTCGTGGCGTACCACGCGCATTTGGACGAAGTGTCGCTCGATGCGGACCTGCTGATTCTCGATGACCCGGCTGGCGACGAAGCGGGTGCTCTGGCAATGACGTTTAACGAGCTGCAACAGAATATCGGCCAAAGTCTGCGGGAAAAATGCGGCAGTTTCACACAGGTCATCGAACGGCGTGTCGGCAAATCCGGATTTGCCTTCAGCAAAAACATAGATCTTGACGGCGACGATCTCGATGGGCTCAGGCGCGACATTCACGGCATCGTCTCGGATATTGACGCGAGTATCGCACGGTACTTTGGTGCGGACTTCAGTAACAAAGTCTTCCACCAGGCGTTCAACAAGCTCAACTACGAGTGCTATCTGGTGCTGTACCAGAACGTGCTGAAAAATACGCGCTTCAGCTTTCCCGACTCGACCGTCACCGGTGCGAATTGCCTGGAGTTGTATAACGGCATCAACTTTTTCCAGAGCTTGGGGGAAGAGGACAAGCTGTTTCTGTCACAGCGTATGGTCCTGCAGCATTTTCCGACCGATACGTTGCTGGTGCAATCGGGGGATGTTGCCGATTCCTGCTACATCATTGTCGATGGCCGGGCGCAGGTCGAAGAGATTGACCTCGTCGGTGATAGCTACCTTCTGGCGTTTTTAAATCGTGGTGACTTCTTCGGTGAGGCGGCCTTGCTGGAGAACTCCAGGCGTATGGCCAACGTCCGCACAGTCACGCCGACAACCACATTGACACTGTACCGGGAGGACGTGGAAACGCTTGGTGAGAAGCGGCCGGAGATCGTTGAAACGATCAGGCGGCAACTCGAGATCATGCACTTTCTGTTCTCAATTCGCCTGTTCGCCGACTTGCCGTCGGTGATCGTGCGGTCGGTGCTGTCGAAGATTACCATCGGCACGTACAAGAATGGGGACACGCTGTTCCGTAGAGGTGATGCGGGTGACCACTTCTATCTTATACAGTCCGGCAGCGTCTCGATTATTGACGAGTCGTCTGACGGTGAGAAAGAGGTCGCGGAACTCGGCACCCATGATTACTTCGGTGCGATAGCCCTGATTAAGGATGTGCCCCGGACGATGACCGCACGCTGCCTTGCCGATACCGAGGCACTGCTGTTGGAGAAAGAAGCGACGCTGCAGTTGATCGAGGGCAGCAAGATGTTCGCGGCGAACATTAATCGAGCTGGCAGCACCCGCTTGGAAAAGTCCGGACTCTGAGACTGCTTTCCGGCCAAGAACCCTCCAGGCCGGCTCCATTCGCTCCTAAGGGCGCGAGTCATACCCGCGCCCTTAGGTGGACGGACTTACCACTCCAGGGCCGCCGCAGTCTGATACTCGGTGACGCGGGTTTCGAAGAAGTTCTTCTCCTTGCCCAGGTCGATAGTCTCACTCATCCACGGGAATGGGTTGTTTGAGAAGTACTGCGCCGGCAACCCGATACGTTCGAGACGGCGATCGGCAATGTACTGAACGTATTCTCGGAACATGTCGGATTTGAGCCCGAGGATGCCGTTGCCAAGGCAATCTTCGGCGTAGCGGATTTCGAGTTCAACGGCTTCACGGATGAGACCGATTATGTGTTCCTGAAAATCCTCCGTCCATAGATCCGGGTTCTCGAGCTTTATCGTGTTGATCAGATCGATGCCGAAATTAAGGTGGATGGTCTCATCCCGCATGATGTACTGGAACTGTTCACCGATACCGGTCATCATGTTGCGGCGGTGAAATGACAGGATCATTACAAAGCCGCTGTAGAAGAAGATGCCTTCCATGATGACATAGAAGCCGATCAGGTTCTTGACGAACTCCTGCTGGCCTTCGAAGGTCGAAGTGGTGAAGCCGTCCGCCAGAATCCCGTTGGTCAACTCCATCTCGAACGCGTCTTTGTCATGGATCGTGTTGACCTCATGATACATGTTGAAGACTTCGCGTTGATCAAGGTTAAGCGACTCAACGATATAATGGAAGGTGTGGGTATGCACAGCTTCTTCAAAAGCCTGACGCAGCAGATACTGACGGGCCTCGGCGTTGGTGACGAACTTGAAGATCGCCAGCACAATGTTATTTCCGACCAGGCTCTCGGCAGTACTGAAGAAGCCGAGGTTTCGCATGATCACCTGGCGTTCGGCATCCGATAACTGGCTGGATTTCCACAGCTCGATATCGCGCTGCATGGATACTTCGGTTGGCAGCCAGTTGTTGGCACAGCCGTTTAAGTAGTGCTCCCATGCCCACTTGTACTTAAGGGGCATGAGCTGATTCACATCTACGCTGTTACAATTGATGAGGCGTTTATCATCAACATTGATTCGCTTGCTCAGGTCATACTGGTTTGGGCGTTCTTCGCCGACGACACAGCAAGACATAGAGACACTCCTTCCTATTCGGCACTATGGGTTACGGCTGGTGGGGGGGAATAACCGTGGCCCTGACCGCGAGGCGTCTACTGACACGCATCGCAATCAGGGTCAAGGATACTACATGCTTTCGGCTGCCGATTGATATCGATCTCGGCCGAAGCAGAGCGGTTTTTCATCCACCGCGGCTGGACGCCCCGGCGGTTGATATCGACAGTCGACTTTTCAATCTGTGTGGCAGCGAGCGTCCGCAGATAGTACGTGGTCTTGAGCCCGGCTTGCCAGGCGTGCATGTACATATCGCTGAGCTTTTTGCCGCTCGGTTCGCGCAAGTAGAGGTTGAGTGACTGGCCCATGTCGATCCATTTCTGCCGCCGGCTGGCGCACTGGATCAGCCACGTCGAGTCTATCTCGAACGCCGTCAGATACCTCTGCTTGATGTCTTCGGGAATACGCTCGATCTCCTGAATCACTCCGTCAAAGTATTTCAGGTCATCGAGCATATCCTTGTCCCACAAACCTTCCTTTTTCAGATCCGCAATCAGGTGGTTGTTTACCGTAGTAAACTCACCGGACAGATTGGATTTGACGAAGAGGTTGTTGTACGTCGGTTCAATCGACTGACCGACGCCGACGATGTTGGAAATAGTTGCGGTCGGCGCGATCGCCATCGTATTGCTGTTGCGCATGCCGTGGGTGCGCACAGCTTCACGTACGACCGACCAGTCCATGGTGACACCGCGGTCGATATCGAGGTAGCCGCCACGTTCGCGTTGCAGCAGCTCGATTGTGTCGATCGGCAACTGACCGCACGACCACTTCGACCCCTCATATGTCTCGTAGGTTCCGCGCTCAGCCGCCAGTCCGGCCGAAGCGAGAATCGCGTAGTACGAGATCATCTCCATGCTGCGATCCGCTAGAGTTACGGCGTCGTCACTGGCATAGCTGAAGCCGAGTTTGTACAGGGCATCCTGAAAACCCATGAGGCCAAGGCCGATGGGGCGATGCCGCATGTTGGCGGTCCGTGCCTCCGGCGTCGGGTAGTAGTTGATGTCGATGACATTGTCGAGCATACGGATGGCGGTGCGAACAGTCGCCGATAGAACCTTTTCGTCGAGGTGTCCGTCGATGACGTGTGCCGCCAGATTTACCGACCCCAGATTGCACACCGCCGTTTCGTCGCGTGAGGTGTTGAGCAGAATCTCGGTGCAAAGGTTCGAGCTGTGAACCACACCGGTATGCCCCTGTGGTGAGCGCAGGTTTGACGGATCCTTGAAAGTCAGCCACGGATGGCCGGTTTCGAACAGCATCGATAGCATTTTACGCCAAAGCTGTACTGCTTCGATGCGCCGGTGGTGTTTGAGTTGGTCGTTGGCGGCCATGGTTTCGTATTCGATGTACCGCTTTTCGAATGCTTTACCATAGAGGTCGTGCAGGTCCGGCACATCGCTGGGGCTGAACAAGGTCCAGTGCCCGCCTTCGGCGACGCGTTTCATGAACAGGTCGGGGATCCAATTTGCCGTGTTCATGTCGGGCGTACGCCGGCGCTCGTCGCCGGTATTCTTCCGCAATTCGAGAAAATCCTCGATATCGAGGTGCCAAGTCTCCAGGTACGCGCACATAGCGCCTTTGCGCTTGCCGCCCTGATTGACGGCGACAGCGGTGTCGTTGGCGACCTTGAGGAAGGGGATGACGCCCTGGCTCTCGCCGTTGGTGCCTTTGATGTGGGCGCCGGTGGCACGGACATTTGACCAGTCATTGCCCAAACCACCAGCCCACTTCGACAGCGAGGCATCGTCGGAAACGACCTTAAAAATATGTTCGAGCTCGTCCATCACCGTCGAGAGGTAACAGGAGCTGAGTTGTTGGTGCAGTGTGCCGGCATTGAACAGAGTTGGTGTTGATGACACGAAATGGAATGTCGAGAGCACGTTGTAGAATTCAATGGCACGCGCTTCCCGGTCCTCCTCTTGCATGGCCAGGCCCATGGCAACACGCATCCAGAAGTACTGCGGCGTCTCGATACGGCGTCCTTCGATATGCAGCAGGTAGCGGTCGTAAATGGTCTGCAGCCCGATATAAGCGAACTTATGATCGCGGGAGAGTTCAATTCCGGCGGCAATCTTTTCAAGGTCATATTTGAGCAACTCGGGCGACAACCGATCGGCCGCTATGCCTTCATCCAGATAGTCCTTGAAATGGCGGCGATGAATGACCTCGAGCTCGAGCTGCTGACAGTCGACGCCCAGGGATTCGCGATAGATGATCTGCAGCAACAAGCGTGCTGCGGCATAGGAATAGCTGGGTTCGATCTCGATGCGTGACTTGGCGGCGAGGATGAGCGCCTTGTCGATCTCTTCCGTGGTGATGCCGTCGTACAGCATCCGCATCACTTCACCGTTGAGGTCCTGAGCGGAGGTTTCGTCGAGACCCTTGCACGCTTCATAAACGATCTTGCGGATGCGCTCGGGATCAAGCTTTTCGATGCTCCCGTCGGGCTTCGTCACGGTCATCGTGACCGGTCCCTGCGGTGTCCCGTCATCGGCCAGGACGCGTGCTTTCTTGCGTTCCTCGCGGTAGAGGATATAGCGGCGGGCGACGTTGTAAAACCCCTCGCTCATCAGCTGTTGTTCGACGACGTCCTGAATCCATTCGACATCGAGATTGCCGCCCCGCACGGCGAATCCGACGACTTCCTGAGAGACGGAGTCGGCGATTCTCTGGGCGTTCTGCTGGTCCGACTCGGGCAGTGCCAAGGCTTCGTCGAGATCGGTTGCTGCCTTGAATGCTTTTTCGATCGCTCGGTAAATGCGACTGTCTTGGAACACATCCATGCGACCGTCGCGCTTGCGGATCTTGAATTCGTGGTTTTGCAGCGGGTCCAGCCCGGCCAATTGGAGATGTGTGTCGGAGTGTGATTTGATCATACAGAGAACCTCTGAGGTAGTAACAAAATGTGTATTGGCTGGTAAGGACTCAATCGATTTTGCGATGCAACTATACACAAATCTTCAGAACGCTTCGCACGTCCATCATGCATGCGACCGTCGCTTCCACGGCATCCGGTCTTGGCTCAAAAGCCGAGACTCCCCCGGACTATAGTGGCTGGAAGCGGGGATCGGGCTACTCTGATCGCACTGCAGACGAGGCTTGGCTCACCGTTCCATGTCCTTTAGCAAACCATATTTAGTCGCGAAGGACAAGACAATATAGGAACCCCAGTTTCTTCCCACAAGCTGTCCGGCCATTTTTCTTTTCTTTTTCTGACATGGATTTATTAACTCATTGTTAATCCGTTATTTACATATCGGCTAAAATCTGACAAATTTCCTTTTCCGAAGAACTTTCCCATTCGGCCGCTGGCTCGATACATAAGTAGTTGAGAATAAGCCTATTGTAAAATAAATGTTAGCCTCAGGAGGCATCCGGATGGCGGAAAAACGGCGGTTTTCCGGCGGATATTTGCGGCAAAAACCGCTGCGTTCGCACAATCCGGCTGTTAGGTACGTTTTTCCGGCGGAAAAAGGCCCTTGAAGTCACCTGGTTCGCATTTGATATATTATCACAAATATCTAATTGATAAAATGTTATAAATCACATCCGAGGCGGAATTGCGGCGAATTTTCACCACGCGCGTGATGGCGCACGCCTGTTCTGTCGACAAAGGTGCTGTCATTCGTGATCCATGACTCATTATATCGCTACCAAATCACAGTCTAAAGGGGCAATGGCGCATGATTCAAAAATGAGTGAGCGCAGCCGTTGGGGTATACAGAATCACCGCGACAGGCCTGGCAGCAGGTCGTCGTCAGTTGCCGCAGCCGGCTTGATACACAGCGGTGAGTTGTTGCGCGGAGAATTGACCAATGTCGAAACCGTGTAGGCCTCCAGCTTGCCGTTGTACGGTCGCAACAGCGACAAGGTCTCAGCCTGATTTCCCCGGTTCGTGCGCAACCATTGTTCGATGCCGTCGCCCGAGAGAATCACCGGCATGCGATCATGAATGTCGGCGATTGCCGCGGCCGGTTGTGTCGTAATGATCGTGTACGTATCGAGCTGTTTACCGTCGGCGGAAAACCACTTGGCGTGTAGGCCGGCAAACCACAGCACGCGGTGTTCCGGCGATCGGACGTAATACGGAATTTTGCCGCCTCGGTGGCCGGCAGGTGTCGCGTCTTTTTTCCACTCGTAATAGCCGTTGGCCGGAACGATGCATCGCTTTTTCTCGACCAGGTTGCGGAAAGCGGGTTTTTCCGCGACTGTCTCGCCGCGCGCGTTGATCATGCGATTACCGATTGCCGGATCTCTCGCCCAGTGCGGCACCAATCCCCAGCGCCGCAAACTCGCCGAGATTGTTTCGCCGCCGGCAACTGTCGGTGTATAGATAGTTGGCGCGACATTGTAGCAAGGCTCAAACGGTTCGAGACCAGTGCAGTCGACGTTGAGGCCATCGAGGCTGTCGGTGATCTCCTCCGGCGTATCATGCAAGGTGAAACGGCCACACATGTTTGATAAACCTGCCTATAACGCTGCGCGCATGCGGTCGAGGCCTTCGGTCAGTGTTGCGCGCGGACAACCGAAGTTCAGGCGCACAAAACCCTCGTTGCCGAACTCACGGCCGTCTGACAAGCCGACGCCGGCACCTTCGAAGAATTTCATCGGGTTCTCGATGCCGCTGTCGCGGACGTCGAGCCAGGCGAGGAAGGTTGCTTCGCCATGCGTCATACGAATGCTCGGCAAATGGTCTGCGACATACTTTTCCAGCAGATCGCGGTTGCCGCGCAGATAGTCGATCAGTTCCAGCCGCCATTGTTCACCGTGCGTATATGCTGCCTGGCAGGCGGCATAACTGTAGCTGTTCATCTCCGGCATGATGCCGCGCATTTTTGCTTTGAACTGCTGGCGCAATTTGTTGTCGGGGATAATCGCGTAGGCGCAGCATAGTCCCGGAAGGTTGTAGGTTTTGCTGGGGGCGAGCAGCGTCACTGTACGGGCGGCGAGTTCGGGAAAAATCATTGCGGTCGGCAGGTGCTCGACGTCGTCGAGGAGCAGTTGGCAATGAATCTCATCGGAACATATGATCAGGTCGTGTTCGATGCAGAATTGCCCCAGCGCCGCAAGTTCGTCCCGAGCCAAAACGCGGCCGACTGGATTGTACGGATTGCACAGCATGAGCAGGCGCGTGTCCGGTGTCAGTGCTGCGGCCATCGCCTCGAAGTCGAACTGCCATCTGTCGTTGTCGAGTGCCAGCGGCACCGAGATCAAGGCGCGGTCAGAGCAGCGCGGTGCCTGCAGGAACGGCGGATATATCGGCGTCGTTATCATCACCGCTTGCTGCGGCTCGCAGAATGCCCGGCAGGCGAGGTTGAGGGCTGGCACCAAACCCGGCAGCCACACTATCCAATGCGGTTCGACAGTCCAGCTGTATTCACGCTCGAGCATGCCGACGATGGTGTCGACTGCACCGACGGGCGGCACGACATAGCCGAAGACGCCGTGTTCGGTGACCTGGTTGAGGGCATCGATAACTGGCGGTGGCGAATGGAAATCCATGTCTGCAACCCACATCGGAATGATGTCACGGTCGCGGTACTTTTCCCACTTGAAACTGCCACGGTGGCGGCGGTCGACAACAGTATCGAAATCGTAAACAGGCATGTTGTCGGGACACCAGGTATGAACAGGTAGAATTGACTTAGCCGATCAAAGGCGCTCAGCCCGCATCATTCATCAGCCTGACGGGGATGGGCGCCAGTGGTATTTGCTCACAACAGCAGTAGTGCAATCGTTGGAAAAAGTATATCGGTCCTGTCTCCTGCGGCCCTTGGCCGGTGCTTGCCGAGATGCGACCGCTGCTCATATGTCATCGAGCTCGTGCATGGCCCGCTCCGATGCGGCGCCCCATGCATTGACCGTTTTTTGAAAGGCGCTGAATGCATCGTAGACTTTGCGACTCTGCGGGTCGCCGCTGCAGAGGTCATCGATCGTTTCGCGGGAGTAGATCTTCAACTGCCTGAGCACCTCGTCGGGAAAGCGGCGCAGGTCGACCTTGTGCTGATCGACCAGAATTTTCAGGTGATCATTGTTCTTCGCCTCGAGCTCCGACAGCACGGACAGGTTGGCGCGGAAGGCTGCTGTCCGGATGATCTCCTGCAGGTCGGCAGGCAGAGCCTCGAACGCTTTGCGGTTGATGATCAGTTCGAGCACCGTTCCCGGCTCGTGCCAGCCAGGGTAGTAGTAGTATTTGGCAACTTCGTGGAAGCCCATGAGGTAATCGTGGTAGGGCCCGACCCATTCGGTTGCGTCGATCAGTCCGGTTTCCAGGCTGCTGTACAACTCGCCCGGCGGCTTGTTAACAACTTCGGCTCCGGCCCGGTTCAGAACCGCTCCGCCGATGCCGGGCATGCGCATTTTCAGGCCCTTGAAGTCACTGATGGCATTAATTTCCCGATTGAACCATCCGCCCATCTGCACACCGGTATTGCCGGCCGGCACACCCATTACGCCGAACGGTTCATAGACTTCGTCCCACAAAGCCTGCCCGCCGCCGTGGTAAATCCAGGCGTTCATCTGCTGGGCGTTCATTCCGAACGGTACTGCAGCAAAAAATTGCGCTGCTTTGACGTCCCCGGCCCAGTAGTACGAAGCGCAATGACCAAGCTCTGCGTCGCCCTGGCCGACGGCTTCGAAAACACCGCCGGCTGGGACGCGTTCATTCGCGCCGTAAACCTTGATACGCAGGCGCCCCTGCGACATCGTCTCGATCCAGGTCGCCAGGTTCTGCGCCCCTTCGCCCAGAACTTTCGATCCTTTACCCCAGAACAGGACCATGCGCCATTCGAAAGTCTTGTTGCTGATGATATTCGGAACGCTGACGGCTTGCTTGCAGCCCGTCGCCAGGGCTGTTGTTCCAACCGCCGCCGCTGCCGTGGTCTTCACGAACTTGCGGCGACTGATCTCTTTCGAGGGGGTCTTCCGGGGTTTCATCTCGTCATCCTCTGCATGAAATGGGCGACGCCAGCCGCGACGATACGATACGGCATGCGCCAGCTGTTCAACATGGACAGCACAATAACATCCACTGCCGCGAATGTCGAATGTTGAGAGCAGGGAATGGGAATGTCGGCTGCCGGTCACTGGTTTGCCGGAGATCAGTTTGCCCCGTCACCCTCTCGCGCGTACCTCGGCAATGTCGCGCCCGATCTGCTCGCGCAGTGCTTCGAGGCTGTCGAAGCGGCAGTCGGCGCGGATGAAGTCGCCGTAGACGATTTCGAGCGAGCGGTCATAGATGTCGGCGTCGAACTCGAAAATGTGCATCTCGACGATGCGTCCTCCCGGATTTGCATCGGTAACTGTCGGCGAGGAACCCTGGTACAGAATGCCGGGATGATCGGTCCAGGTCCCCTCGTCGTTGCAAAGGCGTGCAGTCGCGGCGTAAATGCCATCTGGCGGCAGGACGCCGTTGCCCGGCTCGATGTTGGCCGTGGCATATGTCAGGTCGGCGGCGCCGAGGCCTTTGCCTCGCTGTACCGTGCCGTATACTGAGAACCGCCGCCCCAGCATCGATTCGCAGACTGCCAGGTCCCCGGCTGCGATCGCCGTTCGGGTCCGACTGCTACTGACGGTGCCGTGGTCGTCGTCGACCTCGGAGACCGGTACCACGCGAACGTCCCGGTCATTGCAGAGTTGCTGCAGCAGATCGGTATCGCCGGCCGCACGGTGGCCGAAACGCCAGCGTGAACCGACACAAACAGCTGTCACTCGAATACTGCTGCCGCACAGCACGTCGGAGACGAAAGCCGCCGGCGTGATTCTGGAAAAGGACTTGGTAAACGGAATAACGACCGTTGCCGCCATCTTCTGCCGGGCCAGCAGCATCAGCCGGTGATCGATCGATAGCAGCAGCGGTACCGGATCGCCGGAGCCGATGACGTTCTGCGGATGCGGATCGAAGGTTATCACGACCGGTGCTGCTCCTGTGTCCACTGCTTCCTGTTGCAATCGCTCGAGAATCCGGCGATGCCCACGGTGCAAGCCGTCGAACACGCCGCAGGCAACGGCGACCCGGTCGATGCCGCTGCCAACAAGTTCGTGCAGGGATGAAGTGCGAATCATGTGTAGTGGTCAGTGAAAAATGGATAGTAGGCGTGATGGGTCAAACATATTTGAGCGCGGCCTCGAGCGGGATATGGTGGCGGAGCAGCGTGTCGCGATCCCAAGTTTTTATTGTCTCCATGTCGTTAGCCTCCGCAACGGCAAGCTCGCCGCAGCCGGTCCGGCGTAGCGATTTCAAATGAGCGCCACAGCCCAGTCGATCGCCGACGTCGGCACACAGGGTGCGGACGTACGTACCTTTGGAGCAGCCCACGGAGATGGATACGTCCGGCATGTCAACGTCATCGACAGTGAATGAATGAATGGTGATTGCCCGTGGCGCGCGCTCGATCTCTTTGCCTTTCCGCGCCAGCTTATAAAGCTTCTGCCCATCTATTTTGACCGCAGAATACATGGGAGGGATCTGCATCTGATCGCCGACAAAGGCGGCACAGGTTTCGGTCACGGCATCGGCGGTTATTTGCGACCAGTCGGCGGTCGCCGTGACTTCGCCGTCGGCATCCTGGGTACTGGTTGCGGTGCCCAGCGTCATGATTCCCTGGTAGAACTTGTCCTGCCCGGAAAATTTGTCGGCCAGCTTTGTGGCCCGGCCCAGCACAATAACCAGGAGCCCCGTGGCGCCCGGGTCGAGTGTGCCGCAATGTCCGACCTTGCCGACCTTGAACCGCCGCAGATAGCCGACAACGTCGTGGCTGGTCCACCCGGCCGGCTTGTCGACCAGCAGCAGCCCGCTCTCCTGAAGTGTCTTGTCGTCGATGATAGACATGAGGTAACATATCGTTTCATGCGCGACAAGAAATAAGCGCCGGCCTGAAAATTTGTTGTGGAGACGTTCCCGACCTTGCATGGGAACGGTACAGTATGGTTTCTTTCCATTCACAAGCAGGTGTATTCGGCACCGTAAAAGTCGTATAAGCTGCCGCGGACAACCGTCGACACAGGCAAGCCAATCCACATGAACGACAGCGACATCAATCACGACAGGGGAACAAGCGAACCTGCGATCGTTTGGATCATGGTTTGTGGCGGTGGCCTGTTGCTGCTCATCGGTGCAAGCATGATGACTGTGCTGAGCCCGCTATTCATCTACGGCAAGCTTTATGAGCAGCGGCCGGTGATCGCGATGGTCGCGGTTTACCTGGTCGCCTGGATTGGTTACGTCCTGATTTTCGCACGATCGCGTGCCGCCGGACGCACCCGCAGCCTGTTCTGGGTCGCCATAGGTTGCGCGCTTGCCGCACGGCTGCTGATGTGCTTTTCCAGCCCACTGCTGGAGAACGATTTCTACCGCTACATCTGGGACGGCATGGCCGTTAATCACAAGATCAGTCCGTATGCCACGGCACCGCACTTCTGCGATGTTACCGACGTTGAACCGGATCCGGAGCAGTTCGAAGCGGCAAAGCTCGTGCATTCCCGGATCAACTACCCGGCGGTGAAAACCATCTACCCGCCGGGCGCGCAGGCAGTCTTTGCCCTCAACGGCGCAATTTTCGGGTGGTGGCCGTACGGCCTGCGCTGCACCTTTCTGGTTGTTGATCTGATGATCATGGTCCTCCTTTTTCGCTCCGGTGCTGACCGGGCCGAAGGCCGTCGCCGCACGATCATCTACGCCTGCTGTCCACTACTCCTCAAGGAAGTTGTCAACTCGATGCACCTTGACATCCTCTGCGCCTTCCTGCTGACGCTTTACGTCCTGTCGCTGATGCGCAATCGCATTGCACCGGCGTACGTCTGGGTTTTTCTCGCCGGCTGGGTGAAGCTGACGCCGTTCGTGCTCCTGGCGCCGCTGTTCTTTCTGCAAGTGCACCGGCGTCAGTGGCGGCAGCTGGCGATTGCTCTTTTGCTCTTTGGCGTCGCCTCGGCAGCGATGTTGGGAGTCATGACAGTGGGGGCCGACGAACCGTTTGCGGGGTTGAAGGAATTTCATGATTCATGGGAATCGAACGCCTCCGTCTTTGCACTTGTGCGCAGTCGTTTTGAGCACAGTCTGTTGGCCTGCGGCATTTCGACGGACGACGCATATGCCGGGGCGTGTCAGAACGCCAGGGATGTGCTGGCGTTCGTTTATCTCATCTTTCTGTTGCTATGGTGGCGCCATGTCCGCGACGAGCACGCGGCGTTGCGCTGCAGCATGTGGTTGCTGCTGGTGATGCTTCTGATTACGCCGGTCGGCAATCCGTGGTACCTGCTGTGGCTGCTACCGTTCATGGCAGTGCTGCGGAATCCGATGGTTCTGTTGCTGATGGTCATGACGTCACTGTATTATCTGTCATTCCACATCCTCAACCACAACCTGCCGCCAGAGACGAACACATACCTGCGCCTTGTCGAATACGTCCCGTTCTATCTGGGGCTATGCGGCTATCTGTCGTACGTGTGGTGGCGGCGGATGCGGGCAGCGAAAAGCGTGGAAGAGACTGGTGATCCTGCGACAATCAAGACTTAGCGTGAAAGACTCGTGCGGCCGCAGCGGTTGACCGAAACCCGCCAGCTTGACCGCGCCGTCTTTAGTGAAAAAAGTCAGTTAAGACGCTTGAGGATGATCGGAATGGCGGGTGGTTGCGGTGCCTTGGGCAGTGCCTTGCGGATCAGGGTCATGTGGTTGGCTGGCAGGACAACCAGCTCGACACCCTCCAGTTTCGTTGATTGCAGTGGCACCACCCCGTCACCGATGCCGGCGACCAGATTTTGCATCGACGTCTCGAACTGCGTGCAGCCCTTACAGTCGCCCGGCATCGTCGCCCGCATGCGCTTCATAAACTTGGTTACGTCCTCACGGCCGAATGGACTGGCGCGTCCCGCAATAATCAGCATGTTGACGCCCTGCGGGTGTTCCCGGCCGTTCAGTTCGGCGAGAAAATCGCTCTCTGGCAGCAAGTCCAGCTTGGCCTCGCCGGCGCCGTCGAAAATGCCGCCGAACAACAGACCGTCGCCGCTGAAAACACGGACCATCTGGTCGCGCACCTCGGCAAAGCCGCGGAAGCGCGCGATCGGTGCCCCGTGATTTGGTGTGCCGACCATGATCAGATGTTTCACGTCCGGATAGTTCATGTGGTCACTGCCGCTGCCGTTGAATAAGTCGGGGTGGGTCAGCATTTCACGCGAAACCAGGCCGCCCATGCTGTGCGCGACGAGGTTGACGCGGCGTACGCCACAACCCTTGAGGATTGCCAGGTGCTTCGCCAGCGAATCTGCAGAGTCTGCAATCGGCTGGTCGTTCGGATATTCAAAGCGGCAGACCTCGAGGCCGTGGTTGAGCAGTTCGGGAATCACGTTGTTCCAGATACGGCCGGTGTCGTCGATTCCGTGTACCAGAACGACCACGTGCTCAGCGAGCGCAGCGTCTGCCGGCACGACATAATAATCGTCGGATGTGCACGCGAAAATACCGTACTGCGCCGCTGCCGCCGAGGCAGCATCCGGAAACCATTCCTCGACCTGGCCGCGAAACTTGCCACGGATATGCCGACTTTGACGGTGCATGGCGGCACGATCGATGTTGATCGTCAGGTGGTCAGGGTTCAACTCGAAGGTAACGATGCCCTCGGTTAATTCGGTCAGGCGTTTGTAGTATTTGCGGTCTGCGGCATCGTTCAGATCGAGCGACAAGTCGACGTTCTCGTGAATTTGCTTGTTGTCGAGCCCCATTTCCTCTGCCAGCCGGCCGAGCATCCTGCCGACGTCGAGGCGGCCCTCTTCGAGCGGGATGCTGACCGAATCATGCAACTCCGCGTGATCACCCGCATGCAGCAGGCAACCGGTACAGAGCAGATACAGCAGCCATCGCTTTTTTGTGCTCAAAGTTTTCATAGTCAATGCCCGAACGGAAATCCAGGTGCGTCGAAAGACAACCTCCGGGGGGGGCGTTCTAGGTGCCAGGTGCCTCAATAGGTTGACTCTCACCAAGATACCCTGTGTCGGCCCTGTCTGCATACTCCCCCCTAATAATTCAGCTGCCAGGATGAAAATCGCGATACAGTTGCAGCAACCCCTGCTGAGCGCACGCGTTGCTGACGACATCACGGGCGCGGCTGGGCGGCATGAAAAAATGGTGGATTGCTTCCTTCAACAGACGGTTGTCCTGCAGCTTCGGCACCTGCAGCAGTGTCTGCTTGCCTTGCTCACATTGGGCGGCGCTCTGCTGCATCATGCAGTCTGCAAAAAAAAGCGGAATAGCCAGGTTGACTACAAAGTCCTGAACGCGGTGCTCACCAAGGAGGCTGGCGGGTTTTTCCAGGGTTCGGGTGAAATCGTAGAAGCTTTGCCAGGATGCATCGGCGGCGGCACCGAGCAGGCGGTGCAATTGCCGTATGGCCTCCTGTGGTGTTGTTTTGCGGCGCATCGCCTGAATAATGTTGCGACCGAGCCTGTAGCTGTTGTCGCGCAGAATCAGGTGGGCCGCTATGAGGCGACGCTCCGGCCAATTGTACGGCCGCAGGCGATGGCGATTCCAGTGAATGTCCGGGCAGCCCCGGCGATGCGGCCACCAGGCGTCCCACAATTCCCGAACCAGCCTCTGATGCTGCGGCAGCACTGCCGTGCGCGTCGGATCTGGCAGCAGTCCTGCCGCCCCGAAGAGGACGGCCATCGCCTCATGCTTGCCGGTTAAAGCGCTTAACCGGTGCACCGGCATGCGCTCAGCCAGACGCTGGAACGCCGGACGATTGTTCTTGTATCCGAGGATGTCGAGGAATCGGTAGTAAACAGTCTGCTCCAGGCCGTTTCGGAGGATTTCTTCAGAAATCGCGCGCGATTTCTCCAAAACCCGTGCGACCCCGTAGGACTGCAGCAGGTTGGCGATATGCTCGTCGCTGAGTTCCGCAAAGTGCCGAGCGCAGTTACCGGGGTGAATCTTGCTCGCATAGGGATAAAGTGACAGATCGATGCGTGTCAGCAGCTCGGGAAGCGGTACGCTGATCTGATGTTGCAGCACGCACAGCGGTATGTTTTCGGGGAACGTGAGGTAATGCTTGGGATTGCTCCAGACCACGTGCAGGATCGTCCCGTTGTAATCGGGATTGCCGTCGTGGTGATGCCGGAACCAGTCCTCCGGCAGCAGGTGAATCTCGATTGCACCGCGTTGCAGCTGGTCGTTCACTGCGATGGTGGCATCATGGAAATCCGGACCGGACTCGACGTTCCAGACGCCGGCATGGAAGATCTGCAACAAATCGCCTGCAACCGTGGTCAAAGGTGTGTTGACGAGTTGTTCGTTCCAGATGATTTGGACCAGCTTTTCCTGAAAATGCGGCTCCTCGTCGTTGAAGACGAAGAAACCGCTGTCAAAGAGGTCATTGTAAAAGGTGCTGAGTGTTCTGTTGGGATGAAGTTCGATATCGGGAGGCATCACGGCACCTTGAAAAGATCAATCAATCGATTTGTTTCCTTCGACCACTATCAGACTAAAACGGTTCCAATGCCGTTGAAAAACAGGTGAATATCATGACCTGCCGAATCATTTTTCTTTGCTTAACAACTATGGTGGGGCTGTCGCCCGTCGCGACGGGTCAGGCCGTGCTGATTCCGGCCACGTCGAACCGTGTGACACCAACTGTGCACGCGGTCAGCCAGGTGCTGCCTTCGGTTGTCAATATCAGCACCGACCGTCAGGTCATCGTGCAATACAAGTACCAGATTGGCGCCGTCACCTATCGTTCGCGGCCGCAAGCCGATCACCGCGAGTCGCTGGGCAGCGGCATCGTCATCGACCAGCAGCGTGGTCTCGTGTTGACCAATGACCACGTCGTCAAGCAGGCCCACAGGATCATCGTCACCCTTGCCGATGGAACCAACCATGCCGCCACCCCGATTGCCACCAGCTCTGCCAGCGATTTGGCCCTGCTCATGCTCGATGATTTCCTGCCGCGCGCCGGAGTCAAGGACATTCGGTTCGCCATACCCGGTGATGTATTGCTGGGTGAAGTGGTGATCGCTGCCGGTAATCCGTTCGGACTTGGCCACAGCGTCGCTGAGGGCATCGTCAGCGCTGTCGGGCGCAACAAAGAATTGAACGGCGTTTATTACCATGACATTGTGCAGACCACTATTTCGATCAACCCCGGAAACAGTGGTGGCCCCATGAGCAATGCCGACGGTGACCTGATTGGCATGAGCACATTCACCGAGGAAGAGGCCGAAGGAATCAGCTTCGCGATCCCCGTGCAGCAGCTTGAGAATGTGCTCAGTGTCTGGCTCATCCCGTCGCGCTTCGGCATGAACAGCTGCGGTTTCGTGCCGGGCACCCGGGTTGTCGACGGCAAAGGCGTCGCGGTTGTGCGCAAAGTGTTCGAGGGTACGCCGGCCGCTGCGGCGGGTCTCCAGCCCGGTCAGGTGATTGATCGTTTCAACGGTGTGCCGGTGAGACAGGCCATTGATGTCAGCCGCCGCTTATGGGAACTCAAGGAAGCCGACGAAGTCGAGGTGGCACTCAGCAGCGGCGAGGTCATCAACTTCACCGTCGCGGGCATGCCGGATGTCAGCGAACTGAGCGGCAAGGAACTCGGTGTCAAACGGCTTGGGCTCGAGCTGCAGCAGATGACCGAACGCCTGGCGAAAGTTTGGGGTTTCCTCGATTATCGCGGCTTGGTCGTCAGCGAAGTCATGCCCGACAGTGTCCTGCGGCGCCGTGACCTGAAGCGTGGCGACATCATACGCTTCATCGGAGAGGAACCGATCACGGATTTCGTCTCTCTGGCGCGTGCTTTCCAGAGGGTGCACTATGGCGACGTCGTGACACTGGTTGTCGACCGTCCCGGGCAGAGCGGTCCTTACGGCTCCGGGCAACGCTCGTTTCAGCGGCGCCTCATCGAGGTGCCTTTCTTCCGTTGAGTCGTCAGGTAAACGGACGTTGCGGGTCCCGGCGCGCGTCGCCGCTGCCATACGCTGCCGGGAGATGCCGGATTTCCTGCAGCCGCCAGCCCTGGATCACCACTTCGATGACGTCGAAGCGATACGCAATGTCCGGGTGTCCTATCTGGCGCAGATAGCGTTCTGCGGTGCGCACAATGTGCCATTTTTTCTTGGCGGTCACTGCATCAAGCGGTCGTGATCGCGACGACGGCTGACGCGTCTTGACCTCGACAAAGCACAGCATCAGCCCGTCGCGCCCGACGATATCAATTTCGCCATGTGGTCCTGCGTAATTGAACGCCAGGATCTCCATGCCCAATTCGCGCAGCAGTCGCGCCGCTAGGCGCTCGCCGCGCTCGCCCAGGCGCAGATGCGCCGCTCGCAGCTCGGAGAATCGCAGTTTTCTGCCAGTCGCCATATCAGTCCGAATGTGTATCGCCCCAGCAAAAAAGTAAAGCCGCGATTCCAGCGATAATTTCCACATGTAAAGTTGATAGAAAGAATGCCGGGAAGGTGTATTTGTGACAGATGCAGGAGGTCGAGCAGATGAGCGAAGAGGCTCACGGGATATTGTAATTTTGGCTGGGGTTTTCTATATTGGTAATTTGGCCGGGAGGGGAGGTGAAAGCCTACCAGAAGTATATCTCCAAGGCGGCGGTTCTGATCGAGGCGCTGCCTTACATCCAGCAGTTCCGGGGCGCTTTGGTTGTCGTTAAATTCGGCGGCAGCGCCATGGAAGATGCGGTGTGTGCGGAAAGTGCACTGCGTGACATTGTGCTGATGGAATGCGTCGGCATGAAGCCGGTCGTGGTTCACGGCGGTGGCAAAGCGATCAGTGCCCGGCTAAAGGAACTGAACATCGAGACCCGATTCGTCAACGGACTGCGCTACACATGCAAAGAATCCATATAAGTCGTCGACGATGTGCTGCACAACGAGGTCAACTGCCAGTTGGTGCGGTCGATCGCGAAATTCGGCGGTCAGGCTGTAGGGTTATCGGGTAAGGATGTGATTGGCGCGGTACCGATGAAAGCCACGGACGAAGCGGGTGAATCCGCCGACCTGGGGTTCGTTGGCGAAGTCGACACGGTCAACGTCGATCGCATTCTGGCTGTCACCGATCGCAACGAGGTGCCGGTAATCACCCCGCTGGGCACTGGAGCGGACGGTGCCGTTTTCAACATCAATGCCGATCTCTCTGCCTGTCGCATTGCGGAGGCGTTGGCGGCGCGAAAGCTCGTGTTCCTCAGCGATGTTCCGGGTATTTTGGCCGATTCAGAAGATGAGTCGTCGCTGATCAAGACCGTTTGTTTGCCCGACGTCGATCGCCTGATCGCAGACAGGACGATCACTGGTGGCATGGTCCCGAAGATCAGAAGTGCTGTCGATGCGTTGCAGGCCGGTACGAACAAAGTTCACCTCGTGGACGGTCGCATCCAGCATTCACTGCTGCTGGAAATATTCACCGACGAAGGGGTCGGGACACAAATAGTGAAAACCTGAGCCGTTGCCGGGCAGCCCGAGCGAGCACAACACGGATCGAAATCCAATGGACAAGAACCAAATTCTCAACCTTCAAAACCAGTACGTACTCGAAACCTACACCCGGGACATGCTCCTGGTGCGGGGCGCCGGCAGCAGGGTCTGGGACGGCGACGACCGCGAGTATCTCGACTTCACTTCCGGCATCAGTGTCTGCAACCTCGGGCATTGCCATCCGTATGTCACCGAGGCGATCCAGCGCCAGGCCGCGCGGCTGGTTCATGTCTCCAACCTGTTTTACAACGAATACCAGCCGCAGCTTGCCGCGGCGATTTCCGAGAACAGTTTCGGTGGCCGCGTCTTTTTTGGTAATAGCGGTGCCGAAGCCAATGAAGGGCTGATCAAATTCGCCCGGAAATGGGGGAATGAACATGGCCGTTACGACATCATCTGCATGAACGATTCATTCCACGGTCGTACCTTGGCGACCCTGGCAGCTACCGGGCAGCCGAAGTACCGGGAAGGGTTCGAGCCTGCGACCCCCGGCTTCCGATTCGTCGACTTCAACGACCTCGAAGCTTTGGACAAGGCGATTGACGAGAAGACGGCAGCTGTCCTCGTCGAACCGGTTCAGGGCGAGGGCGGTGTGGTGCCTGCGACCCAGGAATTTCTCAGCGGTGCCCGGGAGCTGTGTGACAAACACGGAATTCTCCTGCTGTTCGATGAAGTACAGTCGGGCATGGGGCGCACCGGCACGATGTTTGCACACCAAACGTATGGCGTCAATCCGGACGGTATGAGCCTGGCCAAGGCACTGGGCAACGGCTATCCCATTGGCGCTTTTATCGTGCAGTGGAAATGGGAAAATGTGCTTGCAAAGGGAACGCATGCGAGCACGTTCGGCGGCACGCCGTTGGCGTGTGCCGCGGCACTGGCCGTGTTTGAGGCTATTGAGGAAAGTGACCTGCTGTTCAACTGCCGCAAGATGGGTGAGCACCTGCGCGGGGCCCTGGTCAAACTCACCAACAATCACTCGAAGCTCAAGGATGTGCGGGGTATGGGACTGATGCTCGGAATCGTCGCCGATGAAGCTGTCGCACCTGTTTTGGCAGCAGCCCGCAGCAAGGGTCTGCTGATTCTGCCGGCCGGGCCGAATGTCATTCGGCTGTTGCCGCCGCTGAACGTTTCGCAGGAAGATCTCGACCAGGCTGTTGCCATCGTCAGTGAATCTCTGGAGGTGCTGTGATGTTGAAAACCAAGCATTTCCTCACATTGCAGGACATTGACAACGACGAGCTCATTGCGCTTGTCAATCTGGCGCAGACGCTGAAGTCTCAGCGGGGCTCGGCCGACTCGCCGCAACCACTGGCCCGCAAGAGCATAGGTCTGATTTTTTCCAAAGCCTCGACCCGCACGCGGGTGTCGTTTGAGGTGGGGATTCACGAACTCGGCGGCCAGTCGATGTTTCTTGGATTCGACCAATTGCAGCTTGGCCGCGGCGAGACGGTTGCGGACACTGCAATGGTTTTATGCCGCTACCTGCATGGTGTTGTTATCCGCAGTCATGAGCACGAGGGTGTCGAAGCGTTCGCCGCCTGCTCGAGCGCACCGGTGATCAACGGGCTCACTGATCGCTATCATCCTTGCCAGTTGGTGGCCGACTTGCAGACGATTGCGGAGTCTGCAGGAAGAGTCGAGGGCGTCTCGGTAGCGTATCTTGGCGATGGCGCCAGCAACATGGCAAACTCCTGGGCGATTGCAGCGTCATTGGCTGGTATCGACTTGCGCATCGGCGCACCGGTTGGTTACCAGCCCGATGCTGCACTGCTCGAAAAACTGGAAGGCCCGGGGCGTGTCACAGTGACCGACGACCCTGTCGCCGCTGTGGCGGGTACCGATTTTGTCTATACGGACGTTTGGGTCAGCATGGGATTCGAAGAAGAGGCGAATGATCGTCTGTCGGTGATGGCACCCTACCAGGTGAACGAAACGTTGCTCGAGCAGGCAACGCCGGATGTCAAAGTACTGCATTGTCTGCCGGCGTATCGCGGCAAAGAAATCACTGCCGAAGTCCTCGACGGTCCACGTTCGCTGGTCTGGGATCAGGCAGAGAACCGGTTGCACGCGCAAAAAGCGGTGTTGACAGCATTGATTCGATGAGCACAGGCCCAACCAATCCGGACGAGTTGCGTGGGCAGATCGCTCAGATCGACGACCAGGTGCTGGCGTTGACGCGGCAGCGTTCTGAGTTGACGCGGGCACTGGCGGCAGAGCCGGCAGCGGCAACCGGTGCAGGCGCGGCGGATGACGGTGTTGTCTCGGTGGCTTTTCTGGGGCCGGCCGCATCGTTCGCACACCAGGCGGCATTGGCGCGGTTCGGCGATGCGGCGGATGTGTTACCACAGCCCTCGATTGCTGAAATTTTCACAGCGGTCGAGACGGGCGTGGCGAGTTGCGGCGTGGTGCCCGTTGAGAATTCTACCTACGGCACGGTCAGCGATACGTTTGACATGTTTTACCAGACGTCGGCCAACATCTGCGGTGAGATCAGCCTGCGGATCCATCATCATCTACTGAGCCACGGCGGGGTTGAAGACCTCGAGGAAATCTGCAGCCACCCCCAGGCGCTGGGCCAGTGCCGGCGGTGGTTGCAACGACATGTGCCCCACTGCCAGCTCATCGAGACAAGCAGCACGGCGGAGGCCGCGCGCCGGGCGGCGGGGAAGAAGAAAACCGGGGCGCTGGCAAGCAAACTCGCCGCTGACCGGTATGGCGTGCCCGTGATACAGGAGAATGTGGAGGATTCATCAGACAACTTCACGCGCTTCGTGGTACTCGGACGGGACATTCCGGAACCAACAGGTGATGACAAGACGTCCCTGCTGCTGGTGATTGAGGATCGTGTCGGTGCGTTGTTCGATGCCCTCGAGGCGTTCAAGAAAAACGGCATCAATCTGAGCCTGATTGAGAGCCGCCCGTCCCGGCTGAAATCCTGGACCTACTATTTTTTCATTGATATTGCCGGACACGCTTCAGAAGCGTGCTGTCGCAAAGCGCTGGACGAAGTCGGGACACATTGCGAAACCATTAAATGCCTCGGCAGCTACCCGCGAGCGCAAGACCCTGCGTAAGGGATATTGGCGATTGGCGAAAGGAGACTGGATGAACACTGACTATATCAGGTTGATTGCCTGTGCTGCATTGCTTTTGCTGGGCGGCGCCGCGGGAGCCGGCGACGCGGTGGAAGCGGGCGATCTGGTTGTGCAGGGCACGACGCTGCGGTCGATCGCGCTGCGCTGGGATATTGCGGGTGACGACAATCGCAATGCCGAAGTGACTGTGTCGTACCGTCGCCAGGGCGAGATCAGTTGGCAGCCGGGTCTGGCCATGTTGCGGATCGGTGGCGAAGAGACCGGCACGGAGACGTACATGAACGATTACGAGATGCCAGCACAATTTGCCGGATCAATTCTCGGTCTCTCCCGTGGCACCACTTATGAAATACGAGCTATTCTCGAAGACGAAGACGGTGGCAATCGCAACATGGTGATGGACGTTTCCACCAGGCATGTGCCAATGATCCCGCCCGATTCGAACGTCCTGCATCTCTATCCCAAGGACGAATTCGGCGTTAAGAATGAGCCGAACTTTGACACGCTCGGCTCGGCTATCTCAGCGGCGTTTCCCGGTGATACGGTGCTGGTATATGGTGGCACCTACCAGGGGTCCTACGTTGTGCAGAACCGTGGCGAACCCGGCAAACCGCTCAAGATCCAGGCGGTGGGAGACAAGGAAGCGGTTTTCGTCGGCGACAGGTGGAACGCGCTCATCGACATTCACAATGCCGCGTATCTGTGGTTCGAAGGATTAACTTTTCGGGATCCCGGCACCCATGACGGGCATCACACCGGCAGCGGTGTCGTCATCCAGGCCGGCAATCGGAAGCGCAACGTCGAGTCGACATGCGTCGGGCTGACTGTGCGCTATTGCAAGTTCGAGGACTTCGGCACAGCGATCATGGCAGCTGATGCGAACTGCCGCGACTTCACGATAACGGACAATTCATTCTACGGCCGGCAGAACTGGCTGGCGCCACTGGAAAACAAGGCGTTTAACTACCTGCGATACTCCGGCAGTGCGGTGACCATATCCGGCAGCAGCCACGACATCGGCTACAACTACATCGAGAATGTGCGCACCGGTATCCGTGTCACCAACGGCCGTGACGGCCGAGGTTTTCGCAAAGGGCAGGAGAATATGGCGATCGACATCTACGGCAATGAAATAACCCGGGTAGGTCGGGATTTCGTCGACGTCAACGAGGGTGATCAGAACATCATTATTCGCGACAATCGCTGTGTTAATTCCGGGCGTTCTGGCTTCACTATCGGCCCGGTGTACGGCGGCCCGATCTACGTGATCAGCAATGTCCTGTACAATGTCATGCGATCGCTGCCAATGCATCTGACGCGCAATGCGACGGGCATTGAAGCGTATCACAATACCTTTGTCACTGGCGACTGGGTCAACGGCGAGCCATTCAGCAACAGCCACTTCCGCAACAACATCTTCGTGGGCCGTCCGAATCTGGCAACGCACACCAGCTACACAAGCCTCGACTACAATGCCTGGAAAGAAGGCCCCGTCACATACGGCGAACCCTCGAAGGAGGGCGTACCGGAGTTCGCGTCACTGGCGGAATTCACGGCCAGTACGGGTATGGAAGCCAATGGCAGAATGATTGAATACTCGGACTTTGAAAAGCTCAAGCGCCCGCTTTTGAAGCTTCGCACCTACGATCCGTCAGCAATCAACTTCCACCTGCAGGTGGACTCGGTGGCCGAGGACGCAGCAGTCGTCATCACCGGTCTGCCTCGTCAATTACCGATCGGCAATGGCCCGGACATGGGCGCCTGGGAATTGGGCCAGGACCGCCCGTATTACGGTCCGCGCCCGCCTGAGTAGTCAGAAAACGTCGTCCGCGGGCGGCGGCAGAGGCACTTTGCGGCGGGGCACGAAAATACCGTGCTGATAGTAGATGATTTCGAACTTTCCGGTCGACAAAAGATCATCCACGTGGCCTCGGATATACGATGGGTCGTGATTCCAGAAACGCTCTTGATACACGTGATAATCTGTTTCGTAGGTTGGCTCGTACTCGAAGTCGCCACACAGCCGGCGATCCAGGAATCAGGTCATCGTCCGCCAGCATGCGAAACGCACTAAAGACACCACACATGAGCTTAGGCTTGAGCAGCAGTGGATGAGATAAAAGGTCGGTCGACTCATGGATATCCAGCGCCGGCGGCAGCGGCGGCAGCCACTTGTTCCACCTCGGCGTCGGTAAGCTCCGGGTGAATGGGCAGGCTGACGATTTCGGCGGCGAACGCGTCGGTGGCGTCGAACAACTGCTGCTTCTGCCTTTTGAAGGCTTCCTGACGGTGGACCGGCACGGGATAGTGGATCAGTGTCTGGACGTCGCTGTCCCTCATGTGTTCGATGAAGGCATCGCGCTGCTTCACCTTGATCGGGAACAAATGGTACACCGGTTCGCCATATTCCCGGACCGCCAGCAGACAGCCGGCCGGTAAAAGCTCACGATAGCGTGCGGCGATTTCCCGGCGGCGCGCGGTCCAGCGGTCCAGATGTTGCAGCTTGACGTTGAGGATCGCCGCCTGTATCTCGTCGAGCCGGCTGTTAATGCCCTGGCTGGCGTGATAGTAGCGCTGGCTTTGGCCATAATTGCGTAGCTGCAGAAGCCGCTCATGCAGGCTTGCATCGTTGGTGACCACGGCTCCCGCGTCGCCGAAAGCGCCCAGGTTCTTGGTAGGGTAAAAGGAAAAACATCCAAGCTTGCCGATCGTCCCGGTTGTTTTCCCGCGGCAGGTTGCACCGACTGACTGAGCGCAATCTTCGATCACACTGATGCGATGCACTTGCGTTAATGCCGTGAGCGCATCCATGTCACAACTCTGACCGTACAGATGCACCGGCACTACGGCGCGCGTTCGCGGTGTGATCGCAGCTTCGACTGCCGCCGGATCGAGTAGACCAGTTGCTGGATCGATATCGACAACCACCGGGACTGCCCCGGTCATCGTGATGCCGGTGATCGTCGGGAATGCAGTCATGTTGCTGGTAATCACTTCATCGCCGTCACCGATCTCCGCTGCCATCAGGGCCAGCGCGATGGCATCGGTGCCGGAAGCAACACCGACAGCGTAGGCGGCGCCGATGTATTTGCTGAATGACTGCTCGAACGCCTGCAGCTCTTCGCCGAGGATGTACCATGCACTCTCGAGTACCCGATCCACAGCCGGACGGATTTCGTCGCGTAGCGCATCGTAGTGGGATTTGAAATCGTTGAATAGAATCATTGGCACCCGTGAAAAAACTTAATGATCCCGTACACACTGGAGGAAGTCGTCGTAGCTGCGGATGTAGTCGGACTCGTCGTAGTAGTCGGATGCGGCGACGAGCAGTACGCAGCCAGTTGAAAAGCTGTGCATCTCATGCCATAAGAGGCGGCCGAGAACCACGCCCACATGATCGCGGTACATAAGGATCTCTTGTTGCGTCTCGCCGTCGTCGAGCTTCAGGACAAAACTCCCGTTGATACAGAAAATCACCTGCTCGAGTTCGTGGTGGGCGTGCTTGCCCCGTATACTGACGCAGTTCTCCAGGTTGTTGATATAGTAGATGCGCTTGACCTCGAACGGAACGTCACGGTTTTGCTCGAGGACACAGAGGTTGCCGTCGTGCCCGTCATTGATTTTCTTGAGCTCGACGTAGCCGCTGCGCGCGACGTGAATATCCTGGACATGAATATCGTGGGGATCCATCAGCAGAGGCCCGGGGTCATGGTTTTCAGATGCGCCGCAACTGTGATGTTGCCGGGAGGTACCGGCCACTCAGGCGCCAGCTCACTTAGCGGGCGCAGCACAAAGTCGCGGCATGTCAGATAAATATGTGGAATCTGCAAAGCGGTCGTATCGAAGACCAGATCATCATATAACAGGATGTCAATGTCGATGATGCGGTTGTCATGATAACCACGCTGACGAGGTCGCCCCATTTTGTCTTCCACGGATTCGCAGGCGGCGTGCAGGTCGCTCGGCGAAAGTGTGGTGTAGCCGACGACAGCGGCGTTGAGCTACGCCCCGGCGTCATCCGGGCAATCAACCGGTTCGGTTTCCAGCATGGATGACATTTGCAGCTCGGAGACTGCCGTTTGGCCGAGATGCGCCGCTGCGGTATCCAAATGCGCCCGGCGGTCGCCCAGATTGCTGCCCAGTCCGAGCGCCACACGATGACTTGCCGGTGCCATCAGTTTCGCCTCCGGTACATGCGGCCATTGAGCATGACCAAGGTGTTGATGCCGCGCAAGATTGCGTCGTCACGACGTGGCCGGTAGTTGCTGAAGCTCAGGTTCCGCAACTTTGTCCGTTCTAAGGGCTCCAGGTGAGTTACCCGAGTGCCGCTGATGTTGAGCGATACCAGTTTCATATCCATCAGTGCGGAGAGATCCTTTATCGCTGTGTTCTTGATATTGAGCTCGGCAATCGGACAATTCGCCAGAGGGGAAATAGTTGTGATTGGACAGCCTTCGGCATGCAGGACGCGGATTTTTTTGCCGTCCAGGGGGCTTAGATCGGAAACATCCGTGTTCGAAATGTAAATCTCTTCGATCGGCATGCTCTTGACCGGCAGAATGCTGGTCACGTCGGTGTCGCTGATGGCAAGATAACGGATTTTCTTTCTGGCAATTGGCCGCAGACGGGTGATCGGGCAGCCGTTCAGCGCCACACTTTCCAGCGGCATCCTCTTGAGCATGTCGATATTGCGGAACGACGTGTTGCTGAAGTCGATCCCCACCAGCTTAAACTTGGCGATGGCATTGAATTTGTGAACCTGTGTGTCGGCAAGATTCAAATGCTGCAGCGGCATGTTGGTGAGCGACTCGATACTTGCCACCTTGGTGCCCGAAGCCGACAGCTTCAGCAATTTCAGACCGGCAAGGTTCTGCAGTGTCCGCACCGGTGTCTCGTCTATCGCCAAATATGTGAGAGTCCGGATGCCTCCCAGGTTTTTCAGCTCGGCGATCTCTGTACGGCTGATGTCCAGAGAGCGCAGCGGCATCTTCGCGAACGAAAAATCTGAGCGCAACGGATTGTCCGAAATGTTGAGGGACTCGAGTTTGTGATCGTCGATCGGGCCAGCGTCGATGATCCGGTTGTTGCTGACGTTCAGGTGCTGCAGCGGCATACCCTCGAGATGGTTGAGGTGGCGCAGGTTGCAGTTGTTTACGGTGACCTCCAGTAATTTCTTGTCGCGTATCGAGGTCAGCGGATTCACCGCGGCTCGCTCACTGTTCCAGGCGTAGAATTCAACCCGGACGAGGCCGTCCAGTGCTGACAGCGCCGACAGGTTGGTTATGCCGTCGATCGGCATCCGGACAGATCCGATTTCGCCGTTGCGCAACGGCTGGAACTGCACGTTAGCCCACAGCTTCGGGTTCTTCACGCTCTGGTTTTTCTGCCGCAACTTCTTCAGCAGCGTTGCTGTGCGTACCTTCCACTGGCCCTGATTCACGCGTTTGACCGGCACCAGCAGGTCCCTGACGCGCGGGCCGCCGCCCGGCGGTTGATTCTGGCCTGGTCCGGGGGCCTGCGCCTGCGCCTGCAGGCGATCACGTATCGACTCCAGCGCTGGCCTGACATTGACAGCGGCCTCGGTGTTGGCGTACCGGTTGAGGAAGGCGTCCAATGCAGTGAGCAACCGTCGCGCGTTGTTGGGCGCGAGTTGAATTTTATCGGGTGTTCTCAGGTTTGCCGGCGACAGATTGACTCTGGCCAGGACGGATTCCAGTGCCGCAACTGCTTCCTGCTCGACAGCAGCCCGCTGGTTGGCCAGCGCACGCTCGTTAAGCAGCGATGCCAGCGGTGTGGCGGCACGATTGAAGTACTTGAAGGCGAGTTTCTCCTTGTTCTCCTGGAGAAACAGCAGGCCGCGGATGATGTGCAGATGTGGTTCCTCCCGCCGCCCGAGACGTTTGCGCATCTCGGTCGAACTCAAGTCAGCGAGCTTGATATTTTTCGGCATGTGGCCGAACTCGAGTTCCTCGGTACACTTGATTGTGTCGCCTTCGACTTTGACAACGTCCAATGAGAGTTCGCCATCGGTTGTTATGATCCGTGTCTTTTTGCCCTCCACCCGGCGGAAGCCATCGAGCACCAGGGTCGGCAGCGTTGTGGTTTTCTGTATTTCCTCGTAGAGCTCCATCGCATCGATGTCGCCCGGCATCGTGGCCGCAATATCCATCGCCTGTAATTCCTGCTTGATCTGCCGAATATCCAGATCGAGTACGGCGGCAATGGCTCGGTCTCGCCATTCAGTGAACTGGATATTCGGGAACGTTTCGGGCTCGAGTTCGAGTTCGGGGTTGGGCGGTGACTCCTGCAGGGCTTGCGACTCGATCAGGGATTGCTCCAGTTTGTTCCGTTCGTTTCTGGTTTCATTGGCAAGCTCACCGTTGTAGTCACGCACGGCGGCGATGGCGCTGTCGTAGTCGCCGGCGGCCGACAGTTCGGTTGCCACTAGTTCAAGGCTGGCCAGCACAGATTGCCGGGTCTGCTCCAAGTGGCTGGCCGCGCGGGCGATCGCTTGCTCCACTGTTTTGGCGTGAGGCGTGTTTGCGGCCACACTGCCCAGGGCCTGCCAGCGCTGCAGAATTTCCCGGTAGGCGTTCGGCTGTTCCTGGGCAAAGGCGCGGGCGCGTTCGATGTCACGCAGCAATGTTGCGTAGGCGAGCGTCGTTGTCGGTGAGTCCAGCAGTGGCGGATTCGTTTGTCCGTCGGTGACCGGTTTGGGTTTGGGGCTAGTGTCGCTGCTCATGGCGACGATCATGAAAGTCGCCAGCAGGAACTCGCCGACCCCGATAACCAGCCACCGAATGATACTGAGACGACTGCTCGAATTCTTCGGTTGTGTGGCCTGCATGAAGCGGGGTGCCGTCGCGGTGCCACGCAACTTTTTAGCCTGGCCGGCGCCAACCTTCAGTTTTGGACCGGCGGCTCGACCGGCTCCGGCCGGTTGCGGTTTTTTTTTGTTTGGCACTGCCGCGGCTGCTTCCGACGGCATCTTTCCGTCGAGGACGCAATCGATGTCATCTATCAGTGTCTGCCAGGTTTCGTGCCGTTCATCGCGGGACTTTGCGAGCATCCGCTCCAGCAGCGCACAACAGGCGTTGGTAAGTGCGGAGTTCTTCTTCTTGGGCGAGGGGACGGGTTCATTGATGTGCTGGGTCATGACAACCAGCGGATCTTCGTTATCAAAAGGTTCGCTGCCCGTGACCATGTGGTAGAGCGTTGCACCAAGAGAGTAGATGTCGCTGCGAAAGTCGAGATCACTGCTGCCGCGCGCCTGCTCTGGACTCATGTAGTACGGCGTGCCGACGACATACCCGGCCGTGGTCTGGCCGGCGGAACGCGGGTCTTTCAGGCTCTTGGATATGCCCAGGTCCATCAGCCGTACTTCACCGCGGTTGTCCAGCATGATATTGCCGGGCTTGATGTCGCGATGCAGTATCTCCCCCTTTTTCCAGGCATAGTCTAGGTCACTGGCATCTTTCCGGACGATCTCCAGCGGTTTGGACTCCGCCATCACGCCGTCCTTGTCCAGAACGACATCAAGATCCTGGCCGTCGACGTAGGACATCGCTAGATTATGTA
>CAYWQM010000017.1:0-43582 GCA_964460215.1 uncultured Lentisphaerales bacterium
GTTTTTTTTTTGAGTTTGGTTTTTTTTTTTCGCGTTGCTGTATTGTTGCTCGAGCAGTTTATTCTGCTTGAGCAGGTCGTGGATTTCTGCGTTGAGTCGTTTTTCCGTGTCGAGTCGTTTTTCCGTGTCGAGTTGCTTTTTCGTATCGCTGTATTGTTGCTCGAGCAGTTCATTCTGCTTGAGCAGCTCGCGGATCTGTTTCTTGTACATCGCCTCGCCCACGTTTTGGCGTGACTTGACTGTGGTCAGGTCTCCGCGTAGCTCTGAGATCAATTTCCGGGTGCGAGTGATTTCCGCGTCCTTGTTGATGTTCTCGACTTCGAGCTTGTCAATTTTTTCACCGGATTTGTCCGCGGCAGCCTGCAGGCTTTCGACGTATTGGCGGTAGTCCGCCGCGTCGTCCGGCTGCTTTGATTCCGCGACGCTCAGGCGTTCTTCGGTCTGTTCGATCTTTCGGTTGAGGTCGTGCACATCCTGTTCGAGGACACGATTGAGATCACGTTGCGCCTGATACCTTTCACGATTACTCTCCGCTTCGGCGTGGGCAGTCTTGTACTTCCCGGTGATATCCATGAGTTGTACCCTGAGCTTGCCGAGTTCGGTCATGCGTGTGGCGTACTGCTCATCATTTTGTTTCATACCCTCGGTCAACTGATGATTGCGTGCCATCAGCACCTTGAGTTCCCCGTGTTGCGCATCCAGTGCTCGGCGCTGTTCGTCATGCTCGATCTCCAGTTCACGAACGAGATCGCTGACCTTCGTTATTTCTTTTTTCTGGGCACGGATCTGTTGGGCGTACTTTCGCGTTGCATCGATCTGATCGGTTAGCAATGCCTGCAGCTCGGTGTTCCGTTTGCTTTGCTGGTGGGCGCCGGTTTCGGCTTTTGTACGGGCATCGACGGCAGCGTGCAACTGCTTGTGCCCTTCGGCAACCTGACTTTGCAGCGTCTCGAGCTGCAGTTCGCGGTTCTGCAGTTCACGGCGCAGGTCATCGAGCCCTTCTGCCCGGGGCTCTGCGCTGGCGGCAGCAGTTGCGTTGTCCTGTAACTGCTGTTGCGCCTCGGCCAGGCGGTTTTCGAGATCGCTGATGGTACGTTTCGCGCCGACCTGCTTTTGGTCTGAACTGCTCAACTGCTCCTGTAGTTTTTCTTTCGCCTGCAGCAGTTCGTCGGCTTGCGTTTTCAACCTGTTGAGGCGTTCCTGCGCAACGCGCTCTGCGGCCAATCGGGCCCCGCTTTGCTCATGCGCATCGTCCAGGAGGCGATTGAGGTCCTCGACATTGGCCTGCAGTTCACCGATTTTCTTGTCACGCGCCTGCAATTGAGTAGTAAGCGAGAGATTACTGCCGGACATCTCCTGCAACTGTGCACCGATCTCTGTCAGGTGGTTTTGTCGGGCTTCATGCGTCCGGCGTTCCGCGGCCAGCGCCTGTTGGGCGGCTTCGCGTTCCAAAGAGAGCTTGCGCATCTGGTCTTCGAGTTCAGTAACACGGGTATTGAACCCATGTCGCTCGGCCTCGAGCTCTTTCAGCTTCAGTTTGGAAAGTTTGGTCTGCTGCTGCAGCCGTACGAGGGCGTCGTCGATGCCGGCGTTCTCTTTGAGCCGGGCGAGCTGATCGGACAGTTTTTCAATCATGCGGTTGAGCCCGGCATTTTTGTCGCGCAGCTTCTGGTTCTCTATCGCCTGAGCGTCGAATTCCGTCGTCTGCTTACTGGCTCTTGCGGCTTCGGCGGAAGCCTTGGCGTAGGCCTTTTGCACCCGGCTCAGTTCAGCTTTGAATTTTTCTGTGCGATTTTTGCTTTTTGTCAGTTGGCGGTGCAGGCTCGCGACGCTCTTGCGCAGGTCGGGCGGTTTCGTTTTTTTCTGAGCGCGTTCAACGAGGCGCTGTAGGATGTCGATTTTGCTGGTACAGAATTCGATGCGGTACTTGATGATGCCGGTGTTCCAGTCGGGATAGTCGGTCCGGACTTGGATGAACACCTTGTTGGCGGCCTGGTAATGCTCGAGCGCTTCCTTGTATTCAGAGTGGTTCTCAGCCTTTTCAGCGGTTTCAAGCGATTCATAGCCGCGCATCCAGGCGTTGCGGGCTTCGGTGTTCGTGGCCTTACCGAATCCGTGCAGCGAGGCGCCCGCAAAGAAGAGGCTAATGATTGCCAACGGCAGGGGGGGGAGAAAGCACCGGCGGATATTGGTGCCGGCAACGGCTATATGGTTGTTCATCAGGACTCTCCCGGGCAAGCCGATTGCGGGTGGCCAAAGGGCTGCCGAAGAACGCATAAAGCATTGCAATTATGGGGATTATGAAACCCCCATTGCCGCTCATCCATCGTCTTGGGGGGCGGGGAGCACTGGCGGGGGTATGGTGGCATTCCGTGATTTTCGGCAATATAGTTTGTACAATTGCGATTTCAACGGGCCGATTCGGCGCATATTGCCGCATATTGGCACTGTTCCTGCGTGAAACCAAACTATTATCTTGGGGTAAAAGGCACGGCTGTGTGGGGATTATACGGGTCTCTATGAAGAAGTAATTGCGCGGAGAGGCACCATCTAGTGAGTGAAGCAAAGAAGCGTGATGCAGGCGATGAAAACGTGCTGCAGATGCTGAAAGCCGGCGACCCCGGTGCGGCCAAGAAACTGGTCGACGTATTCGGGGACCGTGTTTACGGACTTTCCCTGCGCATTCTGGCCTCTGACGAGGATGCCAAGGAGGCCACACAAGAGACCTTTCTCAACATTTGGCGCAAGTGGGATACGTTCAAAGAGAAATCCAAATTCGCGAGCTGGGTCTACCGTATTGCGGCCAATCAGGCGTACATGAAGCTGCGCAAAAAGGTCAAGCGCGACAAGGAGATCTCGTTCGAAGTGATGGGGCCGCAAAGCCAGGACGGCGAAGCAAGATCGGGTCTCGACAGTGTTGCCGGCAGATCTATGCCGCCGGACAAGGCAATGGAGCGGGACGAGCTGCGCAACTTCATTGAATCCGCGGTCAACTCTCTGCAGCCGGGTTATCGCACTGCCTACATGCTCAAGGATATCGAGGGCATGAGCCTGCGCGAGATTGCCGAGGCGATGAACCTGAGCGAGCCGGCGGTAAAGTCGCGAGTCCACCGTGCTCGACTTGCGGTGCGTAAGAAGCTCAAATCATACGTTTGACCGAGGCCGGATCGGCCGATCGGGCTATCCATCATGGCGCTCCCATCGAGCTGGCGGCATCGTATCCCGGGACCAGGCTCCGGAGTGATTCGTCGAGTTGCAGACCCATCAAACCACCGGCCACTACACCACGAGCATGACCGCCTTGAGAATTGGCTAAACGTTATGGCTTTCGAGCGTACGCGATGATCGAGGGATGCACAGTGGTGCGACCGCCGCTGGCGATGTGGCTGAACCAGCCGAGGATCTGCATGGCCGCTTTGCCAGCGCGGATGTGCAGGCGCTGGTGGCCGAACTGCGACGGGTCGCGGTCGCTGAGTGGTGACGGGCCGATGCGGATGATCTGGTAGCCGCAACGTTCGAGAATCAGCCGCAGCGAACGGATGCTGTACATCGTGTCATGCAGCACGCTGGGATCACGCATGTGCAGGGTGTTGCAGAGTTTCTTCAACGGCAAGTGAAAAGACAGGTTTGGCAGGCGAATCACCAGCAGGCCGTCGGGCTTGAGAATGCGCTGCAGGCGCTGCAGGGTTTCGAGCGGTTGCAGCAGCAGATCGAACACGTTCCACATGGTGACGATGTCCCAGCTGTCATCGGCAATATCGAGCGCCAGCAGATCCTGGTCGTAGATAGTCTCGGCGAGGTTGTTCGCCTTCAGGTACTCGATGCAGGCGGTACTGATTTCGAGGCCGACGCGCTTATATGGGTACGGTGCCAGTGCCCGCAGGAATTCCCCGAACTGGCAACCGATATCGACAAAGACACCGTCGGGCTTCAGGGCATGGATATCTGCAATGGCCCGCTTCCAACCGGAATGGCGCAGAATCTCGTCGGGATCGTGATCGTACTGAAAGGTGGTGAAGTGCGCGGCGACATCCACTGCAACATCGCGGTCGTAGAAGCCGAAGTTGCAGCCGCCACAGACCATGAACCGGCGGTCGTCGTGGGTGAATTTGACGGCGACCTCTTTTTTGCAGAGCAGGCAGCGGTCCATGATGGTTGGTCAGTCGAGGTTGTTGTCGATGATGCCGCCCATGATCACGAGAAAGCCACAGGCACGATAGAACGGTTCCTGCTCCGTCGTGAGCCGACGAGCTGATCACCTGGCAGCGTGACCCGGAACTGTCACTTTCTGACCCAAGCCAGTAGTTCGTTGACCTTGAAAAGGCGGATCCACAACTTGTTGGACGTCGCGCAGAGGATGCCGGTGCCGGCGGAGATGATCAGGAGCGCTGCGCCGATGCAGGAGATCTTGATCAACATGATTATCGGCGCGGTCAGGTCATCGATCCAGACATAGGCGATGAGGCCGATGATCGCCATGTTCACCCAGATACCCAGTGTAACCAGGTAAAGGATGCCGGCGATGACGGCAACCAGTGACGTGCGTGTGGTTTGCCGCAGGTTCTCGACCTTACGCACATAGGCCTTGGCGCCCTTGATCTTGATCAGGGACGCCGTGGTCCGGCGGTAGTTGAGGATGGCACGCACGAGCACGGCGCGCAGCAAGCCCGTGAGGAACTTCTTCATGCAGATCCGGCGCGGTTATTTACGGCCGAGTATATATCCGAGGAGCAATGAAACGACGGCGGTGCCGCCGACATATGGCCACGGATTGCGGTGGACATTTTCGTCGAGTGTCTTGGCCACTTCCTTGGCCTTGTCGCTGCCTGCTTCGCGGGCACGGGTGGCGGCATCGGCGGCCTTCACTTTGACGTCTCCAAACTTCTCGACAACGTTGTGAGTGGAGCCAGAAAGCGTTTCCTTCAGGTTCGAATATTTATCGGACACCAATGTAGTGAGTTCCTCTTTTTTCTCTTTGGCAGTTTCTTCGAGAAGCTTGAGTGCGTCTGTCAGGCGCTCTGCGCGGTTGGCTTTATCCATTATTCCACCTCATCGGGAGTTTGTGCTATTGAAATGCAGGAAGCGCAGACAGTTTTCCCCGCAGTTATTTATTACAGGGCAACAAAGTAGGCTTCATCGCGGGTATATCAATCGTGTACCGGACAAAAAACGGTATCTGTCGTCGCGCTAAACTTGAATCGCCCAGCCGGTGGTCTCGGCGACCAGGGCGTCGCCCTGGTCGGTGAGGACCGGCGCTTCGTCGAGGTCATTGTCGTAGTTGAACAGGCTGATTGAGAAGGAGGTGATTTTTGTTTCGCAGGCATCGAGCCACTCGTAGGTCGGCGTGTCCAGGAGGGTGCCGAGCTCGACAAGGTGCCGGCGGCTGGTGGCATACGCGTACGAGCCGAATTCCATGCCGCGGGTAAGTTCCTTGCAGTTCCACGGGATGGGGGCCCGGGCGTAGTTCTCTTCCCAGGTCATCAGCCAGGGGAAGGCGTCACGTTCCCAGTTGTAGACCACGGCCTGATGATGGGCGTTCTGGGCGGCGACAAACCAGCCGTGGGCGTCTGACGGGTTGATGCGCTGGGTACACAGGTCGGAATTGGTGTCGACCCGCGGGTAATGGCGCCAGTCCGAGGTTGAGCCATCGGCGTTGGGGACATCGGGGTAGGTGAAATCGGCGTCGACAGCCCAGGTGGCAGCTTCGTCGTGCGGCTTTTGCCAGGTATGACCGCGGTCGGCGTTGCAGGAGAAAAGCGCGCCGCCGCGCAGGAAGTCAGCGCCAAGCGTGGCATGCTGGGAGCGGCCCATTGCGCGTTCGAAGCCAACGAGGTTGGTGATGGTCTCCTCCACATCGACTGTGCGGGCATCGTCGCCGAGGGAATAGCGGCGTTCGATTTCCAGGCAAGTGTTCGGCAATTGCGTGGTGAGCACGAACCAGGCGGCACCGTCGTCATGGCCGCTCTCGGCGCTGTTCCATACGACCATGCCGGCTTCGCCGTGGAAGGTCAGGCCGGCATCACACTCGCCGGGGCTTTGTTCGCCGAAGACATCGATGCAAAGGTTGTGTCCGGCGATCGATGACAGCAACCTGCCTTCGGGCGAATCACCGAAAACGTCGGTGTCGATGAAGCTGCGTAGGTTGGGATCGACGGTGGGCCAGTGAGGTTCCCACAGCGCGTTCACCCCGCCACCGGCATTGCGGATAGCGGCGATGTGACCGCCGCCGGTGAGGACGATGAGCTCGATATGGTTATTGCTGAGGGCGACAGCCTGACGATTGCGGAAGGTGACAAGGGAGACTTTGGCGTTCATGACGATCTCGCTGAATTCGGAGATTTTTGTGTTAACAATGGGGGGAGATAGCGGCGACACAATAACCCGACTTCCTGAGGAGACAATCACCGGAGAAATTGGACAGGTGAATAAGATTTCGGCGGTTCCGTCATTTAAACACGACCGACTGTCCCCCATATTGAGCAGTATCAACCATTGCGGAGAGTGCCATGTGAATACACAGCCGTCCAATCTGCTTCTGTACCTGCGTCGATTCTCGGCGATGCCCACACCGGATCAGCACCGGCGGCACTACTGGCAACGCCAGATGGTCGGCGTGCTATGTGAGAAACTGGCCAATATGAAGCACGACTTCGGAGAAGTCCTGGAAAAGCAGGACGAATTTCTGACGCACTACACCCGACGATCCGATGGCAGATGACGCGTCATCTGCGAACGGCAGCATGGTGCTTGCCCGGTTCCTGGCGCGGGCCGGACTGGGGTCGCGCCGGGCCTGTGAGAAACTGATCGGTGCCGGGGATATCACAGTGAACGGCACGGCGGTGACGACGCCGGCAACGCGGGTGATTCCCGGCACTGATGATGTTCGCTATCGTGGCCAGTCACTCTGTCTGCAGAGGGCGGTGTACTACCTGCTGCACAAGCCAGCCGGCTATACCTGTTCGTCCAGTGATCCCAACGCTGAACGGCTGGCGATCGATCTGCTTTCGCCATCGGATGATGTGCGGATATATTCGGTCGGTCGTCTTGACCGCGACAGCGAAGGGCTGCTGCTGTTTACCAGCGACGGTGATCTGGCGCACGCGCTGATGCATCCGTCATTTGAAGTGCCACGCACCTATCTGGTTGACGTAACGGTGCCGGTGAGCGACGCGGCGATCGAAAAGTTGCAGGCCGGTATTGTTGATTGCAATGAGACGTTACGGGCGGTGACCGTTGAGCGCGTCGAGGCGCCCGAGGGCATCTGGCGGCTGCGGCTGGTGCTGGTGACTGGCCGGAATCGGGAAATTCGCCGGATGATGGCACGGCTGCGCTATGAGGTCGCACGGCTGAGGCGCATAGCATACGGCCCGGTCGAGTTGGGGAATTTCAACCCTGGATACTCGCGGGAACTGACAGATAGTGAAGTGGCAGCGCTGAAAGAGGCTGTCACTTAAGGCTGCGGAATCGAAAACAGCCTGTAATGCGTGAACAGTGAACACCGAACACCGTTGGAGAGAGAGAGGATGATTGAAATGCGACATTTGCTGCTCACTGCATTGGTGCTGGGAGCCTTGGTGACCGTCGGCTGTGGTCCGGGTGCCGGAGAGATTATTGCCGCGGTGGAAAGCGGTGAGCTCGAACGGGTTGAGGCACTGATCGAGGAGAAACCGAGCCTGGTAAATGCCTCTGGCAACACCGGCATGACGCCCTTGCACTGGGCGGCAGCGAAGGATCAGGGTGAGATTCTGGAGTACCTGATCGAAAAGGGCGCCGATGTGAACAAGAAGAACTACATCCGGGAAACACCGCTCGACGTTGCCAAGCGCAAGCGTAAGGGAGAGATGCAGGCGTTGTTGCAGAAACACGGCGGCAGGTATGCCAAGGACCTTTAGACGGGAGAGGGCTGGGCCACGAAGGATGCGAAGGGCCCGCAACCTCCTACAGAAATGTAATATCGCTGGCGTATGAGAATACAATATTGTTTTTCATGGCCCAAGTAAGATGATGTCTTTTTGTATGAACTCATTGGAATTATGCCAGTTGTCGTGCTAATAAAAGGCTTAGCATAGTTGATGAAAACTATTTTTTTTTTTCGCACTCACGTGAGTGCGTGCTGTAGATGCGGTTGGAAACCGATTGCCTAAACGGCTGTCGCATACCGGGTTTGCAGGACAACTAAACAACGGTGCCACGGCACCAAACCACGAGACATGTCGATGAGCAAGACGAAACTCGAGTACATTTGGCTGGACGGCTATAAGCCGACCCAGAGTCTCCGCAGCAAAACCTTGATCAAAAGCGATTTCGGTGGCACCCTGGAGGAATGCCCGCAATGGGCATTCGATGGTTCGTCAACCCTACAGGCCGACGGCAACGCCTCTGATTGCCTGCTTGAGCCGGTGGCAATCTTCCCCGATCCCGGTCGTAAGAATGCTTTTTTGGTGATGGCCGAAGTGCTCAACCATGACGGCACGCCGCACGAGTCGAACGGTCGTGCGTTGATTGATGACGACGATGATGACTTCTGGTTCGGGTTCGAGCAGGAATACACCATCTGGGATCCGGAGATCGACCTGCCGGTCGGCTTCCCTGCTACTGGTTTCCCGGCTCCGCAGGGCCCATACTATTGCTCTGTCGGCGCCGGCAAGGCCGTTGGCCGCGCGATCGTCGACGAACATCTCGACATGTGCCTTGAGGCCGGCATCAATGTCGAAGGAATCAATGCTGAAGTGATGATTGGTCAGTGGGAGTTTCAGGTGTTTGCCAAGAGCGCCAAGCGTGCTGGCGACGAGACCTGGGTTGCCCGCTATCTGCTTGAGCGCGTTGCCGAAGACCACGATCTGGCCATAAATTGGCACTGCAAGCCGGTCCATGGCGATTGGAACGGTTCGGGCATGCACGCCAACTTTTCCAACTCGATCATGCGCACCTGTGGCAACGAGGAGACGTTCAACGGTATCTGCGAGGCGTTCGGCGGGAAAATCACTGAGCACATCGAGGTCTACGGTGCCGACAACGATCAGCGCCTGACGGGTTTGCACGAGACTCAGTCGATTGACAAGTTCAGTTACGGCGTGGCCGATCGCGGTGCCTCGATCCGTATCCCAGTGAGCACGATTCATGCTGGCTGGTGTGGGCGTCTCGAAGACCGTCGCCCTGCTTCCAACGCCGATCCCTACCGGGTTGCCGGCGTCATTGTCACGACGACCAAGAGCGCCTGCTGACGAGGACATCGGACCGGCACTGCCGGTACTGACGACGACCTGAGACGGCCGCCCTGCATATACTTGCGGGGCGGCCGTTTTTTTTTACAATTCGAAAATGCCTGATGTGATTTTTGTCACTAAGCTACGGCCCTCCTGAGATTTTGAAACTCGACGTAATCCTAGTACATTAAACAATGCGCGCGCACACGCGGCAGATGCATATGGCGCAGTCAACTGACTACCGATCAAATCCTCCGTATTCGCATGATGCAATGGACTACAATTAAGTTGTTCCGCTGCAGGCTATGCCTGTTGCTGGTTTTCGTGTTGTCCGGCACCACGCAGGCTGTCGAGTACGACTGGACCGGCAACGGTGATGGCGTCAGCTGGGAAGACCCGCTGAACTGGGATCCGAACGATCAGGGTGCACCCGGCGGCTCGACCACGGACGAAGTGACGTTCGTCGCCCCCGCTATTGTCGTTTACAACTCAGTTGTCAGCATTGCCAAACTCACCTTAGTCCCGGGGATGACTCTGACGCTAAACTCGGATCTGCAGGTCAAGAATAACGTGGTAGTCGACGACGTGGGTGACGGCGATGCCGTCGTCAACGGCACCGGATTCCTGGTGGCGCTCGACGACAGCAACACCACAATCAAGATCCACGGTGACCTGAACGACCGGTTGTTGATCGACAATCTGCAGTATCAGGACGATAGCATGCTGATTATCGAGAACGGCGGTACAGTCATTGTCACGGAGACTTTTGATTGGGTGACAAGCACCGGCGCGGCGCTGAGAGTCGCCAGCGACGCCCGTTTTGTTGTCAACAGCTCGTTCACTATACCTCTCGGTGCGACGTTGGAAGTGCAGGACGCCACGTTCGAAATCGGCGACAACTTCACCAACAACGGCACGTTCACGTCGAACACGTCAACTGTCATATTCACCGACGAAAGCACGCTTGTCGGCAGTGGCTTTGGGTTCTACAATCTGACGATTAATGCGGGTGCCGTGGTCACGCTCGACAGTGACATCACTGTCAACAACAACTTCGTCAATAACGGCACCCTGACCGGGGCGTCGCACAAGGTGACCTTCACCAGCGGCACTGCGGCAGTGGCCGGATCGGGTACCAATAATTTTCACGATCTGTCCATCCAGACGGGCGCGGTTGTGGACCTTTCCGGTGTCGAGCCTGTCGGTATTGCGGTATCGGGTACGCTGCTGATTGACGGCGTGTTGAATTGCGGCGGCGCCAACGCCATAAAAGTCAACGGGGTCTGGCTCAACAACAATGGTCCCGGCGGCTTTCTCGAGAACACCTCCGTAGTGGAGTTTGGGGGTGTCACTCCGACGTTGCCGAATGTTGCCGAGACCTTTCACGACGTCACGATCAGTTCCTCGCAGGACGCCGTTGCGCTGGCCGATTACACTGTCATCGGCACCTGGCGTTCGGATACATCCAGTTTTCGTCCCGGTAGCTTCACGGTGACTTTCAGCGGCCCGGTGAACAAAACGTCCCATATCGAGGGTCCTGCCACTACGACGTTTAACGATGTGATCATTGATAACGGGAGCAACGCCACGCTGACCCTCAGTAGCGGCGACTCGATCCGGGTCGGCACGCTGACAGTCGGCAATCTGGGTAGACAGACGCTGGTAATGCAGGCGAATTCCGTGCTTGAAGTGCTGACCGCCTTGACGATCAACGGCGGGCTGAGGACCTCCGGAACGGCGGTGCCTCCGCCGGTGATTACCGGCGTGGCGCCGGGCTATTTCGCCTTCACCATCAATTCCCCGAGTGCATACCGTGTCAACATCCGGGCCATGCGCGTGATCCGCCCGGATGACAACGGCATGACTATCGCAGCGTCTTCGGCGCTCGTTCGGCTGCAGAATGTGACATTTGAAAACGATGATTCGCTCGAGACCGGGACGTATTTCAGGGTGCTCAACAACGTCACGCAGACTTTCATCGGCATGCGGTTCGACCAGTTCTGCGAGTACAGCGTCGAGACGGCTGCCACCACGTCGTTACCAGTGACCATGCGTGGCGCCAGTGGCGCCAAAGGCGCCGAGCCGTACGAGAACGACACTGGCAGTTTCGGGGTCATTGACCCCGGTACCATTATTTGGGCGACGTCGATCTGGACTGGCACCATCAACTCCAACTGGAACACGTCGACAAACTGGGATCCGGTTGGTGTGCCGGGCGCCACGTCTGGGGTTGCGATCGGTGCGGCCCCTTTCGAACCGACCATCAACAGTAATGCGACTATCAGCTCGATGGTCATCCAAGACGGCGTCACAGTCACAGGTTCAAATCGTTCGCTGCGCGTCTTCGGTATGCTTGAACTGCTCGAGGATGCGGGTGCCGGATCGCCCGGTCGTCTCGTGTGGACACCGTCCGGCGGTTCGATCACCGCCAGCGGGTTGGAGAATAATGGAGAAGTGTTGCTCAACAACGGTGCGAGTACGTTGCGGATGACCGTGCTGGCAAGCCTGCTCAACCACGGCATCTTCACCAATAACACCGGTGGTGCCATTTTCAGCGTCAATGGTAATTTCTCGAACTTCGGCACTTTCAAGACGGATAACGCGGCGAATGACGACAGCTTCACGGTGCGTGGCAGTTGGCTGAACGACGGCGGCACGATCTCTTGGGGCAGCGGCACGGTATCTTTGAGCGGCAGCTTCGGGGACATAACGACCAACGGCCAGCCGTTCAACAACCTATACATCGATCCGCTGTCCTCCGTGACGGGGTCCGACTACTCTGCAACCGATGCACTGGAGGTCACCGGCGCATTGACTATAGACGATGGTGGCATTTTGCGGGTGACCAATTCCTTGAGTTTCGGCACCCTGACCGCGAACAGCGGGAGCACGGTGGATTTTTCGGGTACCGCGGCACAGGTGATTCCGGCCGGGACCTACGATCACCTGACGATCAGTAACCTCGTCGCTCCGGTCACTCTGGGCGGCGATATCACCGTCAACGGTGACCTCATCATCGCGCCGGGTGCGATCCTGGACGGTCTTTCTCACACGATCACACTGAACGGTAACTGGGTCAATAACGGTTCGTTCACCGCGGACAACTCGAATGTGATCCTGGCCGGTGCAGCGTCCAGCATCGACGGCACGACGACGACGACCTTCCATATCCTTACGCTGACCGGCACGGTCGATATCAAAAGCACGCTGGTCAAGGTTTCGAGCGCCTGGATCAACAACGGCGCCACCTTCACTGCTGCTTCGTCAACAGTCGAATTTACCGGTAGCACGCCGACGATCGGCGGGAGCACGACCACGACCTTCAATATCCTTGAGATTAACGCCAGTGCGACGTTGTCGATTACCGCATCGACCGCCACCGTCAAGGTCACAAAGGCGTGGCATAACGACGGTACCTTCACGTCTCCCGGGACGACGGTTGTGTTCAACGGTTTCACCTGTGAGATCTTGGGGGGGGCAGCCACAATGTTCGCGACCCTTTCAATCGACAGCGGCACGATTCTGGTTTTGAACGAAGATGACGACATTACCGTGACCAACCTCTTCACCGTGCCGATTGGCGCCACGCTGATCCTTGCGGACACTGCATTTATAAGGCTGCAGAATGGACTGATTGTGGAAGGGACCCTGCTCAGTTCGGGTACACCGACGATTCGCGACACCGGCACTGGCCTGACGTTTGTCGTGCAGAATTCCGGCCTCATCGATGCCGCCGGACTGCTGGTGCAGAACCTTGCCGATGCCGGCCTGGTCATCGCGGCGGATGCCTCGGCGAGTGTCGACCTGGACAGTGTCGCGTTCGACGACGACGACGGCGTCAACACGGGGACTTTTTTGCAGTTTATGATCCCGACGGGTGCGTACGTCTTCAGCAATTGCCGATTCGGCGCCAACACTGAGTTCAATGTGCAGACAGGAAATGGCGCTGCCAATGATCTCATCAGCTTTCCCGGATACAGCGGCGTCAATGGCGGCGAAGCTTATGAGAACGACCGGTCAACCGGCGGCCCGATTGCCGATGGCTCGATCGTCTGGCCGTTCCGTTTTTGGGATGGCGAGACGAACCACGAATGGAGCGTAGACGCAAACTGGAACCTGGATTTACCTTTGCGATCGACCGACCTTGTCCTTATCCCACATGTGACTGCCGACGATCCGGTGCTGAACAAGAAGGATTCCATCGCCTACCTGGTCATCGAAGATGGCGGGCATCTGAGTACCTCCGGGGATAAGCGGACCCTGACGGTGTCGGGCGGCATCGAGATCGAACCGGACCAGGGCGCCGGGATGCCAGGTACGTTCATCTTTTCCTCTGATGACGGCCGTCTGGCGGCCGGGGGGCAGGTGCTGAACAACGGCATTTTGACTTTCAACTCCGACAACAACGCCGAATTCAATATCCAGGCCGACTTCATCAACACCGGGACGTTCACCAACGATACCGACGGTGCCCTGTTTCTCATCGCGGGCAACATGACGAATAGCGGCACGTTCCAGACGACAAATACCGGCAAAGACGACAGCGTCCGTGTCAGTGGCAACTGGACAAACTCCGGGTCGGTCATCTTCGGTACCGGCACCGTCACGCTCGACGGGGTCACGGGCACGATTACCTGTGGCGATGTTCCCTTCAACAATCTCAATATTCCTGCTGGATCTACGTATACCGTCCTCGATGCTCTGACGGTGAACGGGACATTGACGGTCGAAGGCCGGTTGATTCTCACACGTCAGTTTAACATTCCCGGCATGATAGTTTCGACAGGGGGAACTGTCGAATTTGCCGGCCCGGATCCGCAGGTCGTTCCCGGCAAGGCCTTCCACGATATCGTCGTCTCAAACCTCGACAATGATGTTTCCGTAGGCGGCAGTGTTACTGCCAGCGGCGATGTGACCATCAACTCCGGTGTGACTCTCAACGGTGCCGTAGAAACCATGACGGTCGCCGGCGACTGGATCTGTGACGGTCTATTCGAACCTGCCGCCTCGACTATTGTGCTCAGTGGCGTTGCAAGCACGATCGCCGGCTCGTCGGTGACAACTTTCAACAACCTGACACTCACCGGTACAGTTGACATTGCCGTGACTGCGGCTCAGGCCGACACGGTCCGCGTTGCGGGCGCCTGGACCAACAACGACGGCACGTTCCTGCCGGGACTGTCGAATGTGCAGTTCGTCGGTGCGGGCGGTGTTATCGCTGGCACATCCGTGACGGAGTTCAACAACCTGCAAATCAGCACCGGCGCCGCGCTGTCGATCACTGCGGCGGCTAATCGGGCCCAGGTGCGTTCACAGTTCACCAACAACGGGATCTTTAATAGCACTGCATCGACAGTCATCGAGTTCACGGCCGTGGGCACGATTGCCGGCGTCCCAACGATAATCACCACCGTCGAAATCGCCGACTACGCATCGCTGACACTGGACAATGCCGATGACCTGACCACGGTCCAGTTCCTGACGGTTCCGGCCAATGCGGCGTTGCATCTGCGTGACAGTTCGATTCTAAGTCTACCCGGGCTGACGATTTCCGGCACGTTCACTGCCAGCGGCAGCACACCAACTGTCCGTGCCTTTGTTGGATTCTTTAACTTCGAAATTAACGATGCCAATGCCAGTGTCGATATTGATCAGTTGAACCTCCATAATCTTGGCTTTAACGGGGTGTCAGTCAGTCCTGTGCTCGGCGTGGCAAATCTCGATATCGATGGTGCAAACTTTACTCGCGATGCGGGCAATCCCCCCGGGTTCCGGTACATCAGCTTCGGCTTTCCGCCGACTGCCAACTACAGCTTTATCGGCTGTAGCTTCGACGCCAATACCCAATACAACGTTCAGACGCCTGTGGGCACCGCTGATCGCCGTGTCACGATGAGCGGCACCGGAGGTGACGCGGGCGACGAGACGTACGAAAACGATGCTGGCAGCGGCGGGGTCATTGACCCCGGCTCGATTCACTGGCCGGTAGCCGAATGGACGGGGGGAGCCGGCCCGGCCGATAGCAACTGGTCGACGGCTACCAACTGGTCGGGCGTCGTCCTGCCAGTGCTGCGGGATATTGCTTCGGTTCCCGATTACAGTGCCAACGACCCGTCGCTCAACATCTCGGCTTCTATTTCCGGCCTGATTATCGGTGATACCAAGACTCTTACCACGACCGGGTCTGGTCGCGTGTTAAAAGTCCTCGGCGGCCTGCAGATTGACGGCCCCTCGGGTGGGGTTGTTTTCTCATCGAACCACGGGCGTCTGGAAACCGGCGTGATCACCAACAACGGCAACCTGTCGCTGGCTTCAGATGATACGGCTGTCTACCTGTTCACGGGTGACTTCAACAACGACGGCGTTTTTACCAACGATACCGATGGCGCGTCGGTCACCGTCTCCGGTGATTTCGTCAATACCGGTACGGTCACTACCACCGGCAGTACAGATGACAGTTTGTCGGTAGAGGCAGACTGGAGCAATTCCGGAGCGATCAATTGGGGCACCGGCACGGTGACTTTGACCGGGCTCGACAACGTCATCACCTCCGGCGGCGTAGCGTTCAACAATCTGACGATTCCGGCCGGCGCCGTATACACCGCGCTCGATGATATTTCGGTCACCGGAACGTTGACAGTCGAAGGTCAACTTCGGATCAATGCCGGATTGACGTTGGGCGCGGCGTTCGTGTCCGCCGCCGGCACCATAGAGTTCGGTGGCGACTCTGCCCAGACGATTCCGGTGGGGGTTTACCACCATCTTGCAATAACCAACGCGGCCAACGATGTCGCTGTCGGTGGCTCCATTTCAGTCAACGGCACCCTGCAGATTAACGAAGGCGCCACCCTTGCCGGGGGCAGCCAAAGTATCATGGTCAACGGGGAATGGCAGAATGATGGCGATTTCACCGGCAGCACGTCGACAGTAATCTTGGCCGGTGCCAACACGACTATCGGTGGCAGTGCGACAACCACCTTCCACAACTTGAACCTGCAGAGCGGTGCGACGATCGATATCCATGTGTCGGACGTGCCGGCTGACCATGTCCGGATAGCTGGCACTTGGGCCAACAATGGCGCGTTATTCGTGCCCGGGGCTTCGACTGTGGAGCTTGTCGGTACCGGCAGCGTTGTCAGCGGCAGTGCTGTGACTACATTCCAGAATCTGCGGATTGGTGCTGCCGCCAATGTTTCCGTTGCCACACCGGGCAACGTGGTCAAGCTCGTCAACAGGTGGTTCAACGACGGCGGTACCTTCAACCATGCCGGCACGACGGTTGAATTCACTTCCGTCTCCGGCTCTATCGGCGGTACCAGCCCGTCGGTTTTTGATACGGTCCTGCTGACCAGAGACACTGCCTTGACCGTGGACAGCAGTGACGACCTGCAGATCGATAGTGCGCTGACTGTGCCGGCCGGTGCGACGCTCAACGTTCTCGACCTGTGCGTGCTGCGTATCGGCACGAGCATCACTATAGGGGGTGCGCTCGTAACTTCAGGTGCTTTCCCGACGATCACCGATACCGGATCGAAGTTTGCCTTCACTGTCAATGGCGCCGATGCCATCCTCGACATCGAAGGGCTCGCCCTGCAAAACATGGACGACAACGGGTTGACTATCGACACCGCCTCGACATCGATCGACATCGATCTGGCCAACTTCAAGGATGACACCCCCGGGGCTATCGGCACTTACATTCGTCTCCTGGCTGGTGTTGGCGACCCGTCTTCTGGTGACTCTTATTCCTTCAGCGGTTGTTTTTTTGATGGTAATTGCCTGTACAACGTCTCTACGCATGCCGGCATGTCGAATGACAAAGTGGTAATCATGGTTGGTGCGAACGGGGCACGCGGCGGGGAAGCTTACGAGAACGACCGGGACACCGCAACGCCCCCGGGGGCCGGCACCGTGACGCCCGGTTCCATCTACTGGCCTCAATCCGTATGGGATGGCTCAGAATCCTCTGCCTGGTCGGATCCTCTCAACTGGTCGGACGGATTCATCCCTGGAATCGCTGCGTCGGTGCGCATTCCCCAAGGGACTCTGAATGACCCGTCGCTTAACATCACCACCACGATCTCATCGTTGTTCCTGGAGGATGGGGTGACCATGACGTCGTCTAGCGACAATCTTACGCTGACGGTGAGTGGCGGTCTGATTATCGAGGTGAACGCCGAGCTCAACTTTTCCTCGGACGGCGGCGGTTTCGATATCTTCGGCACGCTTGACAATGATGGCATTTTGCGGTTGACCTCTGACCATACCGCGATTTACAACATCAACGGTACGCTGGAAAACGACGGGACATTTTTCAACAATACCGACGGTGCCATGGTTCGTGTCGAGAACATGGAAAACCGCAGCCTCATCACCACAAGCGATTCACTGTTTGCCAACGACATCACAGTGACGGGCAACTGGGTTAATTCCGGCACCGTCAACTGGGGTACAGGTACGGCAACTTTCGCTAGTACCACCGGCCAGCGGATCACTTCCGGCGGTGCCGACTGGAACCGTATTGTCGTGGCCAATGCGTCCGACGGCGGCGCGTCGTTTCTCGACGGCTTCACGACGGGGAGCCTATTCAACACGACACCGGGCTCGACTATGCGGTTCAAACGCAAAGATGCTGTCGCCGATATTTTCGAGATCACCGAATCGAACGGCCTCAATCTCACTGGTGCTGCCGGGTTGCTGATCAAGTTGCGTCGGCTCAGCGGCAGCGGTATCGAGCTTTTCGAGATCTACCCGTCGACCGGTGATTCCATTTGGAATGTGTCATTTGTCGACGTCAAGGATTCCGTCAATCTCGCAGATAAGGTGCTTCTGGCGCCGCCGATGGATTCCAGCAACTCGACCGATTCGGGCAACACGTTCAACTGGTTCGGCAAGGCCTATTTCCTCAGTACCAGCGTGGCGCCGGTTGCGGTCAGCGGTAGTGTCGATATTCCCAGCCGCTGGTTCAACGAAAACGACGTCGTGACGATCACCGCGGCAGAGAGTGACGGGCAGATGTTTACGCAATGGGAGAAGGATGGTGAGCGCCAGGAGAATCCACTCGGCGACGCGGTTGTTGACCCGCTGGTTGTGCTTATGGACGCGCCGCACAGCGTCAAGGCCAATTTCATGGATGCTACTCTGGAGACCGACTCAGACGAGCTGCCGGACTGGTGGGAGCAGCGTATGTATGGGGGGCTGGGCAACGGCGCCAGCAGTAACACCGACGGCGACGCCTTTGTCGATTTTGACGAGTATGTGACCTCGTCGTCGCCGCGCGATGGCACCGCACCCAGCAGGGTATTCGTGGATGACGACGCGGTATACAGCACCGGTGACGGCAGTTCGGCGACGCCGTTTAAGCTCCTGAAGCAGGCGCTCGATAGCGCCGCACCCGGCGCTGTGGTCTATTTGCGTGCTGGCATCTACCAGGTCGCGCCTTACGATGTCACCAGCAATATTTTTATTTTTGGTGAGGATCCCGACACCACCCGAATCATGGGACTAATGCCGTCGGGTACGTCGACGCCGCAATTGTTCGATGTCTCAGCGTCGCGGTTCATACTGGCGAACGTCCAGATAAGCAATTTTCGAAACAATTCTCCGATCGTGCGGTACGACGTTGGCACCGGCACCGATATCGTCGTCTTCGAAAACCTGACGTTTGCCGGCAACGGCACCGCTTCCACTACGGCGCCGATGATTGGAAATACAGGCGTATTGTCGTCGACTGCGGCTTACTTCCTCAACAACCTGGCATACGGCAATGCCGGCACCGGCGCTGGCTTGTTCAACTTGTCGGCGTCGAAGTTGATGGCGATTCACAACACCGTCGTGAATAATCCGGGCGGCGGCCTGATACTTGGCGCCGGTTCCGCCGGTATGCTGGCCAACAACATTCTGCAAGAGAATGACGGCTTCAATTTGTCAGACTTCTCCACCGGTGCGGTACTGCAAGAGACCAACATTATTGCCGGCGCGGCCTTGAGCTTCCTGAACCCGGCGAAGGGTTTCTACCGTCTGGCCGCTACCGATTTCGCCGCTATCGATACCGGTAACACGACATTCCTACTGCACGACAAGGACATTATCTCGCGGGCCGATGGTGCCGTTGACCAGGGTGCCTACGAACAGAATGCAAATGACATCGACAACGATGGTCTCGTCGCTGCTGATGAAGCTGCGAGGGGCACGTCGGATTCGAATCCGGACTCAGACGATGACGGGCTATGGGATAACGATGAGATCACCATTCACTACACCTTGCCGAACAACCCCGACACGGACAATGATCTCGTGCCCGACGGCGATGAGGTTGACCTCGGCCACAAGAGCCTGATCGATGACGTCAACCCGTTGCCAGGCGCCTTTGTCACGGACTTCGAACCACCCCTGTGGATCGCTGGACAGAATATCGTTGATGTCATGCCGAATCAGGTCATGCGCGGACCCGCCGTGGTTACGAATGCTGCGGCGGTAGATGGCGTTCAATCCATCGAGTTCGGCGGTGCCACCGGCGAAAGCGGGGCTTACGGCTACGGTTTTACCGCCGGTTTCGACAACATGTGGATCGAGATCCATTTCCAGCACCCGCACGCGCCGTTGCCGACCGATGTGAACAAAGCCCTGCATGTTGGCGGTATCAATATCGCGGTCAACGATGCCGGCTTCGTTTGCTTCTACAGCGGCGATGACGAGAATTGGATTACCGGCAACGTGGCCGTGCCTGCCAATGACTGGTTCAAGGTAATCGTCCACCGGAACATCGCTTCCGGCCGATTCGACACCTATGTCGACGACCAGCTCGCAGTCGCCGACCTCGGCGCCTACGGCAGCGAACTGGATAACTACGTGCGCTTCCGGCTGTCCAGTGTCGATGATCAGACCGTGCGAGTCGATCGGATCATCGGCTACTTTTCCGGGCCGTATCATCTCGTTGATTTTCGGGAAGCGACGTCCTCCGACACCAACATTGTGGTCGACCTGACAGACTCGTTATTAAATCTGCGTAACAACTTGGCGCAGATCACCTGGGTTGCATTCAAAAACGATGGCACACCAGCCGACACAGGTGTCCTTGACTTCGCCGTAGGTTTAGGTACGGCATCGATCGATTTGTCCTATGCCGCAACAGCGTACGCTGGCCCGGGAGATACATTACGCATTGAGCTGTCGAATCCGTCCGAGTGCAATCTGGGCCGTACCTGGTTCCACACCTACACGCACCCAAACCCGGATACGGCACAATGAGCGAAACTGCCCGTCGCATCACGGCGCATCAGGCGAATCATTTGCCGTATCCGGGTTTTTTTGCCAAGATGGACATGGTCGATCAGTTCGTAATTCTCGATGACGTACAGTTCGTCAAAGGCGAGTACCACAACCGCAATCGCATCCGTCTGAACGCCGAAGCACACTGGCTTACCGTGCCTGTAATCCATAGCGGCCGGCAGGGGCAATGCATCGCCGATGTCGAGATCGATAATCGCCGGGACTGGCGCGGCACCCATTTGCGCACACTGCAGCAGAATTATTCGAGTGCGCCGCATTTTGATTCGTACTTCCCTCCGTTTGCCGAACTCTATGGCCAGCCCTGGGAACGGTTGATTGACTTCAATCTCGCCCTGATCCGCGGTTTGGCGGCGGCGCTGGGAATTTCCACGCCGTGTTGCCTGAGTTCCGAGCTGCAGGTCAGCGGTACCGTGACAGACCGCTTGATCGACATCTGTGCGGCTACAGGGGCCACCGAATTTGTCCACGGCAAGCATGCCTGCGACTATGTCGATTTTGACAAAATGAGTGCCGCTGGAATCGCCAACGAAATTCAGAGCTACACAGCGGTTGAATACCCGCAAACCGGCCCCGATTTCGTTGCGAACCTCGCAGCTGTCGACGTTCTACTGAACTGCGGCCCCAGGTCCTGCGACGTGGTGCTGGCGGGGAACACATTACAGAATGCGTAACCTGTGCTTTGGATCGGCAGTATTGTACCACCCATCGAGCGACACGGTGACGGGATCGGCCGATCTGCATCGTGCTGTATCGTTGCGCCGATGTCCAGGGATGAACGTGCCCCCAGTCGTTGTGGACACGGGCTACTTGGGAATCGGGCCGAAAAAGATTATACTTTTCCCATGACGACTCATACAGGCGATATGACAACTACCGAGAAAGACCAAGAGTTGCGGCGAACGATTCGCGGCTACGGCAGTCTTGCCATTGCATTTTCCGGCGGTGTCGACAGCACGTTCTTGGCCGCTGTCGCCCGCGAGGAGTTGCACGACAATGTGCTCCTGCTCAATGCCAGATCCCCCTCCTTCCCCGCGGATGAGGCTGCTTTCGTCAAACAGTTCGCCGCTGACTTCGGCCTCAAGCTGCAGGTGATTTCGACCAATGAACTCGAGATCGAGGAGTACAAGGAAAATGCCCCCAGCCGCTGCTACTTCTGTCGCCATGAGATGTATTCGCACCTGGCGCCTGTCGCCAAAGCGGCGAACATGGCGGTAATCGCTGATGGCGCCAATATTGATGACATGAGCGATGTGCGTCCCGGGATGAAAGCTGCCGAAGAATGGAACGTTGAGCATCCGCTGCAGGACGTTGGGTTGACCAAGGAGGAGATCCGCACACTCTCCCGGCAGCTCGACCTGCCGACGTGGGACAAACCGGCATTTGCCTGCCTCGCATCACGTATCCCGTTCGGGGAGCGTATCACCACGGTGAAACTCGAACGCGTGGCGGCCGCCGAGACGATCATCCGGAATCTTGGGTTCCATGTCTACAGGGTTCGCAGTCATCAGGACCTGGCCCGAATCGAATTCGGCGTGGCTGAGCTCGAACGCGGTTTCGGCATGCGAGAGGAGATCGCGAGCGAATTGCGGAATCTCGGATATTCCTACGTAACTATCGACTTGCAGGGATATCGCATGGGGTCGATGAACGAAGTGTTAACGGATAAGACGGAGTGAATTGTCATTATGCCTGGCAATACCTCACGTCCCGGATATGACGAAGATGTTCTGATTGTTGAAAAAACAAAGACGCAGAAACCTCGTATGTTCAAGGTTGTTCTGCACAATGACGATTACACGCCGATGGAATTCGTGGTCATGGTACTTCAAGCAGTCTTTAACAAAACCCAGGAGGACGCCGTGCACATCATGCTGAGTGTCCACAATCAGGGCGTCGGCGTCTGTGGCGTCTACACTGGGGACATCGCTGAGACCAAAGTAGCCAAAGTCCGTGATCTGTCTGCGTCTCACGAGTTTCCGTTGAAATGTACTATGGAACCGGAATGAACGGGTCGGCATCTAAATAGGTAACGCTATATTTGAGTGGCCCCAAACAATGAATCTCTGATCAACATGGACAGCAAACCAATTCTCAGTAACGAACTTCGCATTACCTTCGGGCTGGCGGTGAACACTGCCCGCAGGTACCGGCATGAATATCTCATGCTTGAGCATGTGTTGTTCGCGCTCCTCCACGATCCCGACAGCCGAGAAGCAATTTACGAATGCGGCGGCGACGTCGATTCACTGAAGGAGCGGTTGGTCGAGTTTTTCAAAAACGATGTCGAAGTCGTCGAATACGACGGCGACTATATCCCGGAAGAGACCAACAGCATCAAGCGCGTCATCCAGCGCGCTACGAACCACGTCATCAGTTGCGAGAAGAATGTTCTCGAAGGCATCGACATCCTCGTAGCGCTTTTCCACGAGCAGGATTCACATGCCGCCTATTTCATCCAGGAGCAGGGTCTGTCGCGGTTTGACCTGATCAACTACGTCTCCCACGGTATTGCCCGTCGCATGCCCGTGGACGACGATGACGACGAGAGTTCCCCGTTCGATGCCGAGGCCGAACCGGAAGATGAGCAACTGGTCGACGACGACGACGACGAACAGGCGCCCAACCGCCGTCGCGCGCGCAAGACCAAAGCGTTGGAGGCGTTCACCACCGAACTGACACAGTTGGCACGCGATGATCAACTCGACCGCATCGTCGGCCGCAAGATCGAACTGCAGCGGGTCATGCGTACCCTGTGCCGTCGGCGCAAGAACAATCCGATGCTGGTCGGCGAACCGGGTGTCGGCAAGACCGCCATGGTCGAAGGGCTTGCCAATCTCATCGTCAGTGAAAAGGTCCCGGAGTTGTTGAAGGGCGCCGAGATTTACGCCCTCGACATGGGTACCCTCATTGCCGGCACGAAGTTTCGCGGCGAGTTCGAGGAACGGCTGAAGGCAGTTTTATCGGAGCTCGAGGAGAAGGACAATGCGATTCTGTTCATCGACGAGATCCACACCGTCATCGGAGCCGGCGCCACGCATGGCGGCTCCATGGATGCTTCGAACCTGCTCAAGCCCGTCTTGTCTGCCGGCAAAGTGCGTTGTATCGGCTCGACCACGTATTCCGAGTACAAGAACCATGTCCAGAAGGATCGTGCCCTGGCCCGGCGGTTTCTCAAGATCGACATTGCCGAGCCCAGCGTGCAGGAGACGATCAGCATTCTCAAGGGGCTGCGGTCGTATTACGAGGGACATTTCCAGATCGGCTTTCCAGACAGCGCACTGACGACAGCCGCCGAGCTTGCGGCCCGCTACATGAACGATCGTTTCCTGCCGGACAAGGCGATCGATGTCATCGATGAAGCTGGTGCCAGCTACGCCCTTTCCTCCAGGACCCGGAAGCAGAAAAACATTACGACCCGCAACATCGAGAACATCGTGGCAGACATTGCGCAGCTGCCGCGCAGTAAAGTGTCGAGCTCGGACCTGACCAAACTGCAGAATCTCGACCTCGAACTCAAGCAGGTTATTTTCGGCCAGGACGAGGCCATCGGGAAACTGGCCAAAGCGATCAAGCTGTCGCGCGCCGGCCTGCGCAATATCGACAAGCCCATCGGTTCCTACCTATTCACCGGCCCGACCGGTGTCGGCAAGACGGAACTGTGCAAGCAGCTCGCCAACATTCTCGGCAACACCTTCATCCGCTTCGACATGAGCGAGTACAGCGAAAAACACACCGTTTCGCGCCTGATCGGGGCGCCGCCCGGCTACGTTGGCTTTGAACAGGGCGGGTTGCTGACCGAGGCCATCATCAAGACGCCGTATGCTGTCGTGCTGCTCGACGAGATCGAGAAGGCGAATGCCGAAATATTCAACGTCCTCCTGCAGGTCATGGACCACGGCACACTCACCGACAATAACGGACGCAAGGCGGATTTCCGCAACGTCGTGCTGATCATGACGTCGAACGTCGGGGCCAAGGAACTTGCCGCCAACGGCATTGGCTTCCGCAACCGTGAGATGCCGCAGGAAAACCAGGGCGCCGTCGACAAGTTTTTCTCGCCGGAGTTCCGCAACCGCATCGACGCTATTATCCACTTCAAGGCGCTGACCATCGACCTGACCGAACGCATCGTCGACAAGTTCATCAGTGAAATGGATGAGATGCTGCAGAAGAAGAAGGTCGAGCTCGAGCTCACACCGGCAGCTCGCAGCTGGCTGGCGGAGAAGGGCTACGATCCGAAATACGGCGCCCGCCCGGTGGCCCGGCTGATCCAGTCGGAAGTGCATGAAAAGCTGATTGACGAGATCCTCTTCGGTCCGCTTGCGAATGGCGGCAAAGCTGTCGTCGACGTCGTCGACGACGAAATAGCCATTGTTATTTCATAAAGTGGTTGCGAACGCCTGAGTTGAATCAGGGTCGCAAACACGACCGCATTCTCGGTTATTGGCGATATCCATGGTCATTCGGGCGTGCTTGCTGCAATGCTGAGAGCTCTTCTTCCTGAGCCGACGGATACGATCGTTTTTCTCGGCGACTATGTGGGGCTGGGGGCGGATATTGCAGCAAGCTGGATCAGCCTGATAGCGTTGGATCAAAGATGTTGATGCCTGTTCCTGCGGGCTAACCAAGATCAGATGCCGCTCAACGCCTATCGAGACGACGCTGCATTCGTGACCTGGGAGCCCGCGGCAATCGAGACGAGTGGCCGTGACACAGCCAAATCTGGGTATAAAGTGCTGGAGTCCTCCTGTTTCAACTCAACTCCACCGCGAACACTGTAAGAACACAAGGAAGTGGCAACCAATGGCTGAGCAAAAAAATTCAGACGGTATGGAAAAGCGCTACGAGGATTTTTACCAGAAGCTTCGTGTGCGGATCCGCAAGTGGATCGACGAGTCCGAGACGGAACACAAGTGGACTGAAATCCTGCTGCTTGCGCCCGACCTGTTTCATCTGCTCGTCTGCCTGCTCTTCGACAAGGATGTGCCGGAACGCGAGAAGACGAAAATCCTGATGGCTATCGCCTACTTTATCTCGCCGCTCGATCTGCTGCCCGAGCTGCTGCTCGGGCCGGTTGCCTTCGTTGACGATGTTGCGATCGCCTGTTTCGTCCTGAACTCATTGATGAAAAACGTTGAACCGGAGATCATCAACAGGCATTGGGCCGGAGAGGACGACGTTCTCGAGCTCGTCGAGATTGTCGTTTCCCATGGCGATGCCTGGCTCGGCAGTGGATTGTTCCGGCGCATCAAGGGGTTCCTGGACAAAACTGAAAAGAAGCAAAAGTGACGCTGCTACACGACGACATCGCTGCCCTGGACAAGAGCTGTGTCTGGCATCCGTTTACCCAGATGCAGGACTGGAGGGCCAGTGATCCGGTCATCATCGAGCGGGCCCAGGGGGTGCGGCTCGTTGACATTCGCGGCGATGAGTATTACGACGGTGTTTCGTCGTTGTGGCTCAATATTCACGGACACCGTGTCCCGGAAATCGACGCGGCGATCCGTGACCAGCTCGATCAGGTTGCGCACTCGACCCTGCTGGGACTCGCCAATATCCCGGCGGCACGCTTGGCGGCGAAGCTTGCAGAGATCACTCCGGCGGGACTCGATCACGTCTTTTACTCCGACAGCGGTTCCGAGTCGGTTGAGATCGCCCTCAAGATGGCGTATCAATACTGGCGGTTGCTCGGGCAGGAGCGCAGCCGATTCATCAAGATGACAAACGCCTACCATGGCGATACTATTGGCGCTGTCAGCGCTGGCGGCATGGACTTGTTCCATTCGACCTACCGCGACCTGCTCTTTCCCACTTTCGAAGTGCCGTACCCGTACCCGTACCGCTTCGATGGCACGGCCGATGACTGCGCCGCACACTGCCTGGCGGTGCTCGACGACATTCTGACTGTCCACGCCGACGACGTTGCCGGCCTTATTGTCGAACCCCTGGTCCAGGGCGCTGCCGGCATGATCATGATGCCCGGCGGTTTTCTCAAGGCGCTTGAGCAGCGGTGCCGCGACAGCGGTGTCCTGCTGATCACCGACGAAGTGGCTACAGGCTTCGGGCGCACCGGGCGGATGTTTGCCTGCGAACACGAAGACGTCCGCCCCGATATCATGACCCTGGCGAAAGGATTGACCGGCGGTTACCTGCCGCTGGCTGCGACAGTTACATCCGAGGCGATTTTTGAGGCGTTTTTAGGTGAGTACAACGAACAGAAAACCTTCTTCCACGGCCACTCCTACACGGGTAACCAGTTGTGCTGCGCCGCAGCTCTGGCCAGTCTGGAGTTGTTCGAGACGAACAACCTGCTGGTGCGTGTCAACGAGAATCATGCGACCATACAGCAGATGCTTGCCGAGATCGCAGAATGCGCACACGTCGGTGAAGTGCGGAACCGTGGATTCATGACAGGTATCGAACTGGTGCGCGACAGATCGACCCGTGAACCATATGCCTGGCAGGAGCAGATCGGCGTGAAGGTCTGCGAACGTAGCCGAGAACTCGGCATGATCGTGCGGCCGCTCGGGCACGTAGTCATTTTCATGCCGCCGCTGGCCAGCACGGCCACGGAGCTGCAGGAGATGTTGCGAATCCTGCACCGCTCAATTTCCGAGGTCACCGAATGAACGGACTGTTCATAACAGGTACTGATACGGACGTGGGCAAGACGTGGATCACGTCGGCACTGGCGTCGGCACTCCGCGGTCGCGGTCGCAACGTTGGCGTTTGGAAACCGGTGCAGAGCGGCTGCACGCTTGGCGATACCGAGGCCGACAGCTATGTCCTGAGACGGGTCTCCGGTGTCGACGATGCGGAGTCCGTAATTTGTCCCCTTTCATTCGAAGCACCACTGACCCCGGTGCTGGCGGCGCGGCTCGAGGGCAAGTCGATCGATTTTGATGACCTGGTTGCGGCGGGCCGGCCATTGTTCGAGAAGTACGAGTCGGTATTCGTTGAGGGTGCTGGTGGCCTGGCGGTGCCACTTACCGAGCGACACCTGGTCGTTGACCTGGCGGTGCACCTCCAACTGCCGTTGCTGATCGTGGCGCGACCGGGTCTCGGGACAATCAACCACACCCTGCTCACCGTCGATTACGCACGGCGCCATGGTCTGACGGTCGCCGGCATAATTTTCAATGGTTACAAGCAGGAGTTGCCCCCCGAGTTTTCCTCCGTCGCCGAGATAGCTGCGGTTGGGGACTCTGAAAGCGAGCCGTCGAACCCTTATCTGGTGGCGTCGTACGGCAACGTACCGATTCTCGGCACCATCCCATGGATGAGGGATTTGCAAGGTTTGGCCGCAACGATAGATTCCCATGTGGCTCTGGACCGAATCGAACAAAGCGCATTAAAGGATACGGACGGTCAAATATGATGACAATTGACACAACGACGGTGTGGCATGAGCTCGCGGACAAGGTACTGGAAGGGGTCTGTCCAAGTGAGGCGGAGTGCCTTGCCGTGCTCGCTGCCAACGATGACCAGCTCCTGTCTGTACTCGACGCCGCGTTTCGCGTTCGACGCGAATATTTCGGTCGCAAAGTCAAGCTCAATATGCTGCTCAACGCCAAGAGCGGCTACTGTCCGGAGGACTGCGGTTACTGTTCCCAGTCAAAACTATCGTCGGCGCCGATAGACGAGTATCCGATGGTCGACAGGTCAGTTATTCTCGATGGTGCCAAAGCGGCCATGGAACGGCGTGCCGGGACGTACTGCATTGTCTGCAGCGGCCGCGGTCCGACGCCGAAACAGCTCGATATCATCGAGGACGCGGTGCGCGAGATCAAGGCGACTACGCCGCGCAAGATCTGTGCCTGCCTCGGGCTGCTCAAGGACGGCGATGCCCAGCGCCTCGAGGCTGCCGGTGTCGACCGCTACAACCACAATATCAACACCAGCGCCGGTCACCACGACCGTATCACCAAAACACATACCTATGACGACCGCGTCGACACGGTGGAGAAGGTCAAGGGCGCCGGTATTTCGCCGTGCTCGGGAGTGATTGTCGGGATGGGTGAGGCGGATGAGGACATTGTTCAGATGGCGTATGCCCTGCGCCGGCTCGATGCCGATTCGATACCGGTCAACTTCCTGCATGCCGTTGCCGGCACGCCGCTGGGGGACCAGAAGCCGTTGCCGCCACCGAAATATTTGAAGATCCTGGCGATGTTCCGCTTTGTATGCCCGACCAAGGAAATCCGGGCCAGCGGCGGGCGCGAGGTCGGCCTGCGCAGCCTGCAGCCGCTGGCTCTGTATGCTGCCAACTCGATTTTCGTGGGCGATTATCTCACCACGCCCGGCCAGGCAATCGAAGCCGACCACCGCATGATTGAGGACCTGGGCTTTGAGATCGAAGAATTTTGCGACGATGCATGAATATTTTCAGTATGCATTGGGTCTAAGACGATAGCGGCGGAACCCGTCCATCGCGGTCTTACAACTTCAGATCAGGGGATCAAAAAAAATGTACAGGACAGCACTTGTGATTGTCGCCATGGCTTTGATGGCAGGCTGCGTAACGATGGACTCGGCCTACGAAGGCGCCACCCGAACCACCAATCCCGATGCCACGAAAGTGCAGACGGATATTCGCTGGACGGGACGACAGCCTCGCATCCGTCCGGTGCCGACCGAAGACAAGTTCGTCTACTTCACCGCGCGCAGCAGCGCCGGTGTCGATATTGACCTGACGCCGGCGATCGAAAATCAACTCGGACAGCGCGGCTACCGGCTGACGCCGAACATCGACGAAGCGCAGTTCGTGCTCGATGCCGACCTGAGGCATTTCGGCGAACAACGCACGCGCAGCAACACCGGCGCCGTGACCGGCGCGATTGTCGGCGGTGCCGCCGGCGGTGCCACCGGCAACAACGTCAAGGAATTTGACCGTACCACCGGCGCCGTGGGCGGCGCTATTCTCGGTGGTGTTATTGGCCATGTGCTCGACAACCGTAATAAGATGGTGGAGATCAAGCTGATCGTGGACGTGACCATTGGCGAGCGCGTGCCTGACGGCCTATCGACAGAGGAGGCTACACCGAACGGCACCGGTTCCGTAGGGCGCGGGTCGTACGCTGGCGATAAATCCGGTGAAAGCGACCAGTACGAATCGGAATCGCGCGAGGACCGGGGCGTCAAGGTGAGTGACGGCTTCCTGTACCACAGCAATCAAGTGGTTGCCTCAGCCCGCAAGATGAAGCTGACCATGTACGAAGCCGAGCCGCTGCTGACCGCCCGCCTTTCCCGCGCCATCGCCAGCGCCCTGCCGTGACCTGAGGTTTCCTTATGCTCCGGCGCTGGTCGAATAGCGAGAATAGAGGCTCGTGGTCCTTTTGCTGCATGTATTGTTGTTCATTGACCACTGTTACACACACTGTCATCCAATGGATTCGCTGCTTTACGATTCGGTTTCACGGGCAGGAATGCGCCGTTCCGCAATGACAGATTAATTCGCAGTCGGCCTCCTTGTACTGCCATCGCATCATTCTTATGTTGTCCGCTGATCAAAACCTCTGGAGGACGAGATGAAGATTCTGGCGTTCATGGCACACCCCGACGATATCGAACTTCTATGTGCCGGCACATTGGTTCGCCTCCATAAGGCCGGCCACGATATTGCTATGGCGACAATGACCGCGGGGTCCTGCGGCTCCGCCACGCTTGGACCGAAGGAGATTTCTGACATACGCCGAGTCGAAGCAGCCAATTCCGCCGCTGTCATCGATGCGGACTACCACTGCGCCGAGATTCCCGATCTGGAAATTGTGTTCGACAATCCGAACCGTCGCAAAGCCAGTGATATCCTGCGCCTGACCCAACCGGACATCGTCATCACGCACTATCCACAGGACTACATGTATGACCACGACATGACGTCGATGCTCGTGCGTGACGCCACTTTCGGTGGAACACTGAGGAACTACCCGACGGACGTTGACGCGCCGCCGGTCGGACAAATCCCCTATCTCTACTACGCCTCGCCGGTTGATGGTGTCAATGCTTTCGGTGAGTTGATTGAATATCAGTTTGTTGTCGACGTGACCAGCACGATCGAGACAAAGGTCGAGATGCTTGCCTGTCACGCTTCGCAGCGCGAGTGGCTGCGTGCGCAGCACGGCCTCGACGAGTACATCGAGTACATGCGCCGGGAAACCGGCCGGATGGGAGCCACTGACGGGCATGACTATGGTGAGGGGTATTGTCAACACTTGGGACACCCCTACAGGCAGGACAATATTATTCTCAAATTGATAGGGGACGTATGAACAAGGCCACACATACCGGTGGCGAGGCCGTTGTCGAAACCCTTGCTGTTGCCGGCATTGATACAATCTTTGGAATCCCCGGCGGCCACAGCCTGCCGATCTATGCGGCACTGCATGGGCACAGCCAGGTAAGGCACGTGCTCGGACGCCATGAGCAGGGACTCGGTTACATGGCCGACGGCTATGCCCGGGCCTCCGGTCGTATGGCCGCTGTGACAACGACCAGCGGTCCCGGGGTCGCGAATGTCACCGCGGCACTGGGCCAGGCGACGACCGACAACGTGCCGATGGTCGTCATATCGAGTGGCCCGTCCGCCGCACTCATCGGGCGGAATCGCGGCGGCTTACACGACCTCAATGACGCGATCGAACTGGCGCAACCCGCGTGCCGCTACGTTGCCCACGCCGATGCGGTCGAAGAAATATCGCCGAAACTTGCCCAGCTCATCCGTAACCTGCGCTATATGCGGCCGGGCGGCGCGTTTATCCAAGTGCCGACGAATATTCTCGGGGCAAGCGCCGATGTGACGATTTGCTCCAGTGATGGTCAGCGACCCGCACCTGACATGAAAACGGTCGCCGTTGCTGCAGAGTTGCTGCAGACCGCCAGGCGCCCGTTGATCATCGCCGGCTATGGTGCATTGCTGGCTGGTGCTGGGCCTGCTATTCAAGCCCTGGCCGAGAGACTGGATGCTGTCGTAGCTACTACGACGCTGGCACGCGGGCTGCTAGGCGAGCAGTCCTGGGTGGTGTTCGATGATGGCGCGGTACCGTCGGTGCTGACGAAGATTTTCGCTGAAGCCGATGTCACGCTGGCGATCGGTACGATGTTTCGCCAGGAAGACACGGCCGGCTGGCAAACGAAACCGACCGGCCGGTTGATCCACATCGACATCGATGCAGCCGAATTCGACCGTACGTATCCGGCGGACGTGAGCATCCATGCCGACGCCCGGTTGGCTGCGGAAGCGATGGTTGCGGCGTTGCCGGCGAGTACCCCGGCTACCGAGGCGACATGGCGGCAACACGCTGCGGGATTACAGCACGAACGCCTCGAAGCACGCCGGTCAGAGCCGGCAATGCAGTTTACAGAGGCGTTGCGTAAGGTCATCCCTGGCGACACCATCGTATTCGCCGACCGGTGTAACGTTGGTTATTGGATGTATCGAGCCGCTGCTGCTTATGAACCGCGGACGTTCAATTATCCGATGGGCTATGGCGGACTCGGCAGCGCGTTGCCACAAGCCATCGGTGCTCGCCTGGCATGTCCCGAACGACGTATTCTGTCGATTATCGGTGACGGCGGCATGCAGTTTACGTTGCCGGAACTGGCGGTGGCGGTGCAGGAGCAGACACCGTTTACCCTGCTGATTTCGAACAACCAAGCCTACGGTGCTATCCAGGCCGGGCTTGGCAGGAATTTCGCCGGTGTTGATCCGTCCTTCGGCACGGCCCTGTCCGGCCCTGATTACGGGTTGATCGCAAAATCGTACGGTATCGACTACGTACAGACCGAAAGCGAAGCAGAACTGTTGCGGGTCCTGCCGGAGCTGCTGCAGAACGATCAGTTGAACATCATCGAATTTCGTAACGCGATTCCGGATCCCTAATGGCGACAATTTGTGGCGCCTTTGCTGGTGGAGCGGTGTCTGAACCGTTGTATCGCGGTTGCGCCGGGGCAAATTCCCGGACGATACGCTGTGACGTCGACACTTGGCCTCACATCGAATAATATTTTTCCGATGTCCGTATAGCCAGTGTCTGACGGCCCCCGCTACGCTGATCGAATGGCGTGGAATCAGTCGTCGCGGCCTTTGAGGTTGTGAGGCACGTCCTCGGTAACTGAAGACGGATCCATGTCGATGATCTCGTCGTCGTCTTGAGCCGTCTTTGTCGACCATTGCGCTGAGAAGTTCCAGTTGTTGCCATTTGCCGACTGCTGCTCCTGATTCGCTTGCATGCGTTTCCGGAAATGCGCCACGATGCGCCCGGCCAGCCATCGCCGGGGCAGTGGGACCAGGAGCAGAAAACCGACCGCGTCGGTAATGAACCCGGGCGTCAGCAAAACAGCACCGGCGAAAAGAATCATTGCCCCTTCGAGCAGCGGTGCACTCGGCAACTGTCCGCGGGACAGGGAATGTCGAATTTCGATCCACGTCCGCATGCCCTGTTGCTTCGCGAGGCCGGCGCCTATGATCCCGGTCAGCACGGCGAGTGCCAGGGTCGTCAGCCAGCCGATCCGGCCGCCGGCTGCCAGCAGCAGTATGAAATCTGCCGCCGGCACAACGATCAGCATTAAGATCAGCGGTATCAGGAGATTAACTCGTGTTGATTTTTGCATATTCTGACAGGTTTCGCGTTGGCCGGCAAGGGTGCACCGGATTCGCCCGCAATGTTGCTTTTATCGAAAGATTGAATAGGTTATAAGGTTATCCCAATAGAGGCATCCACCTTCCAGCCGGACTGCCAAAAAACAAGCATTACAGGACGAATTTAGACCTTGCGTTTCCAGTGCCACAAATGCAAAGGCATCGTTGCCATCGACGACAGTGAATTCGGCAAACCAGTCGGCTGCGGACACTGCCAAAACGTCACCATGGTGCCTGAATCCCGTTTTTCAAAGGGCGCCGTCGTCAATGATTTTGTCATCCGGGACGTTTTGGGCACGGGCGGCATGGGCAAAGTATATCTGGCCCATCAGGTGTCTCTGGACCGGCCGGTGGCTCTGAAGATTCTGCTCGAGAAATATGCCGAAGAGAAAGAGTTCATCATCGACTTCATCAAGGAAGCCCGTGCCGCGGCCCGCCTGAACCATCCCAACATCGTACAGTCATATGCCGTTGGCGCGGAGGAAGGGGTTTATTTCTTTGCCATGGAGTATGTCGAAGGTACGACCTTGAAGGACGTCCGCGACCAGCGCCAGAAACTGCCGTGGCGCGAGGCTTTCGAAATCGGCCAGCAGATCGCGGAAGGGCTTGATTTCGGCTGGAAAAATCAGCAGTTGATCCATCGCGACGTCAAGCCGGACAATATCATGCTCGCGAACAACGGTCTTGCGAAGCTGGCCGACCTGGGTCTGGCCCGGGTAGCTGCCGAGCTGCGTACGGATGAGGGCGACCAGGTCATGGGGACGCCGCAATACATCAGCCCCGAGCAACTCATGGGCCACCCGATGGATGTCCGCGGCGACATCTACAGCCTCGGAGCAACACTTTATCAGACCATCACCGGATACTTTCCGTTTGTCGGTAACTCACCGACGGAAGTCGCCACACAGCATCTCACGGAACCGCTCAAGTCGCCGCAGGAATACATTCCGGATCTGCCGGCCGAAGTTTGCTGGATCATCGAAAAAATGATGGAGAAGAAGCCTGAGGATCGCTTTAGTGGTGCCGACGTGCTGCAAACCGCGATCAATGACGTGCTGCAAGGCCGTAATCCAGAGGGGTTTACGCCTGGATTGGCTCCAAAAAACGCTGAAGATCATGTGCCGCAGGACTCGATCAATCAACCCACGGCGGCAGCCGACTCTCCCGGGACCAAGGAAAAACTGACACTTCGCAAGGAGCGCCCGAAAACCGTTCTCAGCCGGGAGTCCCCCGCTCGCACCAAGAGCAAGGGCGCCAAGCTCAGACTCGGCAACAAGAAGAAGACCAGGCTGACGACGGCTGCATCGCCTGCCGCTGCAGCAAGATCTACCGGGGCATCGCAGGCCGCATCGCCAGGCAAAAAAAAGACGACACTGATCAATGCAGCCGGCGCCGGTGAGGCCGCCCGACAGGCAATCGCCAAACCGAAAACGACCAGCAAAGCCATGATGGGCGTTTTGATCTTCTTTGCCACAGTCATTTTCATTACGCCGTTCGTCCTTTTCGGTGCATTCTACAAGAAATTCCTGTTCAACAACACATACCAGGCCGAGGTTCTTTACCTCAACCACCGTCAGCAGGTGGCCGAAAGCGAAAAGGCCGACTACTTGGAGATAAAAGCTTATTACACCCGTCTTATCAACGACGATGAACAAGCATTGCGGGAAGTCACGACGCTGGGCGCGAAGTTTATCCGGGACTACCCCGACAGCCTGCTGACAAAGGCACCGGGAAAGGATGGATATTCCGACAAGCTGGGCATGTTCACGCCGTTCGACAAGATTCACCGGGAGCGCATCAACGAGCATGCCGTGCCGCTCGGCGGCATTGTCTCCAAACAACACAATGACTATCTCGAGGCGCTCATTCTGCTGGTGCGTAAGCAACAGTTCGAGCTTGAATGGGAAAAGGTCGAGGAGCGTCGCTACCAGCACGATCTGATGCTGCGCACAAAAGCTGCCGAGAAAGATATCGAAGCGCATGTCCAGAAGTTGCTCGGACAAATCACCGAACTTACCGACACAGTCCGGCGCCAGCTCGGCGTCGTCAACGCTGCTGCCATGGAGGAACGGGGTAGCATGCGCCAGAATATCATGATTCACAGCGGCAGTTTCGAATTTGCCGAGATAGAAAAGTTTTTCTCGATCAAAAAGCTGGACAAGGGGGACCGCCGTATTTTCTTCCAGATACAACGTATGACCGAACGGAATTTCCCAGACGAGGCGGACGAAGAAAGAGTGACGATCTCAACGCGCTACGACTTGCCGGAAAGAGATATCCGCCGCAAGCTGCAGAACGCTGCCCGCAACGCCGGCTTCGATCGGGCCCTCGAAGACCTGCGTGCCGCGGGTGACGAGGTCGAAGGCGTGCGGACTGCCCAGATGCAGTGGATCGATCAGCATGAAACTGCCCTGCGCGTCCATCGGGAAATGTATGAAGTCCTGGCGGGTTCGCAGAAAATCCTCAAAGGCAAGCAGACCAATGTGGAGATCTATATGCTCGGACTTGGCATGGTTACTGTCAGCAACATCCTCAACGACAGCATCATTGTCGAAGCTTCCGTCTTCGATCAGCAGACCCAGGACCGTATCAAGAAACTCGTTCCCATCCCGCTGCGCGATATTCGCACAAAGGAGTTTCTGCGCCTCGCCTCTGCCGTGTTCCTGGACCAGGGCGGCGATATAGACGATTTCGATCGGCTCAAAGCGGTTTATCTGTTCTATACCGGGCACATAAATGTCAATGCCCTGGCCGCAACCGGTGCACAATTCCTGGCCAATGAAGCTGGCGACCCGGCATACGAGGCGCCCACCCGGAAACTGGAAATCGAGCGTCATTTTCGCCGTATAAATCGTATGTTGGACGAGGGAAACAAACAGGTAAAAGCTAAAAAGCTTTTCGAAAAAGCCGACAAGGAATTTCGCGGCACGGCGGAATGGCAGGAACGTCGTGAAGACTTCATACGACTCCTGCGGGTCCGCAGTAACTAAGGGGACAATTCTACCATGTCCGACGATCCTATCTGGACCGAAGCACAGGCTGATGCAGAGCGTGAGGCCGCCAACGAACCGGTGTTGGCGAGTTTCCTGCACGTTACTATCTGCAATCACAATAGCCTCGAAGCCGCCCTCAGCTTTCACCTGGCCAACAAGTTATCGAGCCCAACGTTGCAGGCCATATCGCTGATGGAACTGATCAACGAAGCATTCACCAATGCTGTGGTGCGGGACGCTGTGCGCACCGATCTACAGGCCGTTCGCGAGCGCGACCCGGCCTGCCGCGGCTATCTCATGCCGCTGCTCTATTTCAAAGGGTTTCAGGCTCTGCAAGCCCATCGCGTCGCTCATTGGCTATGGGAACAGGGACGAGAGCCCCTCGCTTTCATGCTTCAGAGCCGCATGGCTGACGTTTTTTCGGTTGACATCCATCCGGCTGCTCAAATTGGCAGCGGCATTCTCGTCGACCACGCGACCGGTCTGGTCATCGGCGAGACTGCTGTGATCGAGGACAATGTCTCACTCCTGCACGAAGTTACGCTTGGCGGCACCGGCAAGGAGACCGGCGATCGCCATCCGAAGATCGGCAAGGGCGTGCTGATCGGTGCCGGCGCCAAGATCTTGGGCAATATCCGCATTGGTGAGGGTGCCAAAATCGGCGCCGGCAGTGTCGTACTCGACCCGGTCGATCCCCATTGCACCGTCGCCGGTGTTCCAGCCAGAGTCGTCGGTCGCCCGACCAGCGATAACCCTGCCCTGGAAATGAACCATCGCCTCAACTGTGATGAGGAGGAAGGGCTGGATTCCGCCCAGCTCTGATCCGTTGTATTGATCTTTATCGATCTGTATTTATTGCCCTGCGCCATCCCCATCGGGCAACCTATCCAACCATTTCCCTCGCATACCATGCCGCAGTCCGCCGCATGCCCTCGGCATTGTTGACCTGCGGGTCGTAACCGAAATCCCGTTTGGCCTTGCCGTGATCGAAATAATGGGAAGTAGCAAACTGGCTCGCCAGAAATCGTGTTAGTCGCGGTTGCCCGAGGAACGGCAACAGCGTATAGAGGATTTCCATTGCCAGTCCGATACGGTTTGCAGCCGCGTAGGATATCGACCGGCGCACCGGCGGCAACTTCAGATGCACCAGCAGCTCATTGATCCACGCCCACATATTCACTGGTGTCGCATCACCGATGAAATAGGCCTGACCGTTGACCGGGGATGTTTCCGTCAGCGCCGCCGCCGCCTGCAGATGTGCCGTTGCCGCGTTGTCGATGTATGTCATGTCCGCCAGATTGCTCCCGTCCCCGACCTGGACCAGCTTACCGGCCTTTGCACGTGAGGCCAGCAGTGGCACGATGTGCGTGTCGCCGGGACCCCAGATCAAATGCGGCCGCAGTGCGCATGTTGCCAGGCCGTTGTCTGCGGCCGCCAGGACCCGTTGCTCGGCTACAGCCTTTGACTCTGGGTAGTGGGCATAAAATCGCCGTGGATACGGTTGGCTCTCGTCGACGCCTTCCAGGCTGGACATGCTGAACACCACGCTGGGCGAGCTGGTGTATACCAACCGTGGCACGCCGTGACGGCGACATGCCGCAATGACATTGTCGGTGCCGTCCACGTTGATCGAAAAAAAGTCACGGCGCCGCCCCCAGAGGCCGGCCAAGGCTGCAACATGATAAACAATGTCGACGTCTTGGCACACAGCACTGACTGCGTCGCTATCGCGAAGGTCAGCTTGTCTGCAATCCACCCCCAGACCCGCCAGCTCAGGATATTGCCCGCGCGCAACGATCCGCACCGACTCTGCCTGCGCGAGTAACATTTCGACAATGGCGCGGCCGAGAAAACCGCCGCCGCCAGTCACCAGCGACAGACCCATGCGCTGAATTCTCCTGTGTAAAATAGTGCCTGAATGGCAGCTGCCAGTGAGTCGGATGTCGAGTCATTGTGCAATTTCTGTCCAGGCACTGACTCGCCTTCCCACTGCCGTTCCCAAGTACGTCCAGGTCGTTGACTTTAGCGCTGTTCACGTTATCTTGCACATACTATTTCGACGAAAAAAAAATTGTTTTCGGAGACTAAATAAAATCAGTTGATAAGTAACCTTGGCTTGTATTTGGAGTCTAATTTAAGCGGCTGTGCAATGGGGTGGCGCGACTAAACGTCATCCAGGCGCCGGACTCGGTCGCCAGGTGAGCGGACGTCACGATATATCATGAAATACCTCTATCCCATTTTGCTGCTCACTGTCTGTCTGTGTGCCCTCGGCCTGGCACCCGCCGCTTGGTCCTGTGAGCCTACTGAGCTGGCTCCGGGTACCCGTTGCGATGACATCGACAACGATTGCAATGGTAAGATCGATGATTGCAACGAGGATTTCCGCCCGCCTGTCCTGCGCTGTCCGATGGACGTGTTGGCAGAGTGTCCCACCGAGACCCTGCCCGACCGCGACAGCGGCATCGGTTATGCCAAAGCAGCAGACGACTGCGGTAAAGTTAAGCTCTCCTACGACGACACCCGCGAAAATATGTGCGGCAACTTCTACATCGTCAACAGGGAATGGCATGCGATCGATGATTGCGGCAACGTTTCGACCTGCACCCAGATGATTACGGTCATGGACAACACTCCGCCGGTGTTGTCCTGCCCCGAGTCCGTGACCATCGAGCTAACCGCTAATCCAACACCAAACCCTAACAATAAAGTCGGCTTCGCGACTGCCATCGATACATGCAGCGAATTCGAAATAACGTTCGAAGACGAGGAAATTTCGCCGTGTGCCAAAATCCGCGTTCTCATCCGAACCTGGATCGCCAAGGACGCCTGTGACAACGAATCCCGTGCCGAGCAGATTGTCACCTTGACCGATACTGAGCCCCCGGTCTTGCAGATTCCTGATCCAGTCACCCTCGAATGCCCGGCTGACACCGGGCCTGCCACCGACACAAACAGCGGCATCGCGCGGTGCAGCGACCCTTCGGTCCATATCTCCTACATCGATGAAGTCACTAAAGGCTGCGGCAAAACCCGCATCATCACCCGCATGTGGACCGCCACCGATGTTTGCGGTAATGTCACCAGTGCCCCCCAGATCATAACCCTCATCGATGTCGTTTCACCCGCGATCAACGTATCGACCACTGCTGAAGACGGCGGGCTCATCGGCCTGCACTTCGACGCGACCGACGACTGCATCGGTCCCAGTGTTTTCGGTATGATCGATGTCGGCGACGACAAAATTCCAGTGACCGACGGCAAGCTCTTGAGTCTCACCCGGGCCAGCGGTCCGCCGTCCGTTCTCTTCGACCGCGGTGTACTCATCATCGCCACGGAAACCGCCACGCTCTCCGTCCACGCATCCGATGGTTGCAACGCCCAGACGATCGAGCTCGACCTTTTCGGCGAACAGGAGAGACTCATTGAAGAAACATCGGTGGAGAACCCAGCACCTTGAGGCTGATTTTACTGTGTCTGCTGCTGGCTGGCGGCTGTGCCGACCGCAATGCAGACCGCGTCGACAGCCAGACCGTCGCTGTTGCCGCCAATTTTGCTCCCGTGCTTGAGCAGCTTACTCGGCAGTACAGCGCCGACACCGGTGCCGTCATTCACACCGTGGTCGGGTCTACTGGCAAACTGTATGCCCAGATCCGCAACGGGGCTCCCGTCGATATTTTCCTTGCTGCCGACACAGAGCGGCCCCGCCGGCTCGAAGACGCCGGACTCACCGTCTCCGACAGCCGATTCACCTATGCCCGCGGCCGGCTGGTGCTCTGGAGCCGGCAGCCTGATCTGATCGATCCTGACGGCACCGTACTCAATGACCCTGAATTACACCGCCTGGCTATAGCCAATCCAACGATCGCCCCATACGGACGTGCCGCGATGGAAGTCCTGGCAGCTCGAGGAATCGACCTGGCACAGCGGCGGCTGGTGCGCGGTGAAAATGTTGGCCAAGCCCGGCACTTCGCCTACACCGGCAATGTCGACGCTGCTTTTATCGCCCAGTCACTGATGATCGCGGATGATGCATCCGTCGGCTCATCGTGGCTCGTCCCGACATCGCTGCACAAACCGATCGAACAACAGGCGGTATTGCTGAAACGCGCTGCCGACAACGTTGCAGCTCAGCAGTTTTTCGAATTTCTTGCGAGCGACGCCGCCCGCCGTATCATCCTTGCATCCGGCTACACCAACGATTGATCGCCAGGTAACGTCACGTAGCGCCGAAAAGCGAGCTCAGCGACACGGTACAGTGGAATTTGTCGGTGCTTTTTTACCGTTCAGTCCCTCCGGCCTCTTCCGTTGGCGATTTTGTACCTTTTTGCGGCCATTACTCTTCAGCAAACGCGTTCAGTCGCCCGCAGTAGTGACCGCCTGCCAGGAAAGGTTAAACCGCGCCAGGTATTTACGCAGGCGATCGGCGTCGTTCGAACTGGTCTTGTATTGCCTTGAGATGGCGAAAAGCTTGCGCCCGGCATCCGATAATGTCCGGGCGTCGCGGCAGACACGGATCACCGTAGCTAGCTGGGCGCGATCAAACAGATCGATAGTCGCGGCGCGCTTGTCGCCAAGCACACGCTCGAGCAGGTCCATGTCGTCGTCTGCCGGCCGATCGGCGCAGGATTGTGCCTTCCAGTCGTCCTCCAGCCGCCCGATTTCCTCGTCGACAGTCCCGATGCTGATGCGGCCGCCGGTTGCCAATGTCGCCATTCGCGTGATCGCCGCATTGAGATCCCGGAAATTGCCCGGCCATCTGGTCTCGGGGCGCAACGCGAACTGTAGAAACTGCGCCTTCGCTTCTTTGTTGAACGTCACCCGGTGCCCGAGAAGTCCAGAGATGCGTTCGAGCTCGAATTCGATGTTCGGTTCGATGTCCTCCGGCCGTTTGCTGAGCCCTGGGAGATAGAAAGTCCACAAGTTGATACGCGCCAGCAGGTCGCTGCGAAAGCGTCCGGTGCGGACGTCGGCGTTGAGGTCGCGATTGGTGCTGCTGATCAGTTGAAAGTCGCCGGCCACCTCGACATCGGCGCCTACCGGCAAATAAAGGTTCGCTTCCAGTGCGCGCAGCAGCATTGTTTGCTCATCCAGTCCGAGCTCGCCGATCTCATCGAGAAAGAGCACGCCGCCCTGCGCCGCATTGAGCAGGCCCGCCCGGTCCTCGACAGCACCTGTGAAAGCGCCCTTGACGTGGCCGAACAGCGTCGACATCGCCAGACCGCTGCGGAGGGTCGCACAGTTGACTTCGACAAAGGGGCCGCTGACCAGTCGGTTAGCGCGTTTCTGTTGATAAATGCGCTCGGCCAGCCGCGACTTGCCGGCCCCCGTCGGCCCCATCATCAGCACCGGTGACGGCGACCACACCGCGACGCGTTCGATCTGCTCGACCAGCCGGTTGAATGCAGCATTGCCAGTCTCTATGCCGTCTTTCAACGCCGACATGCTTGCTGCCTGCTCGTGTTGGAAGCGTGAGGCGATGGTGTCGTATTTCGAGAGGTCCAGATCGATGGTCCGATATTCCCCGGGCTGTCCGGAATGCCCACTCTCCGGCGGCGACTCCTGGATCAGGCGCCCCGGGAGGCAGCGCGATTCGTTGAGCAGAAACAGGCAGATCTGCTGCACCTGCGTGCCGGTCGTAACGTGGATGAAGTAATCTTCGTCGTCGAGCTGAAACGGATAGGCCCGGGAAAAGTCGAGAAGGGTGGTGTATACCGATTGGAAATCCCACGGATCATCAATCTCGATCGGATGAAGTTGCAGTTCTATGTCCGGCGATACGGTGCGGATGTCGGCGGCAACCGTATCGGCCAGTGCCTGGTGTTCCTTCTGGTATAGCAACTCGAAGCGATCAATCAAAAAGTCGTCGTGTTGAGACAGTGCGACGGACGGTCGCCAGCGCTGCCAGCGCTCGTCTGACTGTCCGCGATCGAGCGTGGGGCCGAGCAGTCCAATGACAATATTGTTGGCCATATACCCCGCAATCTTGAAATCTGTATACGAATTTAGCGTACGGTATAATACCATTCCGCCGACTCGATACCATGAGCAAGCCGCCAAGACCTGAAAGCCCGGTGATTCGACAACTGCTGTGCGGCCTCGCGGTGGTCATTTACAAAGACCGTCGAAAATCATTTTACCGGCGGCGGAAGCCAGGTTAAAGCCGGCCTCGTTACCTGACGCGCGAGTGCTTAGAACCCGACATTTTCCGCGCCCTTCAGCGCCAGCATCTGACGTGCTTCAGCTGGTGTAGCAATCTCCAGCGACAACTCCTCGGTGATGCGGCGGACCTTCGCAACCTGGTCTGCATTGCTCTCCGCCAGCACACCCTTGCTGAGGTACAGATTGTCTTCGAGACCGACACGCATGTGCCCGCCCATAATCGCCCCCATCGTGACGAAACTGGTTTGAAACCGACCGGCCGCCAGGATTGACCATTGATAGTCGTCGCCGAAGAGCTTGTTAGCGATACGGCGCATGTGCATGAGGTTCTCGGTGTCAGCGCCGATACCGCCGAGGATACCGAAAATAGTCTGCACGAAGAACGGTGGCTCGATCAGGCCGCGGTCGAGGAAATGGGCTAGTGTGTACAGGTGGCCGACATCGTAACACTCGAACTCGAAACGCGTGCCGCAGCCTTTACCGAGGCGTTCCAGAAGCATCTCGATATCCTGAAAGGTGTTGCGGAAAACACGGTCACGCGAGCCATCGAGATATGGCGCTTCCCAATCATGCTGCCAATCACTGAAACGTTCGAGTGCCCCGTACAATCCGAAGTTCATCGAGCCCATGTTGAGCGAAGACATCTCCGGCTGCAGCGACAGTGGCCCGGCCAGCCGTTCCTCGGACGACATAAAAGGGGCGCCCCCCGTCGTGACATTGATCACGGCGTCGACGCTGTCCTTGATGCGCGGCAGAAATTGCCGAAAAACTTCGGGATCCTGCGTCGGGCTGCCGTCCTCCGGGTTGCGGGCATGCAGATGCAGGATCGCGGCACCAGCTTCAGCCGCGCCGATCGCGCTGGCAGCAATTTCGTCGGGCGTAATCGGCAGGTGCGGGGACATCGTTGGTGTATGGATAGCACCGGTGACGGCGCAGGTGATGATGACTTTGTTCGCCATTTTCAGGACTCCTTGCTGGATTGTTGCAACAGTTTCGCCAGCTTGAGCATAAGCTCGTCGCGCTCGGCTGTGACCGTCTCGATAGATTCATATTTATGAATGCCGCGGCCGGCACACATACCCGCATCACCGGCCTCGACATGGGCCTTCATAATCGCCGGCACCTCGGCGTCGGCACGCAGGTCTGGCGCCAGCTTATTGTAAACCGTGGTCCAGATATCGATGCCGCCGAAGTCGCAGATCTTCAACGGCCCGAACAGCGCCAGCCGGAAACCGATACTGCCGCGAATCGCCGTGTCGATATCCTCGGCACTGGCAATACCGCGCTCGTAC
>CAYWQM010000017.1:43592-61391 GCA_964460215.1 uncultured Lentisphaerales bacterium
AGGTCCCAGACCTCGCGGATCATCGCGTTTTGGACACGGTTGACCAGGAAGCCGGGGATTTCACCATTGATGCGGATAGCCAGCTTGCCGATTCGGCGATGCAGCGCCACGCTGGTTTCGATAACCTCTTCAGTCGTCCGCGGACCGGGCACGATTTCGACTGTCGGCACGATGTGTGGCGGGTTGAACCAGTGAGTGACTACCGCTCGTTCCGTGTTGCGCATGTTTTCGCCAAACAGCGATACGGTGAACGTCGACGAGTTGCTGGCCAGGATTGTGTCGTCGGTGACGCAGTCCTCGATGCGTTCAAAATAGTCGCGCTTGACCTCGAGATCCTCGGCGATTGCCTCGACAACGAACTGGGAGCCGGCGACGGCATCCGCTTCACTGTCGGCCACGGTGATACGCTGCTGGGGCGGCCCGACGTTATCGGCATCGAGCATGCCATTGGCAACAAAAGCAGCCAGGTTGCGGCGGAGACGGGCGTTGACAGTGGCACGCGCTTCGGCGCAGTTGTCAAAGCCACGGACGTTGTAGCCGGCAACGGCGAACGTCTGGGCAATGCCGTGCCCCATGCGCCCGAGGCCAATGACAGCGACTGTTTCGATCTGCTCGAGTTTCATTACGATCTTTCCACGGTCAGTGATTGTTTTCGACGATGCAGTACAGGTTATCGTGCCCGCGCAGGTACAGCTCACTGCCGACGGGCACCGGTGATGCCGAGAACACGTCGGCGAGTTGATTGCGGGCGAGCACTTCAAATTTCGGACCGCGCTTCAACACATAGGCAAGCCCACCGCGTCCCATTACGTAAACGCGGCCGGCAGCACCGACCGGCGAGGCATAAATTCGACGTAGCCCAGGCAATCGCTCTGAACCATAATGCGTCTGCCCGCTTTTTGCATCGAGACAGGAGATAAAGCCCTGGATGTGCCGGATGAAGTACAGCTCATCACCGTACAACAGCGGTGACGGAACGTACGGTGTCTGTGCCCGTCGATGCCAGGCGACGGCGGGCGTGCCAGTGATGTCACCTTTCGCGGTGGCCAGGGGAATCCCTAGCATCGCCTGGTGCTCGTAGCTGCTGCCGGCATAGACATAGCCATCGCCTGCGACCGGCGATGCGACGACGTTGCCGGACAATCCGCCACAGGCCCAGATGACGTCTCCGGTTTCCAGATCGTAGGCGCAGACCCGGTTGGTCGCGCTGACGATAGCCTGCGCCCGATCCTTGTACATGACAACGATCGGCGTCGACCACGACGTTGGTTCGATGCGTTCCCGCCGCCACAGCTCTTCGCCGGTCCGCTTGTCCAGGCAAACGACGAAGGAATCGCCCTCGTGATCCCAGTTGACGATGACGCGGTTGCCGTAGAGCGCCGGTGAGCTGCCCTCGCCATGCCCGTGCTTGGTCTGCATGTTGCCGAGGTCTTTGTGCCACAGCAACTCGCCGTCCATGGTCAGGCCGCAAACGCCTGCCGAACCGAAAAATGCTACGATGTGCTCGCCGTCGCTCACCGGGCTGGCCGAGGCCCAACTGCTGCTCCGGTGCGTAGTCTCATGCGGTTGCTCAGTTGCCACGAGGCGATTCCAAAGTACCGACCCGTCTCGGCGGCTCAATGCGATCACGAGAAAATTGTGCTTATGGCGCGCTGCCATGTTGTCGTGTGCACCGGGCGACGGGGCGGGCGCAGCCAATCGCTTACCGATTGGTGCGGATGCCGTGACTATGATGCGGTCGTCCCAGACGATCGGCGTCGACACGCCGATACCGGGCAGGGGTGTTTTCCAGCGAACGTTATGATCTTCGGCCCAGGAAACCGGCGGTTTGGCTTGTGGCGCTACACCAGTCGCCAGCGGTCCGCGCCATTGCGGCCACTGTGCAAGCGGATCGGGTGTTGCGGTTGCACAGTTCGCAATTGCCAATAGCGCTGTAACAGCAAGGACCTTCATGTCATACCCCTCGGGAGCCGCGATCGGGAAACCGCTGCCCCCGCCGAAATGATCTAACGCACTGTAACTTCGCGACCTGTGTGGGCCGAACGATAAATGCCATCCAGTATCTGTTGCACGACAAGCTCATCCCCGGCGGGCGCCAGATTGGGACCATTGTGTAGCATGTGGTCGATGCCCCCGCTGCCGATGAATGCGAGCGTCAGCACTTTTTTCTTTGCCATGATGATGCCCTCAAAAGCTTAGTTTGCAGACGATAACAACAGAATCTAACCGCGAGCCTGGTGGTTGCAAAATCGCCAGTATTTCAGTCGCCCCGCGGTTGAATTGCGGTCCAGCTTTTCTTCAGCAGAAGCTTGACTGTGGCCGATTCTGATTTACCTTAGCCGACTTTTAATTGGAAATTTTAGCAAGGACTGCCTTATGCCTACGAATAAATCAACTTTGAAGCGCATGCGCACAAGTGTCAAATCAGGCATACGCAACAAGGCGCGCAGATCATCTCTCTGGACGTCTGAAAAGAACTTCCGGAATGCGGTTGAACAAGGTGATTTCGAAGAGGCGCGGCAACTCTTGAACAAGACGTTCTCCTTGTACGACAAGGCGATCAAGACGAACGTTGTTCATAAGAACCGCGCCAACCGCAAGAAAGCCCGCCTGTCCGCGGTTCTATCAAACGCAAAGAACGGCTGAGGGTAGGGTCAGATATCTTAAAAAGCCCCGGTTGCTTCCGCAGCCGGGGCTTTTTTGTGGCCAGGGCGTTGCGCATTTATTGCAAATCATACGCCGCGCGCATGGGTAATCCCCGTCAGGACGGCTCGGCTGTGTGGCGGTGCATGACCTTCCGGTGTACCCATACGTACACAACGGCCGACACTGCAAGACCAAGCACGAGCCAGGGCAAATTGGCGCCGATCTGGTGTTTGCAGGTGAGGACCAGTTCCTCGTACGACATCTCCGTCGTCTGCTTGCCGAAGTAATAGCCCATGCCCGTCAGCACGATGACCCAGATGCCGGCACCAAGACCAGTGAACAGGGTGAATCGCCCGAAGTGCATCTTCGATAGTCCGGCCGGAATTGAGATGAGCTGGCGGATCGCCGGCAGTAATCGGCAGACGAACGTCGCCATGTCGCCGTATTCACGGAAAATTTCCTCGGCCCGTTCCAGTGCCGCGGGTTTCAGGAAAAAATACTTGCCGTAGGCGTACAGGAACTTGCGCCCAAGCTTCATGGAGAGGTAGTAGTTGATATAAGCCCCCGCCAGTGAACCCAGGATGCCGGCGGCTATGGCAATGGCCAGGGCCGCAATCGGCGTGCCCGGAAACAGATCCAGGCGCGCTGCCATGAATCCGGCCGGTATCATCACGACTTCGCTGGGGAAAGGGATGCACGAACTTTCGATCATCATGAAAAGAAAGATCAGCAGTGGTCCCCAAGTTTTCGCGAGCACCGTAAACGATTCAAGATGTTCAACCAGTATATGAGTCATATCAAACGACGTTGCGGGTTGGGAAATCAGAGTAAAGTACGGGCTGAGACGGAGAATCCAATAACAGCGGCATTTCTATGAACTTCGAAACTGCAGCCATTCATGTGGGGCAGGCGCCCGAACCTGCCACCGGCGCCATCATCCCGCCGATCTATGCGACGTCAACATATGCCCAGCTGGGGGCCGGCGAGACGCGGGGCTACGACTACACTCGTTCCGGCAATCCGAATTTCACCAACCTCGAGCAGACGCTTTGCGTGCTTGAGGGAGCAGAGTATGCCACGGTCTTTGCTACCGGCATGTCCGCCATTACTGCGGTCATCTCGACATTGTCGGCCGGCGATTTGGTCATTGCCGAGGAAAACATCTACGGCTGCACATTCCGGATCTACGACGAGGTGTTCGCCAAGTTCGGCGTCAAAATCGAGTACTGCGACCTCACTGACCCGGCCAACTTCGACAGGATCAAGAAGGGATCGCCACAACTCGTGTGGATAGAATCACCGACCAATCCGCTACTCAAGGTTCTCGACATCCAGGCGATCGCCGATGAGGCCCACAGCGCCGGAGCCGTCCTCGTGGTCGACAATACATTTGCTTCGCCGTACTTTCAGAAACCCCTGGCGCTCGGCGCCGACATCTCGTTGTCGAGCACGACCAAATACATCAACGGTCACTCTGATTGTCTCGGTGGTGTGGTGCTATGCCGCGACAGCGCCTGGCACGAGAAGATGGTTTTCGCCCAGAAAGCAATCGGCCTGAACCCCTCGCCGTTCGATGCCTGGTTGATCTCGCGCGGCGTCAAGACCCTGGCTCTACGCATGCAGAAGCACGCCGACAACGCGCTGGCTTTTGCACAGTACCTCGAGCAGCATCCGTCAACGGTTTTTGTGCGCTATCCGCATCTGCCCTCGCATCCGCATCACGAACTGGCCTGCCGCCAGATGAGCGGCGGCTCCGGCATGGTGGCGGCGGAATTCGACTTGTCGTTGGAGCAGACGCAACGGCTGCTGTCACGCTTCAAGGTATTCGCCCTGGCCGAGAGCCTGGGGGGTATCGAATCACTGGTCAGCCACCCGCCCACGATGTCGCACGCCTCGATTCCCCGGGAACAGCGGGAAAGGGTCGGCATTCGCGACGGACTTATCCGTTTCTCCGTCGGCATTGAACACGTTGAGGATCTCATCAAAGACTTTGACCAGGCGCTGGATTGACCTTGGGTGCGTCTTTGGGGTTCGAGCGGTAATTAATCGTCGAATACCAAGGCGTCGTACGGATAGATCGACGAATGGTCGTCGCTCCAGTCGATGGTGATTGCGTAGTTGCCGAGGGTACCTATTTGCCGGGGCTTGGTGTCGTTTGACACCTGTTCGGGTTGGAGAATCTGGTCGCCGGTCATCTCGTCAATGCAATGGGCACAGCGGCACCGTCGTCGCAGCTCGGCCGGATCGATTTGGGACTCGGTGCCGTCACTGGCGCGATAGCTGATTTTTCCGTCCGGGTCGTAGCTGACCTCCGGCTTCGCAGCATCGCTGTGAGCGATCCTGCTGACTTCGCGAACAGTCGCTTCTGCGAGTTCACGGTAGCGTGTCGCAATATCGCTGTCAGGTGCGACCGTGACGATCGGCGTGCCGTTGTCGCCCAGTGCCGAAATCTCGGCATCGACCGGGATCTCGAAGGAATTCCTGAAACCATATTGGTTGATCAGTTTGGTCCGGGCGCCGTGGCCGAAAATTTCATGACGTGTGTCACAGTTGCCGCACATGAAATAGCTCATATTCTCGACTACGGCGACCGTCGGAATCTTAAGTTGATCGAACATCTCGACACCCTTGACGACATCGACAAAACTGATCTGCTGCGGTGTTGTAACGATGACGGCGGCAGTCATCGGCACGAGCTGTGCCACGGTCAGCTGGATGTCGCCGGTGCCGGGCGGCATGTCGAGAATGAGATAATCGAGTTCGCCCCAGCCGGTACCGGTCAGCAACTGATTGACGACCTGGCTGACCATCGGCCCACGCATGATTGCCGGACGCCCCTCGCCCTGGGTCGCGGTGGCGTAGGCGAAAGACATCAATTTGACGCCATCGTGTTCGACCGGAATGATGAAATCATCGTTCTGGAAGAGACCGCGAAACGGAGCCGCGATCAAGGTCGGCAGACTGGGGCCGTAGATATCGGCATCGAAAATGCCGACCGCCGCGCCCATGCGTGACAGCGTGAAAGCCAGGTTGACAGCGACAGTCGACTTGCCGACCCCGCCCTTGCAACTGGCGACACCGATGATGTGTTGGACCTGTGACAGGCCTTTGCCTGACTGCGCCATCGTCTTACGCGGCTGGGCCGTCATCGTCACGGCGACGTCAGCGACCCAGTCGAGCTCGCCCAGCAACTCCTCGCAGGAGGCACGGAACTGGTCCTTGACAGGGCAGGCCGGCGTCGTCAGTTCGAGGTTGAAGGCGACGTTGCCCGTATCGTCGATGTTCAGGTCCTTGACGAACCCGAGCGTGACAATGTCCTTGCCAAGATCGGGGTCGATGATCGCCTTCAGTTTGTCGAGGACTTGCGACTCTCTATCCATGATGCGCTCGCTTCTGTTTTGCGGCCGCAATGTCGGCCTGTCGTGTCGGTTCGGGTACGCGATATTTTCCGGTCACTGCCAGGGCCAGGTCGACGGCCCGTTTGAGGCTGACTTTGTGGCCGATGGAAATGAACATCTCACTGACATTGTTCCGTGTTCGCACAGCGCGTCCGATGGTTTCACCGCGATGCCGAATGGCGGTGGATTCTCCCTTTGTCGATCCCGGGACTTCGTAGTCACCGCACAGCAGCGACTTGCCGCAGCCGATCGCTGGCCGGTCCAGCAGCAGGCCGAGGTGACAGGCGATGCCGAACCGGCGCGGATGCAAACGTCCCTGGCCATCCGCGAAAATGACATCGGGCTCGTGCGTCAGACGACGGAAGGCCGGCAACAGCACCGGTACTTCACGGAACGACAGCAACCCGGGAATATACGGCAATCGAACAGGAACAACAGCCTCGGCGATTTCCAGGATCTGCAGGCCGGGAAAACTTAGGACGGTGACAGCGCCGAAAGCGGTGTCGCCGGCGAAAGCCAAATCGACACCGGCCACCGTCCGGATGCGCCGTGTGCTGTTGCGAGTCGACACCTGTGCCGCGAGTTCCTTCTGGATGGCACAAGCCTCCTTCGGCGTCACGTCCCATGGGTGCAGGTCCCGGACAGTCATATCAGGCGATGGCGTCAGCTAATTCTTCGTACGTCGTCCGGCCGTCATATAACGCTTTCCCGACGATGGCGCCTTCGAGATTGTGACGCTGTAACCTGGCCAGTTCGTGGACATGCTCCGGCGTCGCTATTCCGCCCGAGGCGATCACGCTGGCTTCCGGCAGTGCATCACAGAGTTTTATCAGCCCTCCGATGTGTGGGCCGGTAAACATGCCGTCGCGCGCAATGTCGGTGTAAATGAATCGCCGGATGCCGTAATCGTAAAGTTCCTTCGCCAGATCAACGGCAGTGACTGTCGAGCGTTCCTGCCAGCCTTCGACAGCCACCATGCCTTCGTGGGCGTCGATCCCGGCGATGAGCTGGTCGGCGCTGAGGCCTTCGAGCAAGGCGGATGCCAAGCTCGGATCATTCGCCAGACTGGTGCCCAGGATGACGCGATCAACCCCGGCGGCCACGGCATCCTGCACGTCTACCAGCTTGCGGATGCCACCGCCAAGCTCGCAGGTACAGGTGACCGACGCACAAATTTCGCGGACTATCGGCAGGTTGCAGGAGGCACCGGTTCTGGCACCGTCGAGATCGACGATGTGCAGCAGCGATGCACCCGAGTCTTGCCATTTGACCGCCATCTCGATTGGTGTGCCGTACTGCGTTTCGCGATCAAAATCGCCCTGCTCTAAGCGGACCGCGCGACCGTCGCGGATATCGATGGCCGGAATGATGATCATCAGTCAAGCATTCCCTTGGTAGTAGGCACACCCTTTTCGCGCGGTTCGAGGCTGGTGGCGCGGTCCAAAGCACGGGCAAAGGCCTTGAATACGCCTTCAAAAATATGGTGCACATCTTCGCCGCGGATCACATCGACGTGTAGGTTCAATGCCAGATTATTGGTCAATGCCTGAAAAAATTCGCGAAAAAGCCGGACGTCCAACTCCTTGATATATCGCGCCGCCGGTTCGACTTCATAGACCAGGCAGGCGCGCCCGGAAAGGTCCAGCACAACACGCGCCAGCGTTTCATCCATCGGCAGGATGAAAAAACCGTAGCGGCAGATGCCTTTCTTGTCGCCCAGTGCCTCGCGGATGACGGTGCCTAGGACTATTCCGAGATCTTCCATCGTGTGATGGGCGTCGATCTCGAGATCACCTGCTGCCTCGACGGTCAGGTCGAAAAATCCGTGCCGGGAAAATAGCGTCAGCATATGGTCCATGAATGGAATACCAGTGTTGACGTCGGATTTTCCCTCACCGTCGACGGTGAAAGAGATTTCGATTTTCGTTTCGTTGGTCTGGCGCTTTTCTGTAGCCTTGCGTGACATATGCATCCCGTAGTTTATTGGGCTTAATGGACAGCGGTTAAGGTGAATAGATTCGCGATAATTGCAAGGTATTCAGGTGCTGTCGTTTCATTCGACGTATCCGAAACGCTTGAGTTCCAGTATGCCCTGCAAACTTCGCAAACCGCAGCCGGAACCTTCGCAGCCGTGCATTCGCAGACGAGGAATAACCGGTGACCTGGCAGTTGCTCAGTGCCGGGGCGTCTGACGTGACCGATATGCCGCTGCACCGGTCCGGTTCATCAGCAGGAGGCCTGCGGGGCCGACACGTTCCGAATCCTATACATCGCTTGCCTCGACGGTGTTGTGTAACTCGCCGATCCCCGTGATGCCGATTTTTACTTTGTCTCCGGGCTGCATGAAATCACCCGTTGTCTTGCCGACGCCCGCGACCGTTCCTGTGCTGATCAGATCGCCCGGGCTCAAGGTGACGATCGAGGTGATATATTCGATCAGGGAGGCGACCGGAAATATCATCTGTGCTGTACTGCAATGCTGCTTGCGCTCGCCGTTGATGTAGGTGCTGATCTCAACATCTTGCGGATCTGTAAGCTCATCGGTGGTAACGATCCACGGTCCCTGCGGCGCCGAGGTGTCCAGCCATTTGCCGTTGAGCCAGTCGAACCACAGATCCTGCGGGCGGCTTTCGGAACGATCCCAAATCTGCAGATTGCGTTCGGAAACATCGTTCATGATCGTGTAACCGGCGACATAATCCAGGGCGTCGTCCCGCTTGACCCCCTTCGCCGTGCGTCCGATCACCACGGCGAGCTCGCCTTCCCAATCGATCTCACGGGCCACCGGAGGAATGCGGATTGCTTCATGACAGGCAATCACGGTGTTGTTGGATGGCTTTATGAAGAAGCGCGGCGTCTCTTTGTCCTGTGGGGCAATCGTCTGAGACGATTCCTCGATGTGCGCCACAAAATTGCCGGCGATACACAAGAGCTTGCCCGGCCGCGGTACGGGCGCACACAGCGTCACATCGTCGAGACTCATAGTGTCGGCGCCGTCGGCGAGCTGTGCTGCCAGTGCCAGTCCCTCATCGCCGGATTCCAGTAACGTGAGCATGTCCCCGAACAGCGCCGGCTTATTCGCGGCTTCGGCAGCAGCGGCCAGGTCGACGACAGCATCGTCGGAAGTAATGAGCGCGACACCAGTGCGATTACTGGTACGAATAGTGGCGAGTTTCAAGGCGGTTGTCCTCCAATTGTGGGTACACGTCTATTGCATGAGATGCCAAACTATACATAGGTGTGGTGTTTTTGCATTTGCGGTAAAAGGCATGAATCTGTACACCAATCCACATTGCCGCGATCTGTGAAACCGCAACGGCGAGGCACATGGATTACCATCCCCCGGGAACCTGAAGCCCGCTATTGTCCGGCCGGCACCAGCACCATGTTGTCGCGGTGGATAGCCTCCTCGTAGGTGTCCTGGAGAAGCAGTTCATGGATTTGTTGACTCCGCAAACCTTTGATCTGGTTGAGTTCGGCAGCAGAATAATTGGTCATACCCAAAGCGATGCGCCTCCCGTTGGGTGCGCACACCGCCACGGTGTCGCCTTTGCCGAATTCACCCTCGACCTTGATCAGGCCGCTAGGCAGCAGGCTGCGCCCACCTTCACACACGGCTTTTACTGCGCCCTCGTCGACGATCAATTCGCCGGTGCTTTCCGTGAAAAAGGCCAGCCAGCGTTTCGAACCGCTCATGCGCGGGCGGGTCGTCCGGAACAAGGACCCGATGTCTTCGCCGGCGAGAATGCGGTCGAGTACGGCAAAGTCAGTACCGTCGGCGATCCAGAGATGCTCGCCGGCGGCCAAAGTAATTTCCGCGGCGTTGATCTTGCTGATCATGCCGCCGGTCGAGTATAACTGATCGCCGGTGTCCTCTGCCATGTTGCGGATTTCGTCGGTAATTTCGTCAATCACCGACAGGCGGTCCGTGAGCTCGCCATCGTCGCGGCGATAGAACCCGTCCACGGTGGTCAGCAGGATGGTCAGGTCAGCGCGAAGCATCGTGGCAACGAGAGCTGCCAACAGGTCGTTGTCGCCGAAGCGGATTTCATCGACGCTGACGGTATCGTTTTCATTGATGATCGGCAGGACATTGTCGGTGAGCAATGCCCGCAGGCAATTGCGCACGTTCAGGTGGCGTTTACGCTCTTTGACATCGTCGCGCGACAGCAGCAACTGCCCGCAATGGAAGCCGTGCTGTTGGCAGGCGTTCTCGTAAAGCGACATCAAACGACTCTGTCCGATGGCCGCGAGCCCCTGGAGCCGAGCTACATCGGCCGGACGTTTCTCCGCACCCGTCATCGCCATGCCGGCACCGATGGCGCCGGAACTCACGAGAACGACCTCGAACCGCTCACGCAATTTCGCGACCTGGCCGATCAGTTGCTCGATGCGTTGTCGACGTGCGTCCGAATTGCCAGCGGCCAGAAGCCGTGAACCGACTTTGAGCACTAGGAGCTCGGTCCCGTCAATGATTTGTTTCCGTGTTTGGTCGATCTTCATGCTGTAGTCCATTTACAGTTGGTGCGAGGTCTAATTTACTGCATCAGCAGCACATCGCGCACTGTCAGTCGACATTGATGTCGTATTTCGCCAGCGCTGCCGGTAGCACCTCCGCGTCCTCGAGGTGTATTGCGTGCATGCCGGCGGCCCGCGCGGCGGCGGCGTTCACGGCCAGATCGTCAATGAACACACAACGCTCAGCCGGTATGACAAGCTGACGCAGCAGCTCGAGATAAATTTCCGGCTGCGGTTTCATACAACCGACCAGATGCGACGCGGTGACTGTGCCAAACAACGAAAAAATATCCGCTCGCCGGACAGTCCGGTCGAAGTGGATCGGGTTGGTATTCGACAACAACGCCAACTTGTAATTTCCCGCCAATTGCCGGATTACCCGCCGGGTCACCGCGATCGGCTCGAAGATATCATTGAAAGCCTCTTCGAATTCCGCAGAATTAATCGGCAGATCGAACTCGTCGATCATCGCTGTGATGAACCGGTCAGAGGGCAGAGCCCCGGTTTCGTGTGCCGTTTCAAGCTTGCTGTACCGGTCTCGTATGGCATCCATGCTGGGGATGCGCGGTGCTGCACGGGCCAGAAAGCGGCGAAAGTCGCACCTGTCGATGACATTGCCATAGTCGAATATGACCGCCTCGATCATCGATGCCTCCTGCTGGTTGATCACATGGATAAAACGCGCCAATCTGTGGAATTTCGCGTGGAGTGGCGCGGGACAAGTGAAGGACTATAGGTTATATGTATTACCTTGAACTCGCAATCAGGAGAGTTCCGACATGCGATGGTTCCTTTTTCACACGCTCATCGGCAGCTTGACTTTGTCGTTGCCCGTGGCTGCACAGACAGTGCAGTTCGACGAATTCGGTATGCCGACCTTCCAACCGGAAGAGGCGGTCGTCCAGGATGACGCGGCGGCCGAGGAGGCACGTGATTCGGCAACCGACGAGGTTGTCGAGGAGGAGATGACCGAGGAGGAACGCGCGGCCCTGCGTGAAGAGGCAATGAAGATCCTCGAAGGCTATGGCGATATCAAGTGGGGCGCTTCGCGGGCCGAAGTCGAGGCGTTGCTTCCCGATCTCCGTGTCGTTGATAACGAAACGCCGCACAAGGAGTGGTTGCCGCGGGTCGTTCACTACCAGTCATCCGGTTTCGCGATTATTATCGAACGCCACTTCTGGTTCGTCGAGGATCAACTTTGGAAGATGGAACATATTCTCGACAAACGCGTCCTGGCCCAAATTGGGATGGACCACGCCCGCGAGGTTTTGAATCGCAAGTATTATGAGGACGAGGAGACCTCTGCTGCACTGCAGGAGGCGACTATCACGGTGTCGATGATGCCCGCCCTGGAGAACGTCGTGGTCATCTACAAGCGCGACGAGATCTACGACGATGCCGAGCATACAGCGCTGGAAGTGTTTAATGAAAAACCAGCGAACGTAGCCAAGGAACTGGAGCTCGAGCGCCTGCTTTGAGTCCGCCTCGCGGTTTTCGATCTAGGCGATCGCCGCTCGTCCAGGCCGAATCGATTCCAAATCGTTTTATTCGGATTGTGAGCCGGTGTCGTCCGGAGGTGGCGCCACCAGCTTGTCGTAGCAGCCCGGACACACGCCGTGACTGACGCTGGACGGGGTATGCGACTGCAGGTAGCGATCGACACGGTGCCAAAAACCGTCATCGTCGCGGACTTTCTGGCAGTAGGCGCACATCGGTATGATCTCCTGCAACTGCTGGATCTCGCTCATCGCGGCTTCGAGTTCCCTGATTTTTTCCGCCAGTTCAGAAGTGCGTTTGTTAACGTTGGCCTCTAGATCGTCGACGTAGCTTCTCAGTTTGCGGGCCAGGGTCCATTTCTTCGTAAGCGCCAGGGCCATCTGCTTGATGGAAATCACGTCGAACGGCTTGCGCAGGAACTGCAGCTGATCGGTAATGCCGAGGGTCTGCAGAATCTCCTCCCAGGAATAATCCGCGTAGGCTGTGCAGATGACCATCTCGAGATCCGGAAAATTCGCCCAGATTCTCTGTATGGTCTCGATGCCGTCCCAGCCCGGCGGCATGCGGACATCCATGAAGGCGACTGCAAAAGGACGGTTGTCCCGCGCCGCCTTCTCGACCATCTCATAGGCTTGCTCGCCCTGATAAGCATGGTACAACTCATAATACACTGCGCCGGTGTCACCGGCCGCGGCTTTGCTGTCGATACCGTCGCTATCTTCGAAAATGTTGTCCAGCAGTTCATCGATATCATAGTCGGTGGCATCCGCACTCGGCAGGATTTTCTTGAAATCTTCATGAATCCACTGACTGTCGTCGACGATCAGGATCCGGTTATTCAACTGCACGTTCTGCCTCTCGATTTTGGCGATCGTTGTCGGGAATCCAAAGGGTGAAGGTGGCCCCCTGCCCGATGCCGGCGCTGGTAACGGTAAGGCGCCCGCCCATTTCGGTCATGAAATTTGCCGACGTATGCAACCCGAAGCCGTGACCGTTGGCTTTGGTCGAAAAGCCGTGGTTGAAAATGCGTTTGATGTCGGCATCGTCGATGCCAACACCGTTGTCGGTTACCGCAACACAGGCGAAATCGTCATGTGTTGTCGTAGTGAACGTAAGGATTCGATTTTCCTTGTCGTTCCCAGCCATTGCATCGATTGAGTTGGTGATCAAGTTGACCAGCACATGCAGTATTTTTGCTTTTTGAACCGCGATGGGAGGCATCTCGCCGAAATTCAGCTTGAGTTGCAGGGCATCCCGTTCGATTACAGGGTTCTGAATTGCCAGCGCAGCGTCAACGATGCTGCGCAGTTCAATGTTTTCGCGGAAGTACCCGACTTTAGCGCACTCCTGCTGGGTCACCACGACTTCCTTGATCATGTCGACGCGCATGTTGAGCGATTCTGTCTCCTTGGCGATCAGGTCACGTTCCTGCAGCAGTTTTTCGCCGATTTGAATGAACGCCTCTGCCAGGCGCGCCGCATCGGGCGTGTTTGCGACGAACTCCCGGAAAGTTGCACGATGCGGCTGCAGGCGTTCGTTGAAGTGCTCAAGCTGGTTGAATACCTCATGCCTCGCAACTGAACTCAACTGATCGCAGGATACGTTGATGCTGTTGAGCAGGTTGCCGACATTGTGCAGCACGCCAGTGGCGATCATCGCCATGCCCGCGCTGTGGGCTGTTCGCACAAGCTCCTTCTGCGCGTCCTTGAGCTTCGTCTCGGTTTCGACGCGCGACGTAATATTGCGGATAAAGAAACACAACTGCCCGGCCTCAGTCATGTGGATGTTGTTGACCGTGATGTCCGCCGGGAACACACTGCGGTCTTTGCAGATACAGTGCGCCTCGATAAACACATGCCGGTTGTCATGCAGGTTCTCCCACATAATTTCCAGCAGTTCGTTATCGGCATTGGAAATCAGATCGAGAATGTTATGGGACAGGATCTCGACATCAGCATACTGGAAAAACTCATAGGCGCGCGCGTTGGTACGAATAATCTGCCCGTCGGCGTCGGTGATGAGAACGGCATCATAGACGCTGTCTAGAAGCTCGCCGAACAGGCGTTCGTACGATTCCACGATGGGCGGCACGTTGTCCTGGCGAGGAACCAATTCGCCGTCGCCCGTTGATTCGTCGACCGGCGTGATCGCGGCAATGCGGATATGGGCCGTTCGCGTATCCTGATACTGGCGTTGGTCAGCGGCCATACTTATCGGCTTTTCAACTTGGTTATTGTGCCGGGCTTGGCGGCGGTAACCGCTTCGGCCCCCAATAGGTGCCGAGTAGTTCGCGGCGCCACCAGTTGCCTTCGCGGCGTTCGTCAAAGTTGGTGAACTTGTAGTCGTAGATCAGAACCCGTATGAAAGTGGGCGGCTTTTCAGCAAACGGGTTTTCCTGGAGCAGGTCCAAAACCGTCTCGTTGCCCTCCATCAGCCGGACTGCGAACTTTTGAAACCAGTCGTTCGGCTGCATCTCCGGCAGGCGTTGTTGCCCCTTTCGTTTCAAGGCCTCTGCCTGTTCCAGTTGACGTGATGCCGACAGCGCCTCGAACCACATCTGCCAGTCCAACCGTGGCTGGTGCGGGGCCACCTGACGTGGACGCACTGTCAAGTCGCTTGGCTTCCACTTGAATTCGTACGTCAGCCATTCCTCGCCGTCGTGACTGCCTTCGACAATAAGCTCCGGTCGGCTCGTCGTCATGCCGGCAAACAGACCGTAACTGTTGATCGATCGAAATGGGGCCAGGTATCCGACAATTTTCTGCTGGCGCTCGGTCATTTCCAACCGCAGGGCACGCTGTTTCATCTGCCACCAGCCCACCGGCACCGTCACTGCCACCAGTAGCACAACACATATTGTCCGTACAATTTTTGCCCAGACGCGCTGTGACCGGCCATTGTCATTGCGGCGCCGCCACGGGATGCACCGCTGCACCGCCACATCGTCCAGCAGGAGAATGCATAAAAGCAGCGCCAAAAGATTAAAAAAACAATAATTCCCGGTCGCCAGAATGAGCACCTGCAACAATACCGTACCCCAAAATGGCAGCAAACGCACCCGGCGCGGTGCCAAAACGAGCAGTGGCAGCAAAAGCTGACAGAAGAACATACCGCCGACCGAGAACTGCTGGAACCAGTCCGGTAATTGGTGTGCGTACCAAGCGACGCCGTTCGGGATCGGCTGCGTTTCGTAGTGATAGTTCAGTGCTGTCAACGACCACCAGGTAGGGTCCCAGCTCGAAAGCTTTGCCAGGCCGGAGGCGCAGACCAGCCTGATCAGTAGCAGACGGTATAGCCAAATAACCGCCAATGGCGGGGGCGTCTCGCGCTTCAAGCTCGGTCTCAGGTTGCCCGGCGCCAGGAATATTGCTAGAAATCCGACCTCGAGAATCAACGTGTCCCATTGATAGCCGAGAAATGTCTGAGATACGCTGGACAGAGAAAGGTATGCCATCCAAAGCAGAATCAGGCATGGTATTGGCGCGACTCCGCATACCAGAAAGATTGCCAGCGCGGCACCACCCAGAGTTAACGCGTGCAAGGCCTTGTCGCTGGCGGTAAACCAGCAGAGCGTTGGTATCTTCCAGAATCGCTCAACCGCCCGGCCCGGCTGTCCCTTGGCTGTCCAGTGTGTGTCGTACGCTGTCCCCAGGGCCTCCACATATTCCGCGGCCGGCAGAATGCCGTCGCTGCCGATCAAGCCGTCAACCTGGCTGTACATCGATAGAAAGGCCAGCAGGTAGATGACACCCAGGCCACGGAGAAACAGCCAGCGCGTGAGAAAATGAGTCTGCTTACGCCGTGTGCCGACCAGAAGACGATGCAAAGTCTTGAACTCTGCAGCGTGCACATGACGGTAGGTTGCCCATCTGCTGCGGAGCCAGTGGTTCCCGGATGACTTGTCGGCGCGCCCACGCTGTCGTAGCCGACGCCATGCCCCGAGCCGTGCTGCCGCTCGCAATCTCATTCTCGTAAAGCCTTTGTTCATCCGATTTGGTGATGCCCCAAGTGCAGGCGGATGCTGTAGTTCGACACGTAACAAGGACATGATCGACCGCCGGGCGCAACAAACGTTCACTCCTGCGGCCACCGCGGGAAAGATACCGCCTCGACGACGGGTCGCAATGACGCCGTTGCCAAACTTCGCTCGGGGAGGTGTAAGGTTTTTTCTTGAATGCCATCATGTGATGTTATAGACCTGAAGTCACATGATTTATAGATGTAGAGAGTTTCCTCGGCACTGTCGGGATGCTGCCGGAAGGGTTATAAACTCTTTCAAAAAAACAGGTTATGACATACAGAAAAGGCCAAAGAAGCCTTTCTTCAAAAAAATGGCCTGATAAAATACACCGGTAAATTGCCAAAAATCCTGTCGACAGGAGCGAGCTCATTCGCGTATTTATCGACGATTCAAATCGGGTGGTTTTTCGCCGGCCCACTGGCTGTTCGAGCGATAAAAACGCCTGTAAAGCGCCGGAAAAAAAAGCTTGAGTTTACGAAAGTAATTTTATATACTTTGACAGTTAAAGTGATGTAGAGAAGCGGCATCGTGTTTGCGGAGCCGGTTCAGTCAGGGCGGCCGATTACTGATCGGACGCCCTGACTGAACGCTAAAAACCGTTCAATCGGAACCAGAAAAAGCTTGAATTTGCGAAGGCGATTCGCGCACTTGCAAGTCGTGTTTTTTTGTACTGAAAACAAGAAATGGAAAAACGAAACGATCTGATAGATCACATTTAGGAGGCATTAAAGGATGAAGCGCTTATCTGCCACGTTTTTAGGAATCATATTGACGGCATTTTTGTCGGCACAGGCATTTGCTTCTAAAATGCCGTCGAAACCCGACTGCGATCCGGATAATACAGCCCCTGTGATTTTGGGCGTGCCGGCGGATGTGACTTTGGAATGTGCGAACGGCATACCGACGCCGCTTGTTTCAGCGACCGATGATTGCGATCTGAAGCCGAGAGTGTCTTTCGGCTTGCAGTTTATTGACGGCGGTCCGAACGCGATCATCGTCAAGCGAACCTGGACCGCAACAGATGCATCGGGCAACCGCTCGACCGCCACGCAGTTGGTTACAGTCTTAGACGAAACGAATCCGGAGATCACCTGCCCGCCAGATACTTCAGTCACCTGCCCGCCGGACTTCGATCCGAGCAACACAGGCAGCGCCAGCGCGGTGGACAACTGCGATGCAGCACCGGGTGTGGGCTACACTGACAGCTTGGTTATCCCCGCCGAGGAACTGAATCATCCAATGCCCTGCCGAGTCGAGCGGACGTGGACGACGGTTGATGCTTGTGGTAACGACGCGTCCTGCCTTCAGACTATTAACATTCTCGACTTGACCCCGCCCGTCATAGTGTGCCCGGCTGATGCCAGGTACGAATGCCCGGCCGACACCAGCGTTGCCGCGAACGGCACTGCCACGGCGACCGACGCCTGCATGCTGGGGGACCCAGTGATCAGTTCGAGTGATGAGGTGACCGATTTGTGCGGCGCAACCGAGACGGTGGTGCGCACGTGGTCTTCGCTCGACGCTTGTGGCAACGTTTCGACCTGTGACCAGACGATCACGGTTATTGACACGACGGGGCCGGTGATTACCTGCCCGGATGATGTCACGGTGAACTGTGAAGATGATCGCAGCAGCGCCAACACCGGCGTCGCGAAGGCGACCGACAACTGCGACGGCGAGCTCGCCATCGTCGCGCGCGCCAGTGTTGCTGCCGGCAGT
>CAYWQM010000018.1:0-21414 GCA_964460215.1 uncultured Lentisphaerales bacterium
CGTGATGTCCTGACTCAACTGTCCGGCAACGACATTGATTGGCGAGGCGGTTATCGTGTAGTCGTTAGTGACGATTGCGGTTGCGGCGACATTCACCGTAAACGGCACGCTTATATCCTGGCCAGACACCGCGCTCAACTGCGCCGTGATCGTCAAACCGCCGGCAGACTCACTGACCTCTTGCGAGGCAGCAGTGAAGGCGACCGTCGGCGTGGCATCGTCGTCATTGATCGTCAGCGTATGGGTGACGGTTGTACCCTGCGATGCATTGACGGGTGTTCCCATATCGACAATGACCGTTTCATCCGCTTCGTCCAGGACATCGTCGTCGGGATTGATCGTGATGGTCGCAGACGTATTGCCGGCAGCAATTGTCAACGGTGAGGCTGTCGCCACCGTGTAGTCGTCGGGATCGATTGCCGTGCTGCCGGCGGCGATTGAAAAGGGTACTGACACGGACTGCGAGGTGGTGCGATCCAGCGTGGCAGTAACAGTTGCAGAAGCAGTGGTTTCATCTGTGCTTTGTCCTGCGACGGTGAAGTCGACGACAGGCAGGCCGATATCGAGATCTTTGGCAGCACCGAGAGATCCGGCAGCGCCCGGGACAGCCAGTGTGAGAACGGCGGTGTTGCCGGCGGAATCGCGGATCGTGCCACTATTGAATGCCAATGCGGAGGTACTGGTGTAATCGAGATCGGTGTTGACATCGTCGGTGCCGACCGTGTAGTCGAACGTCAGCGTACTGCCGGAAGAAGCACCGGTGTAATCGACAACAGCATCCGTACCGCCGGTTTCCAAGGTGAGCTGCGGTGTGCCGCTCACAATGACATCCTCGCTAAAAACCACTTCGATCGGAATCACTTCACCGGGGCCATACGCCCCGTTGGTCTTGTCGGCGGAGACACTATCGACTGTCGGCGCAACAACATCGATTGTCATTGTACCGCCGTTCACCGGCACCCCAGTCTCGGCTAGGGTTTTCGACGAGTCCATGCCACTGACCACCAGGTCCGACAATTCGGCCAGAAAGGTGTCGTCGTCACTTTCACTGCCATTGAAGGAATAGCTGATAAGGAAATTATGAGTCGCACCGGCAGGAATCGTATAGGCCGACCGAAAGGTGATCGGGCCGGCAAACGTATCGGTGCCGATCTCAGTGTCACCGGGATCTACCTGACCGTTCCCATCATCATCGTAATTAAGCGTTACCGCCGTGACATTGCCGGACGAACCGGTACCGACATTCGTGATCTCCCACTGACGCACGCGGAGATCTTCCTCGACGCCTGCGGTAATCGTGAACTGGTTCATGATAACATTGCTCTGACCAAGCGCGAGCCCACTGTCGGCTGGGTTTTCGGTGCCGGCAGCAGCGGCTGCCGAACCTTCATCGTAGACCTCAAGGTAACCGAAAACCAGATAGCGCTCAGTCGGATGGGCAGAATTGCGCAGGACCAAGGCCCGGCTGCCAAAATTCGCGTCACCATCAACGGACAGGTCCCAGATGATCGTCTCGCCACTGAAGTTTGGCGCACCGTTAGCTTCGTCCTTGAAATTGCTGATCTCCAAGCCACCGCCAAGGATCGAGAGCTCGTCCAACGAGCCGACGCTCGGCATATTTGCACCGATGAGGCCCACCGTTTCGGTCTGACCGCGCGCCAGCCGGATCCCCTGTGTGCGTGCCGACGTGGTCAAGCCATTCTTAAAGGTACTGAACCGGCAGGTCATCGATGAATTGCCGTCCGCGACCGTCAGGTCCTGAGATGTGATCGTATCTGCACTGACTACCACACCGGCAACATCGTCCGAGGCAGTCGTGATGAAATCTGTGGGCGCACCATTGGCGAGAAAAAGGCTGGAAAGAGCCTCCCAGGACTGGTGCAGGTTGTCATTTTCCACACTGTTCAATGTTGGAAAGGCGCGCAGCGTGTAGGTGCCTGGCGGGACACCTTCAATCTTATATGCGCCGGAGCCGGATAATGAGGTTGTAATAAGCACGTCATTGCTGTCGAACAAACCGATCTGCGCCATGTGCACGTTGCTGCTGTCGCTGGTTTTGGTGATCGTACCGCTGATCGTTCCGACCGTGGACAAATAAGCGCCGTCCGGATAGATCAGGCAGATTGCCAGTTTATCGTCCTCGGTCAGAGTGCGCCCCGAGGTGCTGCACTGGCAGGTGCCGATCCATGAACCGACATAGCTCATTTCGCTTTGCGCGTGCGGGCTATGCCCCAGCCCGAGTGCATGCCCGATTTCGTGCAGCGCGGTCGCCTCGAGATCGCTATCCGTGGACCCGTCGTTGCTGAAATCTGCCGATGCGCGAAACGCAATGTCTGCATCGGAAATCTGCCTTGGCGACGTCAAAAAGAAGGAAGTCGTCGCCAGTCCGCTGGCCCCACCGAGATTGCCCCCCCATTGCGTATTGCCTGAACCATCCGTGAAGCCAATCGTGAAATCCTCATTAGCACTTGCAACCGGCGTGTCAACAGTAACGTCAGTGCCCCGAGAGAAGGCAATCGTGGCATTCTCGACATCCTCCCAGGTCTGGAAGGCATTGATGACGGCGTAATTGGAATCCTCATCGGGAATTGCGTAGGTACCTGCCGTAATCAACCGGAACACGAGCTTGTCGTCGTCGAAGTACTCAGGCCCGGCGAAACCACCCTCGGAATCCCAAACCAGGCCGGGTTCCGAACCGTCCGGCAACCATTGGCTTTGCAGGAAGGCCGCCACCCCACCGGCAAACAACAGGCTGATGCAGCCGACTTGTAGTTTTCGCATCATTTTCATTTTTCCTGACTATCCCGATCCAGTGCTTGGGAGTGACGGATACGACACAACAGCAGGGCCAGCGCCAATGCCAAGGCAGCCACGGCAACGATCACCCATAACCAGGAACGGGAATCCGACTCAACGGAATCCTTTCCGTTCACAACGGGTCCTTCCGTAAGGCTATTATTGCGTATATCTGTTGGTTTTCCAAGCCCCAGTGGCATCTCGGGAGGTGGTGCCGCCCCAATCCCGTTGCCGAGGTTGGGTGGCGAATTATCGGCAATCGGCGGATCGGCGCTGTCAACGCGATCGCCTTCTGGTTCTGTCGTCATCCGGCGGCGCAGTTCATCGAGGCGGATGGCTTCAAAGTGGTTGACTACCGTCGCGGGTGGAGGTGCAATAAATGTGAAGCCATTGAACTCACGCAGTGCCAGGTCGCCATCAACCTTGAAAGCACCCTGTTTAATCCCGTGAATTGTCCACCAGCGATCAAACGGACTGTTGAGCGCCAGAACCCAATGTTCGCCAACCTGCCACGACGGCAACGGTCCGGCAACGGTCACCAATCCATCGTGCACCCCACCCGGTTGCCGGACAGTAATTGTTTCACCATCGACATCACCGTACCAGACGTCGAGTAGTGAGCAGTGGGCATCCGTATAAACACGGCCGCCCATACGCAGTGTTTCGATCCGTTCGACACGCACCATGACAGCAGCATCCGTATCCGCCACAATCTGTTCGGGTGACAGATAAACGACGCGTACAGCATAAGGCGCCGGCATCTGGGCCGCAACGAAAGACACCTGCCACATGACCGCTGCGACCACCCCCCATACCAAGGCCCGTCTCGACGGCATGGGACATTCCTCTCCTCGAAATCGTAACCGGAAGTACAAATCCATATATTCCTTGAGGGACAATCAACTGCGTGTGCACGACTCGACACCAAACGAAGACGGGAATACGCCTCACAACTAATTCGGGCTCCATCCACGCACCTTCCAGCCTTAACATAACATCAATGCTGGTCAATAGATCCTATCGAGTACTGGAATACGGCGCATTGCCCGAATTCAGGAAAACGAGCAGGCAATTGATGCACAAAGCCCACGCTTTGCCAAGCGTCCGCGACAACGCTTCCATGGCAAATTAGAAAAATTTCCAAAAATGCTGCAACCGATCGAGCGACACATGCATCATAACATGTGGAGCGTCACCTTGCTTATTCTGTATCTTAAAAACTCGGGCCAACTCGGCTCAATGTAAAATTCGCAGAAACAAGGTGAGCGCTCCTTTTTTTTCTTCAGCATACCAATCAGAACTATACAAGGCGTGCAGTCTTTTACCGAAAGCGCTGGGACCAACGTGCCCCAATCCGTTGCGAATATTTTTCGCTCTTATGCAAGTTTGGCGCTGCGCAGTCGCTCGGAACTTTCGTGTAACCCGCCGCGCCTATTCCGCTGCAGCCAAATGTCCTCGTGTTGCATGATGAGACGACACTGCTGTTCCATCAGCGAGGCACTCGAAGTGCGTTGCCGCGCCGCCAGCGCCCGGAGCAGACCGAACCGCGCCATATCGATGGCATGGCTCAACTCCGCTGTAACAAGATCCGCATCCGGCGCGTGGCAGTAACAGCCCGTCATGCGTTCTTCCAGGCTATCCAGCCAACGCAGACCACGGCGCAAGCCTGCTGCTGTAACGCTACCGACGTCCGGCCTGCCCACATTGAACACCCAGGCATTGATCATCGTCCTGTTAACCGCCGCCGTGCCCGGCACCTGATCGATCGTGCGCCCCAGGTCCAGCCACAGTTCAGCCAGGCCGCTGCTCGGGTAACCAAAGAAAGTCCGGTTGATCGCGATCTCCAGGTCCACATCGCGATTGCTCTTCAAGCACCAGCTATAGGCTGCCCCGGCAGTGAACCCGGCATAGCTCACGGGGAGCACCTGATGATGGCCGCCATCGCCCCAGTCCGTGATCAAAAATCCTGAGGCGTCATTGCGGACGCCGGCAGCCGCTGCATTCAGCAGGTTATTCAGGCAATTGGTTGTCCGGCCGGTGATCGTATTCCATGACGACGTACCCGGCGCAACATAGAATTCCAGACCAGATCGGGCAAAGGCGCGGCACTCGCGGCTGAGCGGATGGTCAGCCTCGTAGCCCCATGCGAGGGCAATCAGATCCTTTGGCAGTTCCGGAATCAATTGTGGTTCGCGCAGAATGATGTCACCCCAGAACATCATCCGCCTGCCCTTCTTCTTTGCCAATCGGTGAATCTGTTTGAGAAAATCGAGGTAAACCCGCGTTGCCCCGTGTGCTTCAGCCTTTCGGCGGCTCCACCCCCTGCCGAGTTCCCAAGTTTCGTCGCAACCGGCGTTCAGGAGGTCGCTGGAGAAATTGGGCAAAAGCTCATCGTACAGTTCGTTTATGAACTGAAGGCTCTGGCGACGCGGCGCCAATGTGGTACCATGGTTCCCTGGCGTGTATCCGGACAAGCCGTCCGGGCATTCCGCCAGGTGTCGATAATCTTGATGCCGCAACCATCGGCCCAAATGCCCAAATGAATTAAAATTCGGCACCAGTTCAATAAAGCGTTCCGCGCAATACGCGTCCAGCTCGTTAATTTCCTCGTGGGTCATCGGCGAAGCATCGGCCCAGACAGTCTGGTGCGCCGCAAATGCGAAGGTGTGCTCCATGTACAACTGCAACTGATTATAGCGCAGCCGTGCCAAGCGGTCGATCAACAGTTTTAGAGTCACCATTGTCGGGACCTTGCAACGGCTAATATCGAGCATGACCCCCCGGACTCGATGATCCGGATGATCGGAGATCTTCAAGCCCGGCAACTTGCGACCGAACTGCTCAAATAACTGCAGGCAGGCAGTGAGTCCGTAAAAGGCGCCGGCGTCATCTCCGGCTGCAACATGCACACCGGTCGCATCAACGGTTAGCTCGAATCCCTGCGCCGGGATCATCGATGAATGCGTGACAGCAATCAAGACGCCACCGTTGGAAGGTCCTGCTCGTGCCACTCGAATCTCCCGCTGCAACGTCACCCCAGCTTCGGCAGCAAGCCCAACCGCCCGCGCCATCAATGCGTGCGAGCACGCCGGTTCACAGACAATCCAGTCGCACCCCTCAAGGTCATAGGTCTGGCGCCGGCGAGCGACACGCCGCGGGGCCGGAAAAATGTTTAGCGTCATAGCTTAATACCGGGTAAAAGGAAGGCCTGCATCGAACGGCACCGGGAGAAGAATCAAAGAGTGCCTCGGCACAATAGCCTGTGGACTGAGGACCGAGAACCCCTCGCCGAGGGACTCTACACCGATCTGCCGGCCATGCAATACTGGCGAAAAGCGCAAATGCCGAAGGGAAAATTCCATACGCTTTTTCCACCCGTACTACTTGCCTCAGATGGGACAGGCTATAACCTAGGCTGATGCATGTTTTTGAAAATTATACATCCGCGTGTCTCTGCCTGATTCTTCTTGTCGGCGCTGTGGTCGGCTGCAATGATCCCCAGGCCCGTCGAGAAATCATTCAGACCCAGACGGTTTCCCCGCATCGCAAGGCGATACGCCCGGGGGCCACCAGCCAGGAACGATTCAGCCTCGGCCAAACGCCCGCCGGCATGCCACCCACGGATTCCTTCCTACAGTGGCAAACCCCGGAAGGCTGGAAGGCGGCACCCACCTCGAATATGCGCCTGATCAACTTCCAGATCGGGCCCAGGGCTGAGGCGGAATGCTATGTCACGATCCTGCCTGGAACAGGCGGCGGCGTGGCCGCCAACGTCAATCGCTGGCGCGGGCAACTGGGGCTGGAGCCGATTTCCCAAAGTGACATTGCCAAGCTGCCGACTCTTTCGCTGCTTGGGCAGGAAGCAGTTTTCGTCAGTCTCGACGGCACCTTCAGCGGCATGGGAGACACGGTACCGCAGGAGAACTATCGGCTCTTCGGCTTGATCGGAGAAAACCAGGGACACATGCAGTTCGTCAAGATGGTCGGGCCGCGGACACTGCTCGAAGCTGAAGCGGAGAACTTCGCAATTTTTTGCGCTTCCATTGCACCGGCATCACCGAACAAGCCCGATGCCGAACAAACAACCGCCGGGGCAAAGGACCAGGAACTTGGCTGGCGCATCCCCGCATCCTGGCTCCCTGTCGATCATCCATCGACCATGCGCCTGGCGACTTTTTCCTGTGGTGCGGACGCTGATGTCGAGTGTTACGTCACTGTTCTCGATGGCAACGCCGGCGGTACGGCCGCGAACATCAACCGCTGGTGCCGGCAACTGGGCCAATCGCCTTTAACCGAAGAAGAGCTCGGCGCCTTGCGTCGCATAACCGTCCTGGGAGAGCCCAGCCCACTCGTAACCGTCAGCGGCGATTATCAGGGAATGAGCGGCGAGAACCAGCCCGGGGCATTGGTGGCCGGCGTCGTGTGTGTCTTGCCGGGGCAAGTACTTTTCGTCAAGATGATCGGTCCGCAAGCGGCTGCCCGGGCACAGGTCGACAACTTCGTCGCCTTTGCGGAATCCCTGCAAATGCGCCATTCCCATGAGTGAGGCTGATGCAGGAAGCTGAACGACAATCGAACCCGTTCGTCCGAATTTTCGCCTTTCTCGCGTCCTACGGAGTTGCCGCGGTAATTCTCACGTTACTGCTGATTCTGACATTTCTCGGGACACTCGAACAAGTCGATCACGGACTGTTCGCCGTGCAGGAGCGATACTTCAACTCATTGTTTCTTGTACACATTTTTTTCGGCATCCTCCCGGTACCGTTGCCCGGAGCTTACCTTTTGATGGTGCTGCTCTTTATCAACCTGGTATGCGGCGCCATCATCCGGGCTCCCAAGGCCTGGCGCCGGCCGGGGATGCTGATCGCGCATTCGGGCATCCTTCTTCTGTTGCTTGGCGGCTTTGTCACCTATCGCTATTCAATCAGCGGCAATATGAGGTTATACGAGGGCGAAGGCTCCAGTGAATTCGAAAGCTACACCGGCTGGGTCCTCGAAATTGTCTTGGTCGATGCCCCGGTTGGCGCGGATGCATTTATCATTCCCGAGTCCGACTTCGCAGACATGACACCCGGCGAGACGCGGACATTTCACTCAGACCAGCTGCCCTTCGAGCTCGAAGTTTCCGGGTACGGGAAAAACACGCGCATTGAACCGATGCTCGGCAGCCACAGCATGATCGCGGTCGACGGCTATTACCTGATGACCCTACCTCGTGACCCGGAGGAGGAACGAAACGTTGCCGGTGCATATGTGACAGTCGTTGAAAAAATGAACGGTAGCCGACACGAAGGGATTCTATGGCCTCTGGAAGCGCAGCCGTATACCGTTGAAATCGATGGAGACTACTGGGCTTTTCAGCTGCGCCGCCCGCGCTGGACCGTGCCGTTTACAATTGTTCTCGACAAGTTCACAATGGAAAAACACCCAGGGACGTCGATGCCGAAGGTTTTCCTCAGCGACGTCACCAAGTTCGAAGGAAAGTCACAGGAACAGATCAAGATTGAAATGAACGAGCCTTTGCGCTACAAGGGCTACACCTTTTTCCAGGCCAGCTGGGGGCCGCAGGAAGCGCAGCCTGGCGAACGACTTTTCTCAGTTTTTGCCGTGGTCCGTAATCCGGCCGACAAATGGCCCTTATACGCCTGTATCGTTGTCACCAGCGGCCTGCTTATCCATTTCTCCCAGAAACTGTTGTTATATCTGCGCCGTGAACCGCGGCGACGGGCTCCATAATGAAAAGAGTGCAGACAATCTCCATACTCGCCATGATCCTCTTTGGCACGCTGCAACTCTCAGCGGCGGACAGTTACACGGCGGAGCCAGCATCAGCCGCACCGGCACAGCCGTGGGCCGAGGACGTCGTGGACCTGTGGAAAACGATACCTATCCAGGACGGCGGCCGCCTCAAGCCACTCGATACATTTGCCGCTTTCAAGATGCTGAAGCTGCATGGCAAACGCACCATGCGCCTGACAGATGCCGGTACAACGATCAAGCTGGGCCCGATCGAATGGCTTCTCGACTGCCTGTTCCGACCGGACACAGCGGTGAAGTACCCAACCTTTACGGTGGATAATTCCAGCGTGATCGTCGCCATTGGCCTGACTCCGCACAAGAAGAAGCGATCGCGATACTCGTATACGGAACTTGAGCCAGGCATCGAGCGGCTGTTTGAACTCGCCGGGCAGTACAGCGAGATCGATGCACAGCAACGTAACGGCCTGCAAACCATGACGGTCAACCTGGCCAGCAACATTAACGACTTTGAGTTCCTGCTGCACTATTTCGATTTTGCACGGATCCCCCTGAGCCTGTCGGCGACGGATCTGTCCCCGAATGCCGGGGCCTCCTTGATGACCACGGATGCCCTGCAGATGCTGCCGGCACTGCGAAAAATTTACCTTGAAGGACAATCGCGCGATCCTGGGTCCACAAGCCCGGTAGTTGAAAGCCTGTCGCAGATCCTGCATTACGCAGACACCTCGATAGGTTTGGCCCTGCTGCCTCCCCCGGAGACCGACATGCTGGAATGGCGGACCCCGGGGCATTTGATCCGTCAGGCCTTCCAAGACCCGCTTCCAGCCAGCGAGCATGAACTGCTCCAGGCTCTCGCCGAGCTGCCAGCGACAGCCGAAATGCCAAATCAGTTCAAGGAACAATCGCAGAAGTTTCACGGGCTCATCACCGAGCGCGCAGAAGCCAGGAGCGAGTACAGCAAAATCCGACTCGAAGTGGCGTTCTACAAAGGCAAGTATTTCCATTACAGCCTGTGCCTGTATGTCTTGAGCTTTCTGTGTATCGCCTTGTCCTGGCTCGGCTCAGCCGACAGCCGCGGCAGCAGGGCATTGACACGCGCCACGATTGTCCTGATCGCCCTGCCGCTCATCCTCCACATCATCGGCATCGTGCTGCGCTGTATCATCCGCGGCCGCCCTCCGGTATCAACGCTCTACGAGACAATCCTGTTCATCAGCGCAATTGCGGTACTTGCAGCATTGCTCATGGAATACATGAACCGTCAACGCATTGCCCTTGCATTGGCATCGCTACTTGGCATTGGCGGCATGTTCCTGGCCAACAAGTATGAGGTCAAGGAAGCAGTCGACACGATGCCGAGCCTGGTGGCGGTGCTCGACACCAACTTCTGGCTGTCGACGCATGTAACAACCGTCACGATCGGATACGCCGCCGGCCTGTTGGCCGCTGCCATCGCCCACGTTTATGTGCTGGCAAAATTATTCGGCCTAAAACGACAGGAGCCCGAATTCTTTCGAAGCTTGACGCGCATGGTCTACGGGGTTGTGTGTTTCGGCCTGCTTTTTTCGTTCACTGGCACAGTGCTCGGCGGCATCTGGGCGAACGACAGTTGGGGAAGGTTCTGGGGCTGGGACCCAAAGGAAAACGGCGCGCTGATGATCGTCCTGTGGAACCTGATAATCCTGCACGCCCGCATGGGCGGTTACATCCGCGAATCCGGCATCCACACCTTTGCCGTGTTCGGGGGAATGATCGTGGCGTTTTCGTGGTGGGGCGTCAACCTTCTCGGCGTCGGACTACACTCGTACGGCTTTACCAGCGGCGTATTCCGGACACTGGTCATTTTCTGGTGCATCGAAGGCGGCATAATCCTGCTCGGCTTCATCGCCTGGCTACGCAGTCAATCCGCGCAAATGGAAAGCCATTAGCAACGGATCGCAAAAGCGATACAGCCCATCGCCACTGCTACTCCCCAGACGATCGACGCGGCACATGCAACCTGACAACCACCGGGTCGTGATCGCTGACCTGGGTTGCCGTGGGAAACTCGCAATTCATATGGACCACATCCACACCTGCAGCCTTGCGTAGAAGCGCCGAACTGACCAGCACATGGTCGAGAAGTTCGGCGTTGCCTTGGTAAATATAGCTGTACCGGTCATGCGCCGGCAGGCTGTCGTTCAGATTTGTCAATTGCTCACCACACAGAACCTGCAGAGACTCGCTATGGATGAAATCATTGAGGTCGCCGAGCACAATGACATTGGCATCTGCCTGGCCGCTCAGCAACTCTTCAACCATCCCGTTGATTATACGTGCCTGTTGCAGACGAATACGTTCACTTCCAAGTATTCGCGGCTGATACCTGCCGAAAATGGGTGAATCACCTCGCTTCGATTTCAGGTGACAATTGAACAGGAACAGAGTTTGTCCGTTGAATTCGAATTCCGCGACAAGGGGTTTGCGTGAATCGCGAAAAGCCTGTTCATGCGTCCCCACGCGACCGGGGCTCATCGACAACTGCGGCCCCTCCAGAACCTTTAGCTGGCGTCCCGATTGCGGTTGACCGCGAGAGACCAGGCGGACCCGGTCCGTTCGATAGAGAAAAGCACTTCGGATGTTGCCACCTGGCTGGCCACCATCGGCGAGGTCGGCCGGTGGCACCTCGCAGTACTCATAACGCAGCGGCAGCAACGCGGAGAGTAGACGTCCGGCAGTGCGACGAGCCTCGACTACACCGTCGTTAGTCGGACCGCTGTCGTCCTGGATCTCCTGCAACGCCACGATATCGGGGCCTCTGAGGCGCTCAGTGATTGCCCGGGCAACACTGTCAACACGGCTTCCTCCACCCTTAAAGCGGGAACCGGCATGCAAGTTCAGCAAATTAAACGTCGCCACAGTCAAATAGTCAATGGTCCCTTGCAGTTTTGTTGTCTCCGGCCCCAGCCCAGACAATCGACCAGGCGGTATCGGATCGGTCACGACCAGGGTAAATGCCCCGCGGCTGTAATGAAGCACCCCGACCAACGGCGCCGCAAAGCGATAACCGACGCTGATCGGCGGCAACGGCTGAGCTTGCTCCGAAAGCTCAACAACGAGCCGTTCCGGGTTGGCATCGTCAGCACCAGAAACCAAGGCACCGCGCCCATTAAGACCCGATGCCTCACTGCCCCTGTCTCCGACAATCACCGTCTGGCGACGCCACACTCCACCGAGCGCAACGGCATCCTCGACCTGTATACGCATGCCTTCGAGGCTCTCCCAGAAATCTATGCCATCCTCCGCTGGATCAAACTTCCCGGCGACCTCCGTGTCGTCGAGCTGTCCTTTGCTGTCGTTATCGACAACAGAATGCGGCGGCACCAGACCATGCCGGCCAATGACGATCGGTGCAGGCAACATCAGTCCCACGCTGACATACTCAATCCGATCGGCGCTGATCGAGGTCACCGGCAAGCCGCCGGCATTACGTTTGCCGATGATTTCCCTCACCGTACCGCCGATGCGTAACCGGTCACCGACCTGAAGTCGCCGGACACCGGCCTCGCCGACCCCGCCGGCTGTAATAAAAACTGCTTCCGAAGTCAACGCACTGTCATCCGGCATAATGCTCTGCAACCAGACACCGGCGCGGAACACGGCAGTCACCACCCCATCAACAACAACTGCCTGATGATTGAGCGGCGACACATGACCGGCCCCCTGGACCGCGTGAATAGCTGTCGTAGGGAACAGTGGCGCCGCGGTCTGAATAGGCGTCGTTTTCACTGGCGCCTTACAGCCGGCAACTACCACCACTGCAAGCAACACACCCAGGCAGTTTCCAAATACAGATCGCATAGAATATCCTTTCCACAATGCGGCAAGTTCAAAAGCAAATGACTGATGGGAAGGTATTGTACTCCGTGGTATAGCACAACATCTCAACCCTTTGATTTGTGAAACCAGCACACTGTTGCACTTGACATTACGCCGGGCCGGCACAGGTTCCGTTCAGCAGCACACCGAACGCTCAACATTCATCCCAGCAAATACCATGATCTCTGCGAGCGACCTCAAACGCGGCATTGCCATCGACATCAACGGCGAGCCCTGTATTGTGGAAAACATACAGGTCAAGACACCGTCTGCCCGTGGGGGTGCAACGCTGTACAAGTTCCGGGCCCGCAGCATAGTCACCGGCAGCAAAGTGGACCAAAGCGTCAAGGGCGACATCACCTATAAGGAAGCCGTCTACGACAAGAAAACAGTGCAGTTTCTGTATCGTGAACAGGACAGCTACGCCTTCATGGACCTCGAAGATTACAGCCAGTTCGAACTGGACATCGCGGCGCTGTCGGAGCAGGCTAATTTCATGATTGAGGACATGGAACTGACAGCCCTGGTCATCGACGGCGTAGTACGCGGAGTCATACTACCCGACACGGTCAATCTGAAGATTGTCGAATGTGATCCCGCAGTAAAATCAGCATCCGCAACGGCACGCACCAAGAACGCGACGCTTCAGACCGGTATCAGCGTGCAGGTGCCAGAATATCTCGAAGCCAATGAAATTGTAAGAATTGACACGCGCGATGGTCGTTTTCTGTCGCGCGCCAACGATTGAGTCACCATGAACCTGCTACGATGCATAACTGTTATTTTTCTGTCCTCGTTGATTATCGGCTGCGCCCGCGACCGGGGCGAGCTCGGCACCGAGGAGAACCCTGTCAAGCTTTTCTTTGTTCCATCAGTCGATGCCAAGGTCATAGCCAATCGTTCGAAGGAGATCCAGGCATACCTCGAGGCGAATACCCCATACAAATTCAAAGTCTCAACGCCACCGAGCTATATCGCCGTAGTTGAATCTTTCGGAACCCGGCGAGCAGACGTAGCGGCCTTGAACACCTTCGGCTACATCCTGGCCCACGAAAAGTACAATGCCGAGGCACGCCTTACGGTGCTGCGATACGGCCGCGGCACCTACCGCTCCCAGGTGATTGCACGGGCCGACAGCGGCATCGAAAAAGCCGAAGACCTGGCCGGCAAGAAGTTCGCCTATGTCGACGCGGCTTCGACCTCAGGCTACCTGCTGCCGCGAAAAATGTTCAAAGACCACGGGGTCGTGCCCGCCGAAACAACCTTTGCCGGCACACACGACAACGTCGTGTCGATGGTTTACCAGCGACAGGTCGACGCTGGCGCAACGTTCCATTCCCCAGTGGAGGACGGCAAGATACAGGACGCTCGGCGCCTGGTAAAAACTCAGTATCCGGATGTCGAGGAGGTCATTCACATCGTCCAGCTGACGGACGAAATTCCCAACGACCCGATCGTCTTCCGCAAAGAGCTGAGTGAGGAAATGAAAGAGTCGATCACCGCTGCGTTCCTGTCGTATCTCGACACGGAAGAAGGGCGCACAACATTCCATCATTTATATGGCGTCACTGCAATGCGCCGGTCAACCGACGCCGACTACGCCGGTGTGCGTGAGATGATCGAGACGCTCGGCACCAGCGCCGATGCGTTGATGCAGAAGGAATAACCAGCAACCTCACCCGCAATCGATTGTGATGGCGCCCGCCACCCACTACCCGGACATCCGGCCATGCCCGAAACCATCCTATCGATACGCGACCTGATCAAGACCTATGACAACGGCGTCACCGCCGTCAACGGCGTCTCGTTCGACGTCGACAGTGGTGAGTTCCTCGCCATCATCGGCCTCAGCGGTTCGGGAAAATCCACGCTGCTGCGTTGCGTCAATCGCCTGCACAAGCCGACCGCTGGAGTTATCGAATTCGATGGGGTCGATGTTGTCGGACTGGCGCCTGCAGCGGTGCGGGCACTACGCACGCAAATCGCCATGATTTTCCAGCACTTCAACCTTATCGACCGGCACACGGTCATCTCTAATGTGCTGATGGGCCGGCTCGGCCACGTCTCAACGCTGGCGAGCCTGTTCAATAAATTCTCGACACATGACCGCAAACAGGCGATGGAATATCTTGAACTCGTAGGCATTGCCGACAAGGCGCATGTCCGTGCCGACCAGTTGTCCGGCGGCCAGAAACAGCGGGTCGCGATTGCCCGGGCCCTGATGCAGCAACCGCGGGTCCTGCTGGCTGACGAACCCGTTGCCAGCCTCGATCCGGCCACCTGCCATTCAGTCATGCAATACCTCCGAAAAGTGAACCGGGAAATGGGGATCACAGTGCTATGCAACCTGCATTTCCTCAGCCTGGTAAGACAGTACGCCGACAAGGTCATCGCGATGAAGTCCGGTGAAATTGTCTATTGCGGTCAGCCCGATGAAATCGATGACGACTGGTTCGCCCGCATCTACGGCGAGCAAGCGCGACAGGTCGAAGTCCAGTGAATCGAAACGCTGGAAAACGTATTTTCTTCGATGCCATCGTCTTCGGCTACCTGCTGGTGACAGCGATCATTGTCTGCAATCGCGCTGCCGAGCCGGAATCACTGGTCTATCTGCGTGCCGGACTGTTTGCCCTCTGCTGTGTTGTCGGCGGCACCGCCGCGATAATCCTGCGGGCCCGCGGCATTCAAACACTCGGCGGCGTCCTTTTTGAGAGACCGAAAATTTCGGACAGCGCTGCGCCGCCGACATGGTACAAGACATTTTGGGGCGGCTCACTGATATTTCTTTTTCTGGTAACATTCGAGAAAGGCTGGCTGGTCACGGACATGGACCTGTACGAGTTAGTGGACGAGCATGGACTGAAGGGAGCAGGCCGTCTGTTTGCGGGGCTCGCGTCACCGCAGTTCGACATTCTGCCAACGACTATACTGGCCGCAATAGAGACCGTTTTCATCGCTTTCATGGCCACGGTCATTGCAGTGCCTGTCGCCTTTTTTCTCAGCTTCCTGAGTGCCAAGAACATCATGGGCGTCAGCACTCCCAGCTTCATCTGTTACAGTGCATTGCGCACGGTGCTCAACGTCATCCGGTCGGTGGAGGCCTTGATCTGGGCGATTATTGCTTCAGTCTGGGTCGGGATCGGGCCGTTCGCCGGCATGCTGGCGCTGATGATCCACTCCGTCGCCGCTCTGGCGAAGCAGTATTCTGAACTGGTCGAGTGCGTTGACGAGGGACCGATCGAGGCGATCCAGGCCACGGGGGCGACCGCGGTGCAGACAGTGCGCTTCGCAGTCGTACCTCAGATCGTCCTGCCCTACATATCCTTTACCATCTACCGTTGGGACATCAACGTACGAATGGCGACGATTATCGGGCTTGTAGGCGGCGGCGGCATAGGCGAGATCCTGATTCAATACAAAGGGCAGGCAATGTGGCACGAGGTCGGCTGTATCATCGTCGTGATTGCCGTGGTCGTCTGGCTCATGGACACAGCGTCGGCATATATCCGAGAAGCAATAAAATAGCTGTGGACAAAGCAACTATTAATAGACGCGAAAAATGCAAAACTGCAGCTCGCCCGTACCTTTAGCTGCACCCCCGACCACCAGCCACCCGCACCAGCTTAGCACGGCGTTCACCGCAACATGTGCGGTCCGAAATAGTGCACCGTCAATCCGCAACCAGGTCATCCACGGTCTGCAGGAACTTGTTGGCGACCAGATCCACGTCATCACGATTCTTGCAGATGACCCCAAGGGTATCCCGGACGGTGTCGAGGTCAAGCTTCGACCGGTGCAGTGAAACAAGGGCCATGGCCCAGTCGATGGTCTCAGCGATACCCGGCGTTTTTTCAAGCCGCAACTCTCGCAGCCGATGCATAAATTGACAGATTTGATCGGCCAGTTTCTCATCGACTCCCTCCACCTTACTGCGGACGATCGCCAGTTCTTTCTCAAACGACGGATAGCCAATCCACAGATAAAGGCAGCGGCGACGAACGGCATCGGAAAGTTCACGGGTGCGGTTGCTGGTGATCACAACCGACGGGATGTGGGTGGCGGTGACGGTGCCTATCTCAGGGACAGTGATCTGCCAGTCGGAAAGGATCTCGAGCAGGAAGCTTTCGAACTCCTCATCCGAGCGATCGAGTTCGTCGATCAGCAGTACAGGCGCCTTGTCGCAGGTTATCGCCTGGAGCAATGGGCGCTTAAGCAGAAAGGTCTCACTGAAGATAGTCGCTTCCTTTTCTTCGATGGACCTGGAACTCTGTTCCTCTACCTTGAGGTGCAGGAGTTGCCGCTGGTAGTTCCATTCATAGAGGGCGGCATTGGCATCGAGCCCCTCATAGCACTGCAGCCGGATCAGATCCGTCTCCAACGCCTGCGCCATGACTTTGGCGACCTCGGTCTTGCCCACACCGGTAGGTCCTTCGAGCAGCAATGGCTTCTGCAGCGACATGGCCAGAAAGGTGGACATGACGATATGCTCGTCGGTGATGTAGCCCTGGCTTTCGAGCAGGGATCGAACGTTGTCGAGGTCGACTTGCGGCATGATACTGCCGAGGCGCTAAGAAGCGTCAGCTACAGCTGCAGCCAAAGCCCGCTTAGCGTAAACTTTCGCCAGATGCGCCCGGAAATCGGCAGTAGCAAACGTGTCGCTCATACAGTCCTGGCCATTGCCGGCATGCTCAGAGGCTGATGCAATTGCAGCCTCGTCGGCACTGGTGCCGGTAATCGCGTCCTCGACACCAGCGTCACGGAAAGCAACACCGGATACACCGCTAAAGGCGACACTGGCATTGGCGCACGTGCCACCGTCCATGGTCACATTGACAGCGCACCCGATAACGGCGTAGCCACTGGCAGGGTTGGGGAACTTCAGGTAGACCGAACCGGTGCCGGCAGCGCGAGCGGGAACCCGCACCGCAATCAGCAACTCATCCTCCTGCACGGCGGTCTCGAAGATGTCAACGAAGAACTCGGCGGCAGGCACGGTACGGCTGCCATTGGGCCCCTGCACGACCATCTCTGCTTCATCGGACAAGATCGCAGCGGGGTAGTCGGCAGCCGGATCGGCATGGGCAAGGGCACCGCCGATGGTTCCACAATTGCGCACCTGCAGGTCGCCGATAGACGCGGCAGCGGCTGCCACATTCGGGGCTTTCGCCTGGACGACATCGGAGGATGCTACTTCATCATGGGTCGCCAGGGCACCGATGACAATGGTGTCGCCGTCCTCACTGATGCCTTTGAGTTCATCGATACGACCGATGTCGATCAGGGTCGCGGGACGCGCCAAACGGAGCTTAAGGGTCGGGATCAGGCTGTGACCACCGGCCAGGATCTTCGCATCACCGCCGCTTTCGGCCAAGAGCGCGACGGCCTCGTCAACGCTGCTGGCACGCTGATAATCAAATGCTGCTGGTATCATTGTAAGTCTCCTTGTGAATGACGGGCTTAACCCTTGATTTTCTCGGCGGCATACTTAACCGCCTTGACGATATTCTGGTAACCCGTGCAGCGGCACAGGTTGCCTTCGAGCGCCTCGCGGATTTCATGATCCGACGGATCGGAATTGCGACCGAGCAGATCGACGGCTGTGATGATCATGCCGGGCGTACAAAAGCCGCACTGCAGGCCATGCTTCTCCCAGAAGGCATCTTGGACAGGGTGCAGTCCATTAGCATCAGCGAGTCCTTCGACTGTCGTTATATCAGCGCCGTCCGCCTGGGCGGCGAGCATGGTACAGGACTTGACCGCTTTGCCATTCACTAAGACCGTGCAAGCACCGCAGCTGCTGGTATCGCAGCCGATGTGCGTACCGGTAAGCCCGAGGCCTTCTCGAATGTAATAAACGAGGAGTTGATTGCCTTCGACACTGCCCTGATGGGCTTCGCCGTTCACTTTAACATTGATGGATACTGCCATTGAGTCCTCCTTTCTTGTAGATGTATAAATTTAAGTTAGCGCAGCAACTTCTGCTTCCAGCGCACTGAAAAACTGTTCTGTCTGGCTCTTCGCCACACCAGAGAGCACCCGCTGCCCGATGCCGGCGATCACACCGCTGATCTTCGCATCGCCATTAAACGAAACAGTGCACTGGTTATCGCTCTCGTGCTGGACCGCAATCAGAAACTCCCCTTTGACGTTGCCCACCGGGCTGCGCTGTGTGACCTTGAGCGTGTAGTGCTCCGGCGGCACTTTGTCGGCTACTTCCAGCTCACCTTTGAACTTCCCGTTGACCGGCCCCACCTTGACCTGAAAAATAGCCTTGTACCGGTCCCCTTCTTCGTGGCTCAACTCCTTGACTCCCGGTGAAATGCGTGCCAGTACATCGGGGTCGATGAGCAACTCCCAAACGGCCTCCCGGGGGGCCTCCAGTATGTGATTGCCTTCGAAATGCATGGTGATCCCAAATGCCGGCAGCTGCTTCCGCAGGATACACAGAGTCCTTGATGTTCCTCTCCGGCCCCAAATGTAGAAGCACCGGCCGCGAATACAACCATAGACAGGGCTGTTTGCGACAATTTCACCGGCCCGACTTGACACACATGAAAAGATGGCTAATTTTTATCAGTATAAACTGAGCCGCTTACTATTTTTGACGTTTGGACAACAACAACGCAAGGACACCATGAAGGGTCTCACAGACAAACAACGAAACATACTTGAGTATATCGAGGAGTTCAGCCGCATCGAGAATATGGCACCCACCGTTTACGAAGTCGCCGAACGCTTCAACATCAAGTCCGCCACGGCCTTCGCCCACCTGCGCGCGCTCCAGCGCAAGGGCTATGTCGACCGCACATCCAAGGCCCGTAGCTTGACGCTGATGCGCGGAACCTCACCCAAACACCTTTCGATGACTCTGAGCATCCCGATTCTCGGCCGTATCAGCGCCGGACAACCGTTGCTCGCCGAAGAGCATGTTGAAGAAATTATTCAGATCGACACGAACCTTCTGCCGAATACCACCAGCGGCCAAGGCCTCTTCGGGCTCCGGGTTTCCGGAGAAAGCATGATCGACAAAGGGATCATGGACCATGACATCATCATCGCCCGCCAACAGAGCACGGCGCTTCCCGGCGATATTGTCGTGGCCCTGGTGGACGACGAAGCAACTGTGAAATCGTTCTACGCTTCGGCAACGCACATCGAGTTGCGTCCGGCCAATCCGGCCTTCGATTCCCAGTACTACCCCCTCGACGCAATCCTCATTCAGGGCGTCGTCGCAGCCATGTTCCGAACGTACTGAACAGCGCCCCCAAGTTCGAAGTGGCCAATGTCTGCGACTGGCAACGCGGGCAGGATTGCGGAGAGAAGGAATGAAACGGAGGGGTGGGCAATTAATTCTTCCCTCCTTCCGCCTGCGCATCGGCTTGCAAGATACCGATCTGCTCCGACATTGACACATGTCGACGACCCACAGAATCATTATCGGTGACTCCCGGGACATGGCAGAGGTCGGCGATCATGCCGTCCAGCTCATCGTCACCTCGCCACCATACTGGGAGCTAAAGGACTACGGGCACGACCAACAGATCGGTTTCGATCAGAGCTACGAAGCCTATATCGACAACCTCAATCTGGTCTGGCAGGAATGTGCCCGAGTACTGGAGAGCGGCTGCCGGCTATGCATCAACGTCGGCGACCAGTTCGCCCGCGCAGCCTATTACGGCCGGTACAAGATCATCCCGGTGCGTACCGAAATAATCCGCTTTTGCGAAACCATCGGTCTCGACTATATGGGTGCCGTCATTTGGCAAAAGGTCACCACCTGCAACACCAGCGGCGGCGCCTCCATCATGGGATCCTTTCCGTATCCGCGCAACGGCATTCTCAAGCTTGACTACGAGTTCATTCTCATTTTTCGCAAACCCGGCGAAGCACCAAAAGTCGACAAAGCCATCCGGGATGCCTCACGCCTGACCAAGAAAGAGTGGTCGGAATACTTCAACGGCCACTGGAACTTCCCCGGTGCCCGGCAAACGGCCCATATGGCGACGTTCCCCGAGGAACTGCCACGGCGGCTTATCAAGATGTTCTCGTTTATCGGCGATACCGTGCTCGACCCTTTCCTGGGCAGTGGCACGACAACACTGGCTGCGAAAAACCTCGATCGCTGCTCCGAGGGGTACGAACTCAATGGCGACTACCTTGAGATCATCGGGAAGAAAATCAACCTGCACCAGGCCGACATGTTTGACACCGCAGACATCAGCCTTGAACATCGCGAGCAGTCTGTCGACCTGGAAGCTCGCCTGGACACCCTGCCCTATCGTTTTCACGATCCAGTGCCATTCAATCGCAAGGTTGATCCGCGCACCCACCAGGGGTACGGCTCTCGCGTCTACCAGGATCAGCAGGAAACTCGCGATTTCTACAAGGTCACCGGCGTTATAGAGCCCAACCTGCTGGAACTCGACGGGCACCTCAACATACGTCTCATCGGTGTAAAAACTCGCCGGCGCTCACGCAAGGCGGCCATGCAATTCCTGACCGACAAGACAGGCGGACAGCGTGTTTTTTTAAAGCTCGACAAGACAGAATTCGATAGCGACGGCAACTTGTGCTGTTATCTTTATTTGAAGAACAAAACATTTCTCAACGCCCATCTCATCAAGAACGACCTGGTCGACATCGACACGAAATCGGCCTATCGACACAGCAAACGCTTCGCACGCTACGCCGAAGAAGCTCAGGAGCTGTAAGATCGCGGACCAGCATGCCAATTCACTGATTATTCGGTTGCTCGACAGCCAGGCAGAGTACCTGCAGGTATACGACATCCAGTCGGTCGTATGGGGCGACACCTTTGCCGACAAGGCTCCACCAAACCTGCTCACCGTCGCCCGGCGTGTCGGGGCGGTGCTTGTGGGAGCGCTCGACGGCGACGAAGTTGTTGGCTTCGTGTTCAGCATCGCCGGACTCCGCGACCGGGTTCCGCTCCACTGGTCCGAGCTCTTGGGCGTGCTGCCCGACTCCCGCAATCATGGATAT
>CAYWQM010000018.1:21424-60556 GCA_964460215.1 uncultured Lentisphaerales bacterium
CCATACGCTCAAGATGGATCGGACAATCGCCGCCTGGAACCTCGACAGCGCGGGCGTCATCGCACGGCTCGACACCCGAATCGCCCCGCTGCCGAACGATGATGCTGCCATCCTTAACAATCCCGACGGCTCGACCAAGCTCGATTCACTTGCACCGGGAGTGACAGTGCGTGTGGAAATACCGGCCGATATCTGGGCAGTTGCCGCTGATGACCATGAGGCCGCCAACGCCTGGCAGTCCGGCGTGCGTGCATCGTTCACCAACGCCCTTGCAGCCGGCTTCACAGTCACTGGATTCTATCGAGATTCAGACACCGGCCGTTGTTTTTACGTCCTGAGCAATACGGCATAAAGCTCATAAGCTGCCACACCGTCGATGTCGATCAGCGCAGAATCATCGCGCGCCACGATCCGGTACACATGCCAGCGATTCATATGGCATGAGACTACGAAATGAAGAATAACAGCACGCGGTTAAGTAAACCAAATCAAAGAGGCCCCTTTGTTGTCCCGATCTCCGGAAAAAGTTCCTCCGTAACTTTCGGCAAGGCTTTTCATGAGATTGACAGCGGGACCTGCAATACGGGAAGCTCCCGATGTTGCGCCGTAACCGTGAATGATTTTGATGCCTGAATTTCCTCTGTAATAGGCACGGTCCGCCTCCTTCTCAATCATCTTTTTAGCCTCTTCGACATTCTCTCCATTATGGGCAACATCCACCACATGGAGCCCGAGCTGGGGTTTCCCGCATATTTCAGCGCCACACTTCGGACATTCTCTGTCCCTGCTCGCGTCTACGGGAATTCCGCAATCCTGACACTGTCCCTTCTGTTGTGATTTTGACACTTGTGTATCCAGGTAAAGGTGTCCGTGCTTCGGATAACAACCGGCAATGCGTTAGCCCTAAGTAGTATAGCAGGACATTAATTTCTATTTCACAATAAGATTATCACCTTAGTAACAAGTCCCCTCAAAGCAGATGGCACGCTGCATCATCAAGCGTCTCGAGGAACACAGCATGAATGGGACGAACTGAACATAGAAACGCCATGACGCCATTATCCATACGAGGCACCAAGAAGCCAGGCAATTATAAAAAAAGGCAGCATGAAAAAAATGACCCATAGCAGAAAATGCCCGAGCGCCGTAAAAAAGCCTTCTTCATAGCCCTGCCAGAGAGCCAGCACCCCGGCAACAGGTGCCAACAGCAAGCCGACACTGTTCGCCATAGCCTTGTCACCGATCAACAGGATTACCCCAACAATCACCACAGTGATCACATTGTAAAGAAGCATTAGAAGCGATGCCTTTATCGCGTCTGCGACAGGAGCCCTTTTCATCATCAATTTGCTGGCGAGATAAACCATCAAGGCGCCATAAAAAACTCCGAGAATCACGACGCAGATTACGCGAAGAATGCTACCCACCATCAAGCCGGTCAATAGGGAGACGCCATTCCCCAGCACCTCGGGATAGTTCTCCGACTCAACGAACACAGGTGCAGGTCGCACAGCTTTCTTGCCGCCTTCAACCCCCTTCCTCAGGCCTTCAGCCTCCGATACGTAGTCACGATCGGCCTGGCTTAGGCGTGACAGCTTGATACGGGTGGTACCGCCATCACTGTCGCGGACAATCAGCGCTTTTTCGTCCTCGACCCCCACGTAGGTGCCAGCAACCGTATCTCCGGTATCACTGGTCCAAGTCCGGGCATGCCCGACATTCAAGGCAAAAAAGAATACGACGAGCCCGAGAAGGGATATAGAAGTCTGTCGGTTCACAAAAGATCTTTCATATCGATCAATCGTTATAACATTATTAACAACTGCCCCCGTCCTAATATAGATGAGCAGTCTAAGCAAAGAACAGTGAAAATTCCGGTCTGCGAACTATCCCGCCACCAGCTTATCACGCACAGTCACGGTCGTCTTGAAGTGGAGTTTGGCCACTTTGTTCAACTCCTCGAACCCGTGTTTTTTTGCGATCTCAGCAGCCACCGTACTCACTTTGTCTGAGGCCCCTTTCGGCAGGACCGTTTCGTAACCGTCACCGAGCGAATTCATCTGCTGGACGAAAACGTTGCGAGCCAGTATCGAAGCCGCCGCTACGGCGACATCGGCTTCGGCTTTCGGCATCTGCTCGAGCGTGATCTGCTTGCCGAGCTTCATCAGGGCGTTCTGAACCGTCGACTTGCGACCGAATTGATCGGAGATGGCGCGCGGGCAGCTCGGCGCCTTTTCCAGAACATCCTCGAGAGCACGGGCATGGCCCCAGCCGAGCATCGAATTGAGGTTTGAAAATTTTTCGTAAAGTCGATTGTAGGTCTCGGGACCGATACGGACGACGGCGAATTGCCCCTTCACAATATTGCGGATCTTGCCGGCCAACATACCGATCTTCTTGTCGCTTTTGATGGCTTTTGAATCCTGCACCCCTTCCTCGAGCAGTGTTGCAGCAGAATCACCATCGACATAGACGGCAGCTATGACCAGCGGACCAAAATAATCACCTTTACCGCTTTCATCGATACCGATATGCGGCTCAAACATCTCCGGATTCTCCTCTCGGGCAACGACCGATTCATAGCCCATCCGCACTTCCTTCAGAATCCGGGGTTCCAGGATGAACTGCACAAACTCCTCGGTGCCTTTGCCCTGGATGCAGAACTTGCCGGACTCGTAGGCCACGGCTGTGGTCTTTTCCTTACGCGCCCGCCATAGGGCATAGGGCGCCTCGTCCAGTTCCCAGTTTTCTCCCTGCAAAATGCTTTGTAACTGCTCGGCCTGATCAGGGCTCAGCTTGCATACATAGTTGGTTGTAGCCATCAATCATACCGCCTGTGGTGTCACGAAGGCGTAATTGGATATTGTCGCTTCCGTGCCACGGAATTCCAGACTGTCCGGATATTCCAGCAACTTTTTGCCTGATCGCACCGGAGGACATCTGAGCATTGAATGCCGCTATGGAGCCGATTGCACGTTCAAAAGCAGCATCAAAACTCGTCTACAAACGATCGGTCACACTCACGTCCCTGCACATACGCCTTGTCGGCATCGTATACGGCGTCAAATCCCAGCGAATCATTGAGACTGACTGTGGACATTGCCATCGTCCCAGACTCCACCTCGATGACCTTAAATTCGAACGGCACTTCAACCAGCGCGCTCGAGGTGACGAAGTGAACACCTTCATGCACAACATGCATATTCATATGGGTGTGTGCGCCAAGAACACACTTGAGGTTGGGATGCCGGGAAGCGAGTTCAATGAAGGTCGCGGTAAACGCCGGCGCCGCCGGATCAAGCGGTTCGGCAAGGCCCGTCTGCCCCTCCGGCGCCCCAAGAACCTGACTGTGGGTCTGCACGATATGCGGCAGGTCCGGTTCAGCATCCAGTGCTTCCGTGAGATAGGCCAACTGATCCGGCGAATATTGCGAATCTAATGCATCACGCCAGTAGTACGGCTCCTCACACCAGTGATTGGGAACCACGTGAATGCGGCAATCTTCTGTGGCAACCGTATACATCGGCGTGCCGCTGTCGTCAAAAAATCCAGGTGCAAGAGCCAGCCAGCGTTCAACTGCATCTGGCGCATCCAGATCATGGTTTCCCAGGCAAAGATGAACAGGAATGCCCCAGTCGAAAGCCGTCACCGCTTCAACAACTGCCGCGTCTGACAGTGTATTGATCATGTCACCGCCGTGTAGCACAAAGTCGATGTCGCCCCGGCCGTCAAAATACGTTTTCAGCGCCGCCAGAATCTCCGCAAGGTGCTCCGAATATCCTTGCTGGCGCAGCTTGACCTCATCGGCGCCCATATGGGTATCGCAAATATATATGAATCTTGTCATTCCTTACATCAATTCCTTATCTACAAGCTGTCGTTGATAGATATCACTTTAGTTCACAGAAGATAAACGTCGAATAAAATCACCAAAAACATCTAATCTCCCGCTTTCTTCTTTCCTTTGTGGTGTAACTTTTCCCGAAACAATAGATATAGGAAACAATTGACTATGGAAATCCGCAAACCGAAAATAGGGCTGTTCGCCGGCGGCATTGAATGCTACTGGGTCGACATGTCCATGGACGAATTGCCCGCTCGCCTGCAACAGGATGTCGACCGCCTGATCGCGAGCCTCGACGGCGAAGTCATCTTTCCGTGCTTGGCCGGAAACCCTGCCCAATCCGCCGATGCAGGCCGAGCCATACGCGAGGCGCAATGTGATATAGCCGTCATCTATCACGCCACCTTCATCGCCGACGACATGACGGTCGCATTTCTCGACGCGCTCGGCGAGCAAATCCCGGTGCTGCAGCTGCACTCGCAGGGACTGAAGGGCATTCCAGACGACTTTTCACTGATCGACTACGGCACGTGCTACGGCAACAACAGTGCTATCCAGGCAATAACCACCCTGCGTCGACTCGGACGCGACCTCAAACTGCCGGTGGTCGTCGGGGAGCTCGATGATCCCGCGTTCCAGGCCCAGATCAACGGCTGGTGCCGCGCCGCCCGTGCCGTCAATGCACTAAAAGGCGCCAACGTCTCGTTCCTGCCGCATTGGGTGACGTCCTTTGCCCTGTGGGACACCGTTCCCGATCCGCTCACCATGTACAGGCAGACCGGCGTAAAGATCGACTTCCGCTACGTTTCGGAGGTCAAGGAGCGCATGGATGCTGTGCCAGATACTGCGGTGAGTGCACTGGTCAAGGAAATCTACAGCAGCTACGAAGTGCTGGAACCGCCACGCGAAGAAGTGGAACGTGCCGCCCGGCATGCATTGGCACTGGAGCAGTTATGCAACGACTTTGAGATCGATGCATTGGCCTGCGAGCCCTTCGACCAACTCGCAAAAGAGACCGGCTGCATGCCCGCTTACGAGCTCGGGCGCCTGGCAGACCTGGGCGTCGTGGTCACGATCGAAGGTGACCTGCAGGTGGCTGTCGCCGGGCTCATGCTCAAAGCGCTGACCGGGCGCACCGGCCAGTTTTTCGAACACCTCATGTTCGACGTGGAAAAAAACTGGATCCTCGGCGGCCACGACGGTGGCTCAACGCCGTTCTACATGGCCCACCCGGATCAGCCGATCAAAATGCGCAACACGATGTATGTCGACTTCAAGAAAACGGATTTCGCCTTTGACTACGGCGTCGTTCCCGAGTTCATCGTCAAGCCCGGCCCGATCACCATGCTCAATCTGTGCCAGATCCGAGAGAACGAGAATCGACATGCCATGCGAATTGTAACCGGCGACGCAGTCGACACACACGCACGCCCGATTCACATGGAACACACCATCTTCCAGCCGCACATGCCCGTGACGCAGTACTACTCGCGGCTGGCGGAGCTGACCGTCGACCACCACTTTGTACTGATCCACGGCGAGCTCGAGGACGACCTGATCAAGATGGCAAAAATCATGGACATGGAAGTGGATTATGTCTGCAGCCGAGATTAATAACGGCAAACAGCAAAAGGCATCCCGAAAAATCCTTACGCACGAACAAATCGACAAATTTCATCACGACGGATTCCTCAACGCCGGCCCCGTCCCCGGATCGCACATGTGGGGAGAGCACATCGACTACGTTACGGCCCAGGCGCAGTTCCTGGAAGTCGAACAATGATCGACGGGTTCATCCTATTTGCGAGCAAACTCGAAAGCGCGTACTTGCATCGCCGGGATCTTGAACTTACCGGGCAGTTCGATGCAACCGCCCTCGCCTACCGGACATTCGGCCGTCTGCCAGTTGGAACGACCGTCGAGCATGCGAACCTCGATGCAACCTGCCGACGCCAAGGCCGGCAAACGCAATGCAAGTTTCGAGAGGTCGTCGAGGCTAAAATTGGCTAATCCCAGAAACACACGATCTCCGGCACTGTTCTGTCGGTAGACCACCTGGAGATCGTAAGCCGTGTCGAAACCGAAACGCACCGGCAGTTCTCTTTGCGTCACCCACTCGAGCATCGCCTCGATCTGTGTCTTGCGCATCGCGGTCACCAGCCCGTTTTCCCCGGTCGCATCACTCAAGCGGAAAGGCAGCACAGCGATCCGCCCGCCATCCCACTCACGCACCCACGAACTGACGCCCAATGAGTTGCCGTCCTGATCAAGCAATTCGTGCAACGTCGTAAATTCCGCAGTATCCGGCAACTCGTACACAGGCAGGTCTCGGCGCACCGCGGACAAGGGCTCCATCGACTGCCGCAGGCCCGCAGCCTCCCCGTTGATTGGGGAGTCGGCAAATTGTTCGGCAGCAGGGAAGCCCGGTACCGGCAACAATCCAGCGCCGCCGATAATATCGTTGCGCCCCAAATGCTGCAGCACTTCGAAGGCATCGCGATCGATGATCATGCCCGCAGCCGCGAACTCCGCAAGTTCGGACTGTCGCGCCAGCGGCGAATTGCCGATCAAAATACGACCGTCACCACCAGCCGGCCACAGCGGCAAGCCCAGCCGTGCCAGGACACGAGACTCGGCCATATTGAGGCTGCAAATATCCTCTACTTTCGCTCGCAAGCCGATGATGTTTTCACTCAACTCGAGGCTTATCCCTCGCGTCTGCCAGTCTGCTGAGGCGGCGAACGGCGTGATCGCATCGATCTGCTTCTTCGCATCTGCGATCGCTTGCCGTGCCGGCTTATCGATGCGGTAGTTGCTGATTGTGCTGCTGACGTACCCAGGCATGCCACCCCAGACAAGTTTCATCTGAATCACTCGGGCGCTGTGGTTGTAGCCGGTACCGGGCCATGTCTCAAGTTCCGGCCAACCGTCGTATGACGAGCCAAATGCCCGCTGCATGCCCCAGCACGGTGCATAGGCACTCCAGCCGAGCCGGTCCAGGTCCGTGTAAGCACCATATTCCGGACGGGCCAGGCCCCGTGTCTGCGGATTCAGTGCACGCCCGATCTCCCGCGCGCATGGCGCCCCAAAAAATAACACGGTATGCGACGGCGGCATAAAGCCAATACGCATATCGGGCGCAACATCATGAACGGCAGCGGCCAGGGACCGGGCACAATCGATCAGCGTCCCGTCCTGCAACTGGCTCCATTGCACCGCTGTGTCAGTCGGCAACGGCGTCGACGATTCCAAGGCTGTAAGCAACTCCTCGCAAGTCCACGCGCGCCCGGTGATCTCTGCGAACGCCGCAAGGTGCAAATCGCAAAAGCACTGGCCGCCCTTGTTCTTGTAGCGAAAGTCGTCATCGATCCAGATTTCATCGACCCCTTCGACACCGGCGTAGATTGCATACGTCTCGTCGGTGTAGGCCTGGAATCCTGGATCGATCGGGCAATAAGTCTCGTAAAACACCTGGCCGTCGAAGTCGATTTGATGCTGGTACGGCAGCGGGTTCGAGCGCGGCGGTGACATGTTCATGCCGAGGGTCGTATGAATATTGATGCCGACCCCGAGCCCCGCTGACCGAAACGCCTTTACGGCCTTCTGAATAATCACTGCGCGGCGACGGTTTTCATCGAGATCGTGGTGGCCCGGTTCGATATGGCCGTAGACGTTGAACAACATGAGTCGCGTCAGCCCGACCCGGCGCGCGCGTGCAATAACCTTTCTACGACCGGCAACAGTTTCAAACTCCCCCATGAGGAGGCGTTCTATGAAATCGCTTGGCATATAATCAATCCTCTCGAGATGATACGGCTTACACAGGAAACGGTGATAATATCCGAAAGGGTGTGGATTACAAACTCGTCAAAGACGGCAAGGACCCAGCGGTTTCCAAGGGGCCTGTTCACCAGTATATTATGGTATGATTCGCGCATTACTCATCCTCCTGCTGATTGCCACAACAGTTCAGACGATTGCCCGCGAGCGCTTCTGGCGTCTCGACGGCAAACGCGTAGAAGCGAAACTCGTCGGTGTCGAAGGCAAGAACGCACTGCTGCAAGACGAATCGGGCGGTACCCACGAGGTCCCCATCGCCGATCTGTCCAGGCACGAACAAAACATCATCAAGCGATGGCAAAAGAAACATCCGAATCAAACCGACACCCGCGAGAAAACTGACAACAATCTACGCAAGCTCGAAATCAAAGCCGCCGAAATCATCAACGACATCCGAAGTGAAAAGGGCCTCAGCCGCCTGACCTTCGACAGCAAGGCGGCAGATGTCGCCCGCGCCCATAGTCGCGACATGGCCGAGCGGGACTATTTCAGTCACAGGAGTAAAGACGGGAGGACACCGTTCAAACGCATGCGCGATGGCGGTGTAAATTACCGAGCGGCCGCCGAAAACATTGCGATCAACAACTCAACCGACGGCGCCGCCCAGGCGTGGATGGACAGCAAGGGGCACCGCACCAATATCCTCAACGACACTTACAACCGGACCGGCATGGGTATCTGGCGGAAAGACGGGCAACTCTACCTGACCCAGGTATTCATGGATTGAGCCCGCAGCAACCTCACCCGCTTGCGCCAATCCTCTTAATCGAATACGCGTGGATCGATCAGACGTGAGAAGAGCCCGCATCACGGTGCTTCACGAGCCAGGCGATATATCGCGCCTGCATAGCTTCCGAAAACCCATGGCCGAATCCCGGTTCAACGAAATGTTCAGCCACCCCCCCGGCAGCGTTGATCAGCCGCACCGTCTCCGCATTGACTGCCGGCGGACAGCCGGCGTCCTTCTCCCCGTCCATGAACAGCACCGGGCGATCAATGAAACGCTCCGGATGCGATTGCGTCGCAAACTCCGCACACCACTCGTCACACCAAGTGCCGGCCTGGGCCCGGCGGCACCACTCATCGGCTTGGTAGAAGCTTGACCGCCCGACGATCGAAGTCATAGACATGTACCTCTTCTCCTCGGCAAACACCATCTGGGCAATAAACCCGCCCATCGAGACACCGCCCACCTGCGGTCTCACCGTCGAGACATACGGCAGTCCGAGCACAGCGTCAAGCAAAGCCGTCCCTTCCTGCCGCGTGCGCTCCATGGCATCACAGATGACTGCCCAGCCATTGAACATCGCGCGAATCTCCCGCGCATCAGTCTCCCGGTCCCCGTGCTCCACACAGTCCGGCATTACCACGACAAATCCAGCCTCGACCGTGCCAGCCATCGCCCGCACATCGCCGCTGAAAGACTTGTCGCTGGTCCAACCATGATAATGAATGAGAACAGGTGCCTCGCTCAATTGATCGTCACGGTGCACTACGCACGGGATTCCGGCAATCTCTTCAAAAGTTAGTGAAAGCATTTGATTGGCAGGGCTGAGGGTTGTTGATCGCGTGAAGGGCTTCGCCCATAAAGATAGCCGAGACAGTGCAGTAGAGTACCGTAAAGACAATCATTTTCGGTCTTCGCCATTTCGCAACGATGCACTATTTTGTGAACTGAAACGTATAACCCCTCTACCCTCCCCATTCTATGCCAACAGCCAGACTCATCTACGCCGACAGCGAGCGTTGTGCCGACATGCGCTATGCCACCGGCATGTTCGTTCCAGACCCGTTCATCTGGGCCGCAATCGGCCGGACAAAAATAATGATCGTCAGCCCGCTCGAAATCGGGCGTGCCAGTCTCGAAGCCCCCAGGGGCACGAAAGTGATCGCTATCGACGCTGCTCGCCGGGAATTCAACGCGCGCGACGCCAGTCCGAGCGGCCTGATCGCCGCCCTTACCCGGTCCTTCAAGATCCGCAGCTGGGAGGTGCCCGGATCATTTCCAGTCGGTCTGGCACAGGCACTGGGCAAGCGACGCGTAACTGTGCGTGCAGCCAAGGGCGCCTTCTTCCCGAAGCGTGAATTCAAGACGAAGGCGGAAATCGCCATGGTCAAAGAAGGCGAGCAACTGGCTGAAGCCGGGCTCAACGTCGCCCTCGACATCGTCGCGAAATCAAAAATCCGTGGTGGCTACGTCCATTGGCGCGGCGAAGTCCTGACCTCTGAGCGGTTGCGGGGTGAAATCGATGCCACCATCTCGCGCCTCGGCGGGATCGCCGCCAACACGATCGTCGCCTCCGGCAGCCATGGCGCCGACCCGCACAACTGCGGCAGCGGACCGATTCTCGCGCATTCGCCGCTTATTTTTGACATCTTCCCACGGGTCACCGCGACCGGCTACTTCGGCGATCTGACAAGGACAGTTGTCAAGGGCAAGGCAACGCCAGTCGTCAAGCGCGCCTTCGCAGCCGTACGCAAGGCGCGTAACCAGGCCAAACGCATGATCAAGCCGGGAGTCAAAGCAAATTCGGTACACAACGCCGTGCATGAAATTTTCAAAGCCGCAGGCTTTGCCACGGATGCTGCCGCCGATCCACCGCACGGTTTTTTCCACGGCACCGGCCACGGCGTCGGCCTCGAAATTCACGAAGCCCCCAGGCTCGGCACACTCCCCAATGTTTTGCGCAGCGGTCAGGTAGTAACCGTGGAACCGGGGGTATATTATCGCGAATGGGGCGGCATGCGTCTCGAAGACGTCGTCGCCAGCTCCCCGGGCGGCTGCCAGTCGCTGACAAGCGTATCAAGCTTTCTCGAAATACCGTAACCATTTGCACGAGTCCTGACTGATGAATATCCCTGTCTGCCTGACGATCGCCGGAAGTGACAGCAGCGGCGGCGCAGGGATCCAGGCCGACCTCAAGGCTTTTGCATATTTCACGACGTTTGGCACCAGTGCTGTGACCGCGATCACGGCTCAAACCCCCGCGGGCGTCTCCAGCATCTATCCGGTCCCGGTCGACGAGGTGCTTTTGCAGTACCGTGCTGTGACCGACACGATGACCGTCAATGCGGTCAAGACCGGCATGCTGACCAACGCTGATATCGTCGAGACAGTCTGCGACGAGTTCGCTGAACTGCGCGGCATCCCGATCATCGTCGATCCGGGCATGGTCGCCGGAAGCGGCGACCGACTGGTCGAGGAGAAGGCAACCGAACTAATCCTGGAACGGCTTCTACCGCTGGCCACCTTGATCACCCCCAACGTGATGGAAGCCGAGATGATCCTCGATCAACCGTTGCCCGACAACATCGCACTGATTGAAGCTGTGCAGCAACTCACCGAAGATTTCGATTGCGCTGTCATGCTCAAGGGCGGACACCATTCAGACAAGGATTCCGCCATCGACTACCTGGCAACGGACGATGCCACTTACCGGCTGCGCTCGCCACTGGTCAATGCCAGGTCGTCACACGGTACCGGCTGCACACTCAGCGCCGCCATCGCCGCCAACCTGGCAAGCGGCAAAGACATGATCACCGCCGCCGCCGCCGCCAAGGCTTACGTCCATCACAGCCTCGCCAATTGCAGCAACGTCGGCCCCGCAGCCTGGGCAATGGTGCAACCTGAGGTAAACGAAGAAAGCATCGTCGAAGTAGAGATTCTATGAAGAGGAGGATTTCTGCTGCTCCACCCCGGACAGAATACGTCGTCACTCTTCTGACTCCTACCACGTGGTTCCCATGAACATCAAACTCGCATACGATCGTGACGGCCTCGACGTTACCTTACCGCTCAACGGTGAGCACCTCGAAATCGTCGAACCGAAATTCGTGTCCGGCCTCGAAGATTCCCCTGCCGCCCTGCGTCAGGCTCTGAAAACCCCCATCGCCGGACCACCGCTGCGCGATGCTGTCGGACCGGAGGACACCGTCGGGATCATTTTCAGCGACATCACGCGCCCCTGCCCGAATCATCTAATCCTGCCGGCTATTCTCGACACGCTGGACAACGTCCCGAACGAACGTATCACGCTGTTCAATGCCCTCGGCACGCACCGTCCCAACACGCCCGACGAGCTGCGAGACATGCTCGGCGACGATCCACGCGGCGGCGGCAAGATCGCCGATGTCTACCGCATTGGCAACAACAACGCCTTCGATCGCAGTACACAGGTACTCATCGGCACCAGCGCACGCGGCAACGAGATCCGGGTCAATCGCGCCTTCATGGAATGCGACTTCAAACTGCTGACCGGCTTCATCGAGCCGCATTTCTTCGCCGGCTTTTCCGGCGGCGGCAAAGCGATCATGCCTGGCATGGCTGCTGAAGACACGATCCTGTCGAATCACGGTGCCGACAATATCGACAACCTGAATTCCACATTTGGCGTGACCACGGGCAATCCGATCTGGGAAGAGGTCCATGAGGCCGCGGCCATGGCCATTCCATCTTACCAGGTCAACGTTGCACTGAATGCGAACAAGGAACTCACCGGCGTCTTTGCCGGCAGCTGGATGGAGGCTTACCTGACCGGAACCGAGTTCGTCAAGAAACACGCCATGGCGGCAGTTGATGACGCCTTCGACATCGTCATCACTTCGAACTCGGGATACCCGCTCGATCTCAACCTCTACCAGGCAGTCAAAGGCATGGAGGCCGCCGCAAAGATCATCCGCCCGGGCGGCACCATCCTCATCGTCGCCTCCTGCTGGGACGGCATCCCGGACCACGGGCTCTTCGGCAAGCTGCTAATGGAGTCGGAGAGTCCGGCGGCCGAGCTCGAACAGAAACGCACCCCCGGCTGGTCGTCGCAGGACCAGTGGAACGTCCACGTCCAAGTACTGATCCAGGAGCGTGCCGAGATCCAGGTCTACAGCGACAACCTCAGCGACGAACAGATCCGCGGCTGCCATCTGACCCCTTGCCGTGACATCGAAGCAAACGTCCGTGCCATGCTCGAGAAGTACGGATCAGATGCCCGCATCTGCGTCCTGCCGGAAGGCCCCCAGACGATTCCCTACGTGCCGTAACAGGCAGAGCCGGGTTGATTCTTTACCCACACTGACAGGTGCTGTACGCCGTTCAACATCCGATCGATCCTTTATGCCGATAAAAATACAACTTCGCCAGCCACCGGACGGCAGTACTCCACCGCCCTTGCAGCGCTACACCTGGCCCCTGCCCGAAGCGCAGATCAGCGACAAAACCGTCGACGCAGTCGCGTATAAATGGGACGAACTGGAAGTTATTAACGAGGACCATAGTCGGCCAGCGCCGGTCCGGTTCAGCTGGGATCCTGTGGGAGACAGCGACACCCGATATGAACTGAGCGTATCCCGTAGTCCCGACCTTGCCGATGCAATCGTCATCGACAACCTTACCGAGTGTCAGGAAGACGTTTATCACCTGTACATAGGCACACAATATTTCTGGCGTGTTCGCGCCCTTGACAACCCGCCCGCTGAGTCCCCAATACACAGCTTCATGACCAGCGCCATAACGCCGCGCTGGATCCACGTCGAGGGTGCCACCAACGTGCGGGATCTCGGAGGCTGGCCCTTGGCCGATGGCAGCGGAAGAGTTCGCCAGGGACTGATCTACCGCGGCTCGGAGCTCAATGGCCGACTGCCGGTCGGTGATGACAGCCTCGCATATATGGAAAACGAACTGGGCATCCGCACGGATATCGACTTTCGCCATTCCGGCGAAAGTGCCAGTCCGGCACTGAACGCAACCAATGTCGATTGGGTCAATTTCCCTATCGCCCCGTACGACGCAATTGCCGAAGAATCTATGGCCGAACTCTATCGAGGAACCTTCGCAGTACTGGCTACCGCCGATCGCTACCCCATCTACATCCACTGCGTCGGTGGCGCCGACCGGGCCGGAACCGTAGCCCTGCTGATCAACGGCCTGCTCGGCGTCTCGATTGACGATCTAATTGCCGACTATGAATTGACCAGCCTCGCTATCTGGGGAGAGCGCAGCGGCAACGCCATCGAATTCATCAATTTGTTACGGGCACTCGGCGACTTTGGCTCCCTACAAGGCGACGACGTCCGCGAAACTGTCTCCGCCTATCTATCCCATATCGGCGTAAGCGAAATGGAGATGGAGACGATCCGCGAGATCATGATCGAGCAGCCTTGAAGTAGAACGATACACTTGCCGGGGTCGGGAAAAACACATCCCGCCAATTCAAATCAGCGACCGCGCTGGATCTGCCGAATCAGGCCTGCAAGGATCTTGCCGGGGCCGACCTCTTCGAACTCGACGTCAGGCTGGCCCATCAAATACTGAATGCTGTCCGTCCACCGGACTGAATTGCTGATCTGCATGACTAGCTGCTCGTGAATATCGTCCGCCCCGTAGGCCGCCGCAGTGTGGTTGGCGATCACCGGGAACTTGAGCGGTTGAAAGCTGAAGCTGTCGATGAACTCCGCAAACTCCGCTGCCGGGTCTTTCATATAGCGGGAATGAAAGGCACCGCTGACCTTCAGTACCACATACATCCGTGCGCCGGCACTCTCGAAGGCAGCCTGGGCAGCCTCGATGTCTGCCTTTGGCCCGCTGATCACCGTCTGAGTCGGTGCGTTGAAGTTCGCAATGTCGATGCCATCACAACCTGAGTCCTCCAGCACCTGCCGAATTTCATCGACCGTCATACCAATAACTGCAGCCATGCCGCCACCCTCGACACGGCTCATGATTTGGCCGCGACGCTGCACCAACTTCAGGCCGGTTGCGAAGTCAAACGCACCGGCGGCAAACAGCGCGTTATACTCTCCCAGGCTGTGGCCGGCCGCAAAGTCGGGAACCAATTCGTTGCCGTCCTGCAACCGCTGAAGGTACATCAATGCATTAACAGTATAGAGCGCCGGCTGGGTGAACTGCGTCTTATTTAGATTCGCCTCCGCGTCGTCGACGCAAAGATCGGCAATCGAGTACCCGAGGATATCGTCGGCCTGCTCGACCAGTTCCGGAAACAACTCGAAGCAGTCGGCACCCATGCCTTTTGCCTGGGAACCCTGACCGGGAAAAAGAAAAACCTTACTCATGAAAAACCCGTTTATTGACGAGGATTGAAAGTCTTCAGCGCGACGCGCAGTATAGATGTTGAAGGTCGAATGTCAATCGCAACCCCGAACGCAAGGCGCCGCCAGCAGCACATCCATCTCTTCGTCCGTGCCAATCGTGATGCGGACATGATCGCGGGTGCGGGCGCCATCAAAGTAGCGGACCAGGACCCCCGCCTCACGCAACTCGGCCATGAACTGGTCGGCAGCTATCGGCGGTTTGACGAAAAGAAAATTGGCCGAAGACGGCAGCACCTCGAAACCGGCAGCAGCCAGTGCGATGCCAACCCGCTCGCGGGTCGCCCGGACACGTGCGACATTGGCCTGGAAATGAGACTGATCTGCCAGCGCAGCAACGGCCACGGCCTGGGTCAAGGCATTGACGTTGTACGAATCCTTGACCGTCATCAACCCGGCGATCAGATGCGGCTGCGCACAGGCCCAGCCAAAACGCACACCTGCCAGAGAATACCCCTTCGAGACGGTCCGGGTCACCACGACGTTGCCATGGCACCTGACCAGTTCCACACAACTGTCATCTCCAAAGTCGACGTAGGCTTCATCGATGACGACGACACCATCAAATGCCGCGCAAAGTTCGTCAACCTGCTCCAGTGGAAAGGAATTACCGGTCGGCGCGTTGGGACGCGCGATAAACAACAGCCGGCTCCCCTCAATCTGTTCTGCTGTATCCTCCGGCATTTCAAAATCACTGGTCAGCACGACCACGCGGCGGTTGGCGCCCTGGATATCCGTCAAGACCGGATAAAGAGAATAGCCCGGTTCGAAATAGGCGAGATCATCGTTTTCACCGACAAAGGCCCGGGTCACGATCGTGAGGATGTCATCGGAACCGTTGCCGGTCAGAATCCAGTCGCGCTCGACCCCCATGACGCCGGCAGCAGCATCGCGCGCAGAGTCAGCCAGTGGATCCGGATAACGATTCAGCCAGCCCCAGTCAAAAGCGTTCAGCACCTCAGCAACAGCGGGCGATGGCGGATAGGGATTCTCGTTGGTGTTCAGCTTGACGTATTGACCGTCGCGCGGCTGCTCGCCGGGCACGTACCCGTGCATCGCTGCAATATTTTTTCGAAACAATCCGTCGCCGTCAGCCATTACATCGACTCCAACTTGTCGATCGTCAACGCATCCAGAGCGTCACCGAGAATGGCTGCAACCACACTGCACAGTTCGAGCCGCGTGCGGGCAACAGCCGGCTTGGCCTTGAGCACGGGACAAGCGTTCCAGAAACTGCTGAAATCCCGGGCCAGGTCAATTAGGTAACCGGCCAGCAATGACGTATCGAACTCGCCTGCCGCACGACGCAAAACCTCGACATAGCCGGCACAGCGAATTGCCAGGGCCCGCTCGGTCGGTTCGCCGAGCAAGGACCAGTCGACGGTATCCGGCAGGTCGGCATCGGCAGTCTTGCGTTTGAGAGAGGCGATTCGCGCATAGTTGTAGAGTACGAACGGGCCGCTGTCACCCTCGAACCGGATCGCCGCTTCCGGATCAAACTTAATGGTCGAGCGAACACCGACTTTCAGCAGCATCAACTTGATCGCCGCCATGGCAATGACATGGGCGCGCCGGTCGATATCATCCGGAACCTCCTCCCATTTCTCAAGTGTCTTCTGCCGCGCCAGTTCGGTCATACCGTCGAACAAGTCATCGGCATCGACGACCGTGCCTTCGCGGCTCTTCATCTTGCCCTGCGGCAGGTTGACCATGCCGTAGGCCAGGTGGTGCAGATTGTCGGCCCACTCGTAGCCCAGCGCCTGCAGGATGGCAAAGAGCACGTCGAAATGATATTTCTGCTCGTCGCCAACGACCCAGATCATGGCGGTTGGCTCGAAGTCACGATGCTTGAGCACAGTGGTGCCGATGTCCTGCGTGACATAGACACTGGTACCGTCACTGCGCAGGACAACCTTGCGACCGAGCTTCCTGGCCTCGAGATCGATCTCTACAGCGCCGTCTTCGCGCCTGGTGAAAACGCCGCGCTCCAGACCATCATCGATAATGTCGCGCCCCAGGATATAGGTGTCACTCTCAAAATAGACCCGGTCAAATTCAGCCCCAGCTCGCGCGTAGGTCGCATTGAACCCATCGAGCACCCAGCCGTTGAGCTTCTCCCACAGCGCCCGAACCTCGGGGTGATCGCCCTCCCAGGCACGCAACATGGCATGGGTGGCAGCCCCCAGCTCGGTCTGCGGGAAAAGCTCTTCTTCCTTCGCATCGGCCAGTTCCGGCTGCCCCGCCTTGAGTTCGGCTATCTGTTTCTTGAGCTCCTGATCGAACCGGACATAGAAATCGCCAACCAGATGGTCCCCCTTCTTGCCCGTGGACTCAGGCGTGCAGTCATCGCCGAATCGCTGATAGGCAATCATCGACTTGCAGATGTGCACGCCACGGTCATTTATCAGGTTGACCAGTGTAACGTCGTGTCCCACACGCTTGAGGATACTGCCCATTGCCATCCCCAGCGTGTTGTTGCGAACATGCCCCAGATGCTGTGGCTTGTTGGTGTTCGGTGCCGAATACTCAACCAGGAATCTCTCTTTCTCGTCGTCCGCGACGATATTGTGCGGCAACAGTGCTGAAGTATTGGCAACCGTGTCACGAAACAATGAAACATTGGTCAGGGTGACGTTTACAAAGGCCTTGATGCGCTCAGCGACATGAACGTCTTCATGGCTGTTACAGAAGGCTGTAACGTCCTCTGCGATATCGTCAGGCTTCCGACGCAGCACTTTCGCCAGGCGGAAGCAGTTGACCGTGATGTCGCCGGCCATATCGGCAGGACACGGGTCCACAGCAATATCAACCACTTCGACTTTGGCAGTGGCTGCGAGGTGGGCGGCAATATCGTCAATGATTCCGAAGTGCATTATAAGTTTGAGATATGGGTTGATTGAAAAATAAAGAAGCGATCGCGCAATGCCTATTGGCCAACTGCCAGGCGATCGATGAAATGTTGCGGTCGATCAACGGCTGTCATAGCTGCCTGCGTGCGGGCTATGTCGTAGGGCACCCGCACAAAACGAAGGGAGCGATCGCGGGTTTCATAAATTGCACAGGCAGCCCGGGGATCCTTGTCGCGCGGCTGCCCGACAGAGCCCGGGTTAATCAACAGCCGACAACCAGTCGGCAACTGCATCTCCTCCGACAACTCGAGAAACAGCGGATCGGTGTCGAGTGATTTGCAACCGATCGCCGGCACATGCGTGTGGCCATTGAAGCAGATGCTGCACTTTTGATATTTGAAATTCATGATCAGCGACTTTTCGTCCCTCACATATGGCCAACTCATCGATGGCGCATTGGATGCGTGGACCACTTCAACACCGCCGTACGCATAGAACATCGGCAACTCGCCGAGCCATGTCATAGCCTCTTCGGAGAGGGTCGCGCGGGTCCATATAATATCTTCCTTGACCAAGTCCGAGATTTCCCAGCGCATCTGTTGCACAACGGTCCACTCGTCATGATTGCCCATCACACAAGGTATCTTCAGCTCACGGACCAGGTCAACACACTCCTGCGGGTTGGGCCCGTAGCCAACAACATCGCCAGTGCAAAGAATCTTCCCGCATTCCTCGGTTTCCAGAGCACCGAGGATCGCATGAAACGCCTCGAGGTTTGCGTGGATGTCGCCAAGAATACCTATTTTCATGTTTTAGCCATGGACAGCTGCGGTCAGTTCCGTCACCAGCGCACGCAGGGCCGGGAGGTGATCCGGCTGATTCTCGGCGATGCAGCTGACGATCGCACTGCCCACCACGACCCCGTCGGCAGCGGCAGCCACGGCACGCGCCTGCTCTCCGGTGCCAACACCGAAGCCCAAGGCAATCGGCAACTCAGTCACCGCACGGGTACGAGCGATATTCTCGCCCGCATCCGTTGCGATCGTATCACGTACGCCGGTAACACCGCGCAACGAAATCTGATAGACGAAACCACTGGCGTTTTTGAGAATTTTCCCGGTCCGCTCCTGGCCGGTCGTCGGCGCTATCAGTTGAATCAGGTGTAAGCCCTGGCTATCAAGGACCGCCCGGACATCAGCCTGTTCTTCATGCGGCAAATCGACAATGAGTATGCCATCAGCACCGGCCGTCTTCGCAGATTCCGCAAACTTCTCAATACCGTAGTGAAAGATCGGATTATAATAGCTGAACACGACAGCAGGCACATCGGGGTGGCGCTCCCGGAACTCCTCCAGCAATTGGAAATAAGCAGCACGCGTGAAACCGTTCTCCAACGCCGCCTGCGACGAGGACTGGATGGTCGGGCCATCGGCAGTCGGATCCGAAAACGGATACCCCAGTTCGATAAGGTCACAACCTGACTCGACAAGAGTATCGAGGATTGCGCCGGAGGCTTCCACTGTCGGAAAGCCCGCAGTGTAGTAGGCGACAAAAAACTTCTCGCCATTGCCGGTCATTTGATCAATACGATTCACGACGAGGTCTCCATGAACTCATTCACCGATGCAATATCCTTGTCACCGCGTCCGCTGAGATTAATCACGATGGCATGGTCTTCCGGTAGCTCGGGCGCAATCTTCATAACGTGCGCAATCGCGTGGCTGGACTCCAGCGCCGGCACAATACCTTCAACTCGCGTCAACTCGAGAAACGCCGCGACCGCTTCGGCGTCATCAATCGGCACGAATTCGACCCGGTCGGTTGCGAATAGATGGGAGTGCTCAGGCCCGATGCCGGGGTAATCGAGACCGGCACTGATCGAATGGGCATTGACTACCTGCCCTTCATCAGTCTGCATGATATACGTCTTGCTGCCATGCAGCACACCAACGCTGCCGCCGCCAATTGCTGCCGCGTGCTTGCCGGAAGCCAAGCCGCTGCCCGCTGCTTCCACACCGATGAGACGGACGGATGGCTCATCGATGAACGGCGCAAAAATACCGATCGAATTGCTCCCCCCGCCCACACAGGCGACAACCGTGTCAGGCAACCGCCCTTCGCGCTCAAAAAACTGCGCCCGGGTCTCGTCGCCAATCACCCGCTGGAATTCCCGGACCATGAGCGGATAAGGATGGGGCCCCGCGACCGATCCAATGATGTAAAATGTGTCATCGACCGTCGCCACCCAGTTGCGGAGTGCTTCGTTCATGGCGTCCTTGAGCGTGCCGGTACCGCTGGTAACAGGAATAACCCGGGCCCCAAGGAGCTTCATGCGCTTGACGTTCTCCGCCTGACGCCGAATGTCCTCCTCCCCCATGAAAATATCGCATTCAAACTTAAAAATTGCGGCAGCCGTAGCCGTAGCAACACCGTGCTGGCCGGCACCGGTTTCCGCGATGATCCGCCCCTTACCCATGCGTTTCGCCAACAACCCCTGGCCGATGGTGTTGTTAATCTTATGGGCGCCGGTGTGATTAAGATCTTCGCGCTTGAAGTAAATCTGCGCGCCACCAAGTCGCGCGGTTAGCGCTTCGGCCTGATACAAAGCGGACGGGCGCCCGACATAGTCACGCATATACCGATCGAACTCGGCATGAAACGATGGGTCGGCCCAGGCCTCTCGGAAGGCTTCTGCCAGATCGTTCACCGCGGGCATCAGGGTCTCAGCGATGTACTGGCCGCCGAACTCCCCGAAACGGCCCTCGAAGTTGCGAAAATCTACACTGCTCATGTGATCTCTCCGCAAATAGTCGGGCATTCTACAAAACTGCGTACCGTGGCGGCTGGATCGTCACCGCGTACGAAGGCTTCACCAACGAGAAACCGGCCAATACCCTGCTCCCACAACGCCGCGATATCGGCCGGATCATGCAACCCGGACTCGGCAACGAGCGTATTGCGATCGGCGACGGCATCGGCCATTTCGCTGGTGTGCTCAATCCGGGTATCGAAGGTGTTGAGGTCGCGGTTATTGATGCCGAGCAGGTCGAAATCGAGATGGCTCACGGCCCGGTCGATCTCCTCGCGGCTATGCGTCTCGGCGAGTACATCCATGCCAAGCCCATGCACACAATCACACAGGGCACGCGCCTCCGCATCCTCCAGAATGCTGAGGATAAGCAAAATGCAGTCGGCACCGAGCGCACGGCTCTCGTAAATCTGATATTCGTCGATCATAAATTCCTTGCGCAGCATCGGCAGGCTTACTGCAGCCCGGGTGTCGGTGAAGTCGCAATCGCTGCCGAAAAAGAATGTCTCGTCGGTAAGCACGGACAGTGCTGCGGCGCCGCCCTGTTCATACGCCCCGCCCTGTAACGCCGCGTCGAGCTCCGGGCGAATGCAGCCAAGCGAAGGAGAACCGCGCTTAATTTCCGCAATGACGCCCGGCCGGCCGGCAGCAACAACCGCGTCGAGATGCGATGCAAACCCGCGCGGCTCCGGCTGTTCGTCGATACGCGTCCGCAACTCAGAGAGCGGCATACGCGCTTTCCGAACAGCAATTTCGTCACGCTTGACTTCAACTATTTGATCGAGAATAGTCGGCATAGATGCCCATTGCAAAAGTAAGGAAAAAAGGTGGTCCAGGGGCGTGGGAACAGCAATTATTGTACAGTCCGCGTGACGGGTTGTCAACGTGGACGAACTCGCGTGCAACGGACACCGATCCACCCAAGGCGGCAGGGTGTCGGATCCACCTCAGTCCCCGTAGAACTTCAATCGTACATATCGCGTTGCGTAGTCAAAATACGAATGGTGAATCTCCCGCCTGAACACTGCTACAGCAATTCTCCGGAAAATATTGTCGACATCGTATTTCTCGTCGGCATCCAGTCCGCAAAATAACAGTGCACGGATAACCACGTGTGATAACGACAGCGGATGCGTGGCGTCTCTGTCGAATCGATCAGAATCCTTGAACTCGATCAGCCAGTCAAACAGGGTCAGACCAGATGGGAGCTTCAGATTTTCCTCGGCGTCCATATCGAGGACGTCCGGGACAATCGCCAATACCAGTAGAAGATCGTGCAGCAATTGCGGAGCCCCTTCCACATTCCGGACGCCGCTGTGGATAAACTGCTCCTCTACTTGATACACCTCCTGCATTAGCTGGGCAACGGCCGCTGCAGATTCAGGGGATAACCGCTCCTGCCTTTTCAATTGCCCGCACAAGCTTCCAATGTTCTGCCGCAGCTCATGAATAGTGTTGCGGCTTATCGCCGTCGTCAAAATCCGCCGCAATTCCAGAACGGACGTTCCAGATAAGACATCGTTAGGGCATTCAGAAACGTTTTCTTCCATGGTCCAAACGGGTATTTTGATGTGACTTCGAAAGCGAGGTATCCCTATAAACATAGTCTCGAATCGAATCGCTCATAGGGGGCGGATAGAATCCTGGATTCCATAAACTCGGAAATATGATTCACTCACCTCACCTCTTCTCATTTTTTACCCACAATTGCAGTAGACCGTTGCCCCCCCTTCTATTTCTTATTGCAGCGGTGGATAGGCAAGACTATCCTAGGAGACACCGGGCATGAGTTTCCAGGCCTTCGGGATCGGGACAAGAATCACCAGCCATGCACACACCATCAGCCGCCCGCGGCGGCATCAGACAAGATCGTCCACCTGGATGAAATGGCGGCGGAACATACGCTCGAGCTCGTGTTGCATCTTTTCGCTCGACAGGAAGTATGTCGACAGGCTCTCGTAGTCCGCGACTGGAAAAGCCATGGAGTAGGTCGGCTTCCCAGTGTCCCGGTCGAACGCCAAAAACATGAGCTCTGTCTCCGTCATGTTGCCGAAATCAAACAGCAGCTCGTGGCGGATAGGATCGAGGTCGTCGCAATTTTGGTATAATTGGTATTTGATGTATTCGATAATCCGGTCGTCAAGCTGCCTCTGGTGTATGGCGATCTTCTCGATCAGCGCGTTGCGCTTGGTGACAAGCCGGCAGCCAGGACGTTCCTCGCTCGAAAAATCGTTGAACACCATGTCATATATTTCCTCGACGTGAACGACGGCGTCATCGAGCCGTTCAATGATTGTCGGCGGCAGATAATAGACCATCCAGCGGCCGGCGTCATCCCGATAGAGGATTGGCGTTTCGTAGAGAAAGTCCGTCTCGCATGCATCACAGTGTACAGTGTTCAGGCGTCCGGCAAAGAGGCTCTTGAGATCATCTGTTTGCAGGTCGGTAAGTACAGTGACAGGTGCAAACGAGGTCTCCACCTCACACTTGGGGCAACTGGCCTCCAAGGTGGTCGAGTCAGAAGTTGTCCGTTCGTCGTTCATAACGTAATGTCATGCGCGATGTTCAAAAAATCAACCGTCACAGGAGGATTCAGGTACACGCAGAATGCATGCCGAGAGGCTCGAGACGGCGGCGACAAGTCACTGGTCGGATTGCGTCACGATTCGGAGGGCCTACATCGTCGAAAAGTCTACAGGCAGCCTCGTTCGTACAAAGCCGAATTGAGGCAATATTGAATATCGAAGAACATTAAACCGCAGGAGCAATTCTATGAGCGTTCATTTGCAATGGTTCGGCCTGGCGACCTTTCGCCTCTGGGAAGAAGGCGGCGTATCACTCGCCATGGATCCGTATTCGCCACCCGTGGTTGCCAACGCCTGCAAAATTCCAGATCCCGCCGTGCTCGACTTCAAAATGGAGGCGGATACTGTCATCTGCAGTTCCTTGACGGATGAGGCACATTCCTACGTGCAGGCCGTGGACGGGTATGGGCAGGTTATCAACGCCCTGGACGTGGCCCAGGGAACCATTCAGCCTGAGATTAACAATGAACGCATGTATGCGGTCCAAGCCGCCGAGGCCCCACACCACCCCGAGGGGCCCGATGACAATGCCTTATACGCTTTCAAGGCCGGGGGTCTATGGATTCTGCACATGGGCGATCTCGGCTACGGCATCGGTGCCGATGAACTGGCACCGTTTGCCGGGCGCTGTGACGTCTTGCTCGCACTCGTCGGAGAGCATCTGACCCTGCGCCTGGAAGACCTCGATACGATGATCGACATCCTCGATCCCACGTGGATCCTGCCAATGCATTACAACTGCCCGCCAATCACCGCGGGCATGACCAAGCTGGACGGTTTCCTCGAGCGCCGTTCCGAGGATCCGGTTGTCTTTGTCCGCAGCCACACCGTGACCCTGCCCTTGCCCAGGGTTGAATGCTCCAGGCCGACGATCGTTGTGCTGGAACCGGCGGGATATGAGGCGACCGAGACGTTTTGAGGGAGGCGGTCAGGACCACGCTGCCTTTGCGCTCGCACCACATAACCCCAGCATCATGAAAACACTGTGCGGAAAGCTTCGATGGCCGCGTAATCATCCGCTTTCGGAAAGGCTTCCATCCCGATATGACCGGTATAGCCGACCTCGCGTAGCACCTGCGCGATATGCGGGTAGTTAATCTCGCCGGTGCCCGGTTCATGGCGGCCCGGGACGTCCGCCACGTGTACATAGCCAAGCACGCTTGCGGTCTGACGGATGAGTTCGCTGACATTGCCTTCTTCGATCTGCGCGTGATACACATCGAACAGCAACTTCAGACGCGGACTGGCCACTTCCTCGACCAACCGCAGGCCGTCTTCGATGAGCGGACAGGGGTACCCGGCGTGATCAGTTTTCGTGTTCATGATTTCGAAACTGTAGGTCACATCATATTTCTCGGCCAACGCAGCCAGGCGGCAGCCGCACTTGTAAATGGTGATCCACTTCGTCCCCGGATGCGCAGCAGCCACATGAACGACCTCACCCTTAGCGTTCAACTCGCCGGTGGCGATCGCCAGGTTTTGGCAACCAAGCCGAGCAGCGATCTCAAGGTTGGCCTCGACACCCTCGAAAAACGTCTCGACGCCATCCGGGTGAACCATGCTCCCGCCACGCCAGCCGGGTATAGCGCCAATGGTAATATCCGGGTCGTCAGCGATCTCGTCCAGGGCATCATCCTCCCAGTCCCAAAGGTCGACGGCAAAACCGGCAGCCGCGATCGCCCGTACACGTTCGAGAAATGGAAGGTTCTGCAGGACGGTGCCGGCACTAATGGAAAGTTGAAACATGGGAAGTACGGGGTTGCAGGTTCAGGTTTCAGGCGGCAGATGGCAGCGGAATAAAACCTTATCCCTCTGCATCGTGGAATCGGCCCAGCGTGTCTATCAGCATTTTGCGTTTCATATTCACGTCTACGCCTACAAAGATTATTCTCACGCCCAGCTCGAGGTAGCGACTGACGCTGTTTGGATCGAACGCGCCCATGGCAGTAATCTTCCCGGCCTGTGCCGCCGCCTCGAGCACATGTTCAATCTTTGGCGCGAGCTGCGCTTTAGCCGTCACGCTGTCGAGTCCACTGTCCGCGGCCCAGTCAGCGGGCCCAATCGTCAGCATGTCAATGCCATCGACGTTGAGGATTGAGTCCAGCGCTTCGTATCCCGGGTCACTTTCGATCATCACCATCAGGCGGGTTGCATTGTTAGAATCAACCAGGTCCTGCACCGGATCGGCCAGGTGATAGTCGAAGTTGACACTGCTTGAGCAGACCCCGCGCCCGCCCACTGGCGGATACTTTCCAAGCTGCACAAAGGTCTCTGCCTGTTCGGGAGTGCGTACATCGGGCAGGTTCAGAATCTGTATCCCGCCATCCGCCAGGACCTGCACGTGGCTGCGTGAGAGTTCAGGCATCCGCACCATCGGCACCATGCCGAGATGGGTAATCGTGCGCGACACCTGGATTGCTTCCGTGTTCGACTGCGCCCCATGCTCCAGGTCCAACCACACGACGTGATATCCCGCCTGCGCCATCAGTTCAAGTTCCACGATAGTCGTGTCGCGACAGATGACACCGTACAAGTGGTCGTGTTCTTCAAGCAGCTCTTTAAGGCGATCTTTCATAGTCACTCTTCTTCCCGGTTGACCGACAGTCCGCCGGCGCGTTCGTGACCGACCAGTTCCCACCATTTGGCACCGGCTGGACGCTCGAGCACCAGCGGCTTGAGAAACTCGACGGACTTCTTCAGGCCTTCATCGACTTCGATGAACTCGCATTCCATCTCTACGGAGATCACATGGTCATAACCGGTGAGCCGAAGGGTCGTGATAAACTCCGTCCACTCCTTCGAATCATGTCCCCACCCGGCCAGGGTGTAGTTCCAGGAGCGTTCGGCGGGATTTTCCGGGGTGCTGTTGTCCATCAGGCCTTTGATGCGAATATTGTGCTGCTGAAGGCTGACATCCTTAGCATGGACGTGCTGGACAACGTCCCCCAGGAAACGTACTGCCTCGCTCGGGCTGATCCCCTGATACCACATATGTGATATATCAAAATTACAGGCTATGACAGGCCCGATCGCCTCCCGCAACCGCATCAGGGTCGTCGGGTTGTAGATCATATCGCCGCCATGCATCTCGAAGCACAATGTCACGCCATGATCGGCTGCAATTTTTCCGTGTTCACGCCAGTAGGGCAGCAGACGCTTCTCCCATTGCCATTCCAGGGTATCACGCAGGTGGGGCCACTCCGCGAAACTCACCCAGTTCGGCGACTGGTCGCCTTCAGCCCCTTCCGGCAAACCAGCCAGGAGCGTCATACGTTTCACGTCCGCCTTCTCCATAAACTGACAAGCCGTGCGAAACTCGCGGGAATACTGGCCGGCGATCTCTTTGTCCGGAGTCAACGGTGCACCATGACCGCCAAGCGCACTGACTTCGAGGCCATAACTAGCAAACTGATCCTGCCAGCGACTGATCTCACCGGGATCCTTGATCAAGGATTCCGTCCTGCAAAAACTGTTGTTCCACAATCCGCATGCACCTACTTCAACCGCGTTGAAGCCGAGGTCGCGGGCGTATGCCAGCCCTTCCTCCGTCGTATCGAAGTGCAGTAAATTCTGTGAGATGACGCCTAGTTTCATGGTGCAATAATAATAGGCGGAGTGGAAAAGGTCAAAAGGTAAAAAGAATCGACTGTCCAAATACTTTAGACCTTACATATCGTCCAGCATGAAACATAGGATAAAGTACAGCACTGATCGAACCCACCTAATCCGCAGGATGTCAAACAAAAACGCACCATACCAACGTGACCTCTTGCCACCCCCTGTCACTTTCGTAGCGTTCCTCCTCTTCTGTAGGAAAAAATTACACATCTGTCCAAAGCCGGCGACTGAACAAGCAGTTCATGCAAATTTCCCGCAAGCCCAAATCCCGTTCTCACGGTTTTACCCTCATCGAATTGCTGGTGGTCATCGCGATCATCGCGATCCTCGCCTCCATGCTGCTGCCGTCGCTGAATCAGGCCAAGCGCAGTGCAAAGGTGATTCTCTGTGCCAACCAGGAGCGCCAGATGGGGCTGGCGCTGGCAATCTATGCCGGCAATTGGAACTCATACCCACCGCCCAGTGGCACCAATACCTCATTACTGCACAACACGGTCGAATCCTACCCCGACAATAGGGACATCTACGTCGAAATGGCGGGGGGCGACAAGAAGTTCTATTGGTGCCCGCTCTCTCAGGCCGTCTCCGCAAAGGACAGCACAGGCGGCAGTGCGCCATACAACGAGTACTTCTATAGCGGGTCACCGCCGTATGACACCTTTTCAAGCGTAGGCTATGCCATGGCGGTCAACTGGGTACCCGGCACGAACGGCTGGAACAACACCGACACACCGGACGGTACGCCGTTTAGAATCGATGATCCGAGAGCGATACTCGTGTCGGACGAAAACTCCAGCAACTCTACGGGCGTACCTGCCTGGCCGGATGTCAGCCGACACAGCAGCGCGGGGACGAATTACACGTATTCACCGTTCATCGACACCAACGCACTGTATGGCGATGGTCACGTGGAAAGACGCCGCGGCCCCCTCGAGCAATGGGTACAGCATTATATTAACGGTGTCTGGTTCTCCTTCTGAAAGGCGACCACCCCAAAGCTAAGTTTCTTTTTTGCGATCGCTCGACTCACCAACACCGATTATGAAGAAAACTGTACCGGCTATATGGACGGTCACCTCGCATTCAAGCGCGGCCACTTCAATGGCGCCTTCAAGGGTGGGGACGGCGAATATCTGACGATCGGCGGCAACGGAGACTGGCTTCACTGAATCAGCGGCCGAAAACGCCATTACCCTCGCACCGGTGCAGCTCCCGAGTACCCGAGTAGATACCGAAGCCTCGTCGAAAATGTCGCTGCCTTTTCGGCAGGGATGCTACCTTGGAAGTCATTGAAAGGCTTTATCCAGGAGCGGCAGTAATAGGACAGGATGGCGCGACGCGGTGCGTCCGTTTCGTTGGGGCCGGAGCGGTGCCAGGTATTCGAAAGCCAGATTGCCACCGACCCAGCTGGCGCCGTCAGTGTAATTTCGCCATCGACGCCGTCTTCAGTCCATCGCGGCTTGCGCCGGGTAAGGTGACTGCCGGGGACGACCCGAGTTGCCCCGTTGTGCGCGGTGAAGTCGTCGAGCATAAAGGCGTTCTGCGTCGTCAGTGGAAAATCCGGCAGCGGCTCGGGCAGTTGCCCGAGTGGCACGTCCACGTGCCAGGCGCCGCCCTCGGTGTGTGCGCCGATGCTCGAACCGCTGCAGTCGGACAAGACACAATCCTCCCCGAGCACTTCATGCACGAGACCAAGCACGTCCGGTTGCTCAACGAGATGTGACGCCTCGATCTTATTGAGGACATTCCAGATCCGCTGCGATTTGTCGTTGTCAAACAACGTCGGCAGATGCAGAAACAGCTTATTCACCGCAGCAATATCGACCGGCCACGGCGTTTCCAACTGCTCTGTCCGGGTGCACTGGATCCGATGCATGAGACGCGCCAGCTCTGCCGCGCTGATGTCGTAACTCCCGGCCAAAAACGCCTCAATAGCATCATCGTCGGCATGCGCCCCCGGGTGTTGGCTGCCCCCCCCCACAAACGGGCTCTCCCTCTCGGCAGCAGTCACATCCTCGAACTGTGAACGCAAACTTTCCAATTCAGAAGTGCCCAGCACATCCGGCAGGACCACGTATCCGTGCTCCCGAAGGTGTGCAATCGCATCCTCGTGGTCGATGTTGCTCATAATTGGCTTTCCTTCCCGTCGACCGGGTATCTGGGCGCATCAACCAAAGGATAGAAATATGCAATGGTCATCGGTTTGTCGGACTCGTTCACGAAGCGATGCGGAACTCCGGGCGGCATAATTGTCGTGTCGTACCTGTTGAGATCGAATCGCTCGCCGTCGACATACGCGACCGCAGTGCCATCAAGAATGATCACGGTCTCCTCACACGGGTGAGTGTGTAGGAGTATCGCTGCCCCGGGTTCAAATATCGAGACACCCGCGGTCATCGTGGTGGCACCCTGCTGGCTGTTGACCAACCGCATTGCGGCAACACCCGAGTCACTCCGGTCGATATCAAGTTCTTCGGCTCTGGTAACAGGCATGGCATTTCCCCTTTGCGTTTATAAATCCCAGCCGGCTGTGCAATCCGGGTCCTTTCTTACTTACGCCGGAGAACAAAGATAGGACCGGATGTGATGGCATCGATTTGCAACACGGCTTTGCCGTCGGCAACGGTACAGGGGATCGGGCATGTAGTAGGCCCCAACACTTACAACCGGCGCATTTCGCCTTTGACGATCCTCACCAGGCGGTCAACCTCCGCTGTCGTTTTCTGCTTGCTGCCGTCAGGCCAGGCAACCTCAATGTCGACTGTGCCATTGTAATCGCCGAGGCCGAAGTGCAGCGTCAGGTCGTTCTGGTTCGCTTGGCCGGTAGCGCCCTCCACGGTCCGTGTCAGGATCCAGCCATTAACGTGGACGCGAACAGTGGCGCCAATGGCAGCACGGTTCACAAGCTTCCCCTCAGCTGTCGAAGGCGCGTCGAGTTTCACCTTGAGCCACCGTCTAGCCGGCATCTCGTTGCGCAGCAGTTTGCCGCCCAGCATCAGATCGAGATCACCGTCGTTGTCGAAATCTGCCCACGCCGCTTGCGAGGTCCGAGAGGCAACTATGCCGACATCTTCTGTCACCTCGGCAAACGTCCACTTTCCGATGGGTGATTGGTCGTGCGACAGGTTGGTGGGACGTGCCGTCGCAAGGTCCGCCGAACGGTTCGCTACCATCATTGCCTTGTCACCGGAATAGTATGTCGTGATTACCACATCGAGAAACCCGTCACCGTCGACATCGCCGAGTGCGGGAGATGCGTACGATTCCTGCCAACGAAAGTCGACCTCGCCGCTCAGGTCGGCGAAACCGAAATCGCCTTCGGGCCCCAGGTTGCGATAGAACTTGCAGCGGTCCTGATACGCCGGCGCGTGACTGAAATTGCCAACGAACAAGTCGATGTGCCCATCGTTGTCCAAATCACCCCAGCAGGAACCGATGGTATGCCCCCACGCCTTACCGGCGCCGTCGCCGCTGGTGCCGTTATGCCCCCCGATGTCCTCGAAGCTGCCACTGCCGTTGTTACGCCACATATAGTTGGGCAGCAACCGGTAGTTCGAGACATAAATATCTGTATCGCCGTCCTCGTCGTAATCGGCGACTGTAACACCGCGCCCAGCGTACTTCCACCGGGCATTCCAAACGTGCTTGAAGCCTTTACCGGCTTCGTTGTTCAGGATGATATCGTAGATCGGGGCGGCGTGGCTGACAGTTTCGAATCCCGTGATATAGAGATCTACAAAACCGTCGCCGTTGAAGTCACCCCAGGTGGCGGCATAGCTGCGCATGATTTGCTTTGGCGGCAGCAGGCTGGAGGTGTCCACGAACTTCTCGCCATCGAAGCGCACCAGCTTGTGCTGCTGGATCACGTACAGGTCGAGAAAACCGTCATTGTCATAGTCGGCCCAGATCCCAGCTCCGGTCGCCGGCATCTCGACTTGCTCAAAGCCCTCACCGTTGGAACCCAGCGTATTGTGCCAAAGACGGCCGTCATAAAGGTCGACCCAACCATCATTGTCATAGTCGCCCCAGGCCGCCGTAGAACCCGTCCCGGTGATACCCATCGGGCTGGTGACATCGACCAAAGTCGGACCTCGCGGCGCCGCGGCAGGCGCAGGGTCTGGCGGGCCGACCAGTGCGACGACCTCAGGTTCAGCACGCCAGGTGCCAGTCTCGTTGGATGCGTACTTGACGACCAGGACGTTATTCACAGTCGGCGGTGGCTCACTGCCTATAGCGCTCTGGAGTTCCCACTCGATGTAAGAGACAACATCTGGTTTCGAGCCATCTTCGATATCATTCGAGGTCCACGTAAAACTGTACTCGCCATCACCTTCGGTGTCGCTGACTGTGATGCTGTGTGTTTTCGGATCCGAACCCATGTCGAGGGTCGCGGAACAGTGCCACGTGTGTGTCTTCTGCGTGTCGTCGGTCGCGCCGTGGAGCCGGTGTGTCGGCGACCAAGCTGTTGCTCCCAATGCCATGCCGGGGTCCCAAGCGTACCAGACAAACATGTTCAGCGACTCATGGTTGCCTTGACTCCACGGGGCGTCGAGCCAGCGCGAAAATATGCCACCATCCGTAAGGCCGGCTATGTTGACGTCGAATTCGGCGTGAAGGATGTTCTCGTCGGACTCGGCGGTCACTGGGTCAAAGTCAAACCCGGGATACGTAGCACGTCCCTCCCATGCCAAAGCGTCCGAATGCTCGACCAATACGGTCACAGCCATCAGGGGCGTGGTCAGGCATACGAATGCGAGCGACAAAGCGCCCAGTCTTGAGGTTGATTTGCGGGTTAGCATGGCCTGTTCTTCCCTGTTGTGATGTTAGTTGAGTCGCTTGTTTTTATGACAAAGCCGCCATGTTTCAATATGCGTATGAGGATTCTCCAGTCCGACTGGTGATGGATATGAAGCGTGACTGGAGAAGTTAGTACGACGATCGTGTGCATACAAAAAGGCCATGGCTAACCTGCAACTCGGCCTTCTCCTTCACAAAGGCCAACGAGATTCTCGACATCGGTGAAATGTACCGCGCCCCAAGTGCTATTCCGGCGGCAGCATGTCCGCCAGAAGTTCGTCGGGCATGTCCTTACCAACGACGAACGTCTTGCGATCGGCATACCAGAAGATACGCCGACCATCACGTTCGGTCAGACTGGAATACATGGCCAGCCAGTCGAGCTGAATCAGGCCTGTCTTCACCCGCTGTGTATCCATCAGCAGTTTTGGTTCACTAAACCAGATCGGCTGATATGCATCCGGTCGGAATGCTCCCACGGCAATGCAGATCGGCCGGCGCGCCGCCATATCCCAGGGGCCCGTGTCGCCCTGGTCGTGGCCGTCCCGGTTCGAATAGAACAACAGGTAACGACCGTCCTCCAGCTGGTAGATCGGTTCCGGCGACTTGACGTGGAGTACTTCACGACCACCATCTCGGTAGAGTAAGGGCTCAGGCGGCCTCCAGCTATGCCCGTGATCATCCGAAACGGTGTACCAGATAGAGCCGGTCACGGTACGCATATTCATCCATAAGCGGCCGTCCGGAAGACAGACAATGGCGGGTTCCTCAGCCAGGCTGTACCCTTTCGAGGCGTCCGGCTCGATGCCGCAATTGACGCGAATGGTTCCTTCCTCATCCGGCAGCCAGGTAATCTTAATGTCCTTCGGGTCCGGACCATCGTCGATATTATCAAATCGCATCAGTTCACACTGCGAGTCGAGGTGCCATCGATTGCCGCCGAGCGGTCGGGGATATACCATCTTGCTGGCCCAGCGAGTCAGACCGACAATCATGCGCCCCTCCGCGTCCCGAACCGGCTGTTGCCAGATAATACAATCCGCCGGGACCTTGGGATCGGGATGATCGTAGCGGGTGCGCCTGAACGGAATCTCCACCCCACTGTCGATCCAGGTAAAACCGTCGTCGTCGGAATACAGCACATGCAGGGGGCCACACCAGAGGCTGCCTTCGTGAGCACCTGGAGTAGCCGCATACATGCAGTAGATGCGGCCGCTCCGGCTGACAAGCGGAAATCCGGCGGTCGTATTCATATTCTTCGCCGGAGGCTCAGCCATACATTTGGCAGGCGCCCAACTGTGACCGCCGTCGGTGCTCCGGCTGTACAACGTGCGGTTGTCGGGGGCACTTTCGAATGTGCCCGACGTCCACATGCACATCAGGTCCCCGCCCGGCGTATAAAACACATGGATGTGATCGCTGTACTCGTCCGACCCTCCGGGCCACTCCGGCAGGTGGATAACATAGTCCGGCTCCGTACGTTGCCAGTCATCCGTGTAGCATTGGGGTGCGTTGATCGCTTTGTTAGTCATAAATGTTGCTCGTGAGTGTTTGTTGGGACTGCTGAAACGGTTTTCTAATCCGGAGCATGGTAACCTAACGCGGACACGGATACAAGCGCCCTGAGAGAGTGGAATTGCTCGGCTTGATAAAATTATGACAGGCGATTCGACGGGAGCACTTTATTCCAAGAACAGGAATATGCACGATCGCCTATTCGTTATGCCACTATAGCTGGCGCAGCCCAAAAAAAACGCAACCCTGCGAAGAGCACGATGCGGTTATTTACACTTGCATCTTTACCGTTTGTTTGTAGGATAAACCACATCGCAGCCCCTAAGAAACAGGGGCAAATCTACCTGTGGACGCATGGATTGACCTGGATCAGCGAAGCAGCCATTCTGTGGTCTTGGCGATGTGATATCAGCACGCGAATTAGGGATAGAGGACACCTGATCAACTGACCAACTGCCGGACGATAGCAGCCGACAGCAGACGTTCGCTATCAATGTTTGACATTCGTAACGGCAGATTCATCCAACAATGATTATACGAAACAAAACAGGGGCCCCAAGATGACAAAAGTTGAGTTTGACGAACAACAGTGGGAATTTGTCGGAGCACCTGGAATTCTCAAGCCGGCGAGTGGCGAAGCTGATACGCCCCCCGAGTTTCCACGGCACTGGCGGGCATACGGCCCGGTCCCCGCCGAGCACACCCGTCTTACAGGGCGCTCTCTCATCACCCTCGGTGCAGAGCCTCTGGTTAGTGCAGACGTCGAAGCCCTCCGCGAAGTGCCCGAACAACTCACGATCGGCGACCAGAGCTTTGACGGACAGGACACCGTGCTCAATGACACAATGTTTGATTTTGACAAATTGTTCGACCCGCACACCAACGGACAACAGGTTTACGCCATCGCCGAATTCGAGGTAGATGAAGCCACCGAAATCATCCTCGGTGCCGGGGCGGATTGGTGGATGCAGGTCTGGATCGACGGCAAGGAAGTGCTGAGCACCCTGGAGAACGGCAACCAAAACACGAAGTTTGATACAACTAATCACTGCGTTCGCCACACCCTGACAGCCGGCAAGCACTTGATCGCCCTGCGATCGATCCGTGGCGGCGGCAGCTGGCATATGCACATTGGATTTGTGACTCCTGATGACGAACGCTACGGGACGCGGCAGTTGGATCGCTGGGAAATCCTTCCCGACGATGAGCATCTGCTGCTGCCGCCCATGGGCCTCGCCGAGCTCGGCATGGCACTGCGCACCGACAAGTGCATTGCCGACGAGACAGTCGAGTGCGATTTCCAGCTGCATGACCATGAAGGACAGTTCGGCATCGTCTTCGGCGCACAGGACAGCGAGAACTATTACTGGGCCTATTATCCGCGATGGGGACAAAACTGGCGCGCCCGTGCCGTATACGCCGTGATTGCCAAGGTCGAGTCCGCCCGAGGTGGCCACGCCCGGGGCCTGGCGATGATGCTCATGCCCAACGTCATCGGCCACATTAACGCGAAACTTTCGATAAAGGTTGAGCGCCGCGGCAATCAGATTCAGATGTATATGAACGGTGTCAAGGGCCCGTCCATCGTCGATAACACGTTCGGCGCCGGTTTTGCAGGCGTCAAGGGGCATAGAGACTTCGAGGTCCGCAACTTCAAAGCTTCCGGCAATGAGGTTGCCGATTTCGGATTGCGGATTGCGGATTCAAAGAAACAGACCTGGTTCAACCTGGCCACCGATTTTGACTACGGCGCCCTGCATGACCCGGCCACGCTCATGCGTTTCCAGAGCGGCGAACTCCTTGCCGGCATCAGCAGTCGTGAGGGACTGTTCCATGGCCACGATCCCGAGGGACAGGTACAGCTATACAGGTCACAGGATGCCGGACACACCTGGCAGCCTCACGGCGACGTTCTGCCAATGGCCGATTTTCCGCACAATGCCCTATGGGGTATTCGCTGGTTTGAGCCCCGACCCGGCGTCATTCGCGCCTTCAGCCATGGACCGGCAGTCACTGGGGCGTATGAGTATCTCGAGGAGGCCAAGGGACCTGAGGAAATACTCACATTTCGAGACTCTGACGACTTCGGCATAACCTGGTCGGAACCACAGACGTCCGAGCTAACCGGTGACTGGAGCACGATCTACGGCCCGCGCTGCAACAATCATATCTACGGCTTCACAAAGCTTGACGACGGAACACTGCTGGCTGTATTTCTTCACATGTACAATAACCTGTACGACTGTATCCCGAACCACGGGCAGGGTACCTGGGGAACAGAAATCGCGCAACCGTATGCGTCACGCAGCGAGGATGGCGGTCTGACATGGCAGCCGCCGGTTCCGATGGACAACGCCAACATCTTCGACGGACAACCACCGCAGAGCCCCAATGGCGGATTTTCGGAGACCGTTCTTGCGCAATTACCCAATGGCAGGATCGCCGCAACCTGCAGGCCGTTTCGCTCACCGTATAGCTGGTTGACGTTTTCAGACGACAACGGCCAGTCATGGCGACAGTCCTGTTATGCACCGTTCTCGATCGCCGGAGGCCCACAGATGGTCGCGACAGCATCGGGATACCTCGCACTGGTCGGCCGGCAAACGGGCTTGGGCCTGCACACCAGCGTCGATGGCGGACTGAACTGGGACGCGGGCACACTGCTCGACCACGACTGCTGGTTCAACGGCCACCTGATAGAAACCGAGCCGGATGTTATCCTGCTGTACTACTTCAACCCGGGCGGAGTGAACACGCCAGCCGTCCCAAGGATGCAGCATCTTCGAATTACACCGGAGGGACCAGTGCCGGTAGAGGTTTAATCGCCCGACCTAATACCCCTGCCAGCTCGTACCGTCATTCTCCCAGAGAAAGACCGGACACGACTTCACTCGAGTGACTAGCGAGATCCAGTCAGCACCGTAACGTGGGTGAACCCGCGATCAAAAACAAACGGCCGGATCTTGATAGTGCGATCGAGGTGTTCGTTACCAAGGGGCCCCGGAACCGCATCGACGACGGTCCCGACCTTGATGCCAGGCGGTGCTATACTGTAGTCGGAGGTCTCGACCACCTGCCCTTCTCCGATTTCACAGTCGAGCTGCAAATGCCTGACCAGAAGTACCGGGCGGCTCAGCACCGACTGGTCTTCGGCTCCCGCGAGAATCCCATAACAGCGTGTATCCGCGGGGCGCACGCTAACCCGGCAATTGGCATCAACAATGGTAAGCACACCAGCGGTTTGTTTCGAGACTTCGGAAATCCGCCCGAGCAGAAAACCATTAGCCAGCACCGGCTGGCCAACAGCAATGCCATCCTGTTCGCCGCGGCTTATCTGCAGCCGTCGGCCGCCGACTGCGGGATCAAGGAAGACCACACGGGCATGCGTAGCTGTCAGGGCTACAGTTTCATCGAGTCGCAGCAGTCGACGCAATTCGCTATTCTCGCCTTCGAGTTGCTTAATTCTGGCGAGGTGCACAGCTGAACTTTCCTTCACCTGCTGTAGCTCAGCGATTTCCTGCACCAACTCGGCTTTCGATCGCAACATCTGCATCTGTTCCGCCAGCTCGTCCTCAGCAACACTCTCGGCAACTGTAAGCGGGCTGCTAAAATCGCGCAGCAACGTGCGACCGTCCGGGTGAAAGCGAAACACCAGGACAACCATGATCAACGCCAGGACGACGACGATGGGAACAACAACTTTACGGATCGACTTCAAAGGCAACGGTTCATTTGCTGGTGTGAAGACGTACGAGAATAGTGGACTAATAGAGCTATGGCGTCATGGAATAATGGAAACGTCATTTCCACATTCGCCAGCACGCCAACACGCCATCCGTTCAATGTGGTCCACATCATGCTAATGTAGACGCCTTTGCACCGGGAGAAAGCGATTGGAACCCTGGCAACGAAATCTGCGACGAATCTGGCTTGTACAGCTCTTCAGCATCATGGGGGTTGCGCTGTGCATGCCACTCGCGCCTTACTATATCCAGGAACTCGGCGTAACCGATCCCGACAGGGTCAAGTTCTGGTCGGCGCTGTTCTTTGCGGCGACCCCGCTTTCGGTCGCAATCATGGCGCCGGTCTGGGGCATCCTCAGCGACCGCTATGGTCGGCGAATTATGCTGATTCGCGCCAATGCCGCCGGTCTCGTCCTGCTTGCAGCAATGGCCTACGTCGACACACCGTTGGCGCTGATCGTGCTGCGCGGCATTCAAGGCATATTGATGGGTACCTACACCGCGGCATTGACGATGGTCTCCGTCAACGCCCCCAACAATCGGCAGGGTTCGGCTCTGGGCCTGCTGCACACGGCGGTATACGGCGGCCTCATGTTCGGCAGCCTGATCGGGGGAGTCCTCGGGGATATCCTTGGGTACAGCACCTGCTTTCTGGTCTCCGCCGGACTGCTCGGCCTGGCAACACTGCTCACCTTGACGCTGACCGAACTCCCGGACACAGTCGAGGACACAGACACGCAGGCGGAACGCAGACGCAACTCGCTACCAATGCTGGTACTGCTGCCAATCCTGCTGGCGACCTTCTGCATGGCAGTGGCCAGACAGTTTGACCTGGCGATCCTGCCGTTGTACGTCCAAGAACTCCATGGACAACTGGCAGGCAGCGCGACCATCACCGGCGTCTTGAACGGCATCGGCGGAGTCGCCGCGATCCTCTCCGGCGTCTACCTGGCACGATTCGCCGACCGTCGGCACCCGGCCCTGCTCGGCTGTGTTGCCGCAGCGGGTGCCGGGCTGTTCATGACATGCATGGCACTGACCTCGTCGTTTGCGCTCATCTTTCCGGCCCGCTTTGCGATGCTATTCTTTGCCGGCACGCTGGACCCGATACTACAGGCCTGGGTGGCACGGATGGTCCCGGCGCACCGACGAGGGTTTGTGCTGGGCATCACGGTTACGATCCGGGCTCTCGGCTGGTGTGTGGCACCACTGATAGCCGGCTGGGTCGCGGTGCAATGGGATTCACGGGCAGTCTTTTACGCAGGCCCCCTGATCTTCTGGCTGCTACTGCCGACATTCGTTATCATCGTCGCAGCCCAGAGGCGGCACCGAGCCTCCTGCCCCTGAAGGCGACACATCCAATGCACTCTCCCCACTCAGCACTCGCTGTCGCTACTCACTGATCAGTACTTCGATCTCGTCGTCCGTTGCATCTTCTCCGAGCAGCTCCTTATCCGGATTTTACCGGCACGGCTGCAGATCCATCCCTTCGACCTGAGTGCTATACGGCCTATCCGTTTGCATTGCTCCGCGCTCCTTCTACCTTAGCCACTGCATTCTCAACGAGTAAACCATATCCCTCATCCGGAACTTAGTTATGGCTTTCGATTCAGCACTGCAACGACAAATAATGGGACGGTTCGCCACCGGCGTCACCATCGTGACGACAACCCATGAAGGTGTCCTGCAGGGGATGACCGCAAATTCTCTCACGTCCCTGTCGCTCGATCCACCGCTGGTACTGGTCGCCGTGAGTAAACGCAATTTCATGTGCGCAAGCCTTCTCGACAGCGGTTGCTTTGCCATCAACCTCCTGACGGCAGCGCAGCAACCGCTTTCGGACATGTTCGCCCGGCCGGGGCCGAAAGACTTCTCAAAACTCTCGACGATCACAGCGGAGACGGGCGCGCCGATTTTTGCGGATGCCATGGCCTATGTCGACTGTCGACTTGTGGAGACCGTGCCCGGCGGGGATCACGACATCTTCATCGGCGAATGTGTTGCCGGCGCCGTCACTGGCGGCGAACCCCTGGTATTCTTCAGCGGCAATTACACCGGCCTGCAGGCATCGGCGTTTAAGGAGCATTCGCAATCCGAACCGATCATGCTCGAAGACACCTACGAGTACTACGGCTCATTCTGACTCATCCATTTCAAACGCCCCGGCCTTCATCCTCTTCCGCGGCCGCGGCTTCGAGCGTCGCGAGCCGATTCTCCATCTCCGTCAGTTTATCGATAATCACGGCGTGCACATAAACCGCATCCATACCGACCGGACTGTCCGGACTCTTGATGCTCTCGATAATCCCTTTCAATTCTTCTCTGGTCTTCATATACGCATCTCCAGTTATGCGGCGATTAGTCTCGATGGCCCGTCCTCATACAACCTTTATCAGACCATAGTCGAAAAAGCATGGATTGAAGCCGCAGTCCA
>CAYWQM010000019.1:0-56967 GCA_964460215.1 uncultured Lentisphaerales bacterium
CGCCGGCGCCGAAGGCAGCAGCTTCGTCTTCACTGTCACGCTTGACAGAGCGAGCCAGCAGACGGTGGCGGTCGACTATATAACGAGCGACGGCACTGCGGTCGGCGGTGCCGATTTCCTTCCAGCCAGCCACAAGCTGACGTTCAACCCGGGGGTGACGTCGCTGACGGTGTCGGTGGCCTCGACCGGCGACGCGGTGAATGAGTGTGTGGAAGAGTTCTCCCTGGGCCTGGCCAACCCCACCGGCCTGTCGTGCGGCAGCGTGTCGGTCGGTCCCGAGAGCACCGCCACGGCGACGATCATCGATGATGACCCGGTTGATATTTCCGTCGCTCAGCCGCCGGCTGTGCTGGAGGGTGAGCCGCTGATTTTCCATGTCACCATGGATCGCCCGAGCCAGCAGACTGTAACTGTCACCTACAACACTGCCGATGGCAGCGCGACGACGGCCAGCAACGACTACATCGGCGCCAGCGCGGCTCCGATGGTGTTCGCACCTGGCACAACCGTTATGTCCGTGTCGTTTGCCACGCTGTCGGATAACGAGATCGAGTGCCAGGAGGATTTCCTGTTATCGCTCACCAATCCGATCGGCTGCCCGACCCTGAACATTGCAGGCGGTCCCGTCCTTGGCTTGATCAACGAAGCAGGTCAAGTCCAGATCAATATCAGTGGTTCCGCGCCACGCCCCGAAGGCGACCGCTTCGTCTTTACGGTGACGCTCGACCAAGTGCACTCCCAGACGGTGGCTGTCGTCTACGGCACCGCTGACGGGACGGCGAAGTCGGGCGAGGACTATACGGCGATAGCGGATACCTTGATCTTTGCGGCTGGCACAACGAGTCAGACTGTTGGTGTGGACACAATCGATGATCTGCGCAGCGAGTGTCCGGAGATGTTCACCGTGGAACTGACCATGCCCGATGGACCGCCGTGCGGCAATGTCGGCCTCGGCGGGGTTGCCCATGCCAGTGCGGATATCAACGACAACGATGTCTCTCAATTCGAGATTTCACCACCGCTGCCTGTGCCAGAGGACGGCCTGCTCGTGTTTGGCGTGACCGTCGACAAGTCGAGCCAGCAATCCATCCGTGTCAGCTACGCGACTTCCGGCGGCACGGCGGAGCCTGACCTCGATTACGCGCCGGTGGCAGGCACTCTGACGTTCGATCCTGGCATCACGTATATGACTCTCCGCGTCCATGCCCTGGATGACGCTGTCAATGAATGTACGGAGAATTTCCAGGTGACGTTGAGCGATCCGATAGGGGCCTGCGGTGGTGTTGGTCTTGGTGTCATGTCGAATGCGCTTGGGCTTATTGACGACGGTGACCCTGTCGAAATTTCTGTTAGCGATCCGCCAAACGCGATTGAGGGCTCTTCATTTGTGTTCTCCGTTACCTTGGACCGGCAGAGCCAGCAGACGGTCAGGGTCAACTACAATACGAGAGACGGCTCGGCCAGTATGGTTGATTATGCCGACGCTGCCGGGCTCCTTACCTTCGCCCCCGGGACTACGGCTGTGACAGTCAGGGTTGGGACTATGCCCGACAGTGTCGCCGAATGCCCGGAAGACTTCTTCCTTGACTTGACCAGTCCTGACACGGCATGTCCAGTTGCGGTTTTGGCTCCGGACGCAGCCACCGCGCGCGCTGTTATCGATGACTCTGCCGGCGTTGTGCAGATGACGCTGATCGGACCGGTGCCGGCGAGTGAAGGCGACCGCGTTGTCTTCGCCGTCACACTGGATCGGGAGAGTTCACAGACGCTGCAGGTTGAATACGGCAGCCGTGATGGTTCGGCCGTCGCTTCGCAGGATTACACAGCGGTGTCAAACGTGCTGACCTTTTCTGCCGGCACTACGAAACTGACGATTGGCGTGCAGACAGTCGAAGACGAGATCAGTGAGTGTATTGAGAGTTTTCATATAGACCTCACGAACCCGTCCGGTGCCATCTGCAACAACGCGACGCTGAATGTGACGACAGCAGCGTCGCTGATCAACGACAACGATACGAGCAAATTCTCACTTGCAACAGCGATGACGGTGGTTGAGGGAGCCCGGCTGGTGTTTGCTGTAACCATGGATAAGGCGAGCGACCAGACGGTGCAGGTCAACTACGCGACCAGCGACGAAACCGCCGAATCCGGGATGGACTACGGGGCCACTTTCGGGACGCTGGAATTCTCTCCCGGCACAACTTGGTTGACTGTTGGTATACCGACGTTGGACGATGCCGTCAATGAGTGTCCGGAGGCTGTGCGTTTGATGCTCAGCGTACACGGCTCCGGCTGCGTTGAGGTTGGCCTGGGGATGCCAGAAACGGTCACGGGAATGATCGATGACAATGACACGCCGAAGCTTCAGGTTCACTCGCTTGGATCCGTAACGGAGGGCAACGCTGCCGTTTTTTCTGTCTCACTGGACATGGTCAGCCAGCAGTCAATCACGGTGGCGTATAACACCATGGACGATTCAGCGACAAGCCCGGCCGACTACAGCGCCGCAGACGATGTGCTTACATTCCTGCCGGGTACCACCATGATGACAGTGGCGATCGGTACGAACCCTGATGCTGTGGCCGAGTGTGGGGAACAGTTTACCTTCGAACTGACGACACCGACAGCGCTGTGCCCGCCTGTCCACCTCGATGTCGCTTCGGCCTCCGGCATCATCGATGATACAGGCATCGTGCGTGTCGATGTCAGTGCCGCGCCGACGGTGAACGAAGGTGACCGCGTTGTTTTCGGCATACAGCTCGACACTGTAAGCTCCCAGACGGTCGAAGTCGACTACACGACAAGGGACGAGTCGACGTTTTCTGATGAGGACTACATGGTGGTGTCGGGCCGGTTGACGTTCGCCCCAGGCGTGACTCGGCTAACGATAGGTGTCGGCGTGTTGGACGATGAGTGGAACGAGTGTACTGAGTCTTTCATCCTCGAGCTGGGAAATCCAGACGGTGTCGAGTGCGGCAATGTTATTCTCGGCGGATCGGCTCAAGCGCCGGTCGACATCCTGGACAATGACCCGGTCAACGTCGCCATTGCACCGGTGCTGCCTGTTGCCGAAGGTCAGGACCTGGTCTTCGAAGTTACCATCGATCGGCAAAGTCAGCAGTCGATTCGGATCAATTACACGACGCAACAGGGGCAAGCGCAATCCGGGAACGACTACGAACACACTGAGGGAGTCGAGGTTTTCCTGCCGGGCGTGACCAAACTGACGATTCCGGTCGGCACTCACATCGATGGCATCAATGAATGCAACGAAGACCTGCAGTTGCGGGTCGATGGCGCCAACGGTGTCCAATGTACGGGTGTCATTGATACCACCCTCCAGCGGCTCGGGACGATCGAGGACAATGACGATGTCAGCATTAGAATTGGCAACGCCGTGGTGACCGAAGAAACAGGTCCGATGTCGACTCTGCACTTTGTCGTGACTCTCGAGAAACCCAGTATCCACGAGATCACCGTGCAGTACAACACGGATCATGGTTCAGCTACGACAAACGATTATCAGGCGGTGCCCAGCGGTATGTTGACGTTTGCCCCCGGCACTACGCGAACATCTCTTGACGTCGTTGTGATCGGTGATGCGATCAATGAATGCGACGAAGAGATGTTCGTCAAGCTGCATAGTCCGGATGCGCCATGTCCGGTGGAAATTGCCGATAGCGAGGGAGTCGGTACGATCGAAGACGATGACGAGCCACTGTTTGTGACCTGTCCAGAGGACTTGGTTGTGAGTGCCGACGCGGACTTTTGCGATGCCGTCGTTGATTTACCGGTGCCCGAGGTGGACGATGATTGCGGCGTCTCCATCACCTTGGACTTGCCGTTCGATTCGAGCGCCGCGTTCCCGATCGGCACAACCTCGGTTAGCTACATTGCCGAGGACGAGCACGGGCAGACGGCCGTTTGCAATTTCCTTGTCACCGTCGAGGACGACGATGCGCCTATGGTCACTTGTCCAGGCAACGTCATCATTGCCTGCGGCCTTGGTACCGATCCGGGGCAGGCGGGGACAGCGACAGCGACCGACAATTGTGATTTTGCTCCGGTCATCTCGCACACGGACGATGTGGACCCGCCGGACTGTACTGAGGAAAAGACGGTTGTACGCACCTGGACCGCGATCGATGCCGATGGCAATGCCGCGAGTTGCCAGCAGAACATCTATCTGGTATTGGCGATCGGTTGGCTGGGAGACGCGTCAGGCGACTTCGACGATCCGGTCAACTGGGAAGGCGGCATTGTTCCCGGCGCCGCCACGCACGTCGTTATTACTGCAGTGGACAGCCTGACCGTCACGCTGACGAATCCCACAAGCCTTGCCAGCCTTACCATCGGTGGTCCGGCAGCGGCGCGCGAGGAGATTGCGCACACGCTCATTGTCGAAGATGACCTGGTCTTACTCGGGGACAGCGTGATCGATGAAACTGGCGTCCTCGTTATTCGTGATGGCGCCAACGTCCGGACGGAAGGCACGCTCATCGTTAGCGGTCAGGTCGTCATCGAGAATGGCAGCCTGACATGCCTCGACACGGCGACTATCGACGGCATACTGAATTGGAGCAACGGATCGATTAACGGTGCCGGCCCGATTGTGCTTAATGGCGAGGCCAATCTACAGGACGATTTCGAGAAGATTCTCAGTGGCCCATTGCTCGAACTCGACGGTGTCGCAAACTGGACGGACGGCGACGTTACGCTGGACGCCGGTGCAGTTATAGACATCGGTCCTGATGGGGTTCTGTCTGTGACTGCAGACGGCAAGCGGATGTTTGCCGCCTCCGAGGAAATTGGCAGGAGCTCCGACGGCTCGATGAACAACGAAGGCGAAATCAATAGCAATGTGCCGAATGACGTGATGCTGAATCTGCCGATCGATCACCAAGGCATCATAAGCGTGCATGGCGGTGACCTGCAGATTTTCGAGATCACCAACCAGGGCTCGGGGCTGATGACTGTCGCGGCGGGTGCCTCTCTCAGCTTCGACGGTGGCTTGCACCAGCTCGGTGATCCCCGCAAGATTCAAGGCGCCGGCAGCGTCCGTTTCCTTGGCGGAGCGTCAAATTTCGAGTCCGACCAGACGGTCGATGAGGATACGCCGACAACCATCGTAGTCGTTGAGCCGCCGCTGTTTGTCAGCGGCATCTTCGATCCGGCCAACGGCATTGCCGTCGACGAAGGCTTAGGCCTGGTTACGTACACCCCCGATTCGGATTTCAACGGGAACGACGACATTTATGGGGAGTTGAACGGTGCTGCGGGGGTTGCGTTGTTTGCTATCCGCGTGACTGTCAATCCGATTTCTGATCCACCCATTGCTGTGCCGGGCGGACCGTATGTCGGTGAAATTGGCGGTGTCGTAGAGCTCGACGGAACGGCCTCGTTCGATCCGGACAATGAGGATCCGTTCCCGACGCGGACAAGTTGGAGCTTCGACGGCGTCACCGACCATGTCACTGAGATCACCCATGACCTTGATTTGGGCGGTTCGTTCTCAACGGAGTTTGAAGGTCCCGCCGATCCGGACACCGGCCTGCCTACCAATACAATTAGCCTCACGGTGGAGGACAACGAAGGTAATCAAGACACGGCCACCACTACGTTGACGATTTATGACAACCGCCCGTTTGCCGATGCCACGGCGAACCCGTCGTCGGCGGCCTGCCACCAGGCAATCACCTTTGATGCCAGCAGTTCACGGCATGGTCATCCGGGGCATTCGATCGTCCATTACGAATGGGACTTTGGCGACGGATCCGCTCTCTCGACATCCGTGCCAAATACGACCCATGCCTATGCCAGGTTCGGCACGTTCACCGTGACGGTTAGTGTCATCGACAACAACGCGTCGCCGCGCATGGACCAGATGACTCTGGATGTAGATGTCAATCTTGGCAATCACCCGCCTGTTGCCGATGCCGGTGATCCATACGAGACCGACACGGATCTCAGCTTGACCCTCACCGGCTTGAGCAGCTCAGATCCGGATGAACCATGTACCGACGCGATCGTCCAGTTCGAGTGGGACCTTGACAATGATGGCGAATTCGATGACGCGATCGGATCGGAGATAACGCTGGAGCCGCAGGACTTTATCGATTTTTCATTGAACGTGGTTGACGACCCGGGCGCGGGGCTGCCGGAGAACATTATCGGACTGCGCGTCACGGACACCTTTGGTGCTACGCAGGACGACACCACGAACCTGCGAATTTTCGACAACAATCCGTTTCCGGAGTTCATTGCCGATTCGCTGCACTGCGACACACCAGTGATTTTCGACGGTACCGGTTCGTTTCACGGGCGCCCGGATCGCATAATTGTCCAGTGGGAGTGGGACTTCGACTATGACGGCGAGATCTTCAACATCGATGCTACTGGCCCGATCACAGAGCATACGTATAACGGCTTCGGCTTGCATGACGTGGCACTGCGTGTCACCGACAACAACGTGCCGCCACGCCAGGGAATCGAGATCCAGCCAGTTGACCTGACCGGCAGTAATCGCAACCCGCTGGCGGATGCCGGCGGCCCGTATGACGTTGACTTCGGGAGTCCCATCACGTTCGACGGCTCGCAAAGCAGCGAACCGGACGAGCCGTGCGGCGACGGTATCGTGAGATACGAGTGGGACCTCAATGGCAATGGCCAGTTCGTCGATTCCAGCAATGCGAATCCGATGCTCACCTGGAATCAACTGGTGGCCTTGGGATGGGGTGATGGCGAGACGCGTACCATCCGGCTGCGCGTTTTCGATGGCAGCAACGCCTTCGGCATCGACTCCACGCAACTGACCATCGGAACCAATGGCCCGCCGACCGCGAGAGCCGGCGGTCCGTACCAGTTCGACGAGGGGACGCCTGTAAATCTCGATGCCAGCGGCAGCACCGATCCAGAAAATGGCGTGCTGACCTTCGAATGGGCAATCGACGGCAATATCCTCCCGCTGCCCTCGGCGGACCCATCGCCGGTTCTCGACTGGGTCATGCTGGTGGACGCCGGCACATACGATCCCGGAGAGTACAGCGGTCAACTCACGGTCACCGACGAGGGTGGCGCGGTGCATGCCGACTCGTTCTCGCTGATCATCGACAACCTGCCACCATTGGTCACGCTGTCGTCGGACCTGAGTATTTTCGATGGCGACAATGTCACCGTGTCATCGCCGGATATGACTGCCATCATCGATGACGTGTCGCTCGACAAGGGTAGGCATACTTTCAGTATCGATTGGGGTGACAGCACATCGTCGGACAGCGGGACGTTGACCGATCCGCTCTTCCTGCCGGATGTCACGCACACGTACGATCAAAACGGCATTTTTTCGTTGTTATTGACTGTAACAGATATCGGCGGCGAGTCCCGTACTGTCATGTCGACGGTCATCGTGCAGAACCATGACCCGGATGTTGTCATCACGCCGTCGAGTGCCGGCAATGCAATTCCCGAAGGCTCGACATTGCTCTTCGGGCTGAATCCGAGCAGCGTGTCGGGCGAATTCCACGTCCAGTTCAACGATCTCAGCCCGCAGGACACCCACACGGCCATCATCGACTGGGGCGATGGTTTGGTCCAGTCGGTGGCAGTGGACCAGGAAAACGACGTCGTGCTCGCATCGCACCTTTTCGGCTCCGACGGCTCCTACGCGATCGACGTCACGGTCACCGATCTCAACGGCGGAACAACCACGGCTACAACGGAAGTCGTGGTCACGCCCGCTGCGCTGTCGCGGCAATGGACGAACAGCACGGGCGACCGCAACTGGGCGAACCCGCTCAACTGGAATCCTGCGGGTGTGCCGGATAACACGGACTCCGTAGTATTCGAAGGTGCTATTGACGGACCGATCCTCGGTGACGCCTTCGAACTGGAGCGCCTGACGCTGGCCAGTGATTTCAGCGGAGTGTTTGGCATTGCTTCCAGCGGCATCCTTACGGTCGGGACCGTCACGACAATAAATGGCGGAACATTAAACCTCGACGGTGTCCTCCGCATTGGCGGCAATCTACTGATTGGACCTGAGATCAACGGCTTTTTGAACACCGGTACTCTCGACTTTTTCGGAGGCACACCGGAGCTTCCAGTGGTCATCTCGGACCTGTTCGGTACCAATCTCGGTGCTACACTGGTAACCGGCCAGATCGCCCTGGCAACGCCGCTCGTAGTTCGTGGCATGGAGGTGGACGGCGGTCGGGCCGAGACGGATTTGCAGCCCCTGACCTTGACTGGAGATCTGCACCTCATCAACGGTGGCGTAATGAATATCGGCGCCGGTGCCATTATCGGCGGCGACACCCACATCGAGATGGGCGAGCTGCATGTTGGCACATCAACAGCTTTGTCCGAGCGATCGATTGGCGAATCCGTCGACTTCCTGGGCGAGCTGTTTGTCTCTGGCGAGTTCAGGGCGTTCAACAGCAACGTGAATTTCCATGGTGCTGTCGTGGTGTCCAACGGTGTGTTTGATGTCTTCGGCTCCGGTTTCGCCCTGCGCTTCAGCCCGGCTGGTATTCAGGTGTCTGGCGGTGATTTGTCCCTGTCCGGATCGCCCGAGGGTGGACTGTTGATCGGCAGCATTGGAGCGATGCCGCATGTTTTCGAGGTGACGACCCCGAACGCGGTGGCGCTGGAATACCTCGTGGTCGAGAACTCCCATGCTGATAGCGGCATGCCGCTGGTGCCGCTGTTCAGCACCGATCTCGGCGGTAACACGCAGTGGTTCTTTGGCAGCCCTCTCTTGGGTTTCACCTTGCCGCCAGTCGATACCCCAGTGGGCGAGACCATGCCGGCGATCGAAGTGGCGATTATCGATGCCCTGGGCAACGTGATACCGGAGTTCAATGGCGACATCGAAATCGCGCTGCTCAACAACCCGACAAATGCCGTGCTTAACGGACCGTCATTGAATACGTCCACGATGGACGGCATCGCGACGTTTGCCGGGCTCAGCCTCGACCGTCTCGGCACGGTCGTCACACTCAGGGCGATTGGCACCAGCATCGAGCGGGATGTCGACGGTGAAGGCAGCGCCCAGTCGACTTTCGCAACTGTCAGCCCACCGTTCAGTACCATGACCTGCGGCTATGGCGTCTGGTTCATGGACGGTACGGTGTTCGATGCCAATGCGATCATCCCGTTCGTACTCGATGAGGGTGAAGTGATTCAAACTATCGGTGATTTCGATGGCGACGGCAAGGCTGATATTTTCACCGACAACGACGATACCCTGGAGAGTTGGTTCTGGTTCATGAACGGCTCCCGGGTGGCGGCACGCGAGGAACTGCTTGATCCGACCCGTGTTGAGGTTCCCAGCTCTGTCGTTGTCGTCGGTGCCGGTGACTTCAACCATGCTGGCCGTGACGAGCCGCTTAAACGCGATCTCACTACCGGCGACATCCACCTGGTCGTCGTCAACGGCCATGTTGTACAGGACCAGTTGACGCTGCCGGCCGAGCCGGATACCAACCTGAAAGTCGTTGGTACAGGCGACCTCGATATCGACGGCAACATCGATATTCTGTGGCAGAACACGCAGACCGGAACGATCAGCGTATGGTTCATGAACGGCACGACGAGGTCCAGTGATCCGGCAACAATCAACGTCTCGCCGCCGGCCGGCACAGAAGTTGTCGGTATCGGTGATTTCAATGCCGATGGAGGCGCCGACCTGGTGGTGCGGACGTCATCCGCTGCGCGTGAAGCTGATCCGCAACCGGCCACGGAAGTCTGGATCATGAACGGCCTCGATGTGGACTCTATCGCGCCGCTGCCGGCGATGCCCGATCGGAATGATCATGTTGTCGATGTCGGTGATTTCGATGACGACGATGGTGCCGATATCCTCTGGCGCTACTGCACTGCGCTATCGAGGGACTTCGCAGAGAACAACGCTTTAGCTCTTCACCCGCCGCCTGCTGCGGTCGTGCGTTCCGATGACGTGATCGAAATCGGTGTCGAGGGCTTGCCGACAGCTATGACCTGGATGCCGATGTTCGACAATGCGGAACGCGCAGTTACAGACGGTCTGCGCTACGAGTTGTTCGTGTCGCAGCACCTGACGACACTTGGCAATTACCTGGACTTCCTGAATGATATGGCTGATAGCGGCGTGATGGATGCGGACGGCAGCATGTTCTTTGAGTTCGACGGTGAGCTTACACAGCTCTTCGACATTCTCGAAGTCAATGAGGTGAGGGAGGAAATCTCGCCCGGCGTCTTCGAAATGATCTTTGACTATGGCGTTATCTTCGATCAGGACGCGGCAGACGGTTCCATTTATACGGTCGATCCGGTAAACGAGTCGTTCCCGGTATTTGGCGTGACCTGGGAAGGTGCGGCCATGTACTGCAACTGGTTGTCGTGGCAGAAAGGATTGACTTTTGACGATTTTGCCTACATCATGGATGACGATGGTTGCCGGCCTCGGCACCTGTCGCCATCGGATTGGGCCGATGGCTTCGATGCCGACGAACGTCGTGAATGGCTGGCGCGGTACCCGTTCGCCTACCGGATGCCAATGGATAACCAGAGTGTCGGCAGTGACCCCTTCAACGAGTACTATGCCTATGCTGCCGGGCCAAATGAAGATGCCGTTGGTTCGCCCAGGGGCGGCAATTTTTGGGGCAGCGGCGATTTCTTCGAACCCGGTCCGACCTCGACCGGCTACTTTGGAACCAATGATGTCGGTGTTTCCGACGCGGTCGGCAATGCCTGGGAATGGATGTCTGACACTTTTGTCTCCGGTGACACGTCGACCTGGGCCGTGCGCGGTGGTTCCTGGTACAATCACCAGGAGCTGCTTACAACCACGCAACGGTTCCCCGTAGTCAACACCGCATTCGCCGATGTCAGTTTCCGGGTGGTCTGCGGTGCCGATGCGGTCTTCCAGATCCGTGTCGACGAGATGGCCGAGACCAGCGAAGGACCGCAGGCGAGCTACGACCACGAGTACGATTGGTCTGGGTCACGTATCTTCTCACCGGAACTGACCGAGAGTACTGAGTATGAGTGGAACTTCCGGATGATCCATCCGGGTCTCAGCACCTCGGTGCCGTCGTGGCCGGAGTCGGCGCGAGAAGCGTCCGAAACATTTACGACGACAGATCAGGTCGCGAAGAACATAATAATCGATCTTGCGGAGGATTGGAATCTTTTGGCTCTCGACAATGACCCGACGCAGCGGCACCCGAAATTCCAGTTTGGATTTCCGACGACCGCCTGGGGATGGAGCAACGAATCCCAGCAGTACTTCAAGCTGTTTGAGACGGCGGCTTTCGATGGATTCTGGGTACACATGGACCAGACCCAGCTTGATTTCGAAATCGCGGGTTTCACGCCTGCCAGTTCGATTTACCAGGCGGCCATAGGCTGGAATCTTTTCGGTCCGCTCGACCACGACAGCGTACTTGAGCGTGACCGCAGCAACTTCCGTGGTGTCGTATTTTACTACGACTCGTTCGCGGATGCTCCGGGGTATATGGAAACTGAGGAAATTCAACTAGAAGACTCGATTCCCGACGACGGTGTTGTACCGCAGGGAATCATTTTGAAGCATCAACTTGCCCACTGGCTGTTCACCATTGAACCGTTCGAGATCGATTTTTCCATATTGCCTGAGCCTGCCGAGGTTCAGATGACGACGGCTACAACGACGACAACGACGGCTACGACGACAACGACACTTGCCGGGGATGAGGAATAATTGGCCAGCTGCGTTAAGGGGTTTAGAGCGCTTTCGTGGAGATGCGCGGCTATGTGCGAGCTGTAATTACCGCTTTCAACAGATGCATTGGTCCTGCGAATGATTTTGCCAGCCTCGGGCGTTTGGTTTTGCTGTGAGATGTCAGTATATTATGGGTAACGTTACCTCCCGCAAGCATATATGACGGCCATTCTTTCTGTCATGCTGCCGCGGGCATAACTCCAGTGGAAACAGAATAATGCGATTTATAGTCATTCTTGCTGTCAGCCTGCTCCTGCCATTCGTTGATGTACAGGCACAAACCCTGACCATTGACGAACCGACATTCGATTTTGGCGAGATCAATGATATTAATCTTGTATTCAAGACTGTGACTCTTACCAATACTGGCGATGCCGAACTGGAAATCAAGGGCGTCAAAGGCACTTGCGGCTGCACCACCGGCAAGCTTGAAAAGAATCAACTTGAACCCGGCGAATCCACCAGCCTTAAGATCCAGTTTTTACCGGCGACCTACGATGGGGAGATCTCAAAGGCGATCAAGGTTTTTTCGAATGATATAGACTCAAAAACCAGCACCATCACCTTTACAGCTACCGTATGGCCTTTTCTCAAGGTCACGCCGAAAATCATTGAATTAAAGTGGGATGCAGAAGCCGCCAGTTACACTGGCACTACCCGGGTGATCGAGCTCCGCAACATGGGAGATAAAGAGCTGAAACTTAAAACTATCGATCAGAAGGGGATGACTCTCAACATCGAGGGCGAGATGGATGTCGTTTTCGAGCCCGGTGATGTGCGCAACTACACCATCGGTATTGAGAACCCGGAGGAAATCCCGGTTGACACGCGCCCAATTCGTACGTTTGCCATCCTTCGTGTCGAACTACAGACGGACAAGGGTCGGATGGTAAGCTCCAAGAACGTGAAGTTCAGGTTCCCCCGCAAACGATAGCCGCGCTGATGAGCGACCACACCGACGACACGGCGGTTCACCCCAACCTCGACTCGCGTATTCACGAATACGCCGACGTAGATACCTTCACTGCCCGTGGTAATCCCGCCATTCTGTCACGCCCGTGCCTGGCGATCTTCTGCTCGAACCGGTGCCCAGGCGACCTGATTGTCAAGACTTATGACCTGGTGCAGAAACTCCGGGATCTCGGGGTTGTCGTTATCAGCGGATTTCATTCACCCGTCGTCAAGGAATGCCTGCCCATCCTATTGCGCAGTCCGCACCCGGTGATTTATTGCCCGGCCCGAGGTATCGACAGCTACCGTTTGCTGCCGGAACTGCGGAAATCTCTCGCTGCCGGCCGACTGCTGCTGCTCTCGCCATTTACCAAAGACGTCACGCGGATCACCTCGGAGACGGCGCAGCAGCGTAACCGGTTTGTGGCGGCCGTAGCGACACGAATCTTTGTGTATCACGCTGCGCCCGGCAGCAATACCGAGCAGTTTTGCCGGGAGCTTGTGGCCCTGGGAAAACATGTGTTGACGTTCGATAGCGAGGCCAATCGCAACATCATCGAATCTGGAGTGACGCCAGTAGATTTGGCGGATATCAGGGCGCACATTGATGACTTGACGTTGCCGAGTGATGCCGGCCCGGGTACTGCGTTGCTGTAAGATATGAGTGCGAGCAGAGCCCCTTACATGTCGAGAAAGCGAAGAAACGCGTGGGGTTTTAGAGACAGGCCGTAAAAGCATCAGCAGACAGGACTCAATAGAGTCGGAACAGAGCAAATCAGCAACGTTCGAACACCACGGATAGAAGTTCCGACGGCGTCGCAGGACCGTTATTCAAAAAGTGCGGCGATACTTTTCACGTAAGGCGGCCACAGAATACCCCGCTCCGTAATGATGCCGGCGATCAGTTCGTTCGGTGTCACGTCGAATGCCGGGTTGTAAATCTCGACGCCTTCCGGGACCGTGCGTTGCCCGAAGCCGCACGAGACTTCTTCCGGTGCCCGTTGCTCGATTGGGATGCCGTCGCCATTCGCGATCGACATGTCGATTGTCGAATATGGCACCGCCACATAGAAGGGAATTTTATGGTATTGCGCCAAAATCGCTACACTGTATGTTCCGATTTTGTTGGCGGCATCACCATTGGCAGCGACCCGGTCGGCACCGACGATGACTACGTCGATGCGTTGTTCACGCATGAGCTGCCCGGCCATGTTGTCGCAGATCGAAGTGACGCCAACGCCAGCGCGCTGAAGTTCCCAGGCGGTCAGCCGGGAGCCCTGCAGCAAGGGCCGCGTTTCGTCGGAATAGACGTGCGGAGCCAAGCCACGCTCAAAGGCGACATAAACAGGTGACAGGGCAGTACCGAAATCACCGGTCGCCAGGGCGCCGGCGTTGCAGTGAGTTAGTACGCTCGTATTTTCGGTAAACAACTCGACACCGAACTCCCCGATGCGGCGGCACATCTCAATGTCTTCCTGGAGAATTGCATCGGCCTCTTGCCACAGCCGCAGTTTCAGGCCATCGGCCGTTGCATCGGACGTTGCTGCGTAGTCGTGGCCTGCGGCAAGACACCGCTCGAGTGCCCAGGTGAGATTGACGGCAGTCGGTCTGGCCGTGGCGAGACGGTCCGCACAAGCCTGGATTGCGGCGAGCAGCTCGTCACGGTTACCGGCCAAATGCTGTACCCCTGCCACCAGGCCGTAGGCGGCGGCGATGCCGATCGCCGGGGCGCCGCGCACGACGAGGCGCTTGATAGCGTCGTAGATTTCTTCGAGATCGTCGGTTTCGAGAAAGACGCATCGCTCGGGCAACTGCGTCTGGTCGATCATGCGCACTTTGCCCGGCAATGGGCTGTCGTCGCGGGGAAGCCAGCGGATAGTTTCAAGCATGCGAGGTCCTTCGGCAAGTCAATCAGATCGGTTGTTGAGCCGGTTTTGTGACAGTGAAGCTGTCGCCACTTTCCGACTCTGCGTCCGCTATGATTATAGCGCCATTAGCTTCAGGCGAGATCATGATCGCCTCTGCAGCTCGGCCGCGAACAACGGAAAATTTGTTGGAGAACGACCCGCGGAAAATGCCGTTGTTGTACCTGCTGTATTTCGTCGAAAATTTCCATAATCCGAGGGTCACCGACAACATCCTTGCAGGCGCTCGGTTGGTCGAGGGTCAACAGCCCGAGCGGTTGCCGGAACTTTGCCTCGCAACCGAGGTTTGCAAATCTGCAACCTAACAAATGCGGCTGTGTCACTTGCGCCATCGGTTGGATTGGCTAATTTGAATTGATCCCGGGGAGGGGGCTGAACTTATGAGACTTTCTGGTTTATTGATTTTGATGGTCACGTCGGCGACCGTCGTTGCGCAAACCCTGAAGCTTGATCGCCGTGAGCATCACTTTGGCGAGATCAGTGAGTTGGCATCTGTTACCACTCGCTTTCAGGCGACGAACACGGGTGCCGTGGAACTGGTGATCGAAAAAGTGCAGCCGTCTTGCGGTTGCACCGCGGGAGATTTGGAGCGGGACCGTCTGCAACCGGGCGAATCGACCTGGATCAATATCAGTTTCGATCCCAAGGGCAAGAGGGGCGCTGTACGCAAGCTCGTCAACGTCCTCAGCAACGATAGACGATCACCGCGCCTGCCGTTTTTCATTGCTGCCGACATCGTGCCTGTTTTCAAGTGTACGCCTACGCGAATCGAGTTTACGTTTTCGAATGGCGCTTTTGACAGTCGCGAGAAAACTTTTCTGATTCAGAACAACGGGACAGAGACGGCAAAATTGATCGGTGGCGGCAGCACGAAGCCGATGGTGATTCTGAATGGCCCAGGGGCGAAGGAACTGGCACCGGGCGACACGCTGGAGTTTACCGTGAGCCTGGCCGAAAATTACGTGCCGGACAAGGCCCTGTCGTTTGCTACCGTTGTCGTGGCAACTGCCAGCGGCGAAACCAAACTCAACGCGCAGGTCAACGTGCGGATCATTATGGCCGAAGAATGAGCGATCCAGCTGCCACCGAAGACCTGCTGTATCGCGGCGTGATCACTGACCGCCATGTCCGCTTTTCCTATGCACAGACGACCGCACTATGTAATGAGGCGGTGCTTACCCATGGATGTGACCCGGTGGCGGCGCACATCTTCTGCCGGGCGTTGTCTGCCAGCGTTTTGTCATCGACGATGATCGACGACGATGAACGCATGACGATCCACTGGCAATATGATGGTGCACTGAAGTCTGTACTGGTGGATGTCGGAGCACAGGCCGACGTGCGCGGCATGATGAACACCATGTCGCTTTGCGATATCGACAAGGCCGGAGAAATCTGCGGTGATGGCGGCTCTGTCGGAGTTGTGAAGTCGAACGCCGTGCGCCAGCTCAACTCCGGCGTTGCAGATGCCGGGCTTCTCGATGTTGTCGAGGACTTGGCCTATTTTTTTTCGACCAGTGACCAGATCGAAACGGGTATGATCGTCTTGATCCAATTCGTTGCCGATGTCCAGCGGCCGGTGCAGCTTTGCCAGGGGTTTATGATACAGGCGATGCCCGACTGTGACTTGGAGATGTTCGAGGTGCTGCGCCTGCGGCTTGGCAAGCAGGCGTTTCGGAAGCTGATAGCGCGGCCGTTGACTGCGGACAATGCTTTCGAGGACCTCGTGAGCTGTGTCTGCGGGGAAAACGCAGACATCGTTTCTCTGTCCAGCGCTGCCCCGGAATATCGCTGTCGGTGCAATCGCGACAAATGCCGGTCGGTGCTGCGCACCATACCCAGGAAGGAATTGCGCCAGGCAGTGGAGACGGGTGAGACGCTGGCGGTCAACTGCCATTTCTGCAACGAACGCTACAGTTTCGGTTCGGACGATATTAAATCTTTCCTATAGAACAACAGCTCTGTGCAGCGAGAAGATCTGTGGGCAAGCCGACGGCAGGGGCTTTGCGGTTGCTGCATCGTCAGCGAAGACGCAGCAGGTTGGTGTGTTCGACACGGTCGTTGGCCTGCTTTTGGTCAAAGTCATATGGCACCGGAATTTTGTCTGCGCAGTGGTTGCCGACCATGATGTTTTCACCGGCTGAGTTCTCCAGCCGGTAGCCGGTGTTGCTGATTGTGCTGACTTGATTGTCGACTACCAGGCAGCGTTTAGAGCCACTGTCCAGGACGATGCCAACGCCAACGTCCGCAACGCTGTTGCCGGACACCATCGCATTGGTGAGGCCCTGCAGCAGGATGCCACTACGCTTGCCGCCGCCGCCTGTGACATCATTGTCACGAATTACGAAGCCGGTATAGGATGATTTGGTGCGTGCACCCCCCACTGCGATGACATTGCTCGTCGCGGCAGGGCCGGTGAAGTGTACGCTGTTGCCGGCGATTGTGATGTTTTCCCAGACACTCTCGGTGGACGGTTTGCCACGTGCCTGTCCAATGCTGATCGGCGGCATCGCAGTCACTGTCGGGCAGGCGATCTGGTTGTTGCGGATCTTGACGTCACGGATTCGGGCGTTGCCGTTGTTGGGATCCCAGATTCCAATGGCGGCGGTCTTCATGCCATCGAAGATATTGTCCTCAATAGTCAACAGCTCGCACGAACCGTCGGCGGCTGCCTGCATGACGATACCAAATCGCGACGGACCGCTGAAGATGTTGTCGCTGAAGCGGGCACGCTTCAGCTGTTGATGCTCGACATGGCGCAGCTCGAGCAGGTTTTTCGTAAACCACAGGTTGGTTGTGTTGCGCAGATAGACGCCGGCGCCTTGCTGCGGAGCTACTGCGGTGAATTTGCAGTCCCGGATCCGAACCGTCTCACTGTTACTGACGGCGAGTGCGGTAACGTTGGTCGAGCGGGTGTCGAAGGTAAGATCATGGAAAACGATATCCCGGCACTGCTCGAGGCTGAGGATTATCGGGTCGCGCACGGCATCCGGCGCCTCAATGACGCTGCCCGGTCCGGCGCCTCGAAAGATCAGTCGCTCGCGGTAAGCAATCGCGAGGCCATGGCACCGGTAGTTGCCGGGTGGAAAGTAAATGATGGCCCCATCCGGGGCGCCTTTGATGACCGATCGTATGGCGGTGGTGTCGTTGGTTTTGCCATTGCCCCTGGCGCCGAGGGTCCTAACGTTGTAAATCTCTTCGGCGCTGGCCAGGGGTGAGTTGCGTCCAGCATAGGAGCCAGAGGCCGCAAGGACAAGGGCTAAAACTGCGACTGTGAGTGCATGGTGGCTGGTCATCAACCAAAGGTGCGGTTACCGCGACCGCGGCGCAGGCGTCCTTTCTGCAGAAACCCATCGTAGTGGTGCATCATGAGATGCGACTCAATCTGGCGGAGCGTGTCGATAATCACACCACAGATGATGAGCAGAGTGGCACCACCGAAAAAGTCGGCGATGACCGGTGGCAGGCTGAGGGCTTGGGCGGCAATCATTGGCAGCAGTGACAGGAAGCAGAGGAACAGGGCCCCGGCAGTGGTGATGCGTGTCATGGCGCGATCAAGGAAGTCGGACGTCGGCTTGCCGGGGCGAATGCCCGGGATATAGCCGCCGTGACGTTTCAGATCGTCTGCCATCTGGATCGGGTTGAACTGGTTGGCGACCCAAAAGAAAGCAAACACTATGATGAGCAAAGCATAAATCGCCATGTAGCTGGTCGTTCCGTAGGTAAACAGCGGTGCTATATAGCGCAGCCAATCCCATCCCACCGCGTTGATCACCAGTGGCGGAAACATCAGAATGGCACTGGCGAAAATGATCGGCATGACGTTGGCGAAATTGACGCGCAAGGGCAGGAAGGAACCCTGCGCAGCGGCACCCTGTCCGCCACTGCCGCCAGTCGCTGTGCGGGCATACTGAATGGGTACCTTGCGCACGCCTTGGGTCAGTGCCACGGTAGCTGCTGTGATCAGCACAAAAATACCCAGGAGAATGATGACATGAATCATTGTGAAGGAGGTTTCGCCGGTTCCTTCCTGGCGCAGCAGGCGGTGCATGCCCTGAAGTGCTGACGGCAGGCGATCAATGATGTTGACTGTGATGATCAGCGAAGCACCGTTGCCGACACCGTGATCGGTGATTTTCTCACCGAACCACATGAGAATCATCGTTCCGCAGGTGAGGATGATCATTGTCATCACCTGAAACGACAGGCCCGGGTTGTTGACGATATTGCTAGTGGCGGCACCACCCAGCATCGCGCCGGGATTCTCCATTCCTTTGGCCAGGAAAAATCCTTGTACCAGGCAGATGACCAGCGTCATGTAACGAGTCCACTGGATGATCTTCTGCTGGCCGGCTTCTCCTTCGCGCTTGAGCTTTTCCAGTTGCGGAAAAACCGGTGTCACAAGCTGCATGATGATCGACGCGGAAATGTACGGCATGATACCAAGCGCACCGATGGCGAAGGCTCGCAGCGCGCCACCACTGAACATGTCGATCATGTTGACGATACCGCCGGCGCCCTGCTGCTTGTTGAGATCGTCGAACATCGCGCTGAGTGCTGCGCTGTCGATTCCCGGGCAGGGGATGTTGGAGCATACACGGCAAAGGGCTATAATCCCTAGCGTGAAAAAAATCTTGGCTCGCAACTCGGGTATCTTGAAGCTGTTGAAAAAGGCGGAGAACATGTGCAGTCCCGGTTAGACCGTCTCGCAGGTGCCGCCGACCGCTTCGATCTTTGAGCGGGCGCTGGCGGAGAAGCAATTTGCCTTGACCGTCAGAGTCTTGGTCAACTCACCGCTTGCCAGAATCTTCAAGCCGGCACCGATCTTGTCGCTTATCAAGCTCTTGGCGGCCAGTGATTCGAAATCGACGGTTTCGCCGGTCTCATAATGCTGCTCTAAGGCCTGTACGTTGACCAACGCCCAGACTTTGTGGTTCGGATTCGTGAAGCCGCGTTTTGGCAGGCGCCGGAACAGCGGGATCTGCCCGCCTTCAAAGTAGGGCTTACGTGAATAACCGCTGCGAGACTTCTGTCCCTTATCGCCGCGTCCGCAACAACGGCCCCAGTTGTTGCCGTGTCCGCGTCCGACACGCTTGCGGTTTTGCCGGACAACATTGGGTTTGAGTGTATGTAATTTCATCTTTTGCCTCGAAAATGAGTCGTAACATACCCCAGCTTGAGGTAGTTACAACGTGATCAGGAAGCCGGTACGGCTTCCGGTGCCATATTTCGTTTAGAGCTGCTGTAAATCCCGCTTGGCCAGCACCGATTTGTAGCTCTCGATTTCGTTGATGCCGCGCATGGTGGCCTTGACTACATTGATCGAGTTGTTCGAGCCCAGTGACTTGGCCAGGACATCTTTGACGCCGGCGAGTTCAAGCACGGCACGCATGCCGCCGCCAGCGATTAGGCCGGTGCCCGGTGCCGCCGGGCGCATGACGATGCGTCCGCCGCGATAGGTCGCTTCGACTTCGTGCGGCAAGGTGTGGTTGTTTCGTATCGGGACCTCGACGAGGTCACGCCGTGCCAGCTCCCCACCTTTGCGGATGGCGTCCGCCACTTCGTTCGCTTTGCCCAGGCCCATGCCGACTTTGCCCTTGCGGTTCCCGACGACTACCAGAGCACTGAAACTGAAATTGCGGCCACCCTTAACAACCTTGCTGCAGCGCTTGATGTTGACCACACGTTCTTCGTACTCGGGATTTTCTTCCTGCCCGTTTCGGTCTCTGTGTTTTCGTTCTCTTGCCACGCGATCAACTCCTTGAGTTTGTTACGACGGCACGTCTTATAGGCAGGCGGGATGCCTGCGGTGTCGTGCTCGTTCGTTCGTCAAAATTCCAGTCCTGCCTTTCGTGCCTGATCGGCAATTGCTTTCACTCGGCCGTGAAACTTGAAGCCTGCACGGTCGAAAACTACTTTCTTGAGGCCGGCGGCAATGGCGCGTTCCGCGGCGATGCGGCCAAGTGTTTCGGCGCCCGTGACGTTGTCGCCAACCTTGTCGTCACGCAATTGTGGGTCCAAGGTCGACACGGCGGCTAATGTCTGCCCGGTGTCGTCATCGATGAATTGCACATACAGGTGCTGGTTGCTGGTGTAGACCGACATGCGTGGGATAGCCGCGGTTCCAGCGACCCGTTTGCGGATGCGCCAGTGGCGCCTCTGACGCAACTCTTTTCTTGATCGGCTTGCCATCGGGAAATTCCGTAAGTTAGTTTGTGGTGTTCTTGTTCAAGCGTGCTGGTTATATGCTCTTGCCGACTTTTTGCAGCACGAATTCGTCGACATAGCGAATACCCTTGCCCTTGTATGGCTCCGGCGGGCGATAGGCGCGGATGTCGGCGGAGACCTGGCCGACCTGTTGTTTGTTCATGCCCTGCACGGTGATCTTGGTGTTTTCGGTCACCGTGATCTCAATGTCGGCGGGAATTGGGTATTCGACCGGATGCGAAAAGCCGAGGTTGAGCGTCAGGGTCTTGCCCTTGGAGGAAGCGCGGTAACCGACGCCGCGGATTTCCAGGTCCTTTTTGAAGCCTGTTTCAACGCCTTCGACCATGTTGCTGAGCAGGCTACGGGTCAAACCATGCAGCGATTTCGACTGGCGGCTTTCACTGGTGCGGGCGACAACGAGGATGTCGCCATCAAGGCTGACGTCGAGGATTTCCGGAATACTATGCTCCATTGTGCCCCTGCTGCCGGACACTTTGACGAGCTTGTCGGCGATTTCGACTTTTGCCTTGCCGATCGGAATCGGTTTGTTGCCAATGCGTGACATAATATGACTGCCTCAACTCTATGCCCGGCAAGCAGTTGTTGCCGCAGCACAATTCGTTTGTATGTGTGTTACCAGACGTAGCAGATCACTTCGCCGCCGACGTTCTGTTCCTTGGCCTGCTTGCCGGTGATGATGCCTGTCGGCGTCGACATGATCACCGTGCCGAGGCCGCCGCGCACGCGCGGGATATCCTTCACGGTGACGTAGACGCGGCAAGAAGGCTTGCTGATGCGCTTGAGACCGGTGATCACCTGCTGGTGGCCCTTGTACTTCAAGGTGATGTTCAGGGCGGAGCGCTTGTCTTCCGTCACCACTTCGTAGTCGGTGATATAGCCTGCCGCTTTCAAAGTGTCGGCGATAGCGACTTTTTCCTTAGAGGAGGGCATCTGTACTTGCTCAATCTCGACGCGCCCGGCGTTGCGGATGCGGGTGAGCATATCGGAAATCGGATCGGTGTACATAGTGCGCTCCCGTTTACCAACTGGCCTTAGTGATGCCGGGGATCTTCCCGGCGGACGCCAGCTCGCGGAAGCAGATGCGGCATAGCTGGAACTTTCGAATGTATGCGCGGCTGCGTCCGCAGCTGCGACAGCGATGGTAGCTGCGCACCTTGAACTTAGGTGTGCGCTTACACTTTTCAATCCATGAGGTTTTTGCCATGAGTATCCTCGTTGATCAGGTGGCAAACGGCATTCCGAGCATCGTCAGCAGTTCCAGGCCTTCGTCGTCAGTCTTGGCCGTGGTTACTATTGTGATGTTCATGCCGATGGTGTATTTCATTTTGTCGAGATCGATTTCGGTGAAGATGGACTGCTCATTGAGCCCCAGGCTGTAGTTGCCGGCGCCGTCGAAGGCGGTCGACGAGACGCCGCGGAAGTCGCGCACGCGCGGCAGAGAGACGTTGATCAGGCGATAAAGAAAATCGTACATCCGCTGGCCTCGCAAGGTCACTGCGACACCGACGTTCTGTCCCTCGCGCAGCTTGAAGTTGGCGATGCTGAGCTTGGCTTTGGTGATCATCGGGCGCTGCCCGACGATGTCGCCGATGGTGCGCAACGCTTCGTCAAAGACTTCACGGTCCTTGTCGGTGCCGATACCGCTGGAGACCACGATCTTGGTGATTTTCGGCACTTCCTGCACGTTGCCGTAACCACGCTTGGTTCGCAGCTCGGGCAGGATGTCGTTTCGATATGTGTCCATCAGCACGGACATAGCAGTAGTCCTCCTACTCGTCGTCGTCTTCCGGGCGGCCGCCGCGCTTCGTCCAATAGCGGTCCACTTCCATCACGTTAGAGATATGTATCGGGCACTCACGTTCGTCAAAGCCGCCCTGCGGATTGTCCTGTGTCGGTTTGCGGGCAATCTTGCGAACGTTGATGCCGCGCACGGTGACCTGATCGCGGAGACGGTCGATCTCGAGCACGGCATGCTCGATTTTACCCGGATCATCGCGGTCCTCAGGGTCGGGCTTGAAGCTGCCCGAAATAATGACCACCTTCGAATCTTTGCGGATGGCTTTGCTCTGTTTCATCAAAGCACCTCGGGCGCGAGTGAAACGATTTTCATGAAGTTCCGGTCGCGCAGCTCACGAGCGACGGAGCCGAATATGCGGGTGCCCCGTGGATTGTTCTGGTCGTCGATTACCACCGCGGCATTGCGGTCGAACCGCAGGCACGATCCATCTGCCCGGCGGATATCGGAGCGCGTCCGAACGACGACCACACGGACGACTTCACCTTTCTTGACCAGGCCGTCGGGTGCGGCTTCCTTCACAGTGGCGCGGACCACGTCACCAACGCCGGCGTAGCGCTTGCGCTGGCCGAGAACCGTGATGGCAACAACACGTTTTGCACCCGTGTTGTCGGCTATGTCCATACTGGTTTCAGGCTGAATCATTGCATCTGTCTCCTACTCGGCCCGGCGTATGATTTCTATGAGCCGCCAACGCTTCAGCTTACTCAGTGGGCGGGTCTCACGAATCTTTACAGTGTCGCCAACTTTAGCTTCATTGCGTTCGTCGTGAACATGAAATTTCTTGCTGCGCGTGATGACTTTTTTATACCTCACATGCTGCGTCCGGCGATCAACACGCACTGCGATGGTTTTTTCACTGTTGGCACTTACGACTTTGCCTGTACGTGTTTTGCGTAAGCCGCGGTCGGCCTCCTCGGCTTCCTCGGCTTCCGTCTGTTCGGGTGTTTCGTTCATCGCTCGCTTCTCCAGATTAAAACGGCAGTCTTGCCGCCCGGTCCTGACAGTTAATTAGTATTCCTGCGCCGTTCGTTTTCGACGCTGCGGATTCGGGCGACGTCGCGTCGAACTTGCCTCAGCCGGGCGGTGTTCTCGAGTTGACCGGTCTTGGCCTGGATACGCAGGTTGAGATACTCGCGCTGGGCATCCTCGAGCCCCTTGACCAGTTCCTCTTCAGTATATTCACGAATGTCGGAAATCTTCATAGTTTTTTCTTCCTCAATGCCGCGAGAGCATTCGACAGGGCACGCACAATTTCTGTGCGGCACGCTGGAATCCCTCGCGCGCAACCTGTTCCGTGCAACCGCTAACCTCAAATATCACACGGCCAGGCTTGACTACCGCAACCCAGGTTTCGGGGTTGCCCTTACCTTTACCCATGCGCGTTTCCAAAGGTTTCTTGGAAATCGGCTTGTCCGGAAACATGCGAATCCATACCTGTCCACGGCGCTGCATATGACGCGTCACGGCCACACGGGCCGCCTCGATCTGCTGGTTGGTTATCCAGTTTTTTCGAAGCACCTGCAACCCGTACTCGCCATAGTCGAGCTTATTGTTTCGGGCCGCGACTCCGGCGATTTTTCCGCGCTGCACCTTTCGGTACTTTACCCTTTTGGGAATCAGGGGCATTTTGATCCTCCTCCATATTATCAGGCAGGCAAATCCAAGTTTTCACACCAATCTTTCCAGCCATCGTACGTGCTTCCGCGAAGCCGTAATCGATGTTGGCACGCAGTGTGTGCAGTGGGGTTTTGCCGTCTTTGTATTGTTCGGTGCGGGCAAGTTCGGCGCCGCCTAAGCGGCCGCCGCAACGGACCTTAATTCCGAGCGCGCCCATATCCATCGCAGTCTGAATCGTTTTCTTCATGGCCCGGCGGAAACCGATGCGACGCTCGAGCTGCATGGAAATATTTTCCGCCACCAACTGGGCGATGAGCTCCGGATTCTTGATTTCGACGACGACGATGTAGATGTCCTTGCCGTCAGTCAACTTGTAGAGAGCATCGCGCAGGCTGTCGTACTCGGCACGTTTACGCCCGAAAACCAGACCCGGCCTGGCCGAATGCACGGTCACGCGAATGCGATTGGCAAACCGCTCGATATCGATACGCGAGACAGCCGCCTGGTTCAACTGTTTCTTGACGAAGTTGCGGATCTTCATATCCTCCTGCAACAGCCCGCCAAAATCTTTCTTGTTGGCATACCAGCGGCTGCTCCAGTTCTTGTTCAGCGCGATCCGGAATCCGATTGGATTGACTTTCTGACCCACTATTTGCTCCTCTGCATGGCGTCAGCCACGCGGTGTTTCCTGAACTATTCGTCGGTGACCACGACACGGATATGACTGGTACGCTTGCGGATACGCCCAGCCATGCCGCGAGCTTTCGTGCGCAACCGCTTCATGGTTGGTCCCTCGCCGACGATCGCCTCTTCCACAACCAAATCTGCCTCATCGATACCGCTGGCGGAATTGACCGCGTTGGCGATCGCCGAACGCAGCGTCTTGCCGACCAGGCGAGCTGCTTTGCGCGGCGAAAAGTCTACTACAGCCAATGCTTCTTCCACGGGTTTGCCTTGAATGAGGCGCGTGATTTCACGCGCCCGAAAAGGCGAACACCGTACGAATTTTGAAACGGCCTGTTTTTTCATGATCTGTTCTCAGGCGCCCGTACTGGGTGCCGCACCTTCATTTTTTCTTTGATGGCTTTACCGCGATTCGCGCTGTTGCGCCAACCGCGATCGTCGTCATGTTTCCCGTTGTCACCATCGCGGCGCTGATAGTCGGTCGGACCTCGACGATTTGAAAGTCGTACTCGAGACCGTCGCCGCTTTCAATCCTGCCGACCATTCCCGGCAGGGCGCCGTGGTTAAAACCTACATTCAAGGCCACCAACTGTTTGTCTGTTTCCATCGCGACGACCTGACAAGTTACCAAGTCGCCACCAGCATTCTGAGGCAGTCCAAACATCGTATCGGCCGCTTCCAAGCGACCGATGAGATGGCTCAACTTACTCTGGAGCACCTCACTGGCCGGTGACTCACCGGCCGGATCCAGCACTTCCAGAACTGAATTCAAAGAACTATGAAACTCTCGTAACTCGCGGTGAACTTCATCCCACGAGGCTTGCAGCCGCTTCATCTCGTCCAGCACCAGGGCTGCTGTCAAATTGTCCCTGTTCACCAACAGGTTAGCCACCGACAGCCGCAGGAACTTCAGCTCCTGGCGACACTCTTTGGCTGCCACATCCGCTGCGGCGTAGTCTTTTCGCAACTCGCCGAGCGTCTCTTCCAAGCGGACCACTCGCACATTCAGTTGCAAGCACTGCCGCTCCCAAGCGTCACGGGCCAACTCAGCTTCCCGCAACTGCACAACCGACACTTTATCGTCCTCATTGCCCGCCGTTGTGTCGAAACACAAAAACGCCGAAATCAAAAGAAGAACGCGTGAGCTACGCATCGGCCATCGCCTTGTCTATCTGACCTTGGCAAGATTTTACGAAAAATCCGCCGAAATAATGAGGCCAAAAGATTGAACTTAGCATGGAGTCCGGTTGCGTCAAGGCGCGTTACAGGAAAAAGTTGGGAATATTGGGCCTGCGAATTCCGTGACCCTTGCAACGCCCGCTGGGAGAGGCACAGTAGCAGGAAAGGAGGCTCTGCATGGTTCACGTCGAGAAGATCATCTTGCGCGAAATCTCGTTGCCGCTGCGGGAGCGTTTCCAGATTTCCTCGGGCGGCGTTCTGGACCGTCGCGTATTGCTGTTGGAATTCATTGATGCCGATGGCGCAATTGGCTGGAGTGAATCAGTTGCCGGCGAGCAACCTTACTACTATCCGGACACCATAGATACCTCGTGGCTGGTCATCCGTGACTACCTGGCGCCGCGCATCATGGGCCGGGACATCGATGACCCCCGCATCGTCGCCCCGATGCTGGCCGACGGCGTGCGCGGCAACCTGATGCCGCGTGGCGCTGTCGAGATGGGCATCTGGGAGCTAACCGCCGCCAAGCAGGGCATTGCCCTGTCAAAGCTGCTCGGTGGTACGCGCGAGCGCATTGGTACAGGTATCTCCCTGGGGTTGCAGGAGTCGCCGGAGGCGCTGGTCGAAAAAGCCGCCGCCGGCCATGCTGCAGGCTACCGCAAGATCAAGATAAAAATCAAGCCTGGCGCCGACATCGACTATGTCCGGGCCGTTTACGATGCACTCGGGCCGGAAGTACCCATCATGGTCGATGCCAACAACGCCTACACGCTTGATGATACGGAACATCTCCAACAGTTTGACGACTTCAATCTGATGATGCTCGAGCAGCCTTTGGCTTGGGACGATGTCCGTCGCCATGCCGACCTGCAGGCAGTTATGAGAACCCCGATTTGTCTTGACGAATCGATCACTGGCATTGATCGTGTTCAGGACATGCTTGCCTGGAAGAGCGGCAAGATCGTCAATATCAAGCCAGGACGGGTAGCCGGATTCGGGCCGTCGATCGCCATCCACGACCTGTGTCAGGCCAATGATATTCCCGTGTGGTGCGGCGGTATGCTCGAAAGCGGCGTTGGTCGCGCTCACAATGTGGCGCTTGCCTCGCTGCCGAATTTCTCCCTGCCAGGCGACGTGTCGCCGAGCTGCCGTTACTGGGAACAGGACATTGTCCTACCCGAGTGGACCATGGACGAGAATGGCATGGTCGATGTACCTGTGGACAAGCCAGGTATGGGCGTGACAGTGGATCGCGACCGTGTCGACAACCTTACGGTGCATAGTGAAACACTCAAGTGATATCAACCTGGGCGATGTTCCCGACTCCGTCGCGGCCCTCTATCCTGCATCCACAATCGATGCCTTGCTGGCGTTGCGCCGCGATCTGCACCGGCACCCCGAGCTCTCGCTGCAGGAGGAACGCACCGCGACACAGATCGAGGCGCAACTGGCAGCGCTCGGCATCACCGATGTAAACCGTGTTGCGGGTACAGGACTCATCGCACGTATTCCCGGCAGCGATGCGGTGCGGCGCAGTGATATTCCGCCCGTGGCCATCCGTGGGGATATCGATGCTTTGCCGATCCACGAAGAGACCGGTTTCGACTGGGCCTCCGAGACCCCCGGCGTCATGCATGCCTGCGGCCATGACGTGCATGCGTCCTGGGCGGTCGCTGCGGCGGGCTTGCTTGTTGGGACGCCGGCACCCGGCGATGTCCTCGTTGTGTTCCAGCCGGCGGAGGAAATCGGCACCGGAGCGCGGGCGATACTTGAAAGCGGTGTGCTCGATGGGGTTTGCGCCATGTTCGGCGGCCATGTCGACCGGCGCTTTGCAGTTGGCGAAGTGGTGGTGCAGCCCGGGCCACTGGCGGCTGCGTCCGACCTGTTCGAGATCGAACTGATCGGACGCGCAGCGCACGGTGGCCGTCCGCATGAGGGCGACGACCCGATCGTTGCCATGGCCTCGCTGGTGTTGGCGCTGCAGACAATCGTATCGCGCCGTATCAATCCGGCCTGGCCCGCGGTCATCAGTATCGGCACGATCAGTGCCGGCACTGCGCCCAATATCATTCCCGAGCGTGCCGTTATTAGCGGTACGATCCGGACGCAGATTACGGCTGTGCGCGAACAGATTCATGAAGAGCTCGAACGCCTGACCCAGGGTACTGCGGCGGCCCATGGACTGACCGCGGAGTTTCGGCTGAAGGCGGGTGCACCGCCGGTGATCAACAGCGATCGGGGCGCCAAATGGGCGCAAACTGCGGCGACCTCGGCGCTTGGTGAGGCGGCTATCGTGCCCCTGGGCTATACCAACATGGCGAGTGAAGATTTCGGCTGTTACCTCGAGCGTATGGAGGGGTGTTTCATGCGCGTCGGCGCACGTGAGACTGGCGGGGAATTTATCCCTGGGCATGCGCCGAATTTCTATGCAGCCGACGCCGCTATCTTCGTTGGCGCCGCGGTATTTGCGGAGTCTGCACGTATAGCCTCTGCCGAACTTGCCGATGCTCTATAAAATTGCCAAGCCGTTCCTGTTTCTGATGGCGCCGGAGACGGCGCATCACTTTGTTTTTGGCACGCTGCGCCTGTTGTTCCTGATACCAGGGATAAAAGCCTGTGTGCGGTCGCGGCACCGCTTCAATGACCGGTCTCTGCGCCGCACCCTTTTTGGTATCGAATTTCCGAATCCCGTAGGGCTTGCAGCGGGTTTCGACAAGAATGCCGAGTTCCTGCACCAGCTCGACGCCTTTGGTTTCGGTTTTGTCGAGATCGGCACGGTTACACCGAAGGCGCAGCCGGGTAATCCGCGGCCGCGCCTGTTCCGGTTGCCTGCGGACGACGCGTTGATCAATCGCATGGGCTTCAACAATCACGGTGTCGACGCAGCGGTGCAGCGGCTGCAGGCGCGGCCGCCCGGACTGATCGTCGGGGGTAATATCGGCAAGAACAAAGTGACACCGAATGACCGGGCGGCGGAAGACTACGAAATCTGCTTCAATGCCTTGTATGACCATGTCGATTATTTCACGGTCAACGTCAGTTCACCCAACACGCCGGGGTTGCGTGAACTACAGGGGAAAGAGCCATTAATGGCGCTGCTCAATCGCGTGCAGGCATTGAACCGGCAGAAGCCGGTGCCGAAACCACTCCTGCTCAAGATTGCACCGGACCTGACCGACTCCCAGCTCGATGACATTATCGAGACAGCGCTGGCTACCAATCTCGACGGCTTGATCGCCACGAATACGACGGTATCCAGAGAAAACCTGAGAACGCCGCAATCGACGGTCGATGAGATCGGCGACGGCGGTGTGAGCGGCGTCCCGGTGCGTCATAGGTCGACGGAAGTCATTCGCTATCTGGCGGAACGATTGGCCGGCCGGCTGCCGATTATTGGTGTCGGCGGCATTCATTCGGCGGCGGATGCAATCGAAAAGTTGGAAGCCGGTGCCGCGTTGGTTCAGGTGTACACTGGCTTTGTCTATAGCGGTGCAGGGCTGGCAAAGTCGATCAACAAAGCCCTGGTCGACAGCGCGGGGTGAGGCCGACTGTTCCGCGAACAGGGCTTTTCAGCCGGCGCTCAACCAGTATCTTCCAGTGCGGCCAAGCGGTCGAGCACCGGCGGGTGGGAGTATTCGAGGAATACTTTGAGCGGGTGTGGTGTGAGGTTGGCGTAGTTTTCGCAATACAGCTTTTTGAGCGCCGTTGCCATTGACGCTGTGCTGGTAGTTGCGGCGGCATAGGCATCTGCCTGGAACTCCCAGCGACGGGACAGGCAGTTTCCCGCAATGCCGATGACAAAGGCGATGGGCGTATAGAGAAATCCGACGAACACCAGACTGGCGTATGTCGACACGTGCGTCATGCCGAAGGCGGCGAACAGGTCGGCGTTGCGGATGAACAGTGACATGACCCAGAAGGTCAGGCCCGTGGAAACGATCGCCAGCGCCAGTCCTTTCAGGATGTGCCGCCGCTTGCAGTGTCCCATCTCATGCGCCACGATTGCCAACAGCTCGGGCACGGACTGCTGTGCGATCAGCGTGTCGTACAGGACAATTCGACGGGACTTGCCGATGCCGACGAAAAAGGCATTCGATTTCGACGAGCGTTTTGAGCCGTCCATGGTGTAGATGTCGCTGATCAGGAACTTCCGGGCGGCGGCGTATGTCTCGATGGCGGGGCGCAGCTCGCCAGGTGCCAGCGGTGTGAATTTGTTGAACAGCGGCATGATCAATGTCGGCACGATAGTCATCAGCAGTATCTGCACTGTCACTACCAACAACCAGCACCAGATCCAGGCGCCAGTGCCGGTTGTTTCGAAGAACCAGACGATCGCCAAAAAAATCGGCAGCCCCAGAATTGCGGAAATTGCAGTGCCCTTGATCAGGTCGAGGACGTAGGTCTTGAGGGTGGTACGGTTGAATTCGTAGCGCGCCTCGATTCGGAAAGTGGCATAGAGGCGGAAGGGCTCGGCGACAACGAACATAAAGATCACCCAAAGCGCCACGAAAACGATGCCGGTAACGTATTCGCTGCTGTTGCCGACGTGGTGTGCCAGACGATCAAGCAACTCGAAACCGCCCGCGACAATAAAGCTGACGGTGATCGTGGTCATGACCGTGTGGCGAATGAGTCCGAGGCGGCGGCGTTCGTTCTGATACGCCTGCGAGATGCAGAACTTCTCGGCGTCCATGTAATCCCGCATGGCGATGGGCGGCTCGTTCTGCCGGCGACGGTGCTCCAGTGCTTCAACAAGGAGTTCAATGAGCCAGCCGAAAACGAGGACGATCAGAACGAAGAGGAGATACGGATTCATGGCGGCAGGCCCTTACTGCCTACTCGGCGACCGTCCCGAGGCGGCGAAATCTTTCGTAGCGTTCGGTCCGGAGCTCGTCGGCTGATTTGCCGTCGAGTTGCTGCAATTGTTTCAATATTGCTGTCTTGACGGCCGTTGCTGCGGCATCGTAGTCTTGGTTGGCGCCGCCCTCGGGTTCGGGAATGATGTCGTCGATCAGTTCGAGCTTGAGCAGGTCGTGGCTGGTGAGTTTGAGTGCTTCAGCGGCTTGTTCTTTGGCGTTGGCGTCTTTCCATAGGATTGCGGCGCAGCCTTCAGGCGTGATGACGGAGTAATAGGCATTCTCCATCAGTAACACACGATTGCCGATACCGATGCCGAGGGCACCGCCGCTGCCGCCTTCGCCGATGACGATGGCGATGACGGGGACGGTGAGCGTGAACATCTCGCGCAGGTTCACGGCGATCGCTTCTCCGATGTGTCGTTCTTCAGAATCGATACCGGGGAAAGCACCCTGGGTATCGATGAGGCAGATGATCGGCAGTCCGGCCTTGTCGGCCAGTTTCATCAGACGCAGGGCTTTGCGATACCCTTCCGGGAGCATCGAGCCGTGATGCCGGCGCTGGCGTTCCTCCGGGTTGCGGCCTTTCTGCTGGCCGATGATCATGACGTGGTGGTCATCTATTTTGGCAAAACCGCCAACCAGTGCCTCGTCGTTGGAAAAATGCCGGTCACCGTTGAGTTCGAGAAAGTCGGTGCAGATGCGCTCGATATAGTCGAGGGTGTACGGTCGTTCGATATGTCGCGCCAGCTGGACACGCTGCCATGGTGTGAGTTGCTGGTAGATCTCTTCCTTGGCGGCATCGATCTGTTCCTGCAGGCGCTCGAGGCCCTCGTCGACGTCGACATCGTTGAGTCGTCCGAAGCGTTCGAGTTCGTCGACTTTCTGCTCGAGCTCGTAGATAGGTCGTTCAAAATCGAGGACATGGCGTCTCGACATGGAAGGGCTCTCGTTGTTTTTTCGAAGGTTGGTGCTTGGCTGGGAGTCGTACGCTACGCTTTCAGTCTTCTATTACAACCGGGGTGCGGTGCGGTACGATCCTGCACAGTTCTTCCACATCCGAGTTCAGCATACGGACACAGCCCTGGCTGGCGGCGGTTCCGATGGTGTGGGGCTCCGTCGTCCCGTGGATGCCGTAGCCCTTCAGCGTTTTCGGCGTTTCATCGGTGGGCTTGAGCCCCATCCAGCGGGTGCCGAGGACATTGTCCGGGTGTCCGGCCGGAATTTTGCCGGCACCAGGCTTGTCCCATGGTGGGTCAGACTGTTTGACATTGATTTGGAAGGTTCCCACCGGTGTCCGGTTTTGGGCGCCAATGCCGATATCGTAGGCTTTGATGACCCGGTCGCCATCCTTGACCAGCAGCAGGAATTCGGCTTTCGACACCCAGATGTTCCAGTCTGCCTTGTAGACGCGCAGGACCTCGCCTGCTTTGATGAGGTCCTCGGTTTCATCCATCTTATTGCCCAGTTGTATGAGCGGGACAGGGGTGTTGAACTGGGCGGCGATTTTTGCCAGAGCGTCGCCCCGGGCGACCGTGTAATCGACTTTTTCCGGTGTTGGAATATCGGAAAAAAGGATTCGTGTGCTGGCCTCGCTCAGCAATTTCAGCGTATTGCGCCATTGGATCTTATGCTTTTCCGTGTCGATCTGGCCGAGAATGCGCTCGGCCGCGTCACGGGCTTCGATGACGTCGCCGCCGTCGAGGTGGTTGCGGACGATGCGCAACTGTTCCCGGATTGCCTGCACTTCGGGATCGGCTTGTACAGCGCTCGGGCTTTCTTCGGTTTCCGTTTCTACTGTTTCATCATCCGACAACATTCCCCCGGGCAAACTGATCCCGGACATTGTCGGCAGACAGCCGCGAAACAGGAAGACGACCCCCCCTAGGAAGAGTACGACGACCAGGCCTAGAATGACTTTGGCATACCAGTACATGAGCCGAACGTGCGAAAGCAATTGAATGAAATCTGAATCGGGAAAACGTGCCGATGAGTGCGTATCATATATACCGGATTTAGGCGATTGCAAATAGTTCCATTGCCGGCACAGACGCTATGCGGTCGTATGCATGTCCGGTTCGGTCGGCAAGGTCTTATAGGTGCCGGATTCTTGCCCCCGAAAGAAAGGCCGGCGCGCAAATATACGAGACATGGACTGTCGCGTATGTCACCAGACATAGCCGCCGCGCCATGAATTCGCAGGCTAGGTGAGCAAGCGCCCGGCTGTGTCGCTCGGTCCACTTTTGATCGGTCGATGCACCTGGAGCTTTTCGCCGACCGCGACGCCGGCGTCGTGGACGTGCGGATTGACAGTGCTGCCGACGGTTCGGGTCGAGACGTGCGGGTTGTGCGCCTTGAAAAAGGCGTCCAGGCTCGGGTCACCGGTCCAAACCAGCGCCTTCTCGGTTGCCAGCGCGTGTCGCTCGGTGTCGAGCTTGCCGCGGAAGCCGGCGTAGACGCCGCGCAGAAATGACGCTTTGTCGCGGCGCCCTTTGGCGTTTGGGCGGCTTTCCTTGAACATTCGCCACTCGCACTCACCTTGTCGCAGGAGGAAGTAAAAAACGTATTCTGCCATGTCGAGGTTCTGTTCCGTGCCGTACAGTTCGATCTGGCGATTGCCGTCCTGCAGCATTTCGTGTTGGCCGCAGTAAACATGGGCGACATAATGAACGAAGTAGAAATCACTGACTATGTTGGCTACCGCCCAGACATGTGCCGGGATGCGTTTGTACATTGATCCAACCTTACGGAAGCGGTGGGTGCGTGTTGCTGTCGACTCGAGCATCCGGACGTTGTGGCGCAGCGCCAGTTCATGCGCTTTGGCAAGGGCTCTTTCCGCTTCGTGGTGATTCGTCGACTGCCCGAGTGCGAGCAGTTTTTCGATCTTGCGGCGCATTGAGTCGACGGGCTCCGGCTGGTCGGCCAACTGCATGGTGGCGTCCGGCTCGATGTTGAGCAGTGCGCAGGCACGTTTGAATGCCGCTCCGTGATCCGTTTCGTTGGTGATCACAAAAACTTCATCGACGATCTGGTGCGCCATCTCGTGTTTGAGCACGGCAACAACATTGCTCCAGCAGCCGCGTTGGAATAGCAGTCCGGCAAGAATGATCTGGCGTCGGTCGCGGTTCCAATAGCCGAGCGTACGAGTCAGATGGTCTTCAATCACCAGTCCAGGTGTCTGCAGTGTAGCGAGGGCCGGGGTTGATTCGCGAATATCCTCGTACTCTTCGATGACGCTGTACAGCCAGCCGCGAGTGATGTCGGGTGCCAGATACATTCTTCGAGCTCGGTGAACGATCAGTACATCGGCACGGTGGGATCGACTTCGTTGGACCAGGCGTCGATACCGCCAGCCAGATTCTTGAGCTTGGTGAAGCCGTTGGACTGCAGGAAGCCGATCGCCTGCGCGCTGCGCAGGCCGTGGTGGCAATGGGCGACGATCAATTTGTCGCGGTGCGGATTCAGTTCGGTATAACGCGTCATGAGCTCGCTGAGCGGCAGCAGCACGGCACCGTCGATATGGGCGTAGTCGTACTCATTCTGCTCGCGTACATCCACCAGCACGAGGTCGGTGCCGGCGGCCATCTGGTCATACAGCTCGGTTACGGAAATCTCTTCAATCACGGTCGAACTCTCATTAAGGCAGGCTGCTTCCGTTTCACGCAGCTCGGTTATTGTGGGGTTGGCGCTGCAGACGGGGCAGTCCGCCTGCTTTGCCACGGTCAATTGGCGCCAGGTCATGGCGAGGGCGTCGTACAAGAGAAGGCGGCCGGCCAGCGATTCGCCGATGCCGGTGATGCATTTGATCGCTTCGGTTGCCTGTGCTGTCGCGATGGTTCCGGGGAGGACGCCCAGTACGCCTGCCTCGGCGCAGTTCGGAATCGCCTCCGGCGGCGGAGGTGCCGGGAAGAGGCAACGATAGCATGGCCCGCCGGGCGTGCCAAACAGCGATAGTTGACCTTCGAACCGGTAGATGCTGCCGTAAATATTCGGCTTGCCGGCCATCACACAGGCGTCATTGACCAAATATCGGGTCGGAAAATTGTCCGTACCGTCAAGTACCAGATCATATTGATTCATGATCTCGAGAGCGTTGTCCGCCATCAACCGCAGATTGTGAGTGTGGACCCGGACGTCCGGGTTGGCGTCGCGCAGTCGAGCTGCAGCGATCTCTACTTTCGGCGCACCGACGTCGGCAGTTGTGAACAGAATTTGTCGCTGCAGGTTGGATTCGTCGACGACGTCGAAGTCGACGAGTCCGAGAGTGCCGACGCCGGCGGCAGCGAGGTAGAGAGCGGCAGGACAACCGAGACCCCCGGTGCCGACGATCAGGACTTTTGCCGCCAGCAATTTTTCCTGGCCGGCATCGCCGAGTTCCGGCAGGATGACGTGTCGACGGTAGCGACGGAATTGATCAGGGGTGAGCGCCATGGTCCTTTTCTATTGCACGCCATACAACTTCCGGTCGCATAGGCAACTCGTTGATCCGGACGCCGGTTGCGTCACGAATCGCGTTGCCGATGGCTGCAGCACCGGCAATGATCGGCGGTTCGCCGACGCCCCGGATGCCCAAGGCGCCTTCTGAAGACGGGGTTTCGAGGATGACCGCTTCGATGGGCGGGACCTGATGTGCTTTCGGCAGATCATAGTCCAGGAACGAGGCGCTGATTAACTGGCCGTCGTCGTCGTACACCATGCGCTCGTGCAGCGCGAAGCCCTGGCTTTGTACGGCACCGCCGTGCATTTGGCCTTCGACCATCAGCGGGTTGAGTGCCTTGCCGACGTCCTGCACGGCGACGATGTGCAGCGGTGTTACTTCGCCGGTTTCACGATCAACGTGAACCTTCACCAGTTGCACAGCTGCCGCCGGCGCATTGATCGGTACGGCGGACTGTCCGTCTGCCATGATCGGGCCGGGGCCGCCGCCGTTGGTTTCGGCTTCGGCCGCCAGTTCGGCAATCGTGAAGCGACGATCGGGTACACCGTTGACATGTACGGCGCCGTTTTCAAGCAACAGGTCGTCGATGTGCGCTTCCAGTTTCTCTGCGGCGGCTTCCAGTAGTTTCGTTTTCACGCCGTTCGCTGCTGCCAGTACGGCCCCGGTCACGCTGTAGCTCACCATGCTACCGGCAGCGTCGACGCTATGTGGATTGGTATCGCTGTTGCCAGTGACGATCTCAACCTGGTCCGGCGACACTGTCAGCGTTTCCGCTGCGACCAGGACAAGGCTGCTGTGGGTGCCGGAGATGTCGGGTGAGCCGATGTGAACAGTTACCACGCCATCCCCGGATACCCGGCAGACGGTCGACGACGGGCAGGCGCCGCCCGGCCAGATAGCGAGGGCGATACCGACACCTTCGTCGGCTGCACAGTTGCGGTCACGCCATGCCGGATGCTCGCGCAGCTGTTCCAGGCATTGTTTCAAGCCGACGTTTGGCCAGGGTAAATCGCTGACGGTGAGGTCGCCGGTTTCGACACAATTCTGCAGCCGGAACTCAAGTGGGTCGACCTGCAGCTCGTGAGCGAGCTCATCGATGGTTGATTCCAGGGCAAAAATAGCTTGTGGCGCGCCGGGGGCGCGGTAAGGGCCGCAGTGCGGCGTATTCGTGTTGATCTCGGCAATCTCGACGAGCAGGTTTGGGAATTTGTAGTAGCTACCCACCAGCAGGGCCAGCAGGCTACCCAATCCGGAAGCGAAGGCGCCGGCATCTGAGCGAATGTTCGCGCGCAATGCAGTAATCGCACCGCTCTTGTCGGCACCGATCTCGATATTCCAGTCACCTCCGGCCGATGGTGTTGTCGTGAGGAAATCTTCGGTGCGCGTCAAGACCATGGAAACCGGACGGCCGACAGCCAGTGCGCAGGCGGCTACCAGTGGATCTAGGATGCCGTTTTTCGATCCGAAGCCGCCGCCTACCGTCATGTTAATGAGCCGCACCTGTCGTTTCGCGAGCCCCAGAAGTTCGGCAATGGCGTCACGCGTACACACCGGTGTCTGACAGGGCAGGTAAATGGTGATGCCGCCGTTCACGGCATCGGGGACGGCTATCGAAACCAACGGCTCCAGGTACCCCTGGTGCACGCGCGATGTCTGGTAGTTATGGCGGACGACAACATCGGCTGTGGCCAGGGCTTTCTCTACATCCCCGCGTTCGTGGTGTTGGATGTGATGAACATTTTTTGGCTTTTCGATTTCTTTCGTTGCGGCGGTTTCGTCGACGGTGGCGTGGCCATCGGCGATTGACTGGTCTCCCGGCAAGCCGTCGGGCCAGATTTCAGGTGCGTCGGGACCGCTGGCAGTCATGAAATTAGCGGCGACCGGCTGCACGTCGTATTCGATGTGGACCAGCTCGGCACCGGCCTCTGCTGCTTCTGCGGACCTTGCGATGACGACTGCGACGGGTTGACCGGTAAAGACGACACGGTCGCGGGCCAGCGTGCAGGTGCTGCGTGACTGGATCACGGCGTCACGGGTCAGCAGGTCGACGGCTGTGAGGACGTGGGTGACGCCCGGTACTGCCAGGGCTTCAGACTTGTCGACCGCGCGGATGTCGGCGTGCGCGTAAGGACTCAGCACTGGGCGTGCGTGGTGCATTCCAGCAATGACCAGGTCGCTTGTGTAGGGTTCGCTCCCGGTGACTTTTCGCCCCCCTTCAATCGACTTTCTCGGTTTTCCAATGTAAGTGTAGTCGGACGATTTGTTCACGTTGGATCGGGTGGTCAGGGGTTCAGTGGTTACGCAGTATCGCTTAAATTCACGGCTGCAAATTGTGGGGTTCGATGGGCACGGTATCGGTCATCCAGCAACCGGTGTGCGAAGGGTCGGCCTGGCACGACATCCTGGGGCGTCAGCTCGGGGCGTGGCCCGGGTAGTTTCCCGGGTGCCTGAACCTGCTGAGCCTGCGAAGGCGCCGGCTTGATGGCCGGATATTGGCGCTGCGTGAACATGGCGCCTAGCAGCGTCAGAACGGCCAGCGTGATAAGGGTGCTGACCGCAGAACGGCACTGGTTACTTGCTTCATTCATGGCTCTAATGTTGTGGGCGTTGTCAGTCTTTACAAGCTTGACACAGTGGTGAAAGACCTCACATTGACGGGAGAAATCACCAACAGTCGAGCTTTTGTGGGGGATCATGGCGGACGCACAACAACTGACACACCTTATTGCGCTCATCGACGATGAATCACCCGAGATCCGCGACCCGGTGTTCGCCGAACTGTCGGCGTTTGGTACGACGCTGGAAGCGGAATTGCGGAGAGTTTGTCCACAAATTTCCAGTGAACAGCGCCGGGCGGTCGTGGATGCCGTGAGTAATTGGTCCAGGGCAGCCGGCGGCGGCTCAATGTTTGTGGCCGGTGACTTTGTGGAACACGTGCGCTACGGTTATCGCGGTGTGGTCGTCGCTGTTAATCTGACGTGCCAGGCCGACACCGACTGGTACCTGCGCAATCGTACCCAACCCAATCGTGACCAGCCTTGGTACCATGTTCTTGTGCATGGCGCCGATACCGTCACCTACGCGGCGCAAAGCAGCTTGACGCACGGTACGCCGGGGGAAGTGCTGCATCCGCTTGTTCCTTTCTTTTTCGATTGCAGCGAGGTCGATCGCTACATACGCAACGACCGGCCCTGGCCAGGCGAGGATGCCGGGAACGATATTTAACCCGCAGGTTTCGCCTTCACCTCTGGCGGAACCGCGCTTTGTCGGCTCATTACATCAAGCCGGTTTCCTGGTATGCAGCGACGGTTCGGCGGATGCCGGTGGTGAGATCGACGGATGGTGCATAGCCGAGTTGTGATTGGGCTTTGGCGATGGAATAGCCGTAATTGCTTGACATCAAAGTGACCCGTGACTGGGTGAGTGGCGGCGGGCGGTTGGTCAAATTCCCGGCCAGTTCAAACACGGTTGCGGCCAGTCGGGCCAAGGGCACGGGCAAAGAGAGGCGCGGTTGCGGCACATCGACGGCGTCGGCAATCTCGTTGACCAGTTCCCGCACGGGCACCGGTCGCTCGCCCCCTATGATGTATGCCTGTCCGGCTTGCCCGACGACAGCGCAGAGTTGTATGCCAGCGACCAGGTCGTCGATGAAAAGCGGATGCAGGATGCTCGTGCCGCCGCCAACAAAAGCGAATCGCCTTTTCTTCACCGCCCGAAACAGGGCCAGCTTGTGCGTATCTCCCGGACCGTAGGTGAACGACGGACGGGCGATGATTACAGGCAGTCCGCTGCTGGCTGCTTCTTGCAGCAGTTGCTGTTCACCTGCCAGCTTGGTTGCCTGATAAGGTCCAACGGGATGGCAGGGCGTGTTTTCATCGCCGAGTTCGGTGAGCGGACCGGAGACGCCGACGGTGCTGACTTGGACGAAGCAACGCGGCGGTTGCGACAGTTTGTGGGCGAGGGTCACGGGGCCGTTGGCGTTGACTGCCTGCATGTCGGTGGCTTTGGTGTCCCAGGACCCGAGCAATCCGGCGCAGTTGAACACGACATCGAAGGGGGCATCGAAACGTTCAAAGGAATCGGGGTCAGCCAGATCGCCGGTCACGACCCGGGCACCGCTTGTATCGAGTCGTGCCGGGTCGCGGACGAGCACGGTGACGTGACAGCCACGGGCAAGTAGCGCGCGTGCTAGGTTGCGCCCGACAAAACCGGTGGCGCCGGTAATCAGAACGCGGGTTTCGGCTTGGAGTTGGCCGGTGGTCAATTGTGGAATTTTTCTATGGTTGCTTTTTCGGTCAGTTCTTGGAGCAGCTTATCCCTGGAGCTCCGCGCTCTCTGCCGCTGCAGATGCCTGATGATTTCCGTGTGCAGTTCGTCATTGTCCAATTCCGGATTGAACTTTGATTTGTTCTTTTCATAGAATTCCATAATCTCCTGCGGTGTGACCTGATACTGTTTTATGTTGGCGTATTGATGTATCAGAGAGCCGATGGCCAAACGTCGGTCAGGAGATAAGCCACGCGAGGTGCGTGGCTTCGGCCCATAGATCAAGTAGTGCTCGAGCATGGCCTGTTGTTCCGGTGATTCGCCAATGCCGTCTTCCATCGCGGCATTGTAAAAAACACTGTGCTTGATGGCTTGAAAGGGAATGGCCGGGTACTTGAAGATGAATCTGGTTGACTGTCTGTTGATCTGATTAGCAAATAGCGGCAGATCAGTCAGCGGATAGGTCCTCTCGCCGACACGCATGGTGGATGTTGTCAGTTTTGCACGGAACTCGGCGAGCGCTTCGCCCTCCAGTTCGAGCACACCTGCCGGATCAATATCCATGGCTTTGAGAAACAATTCCCAGAGCGGCGACATCTCATCTTTCTTGAATTTTTCTGTTTTTTTCTTGTTGCCCCACAAGGCGGCTGCTGTACTCAGGCTTTCATCGTCGACTGCAATGTCGTTGATCGAGACAGGGAACCTTGTGATCGTGTCTATCAGCCATTTCAATTTTTCCCTCTCGTAATGCTGCGCCAGCAGTTCATGTCGGACGCGTTTGATGATGTCGGCGACCGCAGTGTGATCGTCAAGGAACCATCTCACGGTCACCAGGGGGTCCAGGGCGACAGCGGGCACGGCCATCGGGTCGCGGGCGCGTTTGAGCCTTTCACTTTCTTTCTCGAACAACCAGAGGATACCGTTTAATCGACGATTTACCGTGCGTTTCTCCTCGTTCTTTAGCCGGCGCCGGTATTCCTCGGTATTCTTTATGTCCCGCGCCATCGCTTCCTGGTATAAGAGTTCCTGTTCGACAATGGGGTCCATGTTCATTTTGACGTACTCACTGCGACCATGTTCATCGAGCTTATTCAGTTCTTCGAGGAAGAACGCGTCGCCTTCATATACCGGGATGCCATTGATGAGAGCCAGGATTTTCCCTTTGTCTTCGATGCCGGCGCCGGCGATTTGGGGGAGCATTGCCAGCAGCAGGATTTTCAGGGATCGGATCATGACGGTTGAGAAGGGAGGGTTTATGGAATAGACAACGGCGAGTGGCCGGGGTTCGCTGGTCATGAGATGGTTACAAACTATAAAGGGCAATCGCAACGGCGCAAGCGGAGCGTCCGCTCCTACGGCAGCTTGGGCAGACTGCAAAGTTCCAGTAGTTGTGCAGTAAGCCGATAGGTTACGCCCCATAGCACCGGTCGATTGGCGCCCAGCAGTTCCAGTGCTGGGTAGAGTTGAACGCAATCTCCGTGCCGCCAGCGGTGTTGGCATTGACGTTCAGGTTCGACCAGATGTCGCAGTGGCATGGAAAAGGCATGCTCAACCTCGGCGTTTGGCTGCAGGACCGGGTGCTCTTGCAGCGTATAGACGAATGCCGAGACAACGACGGGAAGATTTGCCGCGACCAGGTCGTCGAGCCTGCCGCAGGCGCTGTTCAATTCCAGATGAAGGCCAAGCTCTTCGTGTGCTTCACGCCTGGCCGTATGTTCGAGATCCCGGTCCGTCGGTTCGGTACGGCCGCCGGGGAAGGCCAGATGCCCGGACCAGGGATCGCTATTGTTGCGGGCCCGCTCGATGAATAGAAGTTCGGGTCCAAATGGGCCGGGGCAGGTTACAAGAGCCACCGCAGCCTGCCATTGCCGCCCGGTCGGAGTGGCTGTCACAGGCCGGTGTGCTGCTGCCGCCGCATTGATGGTATCGATTGTCATCTCAGCCGGAGTTCTGAGTTCGGTATTAACACTGATAATACTATAGTGCCGAGAGGCTCTTGACGGTGGCCCGTTTGTAGGACATTGGCCCCTAGATTATAAGCGGTCTGGCGGTTTCGATTGGGCGTAATTGCCTCTTTTTGAGACCAATCAGTCGGGAATTCGGGACCAGCCGCGGTAACTTGCGGCCACGCGTGGGTTTTTGTTTGGGACGTAATCCATTGATTGACAATTAATTGTATGTGGCATTTCGCCGTTGGTGTCGGATCTGCACAACTGCTGACAGGGGCATGGAATAAGTAAGAACGCAACCACGGTCGGAGCGGGGATCAGAAATATGAAGGAAAAAGACAAAAAACAACGCAAGCGTCCAGTCACCAAGCTGGAGGACCTCATACCGCGCGATGGTTTCACCAATGGTTTTACCATCGAGCGGCTCGAGTATTGGGACAAGTAATCTTCGGCAGTCCCGCGGGTGTTACGCTTGACCTTGGCGGTGCTAGATTGTAGCTTCGCAACTTCACTCGTCCCCGTTGTGAGAGCTATGACACGAAGCGTTTCATTCCATACCCTCGGCTGTCGCCTGAACCAGGCCGAAACCGCGGCGATCACCCGCTCGTTCGAGAGCCGCGATTTCGATATCGTTGCTGCCGACGCCGAGGCCGATATCGTCGTCGTCAACACCTGCACTGTCACCGAGAATGGCGATGCGGATACTCGACGTCTGGTTAATCGCATCAACCGCCGCAACCCCGACGCGCGTATCGCTCTGATCGGTTGCCAGGCGCAAGTACAGGCAGCAATACTGCGGCAGATGCCGAACGTGTCGTGGGTCGTCGGCAATGCCCGCAAGATGGCGCTCGCCGACATCGTCGAATCGGCTGCGGCAGTTGACCAGCCGTTTGTTGATGTCCGTGAGATTCCGGCTGAAAGCTTCACGATCCCGACCGCCGCCGTTGATTACCGGCATACCCGCGCCAATTTGAAGATCCAGGACGGTTGTGATTTTTATTGTTTTTTTTGCGTCATTCCGTATACCCGCGGCCATGCCCGCAGCCGGCAATTTGACGATCTATTGCGCGAGGCCGCCGATCTCGTCGATGCCGGCCATCGCGAAATCGTCCTCACCGGTGTCAACATCGGCACCTACGAAGACAGCGGCAAGGAATTTCTCGATGTTGTCGATGCCTTGATAGCTCAATCTGGCCTTGACCGCCTGCGTATTTCTTCGATCGAGCCGACAACGATTCCAACGGAGTTGTTTGAGCGTATGGCGTCCGAAACCGCTCTCTGCCGCTACCTGCATATCCCGCTGCAGAGCGGCAGCGACGACGTGCTGTATCGCATGAACCGCCGCTACAACATATCTCAGTACAGGGAATTCGTGGAATTGGCTTATCAAAGCGTGCCCGACTTGTGCCTGGGCACAGATGTGATCGTTGGTTATCCCGGCGAGAGCGATGCGCATTTCGATGAGACCGTCGAACTGCTGCGGCAGTTGCCGCTGACCTATTTCCACGTATTCAGCTATTCCGAACGGGATCGGGCCAAGAGCCGTCTTTTCGACGGCCAGGTTGAGAAGGCAACGATCGCTGAGCGCAGTCGGGTGCTGCGTGAGTTGAGCAATCGTAAGCGTCAGGTTTTCCTCGAGCAATTTTCTGGTCGTGAAGTCAGTGTTCTGTTTGAACAGAAGAAGCGCCAGCGCTGGACCGGCCTGACGGACAACTACATCCGAGTGTCGGTGGCCTCGGAGCAGGATCTGACCAACCGCTTGCTGCCGGTGCGTCTGGAAGGAAGTGACGACGGCTCGTGTATGACCGGCGTACTACTGTGATTACGGCGATGCGTAGTCCGTAATCGGGGGATAATGGTGCTCGAAGCGGGATTCGAACCCGCACGGGTTTTACCCCACTAGGCCCTCAACCTAGCGCGTCTGCCAGTTCCGCCACCCGAGCATACATGTGGGCGAGGCAAGGGCAGTGAACATATACACGTAACTCTGGTTTTCAAGACCCTTGCAGCAGCGCATCCATTGACTCGATGACCGACTGCATCGACTGCGGCCGGTCTCCCGGCTGCTTTGCCATGCACTGGTCGATGATCAGATGGTCCCAGGCCGCCGGAATGTCGAAGCGAATCTCGCTGATCGGTTTCGCTGTGTCAGTGAAGTGCCGGCGCATCAACTCCATGGCGTTGCTGGCTTCAAACGGCGGGCGCCCGGTCATCGCATGGTACATCGTCGCACCGAAGGAATATATGTCCGTGGCGGTGCTTACCTTGCTGCCGTCGAACTGCTCGGGTGCCATGTAGATTGGGGTGCCGACTGAATGACCTGCCTGCGTCAGTCGGGTGGAACTCAGGTCGACGGCGACGCCGAAATCGCCTAACTTGATACCACCGGTCCTGCAGGCAAAGACATTTTTCGGTTTGATGTCGCGATGTATAATGTTGTGTTCGTGGATGGCGGCCAGAGCTGTGGCAACGCCCATGGCGACTTCCGTGAAGAATTCAGTATCCAGTGGCGATTCTTCCAACAAACCATCCAGCGTCTTGCCATCGACCAGCTCCATAGCATACCACGGGCATACTCCGCTGCGGCCGGTACTGTGGACCCGGATGACGTTGTGATGAATAACGCTCTGCATCATGCAGATCTCACGCTCGAAGCGGTCGGCTACCTCTTCTTCTTCGGCGGCGTGATGTGCGAGGATTTTGATCGCATACGTCTCGTTGTCCACTGTGTTGCGGGCCCGATAGATCACGGTCGATCCGCCCCAGCCCAGGGTGGCTTCGATCTCGAAGTCGCCGAGTCGGTCGCCAACCACTGGAAAAGCGTTTTCCGGCAACATTTCGTCGCGCGAACTGCTGATCGAGGTGATCTGTGTATTGTATTGAAACTTGCGCTCGAGCAGCATGCTGACCTTGGCAATAAACTCGTCGAAATTGATCGGCTTGGCAACGAAATAGTCGGCCCCTGCCTCGATACCACGCACGTGGTCGTAGCCGGACACCAGAATGATCGGCAGAAACGGGGACAGCGCATGCTTGATCCAGCGGCAGACGTCGAAACCGTTGATATCGGGGAGGATTACGTCGAGTATCACCAGGTCGACAGCCGCATCTGTGCCCGTTGTCAGCGGAAACTCGCAATCCTGCACAGCATTGTCGCCGGGTCGCGGTACACCGAGGAGTTCGAGGGTCTCGCTGCCGCTGCGGGCGGTGTGGACGTTGCGGAAGCCATGACGCTTGAGTACGGCACGGTATAACTCGTGGATGTTTTCATCATCATCCACAATCAGAATCGGCAATTCTTTGAATGTCTCCATGACTACGACTGATATGGTTTCCGGGACCGTTGCCGTATTTCATTCTGATTGATCTGATTTAGTCTTCAGCGCGGTTGATCACGATTTAACCTATTGATTTACAGTCAAGGCGTGATCACCTGTCCGGCAAGACTGCCGTTGTATTATAATACGGTGCACTGCAGTTTCAATTGAATCATATAGCTGCCGTTTTTTTTGCTCGAAGCGGCAAAAAAAACGAGACAACAATCGAATAATCTTCATCCGGGCTTCGCTACAGCAGCTTCTTCAACCTGCCATATGCAATACGATCCATTCGGTCTGCAGCATCGAGCCCATGTGGCTGTGCGGTTGATTTGTCAGGACTTGCGCGTCAGATTCCCGAATGCAGGAGAGAGACAATCGATATGAAGAGGTGCGACGGGATCTGGCGGCTACCTTTCGCTGGTCCAGCCGGCTGGGCTTGTGCGAAGGCATCTGCAATCATTATTCGGTTGCCGTCGATGATGCACATTTCATGGTGAACCCGTTTGGTCAGCACTGGTCGGAATCCAGGGCCAGTGACATGTTGCTCGTCGATCATGACGGCAATGTCGTTGATGGGGCGGGCGAGGTCGAGCCCACGGCATTGTTCATCCACTGTCGCATCCACTGTACATTGCCGCAGGCCCGTTGCGTGCTGCACACCCATATGCCGTATGCGACAGCGATCGCGTCGCTCGTCAACGGCCGCTTGGCGATGTGCAGCCAGAACGCCTTACGGTATTACGAGTCGGTCGCCTACGACAATGATTATCAGGGGCTGGCGCTCGACAGTTCGGAAGGCGACAGGATCTGTCAGCAATTACAGGGCAAGCGCATCCTTTTTCTGGCCAATCATGGTGTTGTCGTGACCGGGCAGAATCTGGCCTGCGCGTTTGATGATCTGTATTATCTCGAGCGCGCCTGCGAAGTGCAGGTACTTGCGCAATCAACCGGGCAGCCTTTAAGGATTGTCAGCGATGAGATTGCGCGGAGAACTCGAGATCAGTTTGTCGAGGACCCGTCTTATGCCCAATACCACCTTGCCGCGATTCACCGGATCCTGGCGCGCGAATGCCCGGAGTACGCCACCTAGGTGTTGCATCTTGAAATCCTGATCGGAGTCTCAGGCAATGAATGATGAGATTGAACGCAACCTTGGCGAGCAACCCATCGCACAAGTCATGTCGGACCATGGCCTCGGGGCACGGGATCTCGTGGCTGCCTCGACCGAGCAACTTACTCACAAGATGGTAGCTCGAGCGTGCAAAGGCAGGAGGCTGCGGCCGAACGTACAATACAAAATTCTCGCTGCGCTGATGCGAGCCACGGGCGAAGAGTTTGCCATGGCAGAGTTGTTTAACTACTGACCTGTATCCGCTGCGGCCTGCCAGGCTGCGCAGCTGCCGGTGTTCCTCATGCGACTTGGTCACAAAACCGTTGCGTAGCGGCTGCTTTGCTGCCAACTTAATCTTGTATGTACGACGCGATAGTAATTGGTGGCGGCATCGTGGGTATGTCGACCGCATACCATCTCGTACGGGATGGTGCAAAGACGCTTCTCCTCGACCGACGGGATCCGGGACGTGCGACGGATGCGGGTGCCGGCATCTTGTCGGGCGACACCTTTGCCGGTGACTCACTGGCGCGGTATCGCCTCGGGATCGAGGCGTACGCCTATTATGGCGTACTGGCAACGGCGCTGCGCCAGGCGGGTTGTGACTCGGGATACGCGACGTGCGGCATGCTGATGGTGGCGCCTGCACCCGAACTCGTACAACGCTTTGAGCGGGTGCTTGCCCGGATCGTTGACCGGATGAAGGGGCGTGTCGAATTCGGTTCGGATGAATTCCGCGAGATCACACCGGCACGAGCCCGTGAATTGTTCCCGCCATTAGGCGAAATGTCGCGCGTGCTTTTTCATGGAAATGCCGGACGCGTCGAGGCCAGAGTGATCACTGATGCCATGGAAAAAGTGGCGATCCGCGGCGGGCTCACTATCCGCCGGCATTCTGCCACAGAACTGATTCGTGACGGGAGTCGCTTGATTGGCGTCGGCATCGGGGATACGACTTGCCACGCGGACAATGTTGTGATCGCCGGCGGCGCCTGGTCCCGAGACTTTGGCGAACAACTCGGCGTCGAGATTCCGGTACGGCCACAGCGTGGACAGATTATTCATTTGGCACCGGTCGATCAGCCCACCGGGTTGTGGCCGGTTGTTTCCGTCGTCAGTGAGAACTACCTGGTGCCGTTTGAAGGGTCACGCGTCGTGGTTGGCGCGACCCATGAAGATGATGCGGGATTCTCCGCCAGGGTGACCGTCGGTGGCGTTCAGAAAGTCCTGGATGATGCACTGCGGATCGCGCCGGGGCTGATCGATGCGGAGATTATCGAGACGCGCGCCGGTTTGCGCCCCATGGCGCCGGACGGACTGCCGGTCATTGGGGACGTCCCGGGAATTGAAAATGCATATGTTTCGACGGCACATGGGGCGAACGGCATCATGCTCGGGCCGTACAGCGGCAAACTGATCGCAGATCGGATCGCCGGCCGGGACGTCACCGGCGTGCTCGACGCGTTTCACCTCTCACGGTTTGCCGGGTGATCCGTACCAGATTTCCTATAGCCAGCGGTCCTTGGCTTCGGATTCCTTGATGACCAGCGTCGTTCCGGGTGCCGTCTCCCAGTTTCCCTGGCGTCCGGACGGGAAAAATGCCGTGACTGTAACGGGGCCATCGAACGCGCCCAGTCCGTAATGCAGTACCAGAGGATTCTGGTTGCCGGAATTGCCGCCGGACACCTGGCGGATTTGCGACTTGTCCCCGGCTGTCACCTGCACGCGTGTGCCGATACCGGCGCGATTGGTACCGGCGTCGCCGACAACTTTTACTTTGACCCAGTTGTTACCGCTCCCGCTGTTGCGAAAGAGGTGCTCCCCGGTCGTCAGGTCCAGATTGCCGTCGTTGTCGTAGTCCGTCCAGGCAGCTTGATACGTGTTGCGTAACTGCACGCCCGTGCCTTCGCCCACCGGTTTGAAGTTGCCGGTGCCGTCGTTTTCGTAGAGCTCGCAGTGGTTGTGTCCGTACACCGTGGAAATAAACAGGTCGAGATCGCCGTCGTTGTCGTAGTCGCCGAGGGTGCCCTTGGCGTAGGATTCCTGGTAATAGATGCCGGCTTGGGCGCCGGACGGGCCAGGTGCAAAGGTGTAGTTTGGCGGTCCGGAATTGAGCAGCACTTTGCAGCGATCCTGGTAGCCGGCGCCATGCGCGAAATTGACGACGACCAGATCGAAGTATCCGTCGTTGTTCACGTCGCCCCAGCAGGAACCGATGGTGTGTCCGTGGCATTTGAACGGGGGTGAACCGGGCACGGCCGGGATATCTGGTCCGTCTGCATCGCCGACCACACCACGGGCTTTCGCTTCGTCGGTGAAGTTGCCGTTGCCGTCGTTGATCCAGAACACATTCGGCATCAGCCGATAGTTCGATATGTAGGCGTCTTGATCACCGTCATAATCGAAGTCGGCGAAGTTTACGCCGCGACCACAGTATTGCTTTTTGTGGGGCGATGCCCACACGATGGAGAAGGAGTCGTTGCCGTTGTTGCGGTACAGGTAGTCTGGGTAGGCGCGCCAGTGATTCTTGTCGGTGAGCCAATCCTCATGATTCGGGACGAACAGGTCGATGAAGCCGTCACCGTCGATGTCGCCCCAGGCGGCGGAACGGGCACGATTGCCCGGATTGGCTGGAATCGCGACGCTCTCGAACATGCCGTTGCCGAGGTTTCGAGAGAGGGTCCCGCTGCCGGTGCGATCATAAAAATCGAGATCACCATCATTGTCGAAATCGCCCCAACAGCCGCTGCCGGAGATGCCCGCGTCGTCGGCCCTGGTAAATGTGCCGTCGCCGTTGTTCCGGAAGAGATGGTCGGCGACGACATCGGGGTCGCCGTCATTGTCGTAGTCTGCCCAGGCAGCCATGTCACCGCCGAGCTCTGCCAGACCCGCGGCTTCTGTGACGTCCTCGAATGTGATGTCGAGACCTGTTGCGGGAAAACATGTAACGAATAACAGCAGGGACAGGCTGGTGATGGCAGTTGACTTAAGGAACACGTTGAGCTCCGTCGGGTTGGGATGGACAAAGGGCATTACAGAAATAACCATGAGGCATGATCGAACACATGTGGCTCTTTTTGCGCCGGGCCAGACTATAGACTAACAGTTGTGCCGTGCCCACTGCGTTGTCCCCGTTATCTGATAGGGCCAGGCTTTCATTGAGTGGATCAGCAATCGCACGCGCATCGACTGGCAGCACCGATGGCGGTTGACGTCGATGGCATCCCGCGCTTTGTCATGGGCTTGAAATTATCGGCGTCCCGGCTACTTTTGCGAAGCTTTCAGCAAATGAATTTTCATAGTAACACAACACCCAACTCACCCTGGGGAACCAGCCAATGAAACGCCTCATCTCCATCCTTTGCTGCACTCTTATTGTGTTCTCTCTCACTTTCACTGTCAGTTGCGGCAAGACGGGCGGTGGCACTGGCGATGCCGCCGCCGCCGGTGATATCAAGTTTGCTGTGTGTGGGCCGATGACTGGCAGCGGTGCGGCATTCGGAGAGATGATCAAGATGGGTGCCCAGCTCAAGGCTGACGAAATCAACGAGGCTGGCGGCATTGATGGGCGCAAGGTCGTGTTGTCGATCGAAGACGACAAAGGTGCGCCCTCCGAGGCGGCCAGTGTCGCCCGTAAGGTGGCGGCGGATAAAAGTGTCTGCCTGGTGATTGGTCATTTCAATTCGGCCTGCTCGAACACCGCGAAGAGCGAGTATAACCGCAAGGGTGTCATACAGTTTTCGCCGGGTTCGACCAACGTCAGTGTTTGTGTCGGCAGTCCGTGGACGTTTCGCAATCTTTATCGCGACGATTATCAGGGCACGTTCCTGGCCGAGTATGCCCAGAGCGTTCTTGGGCTGCAGAAGGTTGCCATCTTTTACGATGATGACGATTACGGCAAGGGGTTGATGCAGTCCTTCAAGAAAAGGGCCGATGAGATCGGGCTGTCGGCTGTCGAGCCGATCGCTTACATGCGTGAGCGGACGCAGGATTTCAAGCCGCTGGTTTCGCGAGTCAAGGATTCCGGTATCGATGGTATTTTCGTATCCGGACTGCACAATGAAGCGGCGTTGATCGCCAAGACCACGGTGACCGACCTTGGCCTGAAAGTGTCGCTCCTCGGCGGCGACGGCGTGATGAGTCCTGAACTGATCAAGCTCGCCGGCCCGGCGGCGGAGGGAATGTACGTGTCAACGCCATTCCTGTTCAACACTGGGAATGATTCGGAGGCGGCGAAGACGTTTCTCGCGAAGTTTGAGAAGAAGTACGAAACTGCTCCGGACACCTGGGCGGCACTCACCTACGACGCTGTCGGGATGGCGCTGGCCGCCGTTGGTGAAGTCGGCACCGACCGCGAAAAGCTCAAGGGCTGGTTCGCCGGCTGCACGACGGCGGACAAAGGGTACCAGGGCGTGACCGGCAACACCTATTTCGATAGCGAAGGCGACTGTTATTCGAAGGGCGCCCACGTGGCCATTGTCAAGAACGGTGATTTCGTGCCGGCACCCAAGCAGTTGCAGAAATAACATCGTGTCCGGGTGGTAGATTCGATGGAATGGCTGACAAGCCTGGGGAATGCTCTCCAGAACCCTGCCACCTACATCGATGCCCTGACGCTGGGCTCGATATACGCTCTTATCGCCGTCGGCTATACCATGGTCTACGGCATCATCAAGCTGATCAACTTCGCGCATGGTGAGATCATCATGCTCGGCACCTATGTCGGCTTGCTCGCGGTCAATACACTGAATGTACCGATCGTGTTGGCGATACTCATCGCCATGCTTGCCTGCGCTGCAATTGGCGCGATACTCGACTGGACCGCGTACCTGCCGTTACGCCGTTCGCTGCCAAAGGCGGAGATTCTTTCGATCATCGGACTGGTTGGTGGCGCTGGTCTGTTGATTGCCTATTTCACCACTGGCGAAGCCGGTGACAGTATGGCCACGGCGCATCGGATTGTCTTCGGCTTTCTGGCCGTTGTGTTGCTGATGCTGCTGGTTAGTACACTGGCGGACCTGCTCGGTTGGTTCGGCTCGCCGCGCAACAATGTAAAGTCGGACCGGTTGGCTGCGCTGATTACTGCTATCGGCATGTCGCTGTGCCTGCAGACTATGGCGCATTTGCTGTGGTCGGCGAAATACGAAAGTTTCCCGACGGCCGCCTCGAAGATTTTCGATTCGAAACTCATCGCGCAATCCGCTGAAGGTTTGGTGTTCCGCTTGAACCCGTTCGGCCCACCGCTAATCGATGCCGTACCCGTCTTGCTTTGGAAAGAGTTGATCACCTGGGTCGCGATGCTGGTGTTGATGATCGTGCTGCTGTTGATTGTGCAGCGAACTAAAATTGGCAAGGCGATGCGTGCCTGTGCTCTCGATCAACAGACGGCATGGCTGATGGGTATCAACGTCAACCACGTCATTGCCTTCACTTTCATGATCGGTTCGGCGATGGCTGCGGTGGCCGGTATTCTCTACTCGGTGAAAGTCGGCGGCAACATTTATCCGCGCATGGGCTATTACCCGGGCGTGATTGCTTTTGCGGCAGCAGTGCTTGGCGGCATCGGCAATATCAAAGGCGCTGTCCTTGGGGGGCTGATTATCGGGTTCACGGAAGCGTTTGGCGGTGCTGTTGCGCAGCAGTACGACAAGGCCTTCGCGTTCGGGTTGATGGTCATTTTCATCCTGTTCCGGCCATGGGGTATACTCGGGCAGAAGGAGGCTAAGCGTGCTTAGAGCTCTGGCGGTCGTACTGCAGGTCAGGTGGTGGACTCAGGGCGGCTGGTTCAAGCGCCTCGTTCATCTGCTGCCGTTTGCACTGGTGCTGGCGGCACCTCTGCTGATCGAGCCTGAGACCGGCTTGGGTTCGGTGGCGATGGACATCCTGCTCAAGGTGGGCGTTTTTGTTATCCTCGCTCTCGGGCTCAATGTCGTTGTCGGCTATCTTGGCTTACTCGAGCTTGGCTACGTGACCTTCATGGCGACAGGTGCGTTGATTGCCACACTCGGGATGATGACGGTCAAAACAGATGCCGGCTGGGTCCTGCCGGCGCACACCGATTATCTACCACAGGGTGAATTCATGTTCGACTTCCCCTGCGGCTACCTGGTGCTTATCCTGATCGCCGGACTGTTCTGTGGGATGCTTGGTGTGTTGCGTGGCATACCGACGCTGCGGCTCACCGGTGATTACTACGCAATCGTAACCCTTGGGTTGGCCGAGATCTCCTATCTTGTCTATCGCAACGAGGCGTGGTTGAGCGGCGGTGCCAACGGCTTGCGGTTGTCGCACCCGGCAAATGACCTGACGCCGAAGTTGTTCGGCGAGACGCTTTACTACGACAGCTGGATGCTTTATTACCTCGTGGTCGTCGTCATTTTCCTGACTATCTTTGCGATGTTTCGGCTGCAACAGTCGCGCATCGGCCGGGCCTGGGCGGCTATTCGTATCGACGAGACCGCGGCGCGCGCCTGCGGGATCAATGTCGAGCGGTCGAAGATCGTCGGGTTTGGCATCAGCGGGTTTTTCGGTGGTGTCGGCGGTGCCCTTCTGTGTGTTACCTCGAGCACGCTGTCGGTAAACGAGCTGGATGTTTGGCAGTCGATCATCGTGCTGTGTGCGGTTGTGCTCGGAGGCATGGGCAGTATCCGCGGCGTTCTGCTCGGCACGGTGATTCTCATCAGTGTCGGCGAATTTCTGCGACAGGATATTGGCGGCGTCCGTGTGCCGCCGGAAGCACGCTATCTGGTCTATGGCTTGATGCTACTGCTGCTGATGCGGTTCCGCCCGCAGGGCTTGATCCCTCGAGCCCCTGCGGGTCATCCCCCGTCGTCGGAAGAGGAAGAAGAGATGCGTCGACGCCAGACGCCCTTGTATGTTTTGGGAGAAAAGCCATGATCGACGATGCCATACTCTCGACTGAAAGCCTGAGCATTCAATTCGGTGGCTTGCAGGCTGTCGACAATGTGAATCTGGGCGTGCGTCGGGGCGGAGTGACCAGTCTGATCGGTCCGAACGGCGCGGGCAAGACGACGGTGTTCAACATGGTGACCGGCATTTATCGCCCGACCGGGGGCAGGATACTGTTTCACAGCCAGCAGGGCGGGCCGTCGATCAACATTACCAACATGCCGGTGCACAAGGTTTGCCGGCTCGGCATCGCACGGACGTTTCAGAACATCCGCCTGTTTACCGACATGCCGGTGCTGGAGAATGTCAAAGTAGGTTTGCATGCGCGTACGTTTTCGTCGGTGCTTGGTGCCGTTGCGACGCTTCCCGGCACTGTGCGTGAAGAGATGGACGTCGAAGCGGCGGCCATTCATTACCTGGACTTTGTCGGGCTCATGCACAGTGCCAATGATCTGGCGGACAATCTGGCATACGGCGATCAGCGCCGTCTCGAAATCGGTCGAGCCTTGGCGACGCATCCCGGTCTCCTGCTGCTCGACGAGCCGGCGGCCGGCATGAACCCGCAGGAGACGGAAGCGCTGATGGAACTGATCGGCAAGATTCGTGCCACCGGCATTACGGTGTTTTTAATCGAGCATGACGTGCAGTTGGTCATGAGGATCTCCGACTATGTCTACGTTGTCGACCACGGCGAGCTGATTGCTGAGGGTCGGCCGGACCAAGTCCAGAATGACCCGAAAGTCATCGAGGCCTACCTCGGTGTGGACGAACCGGTAACATGAGCAAGGATGAGAAATCCGAAGTCGTCCTTGAACTGGACAACGTGCGTTCCGGTTACGGGCGTATGGAAGTTCTGCGGGGCATTTCGTTGCATGTTTGCCGCGGTGAAGTTGTCTGCCTGATCGGCGCCAATGGTGCTGGCAAGTCTACGACATTGAATACTGTTTGCGGGCTGGTCAGGGTGCGTTCGGGCGAGATCCGCCTGTTCGGCGAGAATACGGCGGGTTTCACGCGGGACCGCCTGGTGCGCAACGGGCTGTCGCAGGTGCCGGAGGGGCGTAAGCTGTTCTCCGACATGACTGTCCAGGAGAACCTCGAGCTTGGTGCCTACCTGCGCAAAGACAAAGACGGAATCGTGCGGGACAGGGAGCATGTCTATTCGTTGTTTCCGGTGCTGCGTGAGCGTTCTCATCAGATGGCGGGCAGCCTCAGTGGCGGTGAGCAGCAAATGTGCGCGATCGCACGTGCGATGATGTCATGTCCGAAGATTCTGTTACTCGACGAGCCGTCGTTGGGGCTGGCACCGATTCTGGTCAAACAGATTTTCCAGATCTTGGAGACGCTCAAGGATGCCGGCACGACGGTCTTCCTGGTTGAACAGAACGCCCGGATGGCATTGAGCATGGCCGACCGCGGTTATGTCCTGCAGACCGGCGACCTTGTCAAGGAAGGCCCTGGCCGTGAACTGCTCGAAGATGAGGAAGTGCGGAAGGCGTATCTGGGTAAGTGAACCGCGAGTCAACTCGAATTGAATATGAGTTTCTCTCGGCAGCGTGGGGTCGCATTCTCGGGGAAGGGCGGCTCTTCCGATCCAGTCGGAATACCAGCGACAGCAATTAATACGGGATCGGGCGCAATGCGGGTATACTATTTAGCGAATGCTCACGGCGGGGCGTTACTTGTCATCGTCGCCTAAGAGGCGCTCGAGTTGCTTGTTGCGCTTGTCGCGTTCCTCTTGAGAAATATTGGCGTCCTCTTCGTCCGGTGTGGATTCCGGCTCAGGCCTCACCAGGTCGGACAGCTTTTCGTGATCCGGCTCGGGCTCGGGCGCTGGTGCCGGTTCCGATTCAGCGGCGTTTTCGGGTTCGACCTGGGCCAGGTCTTCGAGCATTTGCTTCGAACGTTGTTCCTTGTCTTCCCCGGACAGGTAGTTGGCAATTTCTCCGGTCGTTGCACCGGAGGTCGCGGCGCTTTCTTCACGGGCTTTGCGCACGACGTCCATAAAAAAGGTCTCGAGGTTCATGGTCGGATGATCGACACTGACGTCGCCCTCGGGTGCGGCCTCATTGAGAATATCCATGACCCGTCCGATCACTTCTTCGGACAACTTCGGCGTGACGATTCGGGTCTTATCCTCGACGGTCAGTAAGTTTTCCAGGTCGCCGCTGACGCGGATCTTGCCGCCGTACATGACATATATGTTGTCACACACGTCCTCAACATCGGCGAGCAGGTGGCTGCACAGGATCACTGTCTTACCGCGCTCGGCGAGGACGCGAATGAGTTTCTTCACTTCGTTGCAGCCGAGTGGATCGAGGCCGGAAGTCGGCTCATCGAGCACAACCAGGTCGGGATCATTGATCAGCGCCTGGGCCAGCCCGACGCGGCGTGCCATGCCTTTGGAAAATTCACCGACGAGACGTTCCCCGGCACCGCGCAGTCCGACCATGTCCAGCAATTGCGTCGTCCGGCTCTGGCGCTCTTTCGTCGGCATATTGAAGAGCGCACCGAAGAAGTCGAGGGTCTCGGCTGCGGTGAGGTATTTGTAAAGATACGTCTCTTCCGGCAGATAGCCGATACGCGACTTGATTTGGACGTTCGTGGCGTCGCGATTGAACACCTTCAGATTGCCGCCGGACGGGCGCAGCAGGCCGAGGAGCATTTTGACGGTAGTGGATTTCCCTGAACCGTTCGGACCAAGCAGCCCGACCACTTCGCCCTGACGGATGGTGAAGTCGATAGAGTCTACAGCAATCGCCTTGGGTCGCCGCCAGAAGTCGCAGAACACCTTTCTCAGGCCCACCGCTTCGACGACATTTTGTTCGCCGTCACTCATCACGTGATTCCAGCGCCTCGCCGAATCGTACGAGGCGGGCACTGTTGAACACGACTATCAGCGTGCCGAGAATGTGGACAAAAGCGGCCAGCAGCGACTTAAAAACACTGGGCTGCACGAATTTCATCCGGATGGCCAGGTAGTCGAGCAGGTCATTGCCGAAGATAAAAGCCATCAGCCCGCCGACAATCAGGACTGCGCCGAACAGAAGGTTCTGATTCATAACCGCCCGGGTCTTGCGGGACAGGGCAACGAGAAAGGGAATGCGCCGCAGATCGTTGTGCATCAGTGCGATCGACGCGCTGTTGATGGCGACGTCACTGCCTATAGCGCCCATTGCGACACCGATGTTACCGGCTGCCAGGGCGGGCGCGTCGTTGACACCGTCGCCGACCACTGCAACGGCAATGCCCGACGATTTGAGGTCCTCGACAAATGTAACTTTCTCCTCCGGCAGGCATTCGGCACGGATTTCAGTAATCCCGAGCTTGTGCCCGACGCTTTCCGCTACCTGCTGGTTGTCACCAGTGACCATGCAGCACTGCTTGATACCGAGATCCTGCAGTTCGGTGATCGCTTCAGCGGCACCCTGGCGGATGGCGTCGCGCAGTCCGATCCAGCCCAGCACCTGCTGGTCGCGGGCGACATAGGCAAAGGTCATGCCGCCGGTATCCACGCCTTCGGGTATGGCAGAGGCAGTGCTGGTATCGAGGCCGCATTCCTTGAGCCAGCTCTCGCGCCCGACACGGTATTCGGATGTGCCGAATGTCGCGAGTACGCCTTTGCCGGCTACTTCGGTGAAGCTGTCCGGGGCTTCCCAGCTTACGTTTGCTTCCTTAGCCAGTATCCGCATGGCGTTTGCCGCCGGATGGTTACTCTGCGACTCGGCGGCGACGGCGGCTTCGAGCAGGTCTGACAATTCGACACCCTCGGCTGGATTGAGGCGGGCAACTTCGAGATTTCCCTCGGTAAGGGTACCGGTCTTGTCGAAGACAACGGCGCGGATATGCGCCACTGACTCAATGTGTGAAACGTTCTTGATAATCATCCCCAGCCGCGATGCCGAGGCGATCGCCGCGACGGCGGCGGACGGTGTGGCTACGATCAGGGCGCACGGACAGGCGATCACCAGAACCAGCACGACGCGCAGGATGTCATCG
>CAYWQM010000020.1:0-7196 GCA_964460215.1 uncultured Lentisphaerales bacterium
ATGGGCATGGGCGGCCCCGGAGAGACGGGTATGGGCGGTAGGCCTGGTCCGCCGCCGCCGCCGCCGCGGGATTGCAAATTTATTGAGGAAGGCACCAACTTCGACATCTACCTTATCAAGAAAGTGACGCGCAAGGAAGTCATCGTCGAAGACAAGGCCGGCAATGAGATCCCGATAGCTTTGCGGTCACGCGTCGAACTGTCCATGTCGATTACGCTCGATGAATCGCCCCTGGCCGACATGGACGCAAACTTCGAGGTCGCACCATGACTGGGCCTGACCAACCCGAACCGCTTGAGATTGTCGGACCGATACCGTTGCATACATTGAAGCACCCTCCCGAGAACCGGTGGCAACGTGACCGTGTTGAGGAGCATCTGAATGGCTGAGACAACTGACAATAGCAAGGCCTTCACCGGCCGCACCGATATTCTTCGCATCCTGCAGCAGCAGGGGGAGATCAGTTCCGAACAGGCAGATCAAGTGCGTCGTCAGCAACGCCGTTCGATTGGCAAAGGCCCGGCTGATGTACTCATGGAGATGCAGATCCTCTCGGAGGAAGCGATTTTCCGTGCCGCTGCCGGTGCTAATGGCTTCGACTTCGAGATTCTCACTGACCAGGAGATCCCGGAAGAGTCCATCGCGTCGGTCCCGGTGAAGGTCGTCATGCACTATCGCGTTATGCCGGTGCGCATCGAAGATGGCATTCTCACGGTGGCCTTCAGCAATCCGCCGACTATGCGCGACCGCGAGAACATGCGTCTGGTCCTGGCTACCCGCATCAAGCCTGTTATCGCAACGCCCTCAGATATCAATCGCGCTATAAAGCAGTATTACGGGCTCGGTGCTGAGACGGTCATGCAGATCCGCCAGGACCGTGGCCTTCAGGACCGTATCGAGAAAGTTGTCTACGAGGACCAGGACCTTGCCGAGGAAAGCCAGGACACTGCCTCGATTATTCACCTGGTCAATCAGATTTTACTGGAAGCGCTTGAGATGAACGCCACGGACGTGCATATCGAGCCGTTCGAGGAAAAGATCCAGTTGCGCTATCGCATTGACGGCATGCTGCGGATTATTCCGACGCCCGCTGGGGTTCGTGAGCTGCACGCGGCAATCACGTCGCGGCTCAAGGTCATGGCCAATCTCGATATTGCCGAGAAACGGCTGCCTCAGGACGGCCGTATCCGCGTCCGCCTCGGCAACGAAGAGTTCGACCTGCGTGTGTCGATCATGCCGACTCGCCACGGGGAAACGCTCAACATGCGTATCCTTAACCGCAACACCATCTTCTTCGACCTCGGTCAGCTTGGCCTGGAAAAAGAGCAGATGAGTATCTTCAATCAACTTGTCGACATGCCGCATGGCATCATCCTGGTGACCGGTCCGACTGGTAGCGGTAAGACGACAACGCTGTATGCTGCCCTGGAAAAGACCAACAAAACCGAACGCAAGGTTATTACCGTCGAGGATCCAATCGAGTACCAGCTCGAAGGCATCAGTCAGATCCAGATTCATTCCAGCATCGGCCTCACGTTTTCCGCTGCGCTGCGTTCCATTCTGCGCCACGATCCCGATATCGTACTGGTTGGTGAGATTCGTGACTCGGAAACGGCGGAGATCGCAATCCGCGCCGCCCTCACCGGGCACCTGGTGCTAAGCACGCTGCATACTAACGACTCGATCGGGGCCGTCAACCGTCTGGTTGATATGGGATGCGAGAATTTTCTGGTCGCGTCATCATTGCGGGCCGTTTTGGCACAACGACTTGTTCGCCGGATTTGCCCGCATTGCCGTGTGGCCGATGAGGACGTGCCCGATCGTATCCTGGAGGAGATAGCAGAAACGCTCGACCTGGAGCCTGACGACCTTGAGCTGACCAAAGGGGCCGGCTGTGTCGAGTGCAACCAGAACGGCTACCGTGGCCGCGTGGCTATCTACGAATTTTTCCTCAACAGCGAACGCTTTGAGGATATGATCTGTCGCGAAGCTGCGAATACAGAGATACGCCTGGAGGCATACAAGTACGGCATGCGCAACCTCCGCATGGATGGTTGGCGTAAAGCCCACAAAGGTCTTACCAGTATCGAGGAAGTGTTGCGGTTGACGTCTACTTCCGACGTCCGTTACTGACAGAGCCGCGATCAGGTCGAACTCTATGGTCCCAGCAATTATTTTTCGAGCCTTGAGCGCACAACCCCTACTCAGAACATTACTCATTGGCCTGGTTTGCACCGCGCCATACAGTGATGGTGCGGTGCCTGTCACCGCCACCGCGGTCGGACCGAAACCCGCTTGGCGCGTTGATGAGTCAGACGTTCGGCTCCTCGCATTGCCCGCCCTCAGCACTAATCACACCATGCGGCTCGATATTCCGGAACCGCTCCAGGATGAGTGCAAATCGCTTGCTGTCTACGACTTTACCGACAAGCCGACGATGATGGCGTTCTACCCGGTGATTGTCGGTGGCCGTTACGTAGCCGTCGAGATTTCCGTGACCAAAAGACTGATTAACCAGATGGAGCAACAGTCAACCTCCGATGACCGCGCTGCCGTGGGTATTCAGTGCTACCTGCTCAAGACCCCGGATAATCGTACTTACTCGCAGCAGCGCCGCCGGCCGATCGGTCTGCGGCTCGAGCGTCATACCCGTCACAAGGACAAGCCGAACGGTATCGTGGCACGACCGCTGACCTGCGACCACTTCCGTCGCCTCACTAGCCGTGTGCGTCCCGGGAAGTTCCGATTTGAGTTGGAGGTCTACCCCAACGAGAGAAACGTTTCGGCGTTCAAAAAAGAGCTTGGCAAGCATCAGTTGCGACGCTACCAGATGCACACCCTATTGCGCGTCGACAAGACCCAGATTATCGAATTCGCGGTGCGCAACAACGATAGCGGCGCCTGGTTTATCGACATTGATGGCCAGTGTGCAGGCAGCTGGGCAACGATGCAGCGTAACGGTTACGGCTATCTATCATCCGGCCCGCTCACATTCGATCCCGGTTTTCATGATCTGGTTTTGGGCGGCATCATCGCCGACGGTGAACAGATGCCGGACCTGGCTTGGCGCGTCATTGACGAAGGAGATCAGGTGCCATTTACCTTCATCGACAGCAAACGACTTTATTCGGCAAACAGAACAGGCACTGTGCTGGTCGAACATCGCGACGACGTCGTCAACGCCGGTGTCCACCTGCAATACGACACCCGGATTCGCTTCGCCGGCGTCGACACCGAGCTGGTAACCACGACCGTGCGCGATCTGTCCCGGCACCTCTTTGGACGCGAAATCCCGAAACGGCGCTTACAGATCGATGACCTTGTGCTGTATAACCCGCCCAGGACATCGGTGGTATTGCTGTCGTCGCAGGCACAACATGCAGTCACAATGAAAGTCGTTGATGCGCAGGGTTATGAAGGCACTGCAACCGCCAGAGTACCCGAAACGTGGGCTGCGCCCAAGGATGCCCATCTTCGTTTCAATATCGGCGAGCTGCCCGTGTTTGCGCCGATCGATATGCCGTGGCAGTTGACTTACGACATCGAAAACGTCAAAACCTACGAGCCGTCCGAGAAAGCATTTTTGCCCAGCACGTCGCGTACGATCATGGAGCGCCTTGAATTCGTGGTGCGCTATTATGACCGCGATGACCGGATTATCGAGGTTGTCCACAAGCCCCTGCCTACGTCACCGCACGAACGCATCTTTACCTACGGCTTTTCCGACACCGCCGTACACCGGCTCGAGCTGGCGTGCGCCGTTCGGGACCATCCGGTAGCGCCTCCAATCAATATTTACTTACTCGATTCCATGGATACCGGAACCTTTGTCCAAAGCGTCGGCAGGCTACGGTACCAGGGCGGGTTTGCCGTTCTTCGCAGGGAAGATCTCCTGAAGGAAAGGTCGTCAGCCAAGCTCAATTCTGTCAGCGACTTTCTGCTTGTCGACGATTTCATTGCCGCGGCCAAGCATCCGATCGACGATCTCAGTATCGTCGACTGGGCCGCCGGCAATCTTAATCTGACTATCCAGCATCTGCCGCTGCCGACGCATGAAGCAATGCCCGGCAACGCTTTGATTCGTACCTTTGAAGCACTTGATGAGGTGGCGCTCAGCCCGGCGTCCACGGTGATTTGGAATATAGGCATGCACGGTTTGACTGCCGGATCAGACCTGCGTGATTTCCAGAGCCATCTGACCTTTCTCATTAACTATACGTGGCGTCATGGCAAAACGCCTGTGCTGGTCACGCCGCCAGTGACTCCCGAATTCAAGCGCCAGGACCTGAGACCCTATGCGCTGATGATCATGGAACTCGGTGAAACATGCGAAATTCCGGTGATCGACTATTACTCGGCTACGCTCATGCGCGGCTCGATCGCCGAATTTTACATGATGCGCGAGTCGCAGCCAGCCCTGCTCAGTTCCGTACCGGACGCTTCGGGGCGTATGTGGTTTCTCAAACAGCTTGCCGAAAGTATCAAGCGCTACCGCGGGTACAATTGATGGCTGTTGGAAATACGACCCAGTTCCTTGGACAGCGCGGCTTCGAGCAGGCTGACTGCACGATCAGCAATGGCCAGCGCAACGTCTGTCTCCTGCTGGTGCTGGGGCTGATCATAGTCTTTCTCATATTTCCGGCACAGCCTACGCTGCTTGTAATCAACTCGGTGTTTACGGCCTTTTTCCTGGCCTCGACGCTCTACCGGTTGTATCTCATCGACATGTCCCTGCGCTCGCACAACGAAATCAAGATCGAGGACGCCCTGGATCCTCCGGATGGGGAATGGCCGAGCTACGTTATCCAGGTACCGCTGTATCACGAGGGGAATGCCATTCCGCATTTGATCGAATCACTCGGCAATCTGGATTACCCCAAAGACCGGCTCACAATCCAGTTGCTGGTAGAGGCCGACGACCAGGAAACGCAGGCAGCGCTCGACAAGGTTGATGTCGCACCGCCGTTTCAGATTGTCGACATTCCAGTCTCCTACCCGCGAACAAAACCGAAGGCATGCAACGTCGGCCTGGCAGTTGCAAAGAGCGATTACCTGGTGATCTACGACGCCGAGGACCGTCCCGACCCGGATCAGTTGAAGAAGGCAGTCATCGCCTTTTCACAATGCGCCGACAACATTGCCTGCCTGCAGGCGAAACTCAATTTCTACAACACCAAACGTAATTTTCTGACGCGTTGTTTCACGGCGGAATATGCCATGTGGTTTGACCTCTGTCTGCCCGGCCTCGATGCCTTGCGAGCCCCAATCCCGCTCGGCGGCACTTCGAACCATTTTCGTCTCGAGATCCTCAAGCAATTGAAGGGGTGGGACGAATACAACGTCACTGAAGACTGCGATCTCGGACTGCGCCTGTTCGCGCAGGGATGGCAGACGCGTATTTTGGATTCCACGACTTGGGAGGAGGCCTGCCCGAAGCTGCGCTGGTGGATCAAACAACGTTCGCGCTGGGTCAAGGGGTATATGCAGACGTATCTGGTTCACACGCGGAATTTGCTGGGGCTTACCAAAAAGCTCGGTGTAGCGAACAGCTTCCATTTTCATTTGCTGGTCGGGGGCTCGGTCCTTGCCCAGCTCCTCAGCACGTTTTACTGGGTACTCGTCTGCGTCTGGATTTTTAAGCGCCCCGAAGCCATCGGTGCGTTTTTTCCTGGCCCCGATTTTGCCATGGCGGCAATCTGTCTGTTTGACGGCAACTTTGCGTTTGCCTACACTTGCGCCATTGCCTGCCAGTGCCGCGGCCTTGGGCATGTCGTGAAATACACCCCAATTATGCCACTGTATTGGATCATCATGAGCCTGGCGGCGTGGAAAGGCGCCCTCCAGCTCATCTGGAACCCCCACTTCTGGGAAAAGACTCAGCATCACTCAGGCTGACCCTCCGCCGCGACCGGGCAAAAAAAAACCGGGCAGCGATGCCCGGTTTGAAATCTCAGGATGTAATCGGTCTACTCTGTCACGATCGTGATGATCTGGCGGTCCTTGTAGTTGCCGCATGTCGGACAGGCATGGTGCGGCAGACGCTTGGCCCCGCAACTTGGGCAATTATTCGTATTAATGCCCTTGTATCTGTTCGCAGACTTGCGCCTGCGGCACTTCATGCGCGAAACTCTATGTTGTTGAACAGCCATTAGATCCTCCGTCTTGGCGGCCAGGCGCAGATCTGCGCTTCAATAATATTGACTTATCTATAAATATATTGTTAAGCTGCACCGGTGCAAGCACTCGAGCGGAAGATTTTCCGGTACCGGTTGCAGTTGCCAGACCCCACCGCAGGCGATACCATACGCCATGCATTGCGAAGTCATTTGTATCGGTACCGTGATTCTGCCGGGCACAACGCCCAACACCAATCTCAGCGTTCTCGGCCTGCCGCCGGACGATTGCGGCCTCTCTGTTACCTGTGAAGTCTGTATACCAGACACTGTTGACGACATCGGCGGTGCACTACAAACTGCACTGAACCGCAGCGACCTGGTTATTACAGTCGGCGGTCTGGGCCCTACTGTTGACGACATGACACGCGAGACGATCGCGGAGGTTCTGGGCATGCGGCTGGAGTATCGCGAAGACGAGGCCGAACGCATACGCCGGTACTTTTCCGAACGACATGTTGAGATGCCCGAGTCTGTGCTCAAACAGGCATATGTTCCCGATGGCGCCGAGGTAATCGACAACGACTATGGCACTGCGCCAGGGCTTTGGTGTCCGACCGGCAATGCAATCGTCGTCATGCTGCCTGGCCCGCCGCGGGAGCTCAAGCCAATGCTGAACAACTACGTCCTGCCACGGATTTGCGAAAGATTTCCTCCGCGAGTGCGCCGCATTAATATCGGAATAAGCGGTATTGGGGAGTCCTCGATCGAGGCCTGTGTGGCAACGATATTGCCGGATTTCCCGGATCTTGATGTCGCCTACTGCGTGCGGCGCGACAAAGTTGATGTCCGTCTCACTGCCGCTATCGACCAGGTGGAGACCCTTGAGAGCGCTGCGGTTGCCGTTCGTGGCGTGCTGAAGGATTACCTTGTCGATCCCGAGAACGGCGTTGTCGGGTCGGTTTGTGACGAAGTGCGGCGACGCGCGTGGAGCCTGGGCACGGCAGAATCCTGTACGGGTGGAGAAATAGCCAAGCGTATTACCGATCTGGCGGGGGTCTCGGACATTTTCAAAGGTGCCTT
>CAYWQM010000020.1:7206-56871 GCA_964460215.1 uncultured Lentisphaerales bacterium
CTACGCCAACGAGGCAAAATCAGAGCTACTGGGCGTGCGGCCGGAGACGGTTGCAACGCACGGCGCGGTGAGTGCCGAGACTGCCGATGAAATGGCTGCCGGTTTGGTGCGGCGGCTGCAAGTCGACGCGGGCGTAGCTGTGACCGGCATTGCGGGGCCTGACGGCGGCACGCCTGACAAGCCAGTCGGCCTTGCCTTCATATCCACGATCGTGCAGGGAGATGTCCGCACACAGCGCTATGTCCATCCGGGCGACCGCCGCCGGATGCGTGACCGCACGACTTTGGCAGCACTCAACCAGTTGTTGCGGCATTTGCGGGAATCATGAATCGTTCAGCTGGGAGGTTGCATGGCTGCCAGGAAAAATGCGTCGCGGCTGGCGAAACCAATGACGCGGGTGCAGATCGAATCCTTTTTTTCGATACTGTCTGAGCGTATCACGCCTGAGTCCGAGCTGGTCTGGGAGACACCTCTGGACCTGACTATTGCGGTCGTGTTATCAGCCCAGTGTACCGACAAGGCTGTTAACAAGGCGACCGCTCCTTTGTTCCGTGAATGCCGTGAGCCTGCAGATTATCTTGCCCTTGGCGAAGCGCAAGTGCGCCAGCGCATCAGATCGATTGGTCTTTATCGAAACAAGGCTCGTGCTATCATAGGCATTTGCGAGGCCGTGCGCGACCGTTTCGCAGGAAAAATACCGGACAACCGTGAAGATTTGCAATCGATGCCGGGCATAGGTCGCAAGACCGCGAACGTTATTTTGAACGTCGTTTTCGGCCAGGACACGTTGGCTGTAGACACCCATATCTTTCGGGTCGCCAATCGGATTGGTCTGGCACGTGCGACCACGCCGGAGGCAGTGGAACGGGCATTGCTCAAGAAAATTCCGCCAACTTATCTCAGGGATGCCCATCACTATTTGATTCTTCACGGGCGCTATACCTGCAAAGCCCGGAAACCCCTTTGCGCCGGCTGCGCTGTCTATGAGTTCTGTAACTTTCCAGCCAAGCGCGATACGTAATTACCTAAAATCCCCATCCATCCCAGAAGCCGGACAAACTACGGTTACTCTGATGTCTACGTCAGTTTTATGTGCACTTAGGAAGCCCGGGGCGATTTCACGGAGCGGGGGTGTCCGGCAATTCATCGATCAATTCGTGAAGATACACGAGCCGGAGCTCCGCGTTCAATGCGTAGCTGGTGTCGGGATAGGCGTTTTCGATTCGTTCGTATAGCTGAGAGATGCGGAGCAAATGTGTCGCCAGGCCGGCCGCAGTAATATCCTGGCCGAGCTGGGCCAGTTTCGCCAGCTCCGCTTCCAGCCATTCAAACTGTTGTTCTGCTTCGAGATATTTCACCCATGCGGCGTGGCCGTGATGCGGGCGAGCGTTAGCGAATTCAACCAGTATCCCCATGGCGCGATCGCGCAGTTGCCGATTTTCGGGATCATCACCAGCATGCTCATGCATTGATTGTCCAAGAACAAGGTGCAAATCCTGGCCCCAATCAGGCAGAACCTCAAAACGCTGCCTGAGTTGAGCCAGAAGTAGCGTGGCATCGTCGAAATGCGCTGACCGGCAATATATGTGTATCAGATATTCGTATATTTCCGGATCGCTTTCTGGCAGCAGGGCTTTGCTCAACAATCGTTCAAAATGTCCCGCGGCAGACTCGAACTCTTCCTGCTGATAGTCGATGATGCCCTGATAATACCGGATGATTGCGACTTGATCCGCGAAATGCTCTTTGATGATATCCAGATGCTTTTGTGCAAATTCGATTTCGCCGTTCTGCAGGTAGACAGCAACGTACTCGATTTCACTGACCAGCAAGACGCGCCTGTGGCTGTCGTCGCTACTACCGATGACAGCCGGTATGAGCAACAGAAAAAGAACCGATGTCCGCAACATATTCACCGCTGTTCCACAACCTTTATGGCAATATCCCGGCGGAACGCGGGCACCTGCACCCGTGACACGTGTCCGGCGATCTTGATTGTCAAAGGCTCCTGCTTTGTGATAATTCCCTGCCGGCAATCCCAGAACTCAATCCGGTATTCACCGGTTTCGAGGCCTTGTACATCGATCGTGATGTCCCGGTGTACAGCGGCGGGCATGCTGAGGTTCCCTGAGAAGTAAAAGGACCGGTCGTAGAGCCAAAACCAATTCGCGCGATCCGTGGCCATGCGGCACATTCCAAGAGAATCCGTGTATTCATCAACGCTTGTGCAGCGGGCGTTCCGCGTGTCATCACCATCACTGAAGTTGGCCATCGCGCGATATTCGTAATAGAGGTCGTATTCTTCAACCAGCGGAAACCACCAGAAGAACGGGGTGATGCCCATATTGCCGAAATACCCACGCCAAAGCCCCAGATGATGTTCATTCAGTATGTGTCCGATCGTGTCACCCCACGGGTTTCCCCCGTATTCTGTGATCGCAACCGGCTTCTTCATTGTTTGGGCAAACGCTATTGTTTCACTCACCAATTCGAATAACCGTTTGGCGCCTTCATTCCTGTCGTAGTAGGCATCGACGGTCAGTATATCCAGTTGCGGTAATCGTGCGAGTGGCTCATTGACGATAGAATAATTCGTTGCCCAGTGCGTCGTCACGAGATGTGGGTTCGGGTCCACCTTCTTGAAGTAATCGCCTATCTCCCGATGCCAATCTGTTACGGCTTGATTGCGATACCATCTGCGACCGCCATCGGACTTTTCGCCGGTCAGATCGATTTCGCTGAACAGCTTCCATGCCAGGAGGTTCGATGAATATCCCCAGCGGGCAGTGGCGTATTCAACGAACTCCCGAACGGCTTTCTTGGCAACATCTCTGTGGAAATATTCGCGGGGCGAATTCAAAGGCCCACCATTGGCCTTGTTGAAAGGGTTGTCGGGCCATTCCACGTCAACCCAACCACTGAATTTACCGTGGTTGTTGATGACCAGAATGATGTAGATGTCGTGTGCCTCAGCCATGTCCAGCAGACGATCGAGTTTCCATGATCGCCACTGATTCATGTGCCCGACGCCGTGATTGCCAATCGCGTTCGGAATCCACTCAAGTGCCAGCCACCAGGAAGACAGCCACACTTCCAAAACGTTTATTCCGGCGGCCTGATACTTGGGCAAGAGTCGTTCATAAATGTTCATGTCCTCATAGGCCCAATCGGAGAACGGAAATGAGGTGATGTATCGTGTGTCAAACGGTGATCGAACATTCAGCCCGCGGGCGTTGAACACGGAGGCATCCTCACTGAATTCGAGCCTGCGGGTATCATCGGGTGACACCGTTACAAAGCCTTTCCAAGGTTTCCAGGCAGGGGTGACTTCAAACTTGAGCAGCGGCAAATGCAACGGATGACCCGTGATTGTGCCGCTGATTTGAACATGATAAACTCCGGGCACACGCGGCATGTATCGGATTCTCAATTCCGGTTCACCCCACGGTGTCAGCGTGCCCTGGGGATCGCTTATGTCGGCAAGGAAATCTTCGTAATAGAATGCATGGACATCATCGGTGATCCCCTGGGGGCCTGACACCTTGGCGGTGACACTGACGTCTTCACGGGAAAACGGTCGCTTCAGGGGTATCGTTGTGGAGAATCCAATCTCGACCTTGCTGCCCACCGTTGGTTTCTCGGTGAGGATGCGCAAACCCTGCACGGCAGGCGGTAGATCAGCATCCTCAGAACTCTCCGCCTTGGTCAAGCCTGCGCTCAGCAAATACGCCGAGGTGGCAACGTTTGTGGAATCGCCCGGGTTGCTGTTGATCTGCACTCCGAATTCTAAAACCTGCCCAGGCGTGAGCTGATGCCATGGACGCTGATGTCCATTGGGTTTCCAAGCGGTACGGGCGGCGCGGCCGGAGATTGGAACAGAAAACGTCTGTGGCACTGCTGTATTAACTGGATTCCAGTCCAACCTGTGCTGGTACCACAGGATGTCCCAATCCTTAACGAACAGATACACTTGCGAATTGGCAGGCAGATCATTCGGCAGGACAAGTTCGGCCGTGAGGTGATCAAAGTCCTGCCACTGGTCTGGCACACGTATAACAAACTGATTGTCACCGGGAAAAACGACGGGCAATTCAAGCGGCATACCGTCGGCCATCCATTGTACGGATTGGCGCGGCAGCGATACGCGGTTTTCCCAAGGTGACCAGGTAACGTCCCGCGCATCCGGGGGAGGCACAGGTTTGTCTCGCCATGTCCGCTTGAACCAACCATCGAGGCTGATCAGATCTGCGTACCCGAATTGGGCGAGTATGGTGAAAAGAAATAGGCAAGCCAGGCGCATGCGGCCTAATATGTCGCTAAACTGCAGATGCCTCAAGCGCAATATGATTGATTCTTCTGAACGTACTGAAATTTCCGGACTTCCCGGCATATTTGGCGCTTGATGCTTCGGACTGGATTTGTAACGAAAGGTAGATCTCGCGGCCGGCAGCATTTGTAGAACGAATTGCCGACGAATACCGCGACGGCAGCTCGGCGACGGCGCGTCCCAGTGGGGAATTCCGGGGCTTGGGTGAGGTTCAACTTCCGTGCAGTCCCGAAAAGTGGATAGGATGAGTCAGCTATCCGGTTGGACAGGTCGTGGTTGCCACGCAGCGTATAGTTTAGGAATGAGAAACTTCAGGGTAGATGCAGCCGGGACAGCGAAAACAACACCTGGCAGTCCGGCGACAAGGCCGCCCACCAAAACGACGATGATAGTCTCCAGCACACTCAGTCCTAAGGCTTCACCAACCAGGGCAGGATAGAGAAACAACTGTTCGATGATGCCGTTCATGATGAAATAAGACAAAACGATCGCTAACACGACCGCTACACTCGGGTCACCAACGGCATAGTATACAGTCACAGTGAGCAGGGCACTCGCGATCGGACCGATGAAGGGCAGCAGGATGGTAAGACCGGCCAAAAAGCCAAGCAGGAAAAAATAAGGCACGCCGAGAATTCGAAAAACGATGATATAAATCAGTGCTTCGATGATTATGATCCACATGTAGCCTTTGACCCAAATTTGCAGCTTGGCGATAATCTCGTCGACGATATCCCGAGCCTCGTCGAGAGCGGCTGGATTGGCCTCAGGCAGCCAGCGGCTTTTGAAAATGCTCTCGACCAGATACTGCCCAGTGCTCTTGCGTTGAGTACCGCGTGCGTCGAATACAGCTATCTTTTGCAGGAAAAAAGAGAAAAAGAAGATTGTCAGCATCACGTTCAGCAGGAAACTGGCAATATTGGCGACGAAATTGGTGGTTACAGTGAACAAGCCACCAGACTTGCTCAAGATCAATGCCATCAGATTACGGCGGTTTTCATCGTCTTGCAGATAGTTTTCGACTGTCCCGCGCGCCCACACAAAGCCCGGGAGTTCTTGGATCCGCGGCTGATACTTCTCGAGTTTGTTTGTCATGCGGCCTACAAATAGCCGCCAACCTTCTTTTTCGATTGCGTCGGGGGCGGCAGCCATGTCCCCGACAGTTTCATCGCTGCCGGACACGGTATCAGTTGGCAGACTCGGGTCGGGGAGGGGTGCGACTTCCGGCTGTGTAGTTTCTGCGATGTCATCTTGGGTGCTGAACCACTCCATGGCGAGGTTGCGGGTCTTCCCGAGATATGAGGCAGAAACGCCGGTCAAACCGAGCAAAATGACAGCAACTACCAGAAACATTGTGGCCAGCGTCGCATGGCAGGATCGACGGACGTTCTTCAGATGCTGCCGGCGGTCCATCTCCCCAGTGTCATCCTCAGGCGCGGCTTCCACAACTTTGGATTGCGCAAATTTTCTTTTAATGCTTCTAACGACCCGGCGGGGCGGAGCCCTGACCGCGTGACATATCCCGAGCAGCGCCTTGCCCAGCCGACTCGAGAAGAAGGTGTGCTGGTACCACCGTTGCAGTGGCAAACAAAAATACGCCAATACGAGGCCGAAAAGGACTGATTTCAGGAACGTAGCGGTGAGGATGAAGATGACAATTACAATCAGCGCGACCAGGAGGCCAGCTCCGGAACGGACGACTCTCTGCCGAACAACGTGCTGGTTTCTGGCAGCCTCGCAAGCCGCTTCGATGATTTCGCCATCCACCTTCAAAGCCGTCGCGATTTCGTCGATCATTTCGCGTTCGGCAGCGCAGAACTCATTGTCTGCGTAGGCGATTTCAACAAGGCTGACGATTACCTCGCACTTTCCCTCGTAATTGAGTGTGCCCAGATTGCGGCACTCGGAATGGACATCTATATGCTCTCGATGCACCAACCCCGTCTTCAGATTCGCGACCTCCGCCGGTTCGAAGTAGAGATCGAGAACCTCGTCTATCTGTCTTTGCTCAGCATCACTGACCACGCCGTCTGCACGAACAACAGCAAAAAACAATGCGGCGATACTGCGGTTGAAGTTTCGACGCTGATCGCCAGTCAACCCGGCCAGGTCAGCGACTTCAGACAACCGGCCAAAAGCCCAGCGTATCGGTGTTTTTCGATCGGACAGTTTTGGGTGACGTGCCATAACAACCGGGGCGATGGGGCTTCTATCCAAAAACATGTACCTGCGGCGATACATGGTTGCGACACTTTAACTTGCCGTCAACTTGCGTGCAATGTCGCTTGCGTCTGCACATCAAGGAGCCGATAAACAAGGCTATCCGGACATGTCTTCTGGGATTAGCAGTTCTATCGGTTCGGAAGTCACGCTGAAAGAAAGGAACTCAGCCGAAGTCGTCGAAGCGGATCATGTCTTGCCCGACCCCAAGATCGTCGAGCATGCTCTGGACAGCGCTCAGCATCATGGGCGGACCGCAGAGGTAATACTCGACGTCCTCCGGGGCCGGATGTTTGCCCAGGTAGTTGTCCAGGACGACGCTGTGAATGAAGCCGGTGTGCCCGTCCCAGTTGTCCTCGGGCAACGGATCCGACAAGGCAACGTGGAACTTGAAGTTCGGAAATTCAGCCTCGATCTTGCGGAACTGATCCTCGTAAAACATCTCGCGTAAAGACCGCGCACCATACCAATATGAGACCTTGCGGCCAGTCTTGAGGGTGTGAAACAGATGGAAAATATGCGACCGTAAGGGCGCCATCCCGGCGCCACCGCCGATATAACACATTTCACGCTCGGTTTCCTGAATGAAAAATTCACCGTACGGCCCGGAGACGGTTGCCTTGTCTCCCGGCTTGAGATCGAAAACAAAGGAAGACGCAATGCCCGGGGGGACATTCATGAACCCGCCCTTGGCTCGGTCCGGCGGCGGCGAAGCAATGCGGATGTTGAGCATGACGATATTGCCCTCGGCGGGATGGTTGGCCATCGAATAGGCCCGAACCACAGTTTCGCCGTTTTTGGCCTTCAAGTCCCACAGGTTGAACCGGTCCCAGTCGCCGCGGTACTCTTCATGGACGTCGAAACTGCTGTAGTCGATCTCGTACTTGGGTACCTCGATCTGGATGTAGCCGCCGGATTCAAAATCCAGGTTCTCGCCCTCGGGAAGCTTCAGTACGAGTTCCTTGATGAACGTCGCGACGTTGTCGTTGGCAACGACTTCGCATTCCCACTTGTTAATGGAAAAAATTTCTGCGGGCACCTGGATCCGCATGTCCTGCTTGACTTTTACCTGGCAGGACAGGCGCCAGTGGTCCTTGCCTTCTTTGCGGGAGATATGGCCTTCCTCAGTCGGCAACAGATCACCGCCGCCGTCGAGCACCTGACAACGACAGACACCGCAAGTCCCGCCGCCACCACAGGCGGAAGGCAGCAGAAGACCGTTGCTTGACAACGTGTTCAGAAGCGTGGATCCAGCCTCGACCTCGAGCGATTTGCTCTCGTCGTCGTTGATGGTGACCGTGACCTTGCCGGTGCTGACCAGTTTGTTGCTGGCGGCCAGCAACGCCAGGACGAGTACCAGGATAACTCCCAGCATGACCACGGTGCCGGCGAGGATGATAAAAACGTGATCCATGATTTCCAGCAGCAGGCCAAAAGCCCGCGATAGAGGTTAGAGGCTGATACCTGAAAAGGCCATGAAGGCCATGGCAATCAACCCCGTGACAAGCATGGTGATGCCAAGACCGCGTAGACCGTCGGGAATGTTGGAATACCGCAGCTTCTGGCGGATCGCAGCCATCGAGACAATAGCCAGGAACCAGCCGATACCCGAAGCGCTGCCGAAAACGACAGACTCTGCCAGATCGTATTCACGCTCGACCAGAAACAGCGCCCCGCCAAGGATCGAACAATTCACTGTGATCAGCGGCAGAAAAATGCCAAGCTGGTTGTACAGCGTGTCGGACACCTTTTCGATGAACATCTCGACGATCTGCACCATCGCGGCGATGACCGCGATAAACGAGATGAGCTTGAGAAAGCTCAGATCCATGGCGGCGAGTTCGGCGTTGCCTGTCCAGTGCATGGCACCGGGTTTCAGGAAGTACTCATAGATGAACCAGTTCACCGGGCTGGTAATCGTCAATACGAAAATCACCGCGAGCCCCAGGCCAATGGCGGTCGGTACTTTCTTGGACACGGCCAGGTACGAACACATCCCGAGGAAATAGGCCAGCAGGATGTTCTCAACAAAAATCGCCTTGATTGCCAGATTGATGTATTCCATCGCTTAATCCTCCACGTGCCCGGACACGGTGCGCTGTACCCAGATCAATAAACCGAGAATAATGAAAGCGCCAGGCGCCAGCACCATGAGGCCGTTGTTCGTATAGCCCAGGTTATCGTACAGCACCTGCGGTACGACCTTGAAACCAAGCACCTGGCCGGATCCCATCACTTCGCGGAAAAATCCCACAATGGCAATGACTGCGGCGTAGCTCAGGCCGTTGCCGAGGCCGTCGAGGAAGGAGGGCCACACCTTGTTGCCCATGGCAAAAGCCTCGAGGCGACCGAGCACAATACAGTTGGTGATGATCAGGCCAACGAACAGCGACAACTGTTTCGAAACGTCGAAAGCGTAGGCCCTGAGCACCTGGTCGACCAGAATTACGAGCGTTGCCACGACGGTCATCTCGACAATGATGCGTACGCGCACGGGAATAAACTTGCGCACCATCGAAATCGTGACATTGGCGCCAGCCACTACAAACACCACCGCGATACCCATAACGAGCGATGGCTTGAGTTGCGCGGTGACGGCCAGGGCCGAACAGATACCAAGCACCTGCAGGGTGATTGGGTTGTTCACCATGAACGGGTCTTTGAATGTTTTGCGGTTTTTCGCTGAAAGCAGCGGTTCCGCAGATTCAGTGGCATCTGCCATGGCTCAGTTGGCCTCCAGTTGCTTAAAATACGGCACATACTTCGTGAGGTCTTCATGCAGCATCTCGGTCACGCCGCGGCTGGTGATCGTGGCGCCGCTGATGCCGTCGACGGCATGTGAAAGCTTTTCTTCGTTGCCGGCATAGGCGTCTTCGGCGCTGCCTTTAACCACTTCGATCGAAACGAAAGTGCCTGTCTGGTCGTTGATCTTTTTACCCAGGAAATTGTCCTGGAACCAACTCTTCTCGATCTCGGCACCCAGCCCCGGGGTCTCTCCGTGCTTGTAGAACGTGATACCCTTGACAGTATTCAGGTCCGACTCCAGTGACAGATAGCCGTACAGTTTCGACCAGAGCCCCCTGCCGATAATCGGCACGCAGTAGGTCGTCTCGTTGTCTATGGCGCAGCGGTAAATCGGATATCGCCGGGCCGATGCTTCCGCCTTTTTATCTTCGACTTCCATATCGAGCTGCGTGGCATCGACCTCAGCATCAATGTTGCCTTCGAGGTCTATTGCAAAAAGTTCGACGTAGTCAGCAAAAAAGATGTCGATCGACGGGCCATCCATCTTTTCGTTGACGCCGAGCGCTTTGAGGATGTTTTGCTTCTTGCTGAGCGCCTCGTTTCTGTCCTGTCGATCCCGCAGCAATGTAGCAGCGGTGGACAGCAGCAGCGAACAGACGATCGCAACGGTGCTCACGAAAACCACGGTGTAGGTACTGCTACGCATAAGCCTGGCTCTCCTTCGATCGTCGCATTCGTTTCTTCATGTGCGCGGCAATGACGAAGTAATCGATCAGTGGTGCAAATGCATTCATGAACAGGATCGCCAACATCATCCCTTCGGGGTAAGCCGGATTGATCGTCCGTATAAGGATGGCGAGAAAACCTACAAGGAATCCGTAAATCCATTTACCTATTGGGGTTTGTGACGCGGACACCGGATCGGTCGCCATGTAGACCAAGCCGAACATGAAGCCGCCGTAGACCAGGTGTTCCTTTACCGGTATCGCCAACATGCTCGTCGGTTCCTTGATCGAAACGGCATTCAGCAGCGCGGCCATGCATATCCCGCCAATCAGCACGCCGATCATGATCCGGGCGCTGCCGACGCCGGTGATCAGCAGGATAGCCGCACCGATCAGGCAGCAGAGTGTCGAGGTCTCGCCGATCGATCCGGGAATCAGTCCAACGAACGACTGAAACCACGAAAAATCCGCGTATCCCGCCGCTTGACCGAACTCGGTCAAGCGCTCAGTGACAGCCATGGCATCCGGCGTTGATGCAACCAGCAGTGGCGTGGCGCCGGAAAATCCGTCGACGATCGTTCCGTCGACCGCGCCGAAGGTAGTGTTTTCGACGACGCGCCAGCATTTGTCCCCGGAAATCGCGGCCGGGTAGGCAAAGAATATGAAAGCCCTGGCTGTCAACGCGGGGTTGAACACATTCATGCCGGTACCGCCAAACACTTCCTTACCGATGACGACCCCGAAACTGACTCCGGCAGCGACCATCCACAGCGGTATAGTCGGTGGCAGTGTCAAAGGAACGAGCAGTCCAGTGACCAAAAAGCCTTCGTTGATTTCGTGCTTGCGGATGACCGCGAAAATCACCTCCCAAATACCGCCAACGGCGTAGCTGACGATAATGATCGGCATGACATGCCAGGCCCCTTTGATGACGCATTGCATCAGTGCCGGATCGGCGATGCCGTAGGCGCGGAAATGCTGGTACCCGACGTTGTAGATGCCGAACAGCATGCATGGAATCAGCGCGATGATTACGGTCGACATCAGGCGTTTCGTGTCGAGCGCATCACGGATGTGGGCACCGCTCTTCGTCCGGTCGCGGGTCACGAACGTGAAGGTTTCCTTGGCCTCGAAAAGCGGGTAGAGCTTTTCGAACTTGCCCCCCTTCTCGAAGTCGGGTCGCATTTTATCGAAAATGTTTTGGAGGAACTTCATTTAACCATCGTATTCCACTAGGTCCAGGCCGTCACGGATGATCTGCTGAACGTTAACTTTTGACGGGCAGGCATATTCGCACAGTGCGAACTCCTCTTCCGTCACTTCGAGAATGCCAAGCCCCTCCATTTCGTCAAAGTCCTGTGCCAGGATGCTTTTGAGCAGGTACATCGGGTAAATATCCATCGGCAGTACCTGCTCATAGTAACCGGTCGCCAAAAAGGCGCGGTGGCCGCCGTTCAACTTGGTATCGGGAGCAAACCTCTTGCCGCCAAAAACGGCCGAAGGATAGGTGCGATACTTGCTGAGACGGCCGAATCCAGGTAAAGCCCAGCCGAGAAACTCCGACTCTGTCGCTTCTGGGATCACCGTCAGCGTCGACGACTTCATATCCAAGTGCCCGTCCGGTGACGATGTTGTGCCTGTAAGTACGTCACCGCTGATGTAGCGCAAGTCGCCATGCGTGACGTTGTCGTTGGTAATGCTTGCGATATTGGCGCCGACAACGGTGCGGTAGTGCTTCGGTGCCGTCACCGCGGAGCCTGAAAGTGCGACTGTGATGTCCGGGACGTACCGGCCCTCGAGGAAAAGCCGGCCAATGAGAATGAGACCCTGAACAGTTGTCGTCCAGACGACATCACGCCGATGCTTGATCGGGTCGACATGGTGAATCTGCACGCCGACGCAACCGGTCGGATGAGGTCCGGAAAAACGATGCAGCTCGACATTATTTGCTTCTGAAAAAGCTTTCGGCAGATCGAAACGTCGACCGTCGACGGACAGATGCACTTTGCCGCTCGCGAGCCGGGAGGCAATATCGAGGCCGGCTTGGAACGCCACCTCGTTACCCTGGACGATAAGTGCCGTATCAGCAGAGAGCGGGGCGGTGTCGAAAGCGGAGACAAATATGGAACGTGGCGTGACCGCGGGATCGGCGACGTTGCCAAAGGGCCGTTGCTGAAAAACATTGAACAGTCCGGACTGCAACAACTGCTCGAGGACGACGTCACGTGACAGGCCGCTGAGTGCAACCGCATCGTGCTGCTTGAATGGGACGGCGTCCGATGCTTCATCGGGCTTGATGACCACCTCCATCAGCGCGCGTCTGGGACCACGCACCACCGCCATCACCGTGCCGGCCATCGGTGCGGTGAAGATTTGCTGCTCGCGGTTTTTGACACAACCCAGGGGGGAGCCGGCCTTGACGACGTCACCTTCGTCGACGAGTAAGCGGATTTTGACGCCTCGAAATTCGCTCGGCTTCAGCGCTACGGTAGCCGGGCGTGGTGCTACGGAAACCGAGTCCGCAGGCCCGCCGACCAACGGAATGTCATATCCTTCCTTGAGTCTGAAATCAGCCATATGTCAAATGCCGGTTCGTCCAGATCGGATTATTCGCCCGCGTTGACCGAGATCGGTTCACTTGGACATTTCTCATCCGGTTTCTTGCCGCAGACGGGACAATCCCCTTCGCGCTTTTGAAACGGGTTATTGGTGCTACAGGTGCCGCGGAATTCTCCGCCCGGCACACAGATGATACGGATCGCTATCAGAACGATCGTGATAAGCAGTACCACGACGGTTAAGATGAACGTTCCAAACATAACGTGTCTCCGGTTCCAAGGGCTACTAAGCCCGAAATCAAAACAAGTAGTATAAGCCTGTCCCCTGTCAGATCAAAGCAAAGAATTTCGCGGTGGTGTCCGAAGACGGTATGGGAGTCAGCCTGGCGGCTGCCGCAAACGCTATTTCCTCTCCGCCGGCACGTCTTTTGCCGTGGCATGCTGACTGCGTTGCAGGGCACGAACATATGCCACTATGGCCCAACGATCCCGGACGCCCACCTGGTGTTTGTACGGGCCCATCAGCGTACTTTGGGACCCGTTCGTGATGACATCGAACAGATACCCGTCCGCCTGCTTGCGCAACGCGTCGGTGTGATACGAAACCGGCATCAGATCGGGGCTGCGTTTCGTGACCATGCCCTTGCCGTGACCGGCGTCGTCATGGCAAATAGCGCAATAAATGGCGTAGCGTTCACGGCCGCGCTGGAGCAGGTCCATGGTGATCTTCTCGGGATTCTTCTCCACCCATTCGCCATCCGCCTGCTTGCCGGTGAAATAAATGGTGTCAGCGCGCAGATAGCCGCGCGGGATCGTGTGTTCGGGCGGCACGCGCATGGCTGAATCGTTCTGAAACAGACCGGCTTTGTCCTGAGCTTTGTATTTCGGTTGCGCGTCCATATTCGGCACCACATGCAGCGGCGGTTTGGACGAAGGTTTGCCGCGATAGCAGCCGCCCAGAAGAATGGTTGCCGCCAGGAGCGTTGCCAGTGTCATCAAATTGTTGCGCTTCTGGATCATAATCAGTCGTCTGCAAGTAGCAGTTCGATATTGCTGCCGCCAATGGACTCGAGGAATTCCACGGTTTTTTCCTTATCAAATTTTTCGTCGGCAGCTTCGACACTGACGAAAAAACCGTCATCCATGTGCTTGGCCACGAAGTTTTCGGAATTAAACACCGGGTGGTTATAGCGCGGCAGCATGTTGAAGGCCAGCATGCCGATCACCGCAGCAAAGGCGGCGGCGAGAACGCTGAGCTCGAACATGACCGGGACCCAGGCGGGGATGCTGTTAAAGGGCTTGCCGGAGATGACGAGGGGGTAGTCCACCGAGCTCGTCCACCACTGCATCAAGTAGGCGACGGTGGTACCGCAGAATGCAAACATTGCAACCATCCAGCCCAGCTTGGTGCGCGGGGTGCCCATCGCATCGTCCATGCCGTGCACAGGAAACGGCGAGTGCGTGTCCCAGTTGCGGAACCCTTCGTCCCGCATTTTCTGCGCAGCCTTGATCAGCGTCGCCGGGTTTTCAAACTGGGCAACTACGCCTTCGATTTTTTCTGTCTGCGCCATCAGTGTTTCTCTTCGTAGAAATGCGGATCCGCTTGCGGCAGCACACCCTTGATCTCGGCGATCGCTACCATCGGCAGGAACCGCAAGAATAGCAGGAACAGGGTAAAGAACAGGCCGAACGACCCGATGAGGATTGAGAAATCGAAGAAGGTCGGCGTGAAGTAATCCCAGGCGCTGGGCATGAAGTCGTTGGCCAGTGTCGTGACGATGATGACGAAGCGCTCAAACCACATGCCAATATTCACAATGATCGAGAGGACGAACATCACGAGAATGCTGCGGCGCATCTTGCGGAACCAGAAAATCTGCGGGAAGATCACGTTGCACGAGATCATTGTCCAATAAGCCCAGGCATAATCGCCGCCCGCGCGGTTGACGAAAGCGAAGCGCTCGTAGTCGTTGCCGCTGTACCAGGAGATGAAGAACTCGCAGCCGTATGCGTAGCCAACCATCGTGCCGGTGAGCAGGATGATCTTGTTCATGTTCTCCAGGTGCTTCATGGTAATGTAATCTTCCATCTTGTAGACGGCTCGCGCGACGATCGCCAAGGTCATCACCATTGCGAAGCCGGAGAAGATGGCGCCAGCCACGAAGTACGGCGGGAAAATAGTCGTGTGCCAGCCCGGAACCAGGGATACGGCAAAGTCGAAACTGACGACCGAGTGCACGGACAGCACCAACGGCGTCGAAATGCCGGCGAGAATCAGGTAGGCCTTCTCGTAATTCTGCCATTGTTTGCCGCTGCCCCGGAAACCGAGGGACATGATGCCGAGGCTAAACTTGCGGATCTTGTTCTTTGCGCGGTCGCGCATCGTCGCCAGGTCAGGGATCATGCCCGTATACCAGAACAGCAGCGACACGGTGAAATATGTGCCTACCGCGAACATGTCCCACAGCAGCGGGCTACGGAAGTTCGGCCACATGCTCATCTGGTTCGGTAGTGGCGCCATCCACCATGCCACCCATGGCCGGCCGACGTGGATGCCCGGAAACAGGCCGGCACAGATGACCGCAAAAATCGTCATGGCCTCGGCAAAGCGGTTGATCGACGTGCGCCAGCGCTGGCGCAGTAGAAACAGGACTGCTGAGATCAGAGTACCGGCGTGGCCGATACCGACCCAAAACACGAAATTGACGATCGCCCAGCCCCAGCCGACCGGATTCTGCACGCCCCAGATGCCGACACCTTCCCAGAACAAATAGGCGATCGAGGCTCCGAGGTTGGCCAGTGCCAACAGCGAAATCACCATCAGCACCCACCACAGCTTCGGGGTCCCTCGAACGGGGACTTCCGTTACTTCGCTGATACGCTGTGAAACCGTGTGAAAAGTCTGGGTTCCGGTGATCAGCGGCGGTTCGCCTGTTTCAGTGTGTGCGCTCATGCGTCCTTTCAATGCCCTTCGTGGCCGTGGTCGTCCGATGCGGCGATAGCCGGCGCCAGACTGGCGCTCGGGTTACGAATCTTGCCTAAGTAGGTCGTACGCGGCCGCGTGTTGAGTTCCTGCAACATTTTATAGTTGCGGTCCGATCCCTTCACATGTATTACGCGTGTGCCTGTCGGGTTCCATTCCTCGTCGCTGTTGATATCGCCAAAGACGATGGCGCCGACCGGACAAGCCTGCTGGCAAGCTGTCATGACCTCGCCGTCCCGCACCTGGCGGTCGTCCAGTTTAGCGTCGATCTTGGCGTGATTGATGCGCTGAATGCAGAAACTGCATTTCTCCATGACACCCCGCGACCGCACTGTGACCTCGGGATTTTGCGACATCTTGTGAACTTCGGGTTTGCCCTTGGTGAAGTTGAAGAAATTGAACCGTCGCACCTTATACGGACAGTTGTTGGCGCAGTAGCGCGTGCCGATGCAACGGTTGTACACCATGACGTTCAAGCCCTGTTCATCATGTACTGTCGCAGAGACCGGGCAGACCTGCTCGCATGGCGCGTTTTCGCAATGCTGGCAAGGTACCGGCTGGTGCGTCATCTGCGGATCGTCGGTGTCACCCTTGAAGTAGCGGTCGATGCGGATCCAGGCCATCTCGCGTCCTTTCTCGGTCTGCACCTTGCCGACCACCGGGATATTGTTCTCGCTCTGGCAGGCAATGGCGCAGGCGTTGCAGCCGTTGCACAGGTTCAGGTCGATCGCCATACCCCATTGATACCCGTTGGCGTAGTTGTGCGACGCGTACAGCTGCAAATCCTCGTCCATCTCGTGCGCCGCCGGCAACAGTTCGTGATTCTTGGCGCTCTTCTTGTAGCCCATCAAAGTATTTTCGCGCAACAGTGGGCGGCCCTCCATGCTTTGGTGGTCCTGCGTTGTTGCCAGCAGATGGGTGCCCTGCACGAGCGTCACTGAGACATTGTTGATCGTGTCCGATTGGGAACTCCGCAGAGCGTAGGCATTGCGTCCTGACTGCTGGCTGACTCGGCCGATGTCTTGGCCGTAACCAAGCTCGACAGTTACCGCATCGTCAGCATGCCCTGGCAAGACAAGCGCCGGCAGTTCGATGTTGCGCTGGCCTGCTGTCACCCGGACTTTCTGGCCCTTGCGCTTGACGCCGAGCTTGTGTGCTGTTGCCGGGCTGATCGCCGCGACATTGTCCCACGTGACTTTGGTCACCGGATCGGGCAGCTCCTGGAGCCAGCCGTTGTTCGCGTAGCGGCCGTCATAGATCGTGTTCGAAACCGTCACCGTCAGTTCCATGCCCGTCGCCGGCGACGGCATGGGATTGTCTGCCAGGAACGTTTCAAGCTGGCGTGTCACCAGATTGGCAGGTACCGGTTTATAGGCGCTGCCGGCATGCACACCGTCGTGCACGATGCGGCGCCAGGCGCCTTCGTCGATGGCACCAATCAGGCCGTTCCACGTCTGGCGCACCAAGTCGTAACCGGAGACGTCCTTGCCGGTGCTCACAATATTGAGGAACTCCGCTGTCGTGCGGCTCTTGTAGAGCGGCTCGATCAGCGGTTGGATCAGGCTGAGCGTGCCATCGTAGGCGCGGGCGTCACCCCAGCTTTCCAGATAGTGTGAACGCAACAGGAAATGATTGACATGAGCCGACGTTTCATTGAGACGATCCGCCAAACAGATCGAAAACGGCACGTGCTGTAAAGCGTCGCCGAAATTCAGGTCGCCCGGCGCGTTGTAGACCGGATCGCCGCCGATGACGATCAGTGACTTAATCTCGCCGGAGGCCATGTCCGCGACCAATGTCGCCAGATCTTCGGTGCTCGACGTGCGGGTGTCCTCGACTGCGACATACTGGACGGTGCGCGGTGCTGACACTGTGCTGTCGGCCGTCGTGAGCTTTTCGTTGATCGCTGCTACCAGGGCATGTACCGCTGCCGGTTGCCGACGTCCGGCCACCACCAGCGCTCGATTTTGTGCCGCGGCAGCCTGCAGGTCGGCGATAACGCTGTCGACGAAGCGTCGGTCAAATTCGCCGCCGCCATCGGCCTTGATGCCGAGCCGATTGGCGATCGTTGCGGTGAATGCGCCGATTTGCGAACTCTGCACTCTCAGGCGATGATCGGCAATCCCGCCCGTGAGTGTGTACATGCTCTCGACAGAGTATAGGCGGCTGACGGACTTTTCGTCCTCGTGCTTGTCTTTGACGTGGCGACCTTTTGCAAAGTCCGCAGCGTGGCGGACATTGTTGCTTTCGCCCAGAACCAAGTCGTAGTCCAGCGCCAGCACAGTGCTGGCGCGGTCGAAACTGTACACAGGTCGCAGCGGCCGGCCGAAGACTGCCTCAGTCCCTTTATAAATGTTCTCGTTGCTGATCGCGTCATAGGTGATCCAACGGGCCTCGGGAAAGCGGGCGGCGAACCGTTTTGCCATTCGCTCGATCGTCGGCGATGAAAACCCTTCGCTAAGTACCGCCAGCCCAGCGCCGGTGCCGAGGTTCGCACCAGCGATTACCTCCGCGAGTCGGCTCCACTCTTCGCCGTGCGGCTGTTGCGGCGCTTGATCTTTTTCGTCGCGTTGGACCAACGGGTCGCGGTCGGGATCGTAGAGATCGAGGACGGAGGCCAACATCAGGCTGTTGGCGGCGCCACGCGCCGCGGGACGCTTGTTTTGTCCAGGCAGATCGTAGGCCCGCGTCGAAGGATGGTTTTCGTTGCCCTCGATCTTGGTCGGGCGGCCTTCGTTCGAACGCACCAGCACGCCGAACGCATCTTCGCCCAGCGGCATGGTACTGGCGTAATTGAGCGCCCGACCGGGAACAACTTCTTCCGGCTGCCGGACGTATGGGACAATGTGCTCAACCGGCCGGCGACAGCCAGTGAACGAAGCCAGTGCCACGGACGCACCCATGACGGTGATGAACTGACGACGGCTGACATCGTCCGGGGCCTCCGAAGCTCCCTCATGGAACTCCCGCTCCAGTTCCTGCCGGAATTCCGGGGCATCGGCCAGTTCGTCCAAACTGCGCCAGTAGGCGGCCTTCGATTCGTTTTTATTCCCAGAGTTCAACGGTGACATGCGGAACAGTCCTGAGGGGGGTTGAGCGTTTTCATGACATCCCGTACGAACTCTGCGTGGTCCGGCGGCGGTTCCCAGGTCATGTTGGTGATTTCCGATTGCGGCCGAATATGCTGCTGCGGATTGCGGTGGCATTCCAGACACCAGCCCATGCTCAGCGGCTCTTTAACTTCGACCGTTTCCATCTCTCCGACGTTGCCATGGCAACTGGCACAGCCAACCCCGGCCTTGATGTGCACGCTGTGGTTGAAGTACGCATAATCGGGAAGTTTGTGTACACGCACCCAGGCGATCGGCGTGTCGTTCTCGAAACTGTCACGCACCAATTGCAGCTTTTCGCTCTTGGGCTTGACTGTGGCATGGCAATTCATGCAGGTCTGCGTCGGCGGAATATTCGCCTCATGGGACAATTCTACCGACACATGGCAGTAACGACAATCAAGTCCAAGTTCGCCGACATGGAGCTTGTGGCTGTAGGGAACTGGTTGCTCTGGGCGGTATCCGACTTCAATGAAGCGCGGTGAGCCATAGTACCACACCAAAGCGACTGTCCCGATGCCGCCGAAAACCATGCCGAAAAGGACCAGTGCGGGAACGTAATTCGTCCATCTCGGAAAGAGCTGGGCCAAGAGAATTTCCTTAATTCATGTCTTCGCGTTCAGTGTACTAAAAAGCGGCAACTATACTTCCGTGTTTTCTTGCTTCAAGAACAAATCTTGAGTTTATTCAAAAGGTGCCGAAATGTGTCCCGCCATCACGTCACGCTCAGGGGCCAAAATCCACTGGTAATATGTCGCATTTTAACACACTGATTGTATATTACTGATTTTGAACCCGTCATTTCGTCCGCAAGCGGAGAGCCCTAATGGACGTCTTTTCGAGAGCATATTGTTAATGCATCAACCACTCGAAAAACAAGCTGTGACACCAGCTCTTGAGAAAAAGCATGTCACGCGGTTTGAAGTGCTGATGGACGCCGGCTTCGGTGCTCAGAAGGCCGGTGAGATCCTCATCCGCACCTTCGCTGCCGCTGGTGTTCATGTTTATAGTGAACCGGTGATCCCGGCCGAGATCAGTCCGCCACCGCGCACTCCCGCGGCCTTGTCCGGTGCCATCATTCGCGTCGCCGATTTCAAGATCGGCAACATCGGCAACCATACCGACCTGATCCTCGCCTCTCACGAAATCCTGCTGGAAACACGGCTCAATGACGAGGAAAACGGACCGGAATGTCGTATCCTGCTCGACGTCGGACTGCGCAAGTCGAACCCTGAAAGCTTTCAACATGTCATTGACCAGGTCAATGAACGCGGCTACGAGCTGGTCGAGTTCGAAATTGGCGAAACCTCCGCGATGCTGATCAAGTCACTGAACAGCGGCAAGAACCTTTATTATCTGGGAATCCTCGCCCGCATCTACAGCCTCACGTGCGAACTCGTCGAGCCGGAAATCCGTAAAGTCTTCAGCAAACTGTCGGAAGACAAACTGGCGAAGAATATCACGCTATTCCGGAATGGCTATGACTACGCCGATACACATATCAGCTACCGCATCGAGATCGCCATGGCCGGTAGCCAGGAGGGACAGATCCTCATCGACGGGAATTCCGCCCTCAGCGCGGGCATTGTCGATGCCGGCATCAAGTTCATGAGTGGCTATCCCATCACGCCGGCATCTACAGTGATGCATACGCTGGCCGGGGATTTCGCAGCGTATGGCGGTATCGTGCACCAGGCCGAGGACGAAATAGCTGCAGTCGGCGCTGTCATCGGCGCATACTTTGGCGGCACCCCGTCGATCACCTGCACCTCCGGTCCGGGCCTGTCACTCAAACAGGAGTTCATCGGCTATGCCGCGATGGCCGAGATCCCGCTGATCGTCATCGATGCCCAGCGGAGCGGTCCATCTACCGGGATGCCGACCAAAACCGCACAGTCCGATCTGCCGGCCGTTGTCTTTGGGCGCCACGGCGACAATACCACCATCGTCCTCAGTGTCGCTGATGTCGACGATTGTTTCTATGCCCCCCATGCCGCTCGGTATCTGACCGAAAAACTAAAGATACCTGTGATCATTATGACCGATTTCCAGATCGCCAACAGTTTTGAGGTCGTGGACAAAATGGCCGTGACCGAGATGGAAGCCATCGATGACATCCCGGACCATGTGTTGCAGCGTTTCCACATCGAGAGGCTGCCGGAAACCATCGAAATGGTCAAGGACAATCAGGCCATCCCAGGTACGCCCGACGGGATGCGCCGGGTCAGCGGGCTCAATACCGACGCGGCTGGCGAGATCGCCTATTGCCCGGCCAGCGCGCAACGCTCGCACGAGATCCGCAACCGTAAACTGGACGCCGTCCGCTACGCCCTGCAGGAGCCCGAAATTTTTGGTCCGGAAGACGCTGACCTGCTGGTCGTCGGCTGGGGCAGTGCCCGCGATATAATCCACGAAGCTGTCAGTGTGGCCCAGACCCGGAAACTTTCAGTTGCCGGCCTGCACCTTAAGACTGTGTATCCGCTGCCGCTGATGATTGGCGACATCTTTGCACGCTACAAAAAGGTTGTGGCTGTCGAACTGGCTTACGGCGATGACCTGAAACCGGCGCCACTGGCATCGTTACTGCGTATGGAAACAGCAATGAACATTATCAGTGCCCTCAGTCCGGCAACGGGACGACCGTTGACGCCGCGGGCTGTTTTGATGAAAATCCAGGAGTACCTCTGTGAGCACGATATCTGAAGCACCTGCAGCCGCGGCTGTTGGTGAAGAGCCGCAGCAGATAACCATCAAATCGCTCGACATCGAGAACCCTCGCTGGTGCCCGGGGTGTGGGGATTTCGGTATTCTCATGGCCCTCAAGCGGTTCATGGTCGGCGAGCAGCTCAACCCCGCGGACACTGTCCATGTCTCCGGTATCGGCTGTTCCGGTCGTACCCCCAACTACATCCGCTCCTACGGCATCCATGGCATCCATGGTCGCGCTATTCCCCTTGCTACTGGCCTGATCCTGACGCGGCCCGACCTTAATATTTTCATTGAATCGGGCGATGGCGATTCCCTCAGTATAGGCGGCAACCATCTGCTCCACGGCATCAACAAGAATGTCAACTGCGTCTATCTGCTGTTCAACAACGAGCTTTACGCCCTCACCAAGAGCCAGACTTCACCGACCACTCGCAAGGGGCACAAGACCAATACCCAGCCGACGGGCACCTATCTCGATCCGATCAATCCCCTGCGGTTTGCATTGGGTATCGGCGCCTCGTTCGTTGCCAATACTGCCGACTGGATGAGTGACCATCTCGTGGCCACGCTGCAGCTTGCCGCTGCCCACCCCGGCTTTTCATTCGTCCATATTTCCCAGCGCTGTCCGCATTTCGATCCAAACGCGTTTCAGCACAAGAGGGGGGATTGGATGACATTCCTGACCCATGAGAACGGTGTGAGACCCGAAAAACGTTTTGCTAAGAAAGCCGAAGTCCGCGAGCATGATCCCAGTGATCTCCAGGGCGCCTTCGATGCCGCAGAGCATTTCAAGTCCTGGTTCGGCATCGTCTATCAAAACGCCGACAAGCCCAGGTACGAGGAGATCCTCCGTGCCGAGCGCGACAACACCCCACCGAAATCCCGTAGCGCTTTGCTCGACAAATACCTGATCTGAATATTTCTTGGCGACGGATAAAAGAAATAAAATATTTATTTTTTTTGACTTATTATTTTTGATTTATTAACTAATCATTCAGCATCTGTTCGACGCGTGAGAGATTACGTCGCGCGTCCTCGTAGTCAGGTCGCAAACGCAAGGCTTCTTTGAAATGCTCAAGGGCCTCCGGCAGGCGTTGCTGCTGGCCGACGCAGGCACCCAGATTGTTGTGGGCTTCAGCAAGGTCGGGAGCCGCCGCGATCGCCTGCTTAAGTGCAGCTTCGGCTTCCGGTAGGCGATTGAGCGACATCAAAGCGGCGCCGAGACTGTTGTAAACCCCGGCCGGACTTGAGATGCCGAGGCCCAGGGCCTTGCGGAAACTGCCGATAGCTGCGGCGCTTTCACCGGTGCGCTGCAACGCCATGCCGGCCTGAGCATGTGCCTCGGCATGGTCCGGATACTTGCGCAAATGCTCGGTGAAGCCAACGATCGCGCCCGACGGTTCGCCCGTATCCAGTATGGTCCTGGCATGAGCGAAGCTGCGATTCCTCATCTGGCGACGTACACGGACTCGGGCAACCTTCGCTGGCTTGAAGCCAGGGTCTTCTTCAAGCGCTTTATCACAGTACGCCAGAGCCTGTGCCAGTGAACCGTCATCGAGAAACGACTGCAAACGGCCGGCGAACTGCTGGAACTCCAAGCGCTGGAGGACATCGGTGCGGTTATTCCTGGCCATTGCAAAGTCAGGATCGATGGCCAGCGCCTTGTCGAGATAGGTAAGCGCGTCGTCCAGTTTTCCATGCATCCGGAGAGCGGCTGCGAGATTGTTGAGAACTTTGACGTCGCCGGGATCTAACTCGTGGGCGATCAGGTAGTGATGGACAGCTTCGTCAAGTCGATCGGCGCGCCGATAGGCGATGCCCAGGTTGTAGTGAGCGCTGACGAAATCATGCCTGAGTCGCACGGCTTCGCGGCCGTGTTCGATTGCCTTGTCATAATTTCCAAGCTGCCGGTAAACGCCCATGATATTGCTGTGTGCTTCCGGGTAATCGGGCTTGTTGTCGAGTGCTTGTTGCAACCGGATCAGCCCATTTTCGAGATCGCCTTTTGAGGCAAGATACTTGCCCAGGTTATTCTGTGAGCGTGATTTCTTGGGCGATTTCGCGGCGCAGTCGGTCCACATTCTTTCGTTCGATGTCCAGGCACGGTTGCGCTCAATCGTGGCAACACACAGAAGTGCGGCGATACAGGCAACGACAGCCCACCGGACGGCAGCCACAGTGGGGACATAGCGCCGAAATGTCCAGGCCACGCCGATCATGATCCCTACGGTCGGCAAGTACAGGCGATGCTCGAAGACAAGCTCCAGGTTAATGACAGTTGATTCCAGTGCGAGATTGATGAAAAACCACCGTACACAAAACGCCGGCAGCGGATGCCGTCGGGCTGCCAAACCGGCGCCGGCGAGCAACCCGAGGATGAACAGCAGCGACAAAATGGTAGAAAGTGGTGCAAAGATGGACTGCGAGATGACTTCGCAGTGATGGTCCAGGTTGAGACGTTGCGGCAAAGGCAACAGCAGCAGGGAAAGATAAAACACAATGACCCGCCATTCGGTCATGATGCGCTGGCCCATGTTGAAATCCCGGGATTTATAGCCTTCCACCAAGGGCCGCAAAGGCTCGTCGGGCAGAAAGATAATCCCGATAACGATCATGACGGCGGCTGGAATGATGCAGAATCCCAGGCGGCGTGCGATCCAGTCGCGGCTCAGCTTCTGGAGGAAAAACCACTCGTAGATGATGATCACAACCGGCAGGGTGATGGCTATTTCCTTGCAGCCGAGAGCCAGCAGCCAGGCGAGCGGCATCAGGGCAAAGCATACCCCCTGTTGCCGATGCGAGGTTGCCTGGCGACCGACGATGTATAGGCAAAGCGTTGCCAGGTAGAACATCGTTGCCATGCTGGTCATGCGTTGCACGATATAAGTAACAGACTGAATCTGCACGGGGTGCAGCACCCATAGAACAGCAGCAGCCAGGCTCGTACAGACGATTGACTTTTTACCGAGTCGCCGGTCGGCTGCCTCCGTGTTGCGATCTAACTGGCGAAAAGTCAGGACGCCGAGCGCGTAAACCAGCCAGCCGGTCAGCAGATGAACGGTGATATTGACGATGTGCCAACCGCGCATGCTGTCGAAGCCGCCGATGTAATGGTTCAGCGCGAAGCTGAGGTTGGCGGCCCAGCGATTGGTCAGTTGTCCATTCTCCAGCACGGCGCCTATGCTGGCGGCGTCTAGTTTTGTCATCGCGATCGCGGGCCGTTCGACGATGTTGCTGATGTCATCGAAAATGAATGGACACGCCAATGTCCCATGATAGGCGGCGATCACGCAGCCGGCGATCACCAGCATCGGGAGGCTATGCAGTTTTGCAGAGGATTTCATAGATCTGCCGATCATTGCTCCTGCAGCATCCTTTCTGCAGCTGCCAGGTTTCGTTTGGCATCGCCGAATTCCGGATCAAGCTCGACGGCGCGTCTGAACGACTCGACCGCCAGCGTCAGTTTGCCCTGCTGCCCGTAAATGGCGCCCATGGTGTTGTGCAGCACAGCGCTGTCATTTACCGTCTCCAGTCCTGCCTGACAGTATTGGAAAGCGCGCGGAACTTGGCCGGCCTGCAGCAACCCCACCGCCAGGCGGTTTGTGGCGGTGACGAATTCCGCCCGGGCATTGGCGTATTGCGGCTGCAACTCGAGCGTTCGGCGCAGGTTCGTGTGGGCTGGCGCGAGGTCATCGCGGCGAATAGCGATGACGCCGAGGTTGAAATGAGCGACGGCGACAGCGGGGTCGATATCGACAATCGCCACGTAATGTGTGGCAGCGCGATCGTAGTCCTGCTGTTCGAAATACAGATTGCCCAAGTGTAGATGGGCTTCGATGTCCCGGGGATTCTCGTTGAGCCGGGTGATCCATCGATCGGTGGCCTGGCTGCCGCGCCCTTGGTGCCGCAGTGCCTGGTCGAGCTGGTGCTGTGCCTCGGAGTGCTCCGGCTGAATTTCGATCGCCTGCCGCAACCACTTCTCCGCTGCTGCAGGTTCGTCCTGCGACAGCAGCATGCGTCCGGCGTTGTAGGCCGCCTTGACGAACGTGCTATCACTCGCCAGTGCTTTTTCGTAGTAGTCGACAGCATCGCCGTGTCGGCCGGTGTCGCGATGAACATTGGCCAGGTTGCAAAGGACCTCAGCCGTCGCCGGTCCATGGGCCAAGGCCTTGGCGAAATATTCCTTCGCGCGTTCAAACTTCTTTTCCCGGGCGTAAGCAATACCGATGCTGTTATACAGTTGCGGGTTGTCCGGGCTGAACGTCAGCGCTTGATCAAAGAGGCTGCGGGCATCGTCAAAGGCGCTGGACATTTCCATGTACACATTACCCAGGCCGATATGGGCGTCGAGGTGATACGGGTCGGCTTTGATGGCGCGCTGGTAATGCGTCTGGCTCAGTTGCCATTGGCCGGTTTCACGATAGGCGGAGGCGAGATTGTTATGGCTGGCAGCGTCCTCGGGCAGGAATTTCAGCGCCTTATTGTAGGACGCGATGGCCTGGTCGTATTGTCCGAGTTTGGCATAAACGATGCCGAGATTGGTGTAAGCCTTATAATAGTTCGGGTCGAGGTCGACGGCGGTCTGCAGCCGTTCCTTTGCTTCACCGTAACGCTCCAGCTTTGCCAGTTCCATACCGACGTTGTTTTGGGGCCGTGCCTTGTTCGGCGATTTGTCGGCACAGTCCTCCCATAGTGTCAGTGCACTGGACCAGACCAGATTACGCTGGTACGTCCAGAAAATGAACAGCAGGGCAACGATCCCGACCACGACAGCAGCCACATGCCCGTGTCGCTGTATCGGCTTGATGCGATGGAGACCGTACACGATGCCGAGCAGACAGCCGACGGCGGGCATGTACATGCGGTGGTCAAAGGCTATTTCAAGGGCGACGAAAGACGATTCGATGGCCAGATGAATGAAAAACCAGAGAATACAAAACGACAGCAAGCGGTCTCGCCGTGCGATAACAACAGCCAGCACCAAAGCCGCACACAGCGCGAGAATTGCAGGTAACGTGGTGAGCGGTGTAAACGGTGACGTCGAGATTGTGAAGTCGTGGTCCAGGTTCAGCCGGCTTGGATGCGGAGCCAGCAGCTGTGTCACGTAATAGATAACGACCCGAGGCTCGGTGAGCAGTCGCTGTTCCATTGTGAAGTCGCGCAGCCGGTAGGTCCCGCGGGCCTTGTTGATTGGATTGTACTGAATCAGCGCCAATCCCAGCACCGTTGCGGCAATCATCGACATCACTACATACACGGCGTATTTCTTGAGCCACGCAATACTGAGCTTGCGAAAGAAATACCACTCGTACAGCAGCACGACAAATGGCCCGGTGAAAGCGATCTGCTTAGAGCCCATTGCGATCAACCATACGGCAGCTGCCCCGGTAAAACACCATGCCTGGGAGCTCCCGCTGCGACAGCGGCGGCCGATGATATAGAGGCACAGCGCACCCATGTAGAAGCACACTGCCATGCTGTTCATACGCTGCACGATGTAGGTGACCGATTGCGTCTGCAGCGGATGCACCAGCCATAGTAATGCGATGATGCCGGCAAGGATGTCGGGGAATGCGGCAACCCCGTTCGCGTCGTTGTCGTTGGGCCTGGCCAGCAGTATCGTGAGCCTGCAGAAGACGTACACAAAAAACGCGGTCAGCCCATGCAACAGGACATTTACCAGTCGATAGCCGCGCGGCGAGTAGCCGCCGAAGTAGTAGTTCAGCGCGAAGGAAAGATTGGCGATCGGCCGCTCGCGAAGATTGCTGCTGGTGGTGGCTTGCTGTAGGTCTTCCCAGTTCAGAGACGTGAGGCGGATATGCGGATTTTCGACAATGTTCTGATAATCGTCGAAGACAAACGGGTAATCAAGCGTATGCCAGTACAGCGACAGAGCGACTACGGTGAACAGGCAACAGATGCAAAAATATTGTACGAGCCTGCGACCACTCATAGCGGGTCATGTGAGGTGGTTTTGGCCGGTGCAGCTTGCAGAGGATGGCATCCCCAACCGGATTTGAACCGGTGTTACCGGGATGAGAACCCGGCGTCCTAGGCCTCTAGACGATGGGGACACATAGTGGGAGAGGTTAAACCATGACTATAAGTGAAAACGTTAATATTGCAAGCACGACGGGGTGTCTCCCCGCGTGAATCCGCAGGACGGAAATGTTTTCGGGCGCAATCCGGTGCCAGGCCGAAGGAAAGGCTATGCGGAAGAATTTCCTTCATCCAGCACCAGTCTGTTGCAATGGCAGTGGCCGGCAATTATCTTCTCAAATCCATACAGGCCTGATTATGTCTATGACACAGATCCGCCAACGTACTAATCCCGCGGTGCACAAGCTCTGGTTTACCGGCTTCGTGCTGCTGGCTTGCGGCGGCGTCACCCTTGCCGCAACCGTGACGACGGCGCCGCCGCCGCGTCTTACCGCATTGCGGATCGAGGAATCCAACATCAAAATCGACGGCGTTGTCGACGACACCTTCTGGCGCCGTGCCCAGAAGACCGGCGAATTCAACCGCCGTGACGGTGACGATCTGCCGTTTCAACGCTCCGAAGGAGCCGTTGCGTGGACGGGCTCTGGACTTTGCGTGGCTATCCGATGCTTCGACGTAGGTGCCGAGGGATTGGAAACACGTGTCACTGAGCGGGACGGTCCGGTGTTTCAGGACGATGCCGTCGAACTCGTCATCGCAACCCAGGTCGGTGACGCAGAGACCTTTCTACATTTTGCCTGCAACGTCGACGGCGTCCAGCTCGACGACCGTGGCCTCGGGGCGCCAGCCAGCTGGGACGGTACGTGGGCGGTACGCACGAAGCGGCTGGAAGATCGATGGGAAGCTGAGTTCTATATCCCGTTCAGCACATTGGGCAACACACCGGAAGTGGGGCACATCTGGCGGATGAACATCCTGCGGTCGACCGTCTCGAACAGCGAACTGGCGGCCTGGTCCTGTCCGTTCGGGCGGTTGGACGATGTCTCGCGATTCGGCGAGGTAGTGTTTGGTGATGAATCTCCGGCTGTCTACCTTGTTCCTGCCGTCCGAGACATTCGGCGATTCAACAATCAGGTCAGCGGCCATATCGCCAATCCGACGATCGAGACGGCTGAAGTGACGTTGCGTCTTCGGCTGTTCGACTCGGTGGGCGAACAGGCCCCGCAGGAGGCTTATTTCACGGCCGAAGCACAACTTGAAACCGTCTTTGACTTTCTCTTCGACATCGAGCGTGACGGGCGCCATGCCCGGTGTGTGTCGCTCATCCAGAACGACGTCGAAGTGTACCGACACACCATGATCGGCCGACTTGCGGCGACCAAGTTCAACCCCCTTGCCCTGATTGTGCCGGAACCGGTGATCGCTGTCGGTGACAAGCTGGAGGTTCGCGCCTACGTCAATTTGCCGGAAGCCGAGATCGTCGGCCACAAAGTCCAGGTGCAGTTGAAAAAGGAGAATGAGCTGGTCGCCGATCTGACCGAACACCCGGAATCGCGGAATGTCCGTTTTGAGGTGCCCACTGCCAAGCTTCTGCCCGGCGAATACGAGCTGCAGGTCGATTTGCTCGAGGGCACGCATACGGATTGGCAGCTGAACGTACCCGAATCGGCTCGTCGCCGCACCGTGCCGATTACCATCACCGTGCCGCAGCCGCAGCCGCAACGCGTGCGGGTCGATGTCAACGGTGGCATCCAAATCGGCGAGGTCGGCAGCTTTCCCATTGTCGTGATGGGCAATGGCGGTGTGCCGGCAGGCATGGGCATCGCCGTGCTGCCGATCATGCCGGCGGATGTGGAAAACCCCGATGCCCTCGTGTCCGGTGCCCTGACGGCAGGATCCCAGGCGGACGTGCCGATAGTCGTGCCGGCGTTCGGGGCCGTTGATGTTCGCCGGCGGGTTGCGGCGCACCGGTATCATCCGGCGCTGTTCGCCTGGCTCATAGCCGATCGCCCGTTTGCCCAGCCCGGAGAGAATGCGATGCTGGCCGACGTGGGGCAGCTCCGACGCTGGCGCGAACTGACCCGCGGTCTCGATTCGAAACACCCGAGTATCGTGCTGGTCGGCCAGCGCACCGGTTTTCGCGTGGGATCGTCGTTGGCGGATGTCTTGGGAGTCGTGGACACCAGCGGTGATGCGGCTGTTGCCTCCGAATTGATCACAGCGGGTCTGGCCGCCACAGGCGACAGCGTGACAGTATGGCTGTGCCAGCTTGCGAACCCAGCAAACGACGCTGTCATTCCCGCCAGTATTCGCGCCTCGATGTTTGCCGGAATCTGCGCTGGTGCCACTGGCCTGATTATCGATTCAGAGTTCGTCGCGCCCCGTCCGGCTGCCGTTGGCGAAGAAGCCGTGTCGATGGCCCTGCCGTATCTCGAGGAGATCAAGATGATTGAACCGGTCCTTGTGCATGGCACGCGCCGTGAGACAGAGCATTTCACCCACGACGATCTGAACATCTACGCCACGCGCTACTGGCACGAGGGCTTCGAATACATCCTCGCTGCCAATGCCGGGACGCAGGCCGGCGAGATTATTTTCGAGATCCCCGGTGATCTGGCTGAATCCGTTCTGGATGGCCGCAAGATCACTGGGATCAACGGCAAGGTCCCCCTGCAGTTCGATCCGTATGACGTGTACGTCCTGAAGCTGGTAGAGAAGAAGCCCGTAGTTACCGCCCACAAAATCTTGGTGGCGCCGGAGCTAGATGGCGCTCTCGACGACAAGTCATGGCGCCAGGCGCCGGTGATCGCGGGTTTCATCCAGGCCGATGGCGGTGGGTTCCCGGACGTTCGGACAAAGGTCATGGTAGCCTGGACCAAAGATGCTTTGTATCTCGGTATGCGCGGCCACGAACTCGACATGAACACACTGAGGGCGACAGCCACAGAGCGGGATGGTCCCGTTTGGGACGATGATTGCATCAAGCTCTTCATCGATCCGAAGCACAATCATCAAAACTGGTTCGAACTGGTGTGCAACACCGAAGGCATCTGTTTCGACCAGTTCAAGCAGGAAGGCGGCGAGTCATGGGATGCCGAATGGAGCGTAGCCTGCCAAAAGTTCGACAAGTATTGGGAAGCTGAGATCATGATCCCGTTCGCCATTTTCGGGGAAGCACCGCGAACCGGCACTGTCTGGGGCTTCAATATCGGTCGTGATTCGACGGCAAGCGGTCAGCGGATTGAATGGTCCTGCACCTACGGTGACGTTCACAGCCCGAATCGTTTCGGCGACCTCATCTTCGGCAGTACAACGGCGTCGCCGTATGTCACGCTACAGGAGGCAACTTTCGACCACGGCCTCAACAATCTCGTCGGTGCTTTGACCAATGCAGACACGAAAGCTCAAAACACTTTTCTCGCCTGCGAATTTCTCGACCAGGGCGGTGAGGTAGCAGCACAGCGCAGTCCGATCGCGCTCAAGCCGCGCAGCCGTGCCCGGGTAAAGTTCGCCTACAACGTTCGCATGGGCGGCTATCAGGTTCTCAACGTTGCTCTGGTCGACGACAACAATGCAGTGTGTTATCGCGAGTGCCTCGTGCGCCGTATCGGCGACCGCTGAATGACAAGAGGACCAACAACATGACCGCATTGGAATATCTGCAGGACCTGATCTCTTTCGAGTCCACCAGTATCTTGTCGAACGTCGCCATTACCGACCACGTACAGGCGGCCCTGACTAAGCTTGGCTTTGACACCGAACGCATCGAGTACGACGACAAAAACGGTGTGCGCAAAGCCAGTGTAGTCGGCAAGCGAGGCGGTGGTGTTGGCGGTATGGCCTATGCCGGCCACACTGATGTGGTGCCGGCGGACGATTGGTTCCAACCCGAGCACGGACCTTACCGCAGCGTTGTCGATGGCGATCGTGTTTATGGTCGAGGCAGCTGCGATATGAAAGGCTCCATAGCCTGTATGATCGCTGCCGTAGAGCGGTTGAAGAACGTGTCGCTTGACGCGCCCCTCTATTTCCTGGCCACCGCCGATGAAGAGATCGGATACGGCGGCGCGAAATCGATCGCCAGCGAGTCGAGGTATTTCCGGGAGATGGTGGCGCAGGATACCAGAACCGTTGTCGGCGAACCGACCATGCTGGAAGTCGTCAACGTCCACAAGGGATCGGGCCAGATCACCGCCACGTCGCGTGGCCGTGCGGCTCACTCCAGCACGAGTGAAGGGGTGAATGCGAACCTTGCAATGATCCCGTTTCTGCAGGTGATGAAAGAGATTCACGACGAAACGGAAGCCGATCCTGCCTGGCAAAACACTGACTTCGACCCGCCAACATTGTCATGGAATATCGGCATCAACGACCACACCGTAGCAACCAACATCACGCCGCCGCAAAGCGTCTGTACAATCGGCCTGCGGCCCATGCCCGGCATCGATGTGACGCCGCTGCTGGATCGCGTTCGTGCCGCGGGAGAAGCGTTCGGCGTGGACGTTAAAATCGATGGGGCCACACAGCCGTTGACCACAAGTCCCGATGCCCCCGTTGTCCGCGACCTGCTCGAAGTCACTGGCAATGCCGCTGCGAAGACTGTGACTTATGGAACAGACGCCTCCGTGCTAACTGGTTTGCAGAACCTCGTGGTCTTTGGACCCGGCGACATTGCCCAGGCCCATACCTTCAACGAGTGGATCGCGCTCGAACAGCTCGATAAAGGCACGGATGTTTACGAAACGCTCATCCGTCGCTGGTGTATCGGATCGTAGTTTCAGGCTCGAGGAACGGTCTTTCTGGCCGTTGAATGTGCTCGGGTTCTTCTCTTTGTTTTTCCTCGTAACCTTTTTTATTGGCTGTTCGCTGCTGGAAAGGCGGGGAAGAAAGATCACGATGAAAGCCAAGGACCTCCAATTCCCATTTCATTCCTTGTCGATAGCCCTGGGACAATTCACTAACTGTCAGCCGATCCACCGGGTCACTGACCGCATGCGATGAGTATTCACGATGTTGTTGATGTCCGCCTGCCGTCGCCGCGCCTAGCGCCGCTGCGACGTGGACACCCGTGGTTGTATGGCCATCCGGATCTGCACTTTCCTGAGTTGTCTACTGGGCAGAGTGTGCATCTGATCGACGAGCGTGACGACACTACGGTCGCCTACGCTCTCTACGACCCCGGAGCGGCCATCGTATTTCGCGCCTACGACCGCAAAGCGCCGGTCAGTGCCGAGTATTTTCAACGTCGGCTGGTCCAGTGTCTCGATAAACGCCGGCCTCTGCGCAAGGTCACCGATGCCATCCGCATTCTGCACGGTGAAAACGATGGCATCCCGGCTGTCGTTCTTGATCAGTACGGTGACTATGCGGTCCTCAAGCTTTACAGCACCGCATTGTTGCCGTGGGTTGACACGATCTCGGATGTCCTCAGGGAGATGGATGTTTTCAAGGGCGTGTATTTGAGGTGTAGCCGTGCCTTGAAAACCTCGGAGCGTGTGTTGTTTGGCGAAGTGCCGGAACAGGTCGTCATCACCGAGAAGGGTATGCGATTCAACGGCGATGTACGTCATGGACAGAAGACCGGGTTCTTCATCGATCAGCGCGACGGTCGCCAGTTGGCCAGGTTACACGCGCACGGGACCGTGCTTAATTGTTTTGCGTATACTGGCGGCTTCAGTGTGGCATCTTTGTTGGGCGATGCGGATAGGGTGATTAGCGTCGACTCCAGTGCGGCAGCGGTTGCTGCCTGCGACGAGCATGTGCAGATGAACGCGCCGGCGCTCGTTGACCGGCATGAAACTGTAGTTGGCGATGTCTGGGATTACCTGCGTCACGGCAACAGCAGGTTCGATATGATTATTCTCGATCCACCGGCCCTTACCGGCGACAAGACCTCGATGGAACGGGCGCAGAAGGCCTACCGCGATCTGCACGAGGCCGCCCTGCGCCGCCTGCGAAAGGGCGGTCTGTTGTTGACCTGTTCCTGCAGTTCGCGGATCCCTGACGCGATGTTCAGCAGCCTGGTGCAGGAAACCGCTGTGGGAAGCGGTCATGTGCTGTGCCAACTGGAGAGTCTTGTCCAGCCGCTGGATCATCCGACCCGAAACAAATTCCCGGAAGGCAGATACCTGAAAGTGATGTTGTACGGGTCACGTTGAACACGGGTATCGGGTAAAGACGAATAAGCCTGACAGCCGATGGGGGGCAACAATTTTCTCGACCCTGCCGCCGCCGTCTTATTTTCCTGCTTTTTGTCTTGTATCACGCCAGGCGCCGCAGTCCGGTCATCTTGACGGGGCCGCCGATCCGCGATTCGATGTCGTTGGCAGCGATGGCGTCTGCGAGCTCCGCAAAAACCTCGTCGCAAGCTTCGAGGTAGGTGTCGACATGGGCGTCGGTGTGTGTCCACATCGGATAGAAGCCACTAGCGATGAGCAGGCCGTGGGTCAGCATGCGCACTGTCCACAGGGTCTGGATGGCCGCTGCCTCGGGGTGATCGAAACCGAAATACTGCAGGCACGGGTGTCCGGTGAAGGTCAGCGGGATGTCGTACTTCGCGGCCAGTTCACCCGCGCCCGCCTGGACGGCGCGGCCGATGTGGTCGAGATGCGCAGGGACATCAAGGCGCATGTGCTTCTTGACGCTCGCCAGAGCGGCTGCCGGTCCGATGCCCTCACTCCAGAAGGCGCTCGAGCAGAAGGTGTCCTGGAAGGCGTCCATCGGTTCGGTACGCCCGATGATGGCGCTCATCGGTACGCCGTTGCCGAGCGATTTTGCGAACACTGCCATGTCGGGCTCGATACCGTACTTCAAATGGGCGCCGCCACAGGTGAGTTTCCAACTGATCGTGATTTCGTCGAAGATCAGACAGGCGCCGCACTGTGTTGCGAGCTCCCGTACGCCTTCGAGGAAACCCGGTTCTGGAAAGAGGTTGCGCGTCGGCTCCATGACGATGGCGGCGAGTCGGTCGCCGTGAGATTCGATGATCGCCTTGAGCTCGTCAATCTTGTTGTAGGTGAACGGCATCGTGGTGCCGGCGAGCCCGGCGGGCACGCCCTTGGGGTCGAGTCCCGGCATCAGGTGCCAGTTACCGAGTCGGTCGCTGCTGTCGTTGTCATCGGTTGGGAGGTTGGCGGAGATGTACCAGTCATGCCAGCCGTGGTAGCCGCAGAAAGCGATGTGATCGCGACCGGTATAGGCTCTCGCGATGCGCACGGCGAGAGCCATCGTTTCGCCGCCGAGTCGCCCGAACCGGACCTTTGACGCCCACGGATGGAGCTGTAACAGATGTTCGGCCAATTCGACTTCATCCGGCGGATTCAGCATGCACATGGAGCCGTTGGCGACACGATTTGTCACCGCTTGCGTCACATCGGGATCGGCGTAACCGAGAGCGGTAGCCCCGATACCGCAGCTGGCGAAATCGATGAACCGGTTGCCGTCGAGGTCGACGACTTCGCTGCCTTTGGCTTCGGCGAAATACGTCGGCCACTGTTCCGGCGCATGCATTTCCTGGCGGTGCCCGAACAGGCCCGTGCCGCCGGGTATCATCGTTTTTGCTTTCCGGTAAAGTTCCGGGCCTTTGCCGGCACGCAACGCTGCCGGATCGATAGTGGTTGCCATGGGGAGACCCTTCGGTGATTCGTTTGCTTTCGTTGCTGATAATGTGACCAGCGTGCGGCCGATATCAATGCTTCGGTACTAACCTGAAGGGGTAAGAAATGAGAAAGGGAGGTATGGCCGAGCGCTTGACTCACAAAAAACGTCGCTGAAAATCATGACTGATTGAACTTGATCGATACCAGGTGATTCGCCTCTGCCCGGACAATGACCTCTGCCAGCCCGGCACTGCCGCTGACGCATCCGATGTTGATTGCATCGACTGCGTTGATATGTCGCAAAGCGTCTTTCTCCGGGCGCCCCCCGCGCCGGTGGCGGACGAGCAGGTTGGCACGGCACTCGGATTCCGGCACGTCCAGGTAAACGCACAGATCCAGTTGCTCACGCACCCGACACCAATCGGGGGCGTCCAACAACAGATAGTTCCCTTCGGCCACGAGGAGATTGACCGCGGTACCGACTTTGATTCGATCTTCTCGTGGTTCGTGCGTCTCACGGCAATAGGCCGGTAACGACAATGCCACAGTACGATCGGCGCCGGCCGTGAGATCGTCGAGAAAACGGATGATATCAAAAGTTTCCGGTGCGCCTTTGATCCGGCGCAGCGGTTGTCCACTCATTTCCGGATAGCAGTCGCCATCGCAGACCAGGCGGTCGAGCGTGTCGTTGCGTAGATGATAGCCGTCGAGCGGCAGGTGGACAGCGCCGACGCGGGTGACAATTCCCTCGTCCCGCAGCCACTCTATGAGGCGTATCGCGAAAATGGTTTTACCGGCGCCGGGGGGTCCGCAGATTCCCAGACGCAGCCGTGCTGTGACCGGGGTGCGGCGCAGGCGCTCATCGACGCAGTTCATCGGCATCGAACCCGGAGACTTCCAGGTCCACGCCATCGACTCTCAAATTCATCAAGGCAGACCATATGGCGGAGTGTCAAAGTGCATCGCGGGGCTTATCAGTAACCACACAACCGGTCACCGGCAACCTCTGTCATGGTGGAAAAACACTTAGACTTTTCATTTGCCGGGATCTTCCCGAGGAAGTCCCGTCTGACTTCCGGGAACCGGGCTGTCACATGATCGGCCCGATCCCGACCGACTTTCCCGAGATCGCCGCGTACGAAGCCGAGTCGTGTGGATATGCCATCTGTCCGCGAGATTGGGACAGCCGTTGCCTTTCCCGATAGCGACTATGCGGCTATCGTACCGGTTGCAGCGGACATGATTGTGGAAGAAAATCAGTTCAGAACACATGAAATGATCGCGGAAAACATGAAACTAATCGGCAAGGTCACCGGAAGATAAACTCGCAGGTTTCATCTATGCTTACGCACGACAGCAGACTCGTGGATTTTCCGTCACTGGCGGAGCGGACCTATCTCAACACCGCTGCCGAAGGCATTCCGCCCCTGCCGGTGATCAACGCACTGAACCAGTATGCCCAGGACAAGATCCTTGGCATGGATGGTCGTGAGCTGCACGAAGTACAATGGGCGGAAGCAAAAAGTGAAATTGCGCAGGCTTATAACCTGACAGCCGATGAAACAGGCATCTGTTCCTGCACCTCTGAAGCCTACAACATGGCAGCTATCGCACTGCAGTTGCAGGAGGGCGACGAAGTCATCGTCAACGATCTTGATTTTCCCGCCGGCGCGACGCCGTGGCTACAGCCTGCCTGCCCGGCTACGGTCCATGTCTGGAGGTCGCGCGACGGCGCCTTGCGGGTTGACGACCTGGTGCCGCTGCTCAATGCAAAGACACGCCTTTTGACGGTGTCGCTGGTCAGTTTTTTCAACGGCTTCAAAATCCCGCTGGATGACGTTCGCGCCGCTGTGCGCCGGCACTCATCGGCGCTATTGGCGCTCGATGTCACCCAGGCGCTTGGCCGCGTGCCGCTGGACCTGGCCGACGTTGACTTCGTCGTCAGCTCGACGCACAAATGGATTCTCGCCAGTCACGGCGGTGGCCTTGTCGGTGTGCCGCAGGCACGCGCTGCGGATTGGACCGCGCCCGCCGGCGGCTGGTTCAATATCGAAAACGCTTTCGACGCCGATCGCTTTGACCATCCGGCAGTTAGCAAGCCGGGTGCTGCGAGCTTCACTGCGGGCATGCCGAACTATGCCGCGGTCTACGCCATCAACGCCGGGCTCCGATACATTCGCAGTGTTGGTGTCGAGAATATCGCCGAGCATGCCGACCCACTGGTACGCGCCTGTATCGAGGGACTCAGGGCACTGTCAGTCGACCTGCTGACGCCGGACGAACCCGCGGCGCTCGCCGGTATCGTGTCGTTTCGCCATGAAAAGCCGGCGGCGATTCAGACGATCCTGCGGGACGCGGACATTCATATCATGAGTACCGACGGTCGGATGCGCGTTGCCATTCATGGTTACAACACTGCGGCGGACGTCGAAACGTTCCTTGCCGTGCTGCATCAGGCACTGAAGGACGTCTGATGCCGGGCTCGCTGCCCGTTGACACCTGCAACCTGATCCGTCAGCTGACGGACTGAAATCCGGAGTTCTCCATGCAATACCGCACCCTCGGCCGTACCGGCGTAAAAGTCTCACAGCTATGCTTCGGAACGATGTCGTTCGGTGGTGACGCCGACGAGGCAACTGCGGCGCAGATGTTCAATCGCACGCGTGACGCCGGCATCAATTTCTACGACACCGCCGACATGTATTCCAAAGGCGGTTCCGAGGAGATTCTCGGCAGGCTCATTGCCGGCTGTCGCGATGATATTGTCCTGACGTCGAAGTGTTTTAATCCGATTCGTGACGAGGTCAATGCCAGTGGCCTGTCACGGCGTTACATCATGCAGGCCGTTGAGGCATCGCTCAAGCGGCTGAATACTGATCGCATCGATCTGTACTTCTGTCACATGTTCGACGATGATACCCCGATCGACGAAACCCTCCGTGCCCTCGATGATCTGGTGCGTCAGGGTAAAATCCTGTATGTCGGCGTCAGCAACTGGGCGGCATGGCAGGTTGCCAAGGCACAGGGCATCGCGGCTCGCGACGGGTTGGCCCGTATCGAGTGCCTGCAGCCGATGTACAGCCTGACCAAGCGCGCCGCGGAAATCGAGATCCTGCCATGTGCCGTGTCCGAAGAGATTGGCGTCATCAGTTACAGTCCGTTGGGCGGCGGTCTGCTGACCGGTAAGTACGGCACGGACAAACGTCCAGAGAGTGGCAGGCTCATCGACAACGACATGTATGCCAGGCGCTATGCCGCCGAGTCTTACTACGATGTCGCAGACCGCTTCGTGGCGCATGCCGCCGCCGAAGGCGTACACCCGGCCACGCTGGCAGTCGCCTGGGTGATGAAGAATCCGGCAATCACCGCGCCGATTATTGGGGCGCGGAACCTCGAGCAGCTCGAGTCATCACTGATGGTGCTTGACTATGAGTTTACGGATGCGCACTATGAAACGATCACGGCGTTGTCCATCGATCCGCCGCTTGCGACGGATCGGGCCGAGGAGAAGTAGGTAGGCCAACCCGGCGGCCGTTGAATGGTGCCAGGATGTGCGTTAAAAAGTGACCTGGGACAATTGCGTTGGAGCCTGTCCGTCCCGGTGCCCTGCGGCTCGACTTTGATGCGCTACAGCCGGTTCCTGCCGAACAGGTGAAAACGCAGCTTTGGTTGTCGGTTTTCAGATGTCAACGTAACGGTCGGGGCAGAAGGGGCTATAACGAATCTTTTTTGCTGCTTGAGGACGGCCGTTCTGTGGAAGTATCTCCACGTAGCCTGCTGATCAGCCAGCCTTTGTTGGTTGTTGCTTCAAGCATTTTCGTTATGTTTTGTTGCGACAGGTAGGTCGTTTTCAGGTTCAGGTATCCCATTCGCATGACGTCGTTCTCGTCATCGCCCTCATGATCCAGCCTGAGCGTATGCCCGATTTCATGGGCCAGGCCGCCGGCCCAGCGGGTGTCCCATTGCTTTGATATCACCCCATCGACATCCCCTTGAGGCAGACCAACGAACCTCGGGACACCGTTTGCGCCGCCGGCCCCGTCTGCACTTATGTAAACGACATATCGATATTCATGTTTCTCGTCGCCCCAAAACGTTCCATTCTTGCGGAACACTTCTTTGATGGCGTTGTGAATCGTATTCCATTTTCCATCATTTCCCGTATTCGTATACCAGTCCCGATTCTCATCACCCATGACCACTTCAACCGGGTTGATCCGGAACGTTTGACCCGTTTGTTTCAGAAACCATCGCTGGACGATTTTTACTGATCGATTGATCTGCCCGACGGTGTACTTCTTGGCGGTGACATCTTTGGGAACGAGCCAGATAAAACGATAGCTTTTAGCAGGGGGTTCCAGCGCATGAACCGGTGACAGGAAAATGAGAAAAAACAGTGTACAGCAGCAAATCCCGAATTTCCCGATGGCGGTTACGCGGCGGTCCACGACGGGGCCGATACCGGCCTGGACCTCGGTGACGTTCGTGGTGTCCTGAAAGAGTCTCATGTCAGTACTGGTACTGGATTAGGCCTGCAATTCAAGGATGACGATGGCGGAGGCCGCGGCTCCACTGACGACCTCACGATGGACGAAAAGAGCCGCTGGAGACATCTTGCATAAGGGGTTGACAAGACGCCGGCAGCGCGGCTACTTCCCGCTTGCCATCGCCTGACGCCTGGCCTCGTATGTTGCGACCTCCGATGCCTTGCCGCGTTTCCTGGCACCCGCGATATAAACGTCGATCTTGTCGATCGCAGCATCGATTGCAGCGCTCAGATCGCCGCCCTGCAGACGTCCCGATGCGATGATCTTTTCCAACGCCCGAATTCGATAGCGGTCCAGTCCCCAGTGTGTTGTCGACAGTTGATCGGCATGGCCGCCGTGCTTCCGCACCAGCGGTTCGTCGGTGTACGCCACTTCTGTGTCACAGCAGATGCGCAGCCACAGGTCGTAGTCCTCGCAGACTTCGAACGTTTCGTCAAAAGCCCCGAGGCGCGCCAACAGCTCCTGGTGGATCATAACCGTCGATGGCCCGATCGCACAGACCGGCAGGCACCTCTGGAAGATGAAGCCGCCGGCTTTTTCGTATCGCTGCGCCAGTTGCACCGTGCGCCCGTTGCGCACCCAGATCTCGTCCGTATGGCAAAGCTGGAGGTGCGGTTGGGTTGCCAGCGTCTCAAGCTGTCGCGCGAGTTTTTCCGGCAGCCATTCGTCGTCCGAATCGAGAAATGCAATCCATGTACTCGATGCGTGACCGATCCCGGCATTGCGAGCAGCACCGACGCCGCGATTCGTCTGGCGTAGGCAGGTGACATCCGGAAAGCGGCGGGGCAGCTCGTCCGCGGTGGCATCGGTCGAACCGTCGTCTACGACGATAATCTCATCCGGCAGCCGGGACTGTGACAGCACCGAATCCAAGGCTCGCGGCAAAGTCGCCCAGCGATTGAACGTGGGAATGATGACGGACACTGTGTTCATCGGTCCAAACCTGTGTGCCGTAACTAGCGGTGGACTGCCGGCCGTGAAAAGGAAAAAGGACGCTCCGAAGAGCGTCCTTCATTGGCTCCGGCAGTTGGATTCGAACCAACGACCAAGTGGTTAACAGCCACCTACTCTACCGCTGAGCTATGCCGGAAAACACACATTTATTCTTCGAATAAACGCTCCAATATCTTAGCGCTAATTAGCCTCAGGTTCAAGGGTAGTTCTGGTGCCGCATTCACGAAACATCGTCATCGTCAATCGCCAGGTCGAGTTCATCTGTCATGCCCATCTCTTCCAGCGGCAGCCAGTCGTAGTCCTTGTCGTCGGGGAATGCTTTCAGGGCGTCCTGCCATTTCCGGCGGAACTTCATCGAATTGCGGGCGATTGTCTGCAGGTACGTGTCGCGTCCGACCGCCGCCGTCGTCGTGCCTTCGAAATGATATACTTCCACCTCCGGGGTGTAGGCGCAGAGGTGTCCTGCCTGCGTGGCACGCATGCACAGGTCGAGGTCCTCATACTGCACCGGGTGGAACAGCGGATCGAGGCCGCCGATCTCCTGCAACAGCGCGTTGCGCTTGATCCAGCAGGCACTGATCAAAACCGGCACTTCGGTGAACGCCGCAAAAGCGGGGTCATCGCGGCGGGCGCCGCGGCCGCGGAAGCGGATACGCCCGGTGCGATTAACGTCGACGCCGGCGCACTGGATCGGGTGCGGCTTGTACGGATAGATGAGCTTGACGCCGAGAATTGCAAGCTGCTCATTGGCGTCCATGGCAGCGGCTAGAATGGCCAGCCAGTTGCTGGTGCAGACCGCGGTGTCGTTGTCCATGAATACGACGTATCGGCCCCGTGCCTTTTCCCAGCCCATGTTCCGGGCTTCTGAGCAGCCGAGGTTTTCCGGGTTGCGCCAGGTGACGATTTCGATGCCGGCTGCTTCGAGCTGCGGGATCAGGCGCGCCAGCCGCTGTGGTGTGTCGTCGGTCGAACCGTTGTCGATAAGGATCAGTTCGCGCGGCCGAGATACCGCAGCGATTAGGCTTTGCAGGCAGTACTCGGTATATTGCCCGCCGTTGTGACACAGGATCACGATTGAACAGTCTACCTGATTTGACATGCATAACCTCCGACTGGCCATACTCTACGGTTTGATTCTCACAGTGCCACTGGCAGCAGCAGCCCGTGATGCGCTGGAAGTGTCGCCACAGGAAAAGAAAATCCTCGGGCAGGCGAAGGATCTGGCACAAACCGGGGAGGTCGAAACGGCCGTTGCTTTTCTGCAGGCCCAAGCCGTGACCAGCCGGAGTGCACCTCTGCTGTTCCAGCTTGCTTTGTGGCAGGCGGCCTCCGAAGCGACGCGGCCGCAGGCGATCGAACGGCTGCAGCAGGCCCTCGAGCTGGCGCCGGCCTTTCCTGGCGCTTACAGGAATCTCGGCATCCTGCAGTCGCAGACGGGGGACTATGAAGCGGCTGCCGTCAGCCTGCAAAAGGCCGCACAGGATGGACTGGATGCGGACGTTTTGCTGGCGCTGGGCAACGTCTATCTGAAGCTCGACAACAATGTCGCTGCGGAGTCCGCACTGCGTCAATGCCTGGTTAGCCGCCCGCGAAACTCCGTGATTCACGCTGCTCTGGCTCAATCGCTGATGGCTCAGCAACGGTTCGCCGAAGCGCGTGCCGCAGCGAACCAGGCAGTTAGACTCGAGGACCAGCCGGCTCCGGCGCTGTGGCAACTGCTGGCGAGTGCCGCCATTGCCGAAAAGAATTACGCCGCTGCCATTGACGCGCTCGAGGCGGCAGCAGTAATTCACCCGGACAACGGGCAGATGCTGTGGTTGCTGGCGGACGTCTATCAGCTTGCCGGTTTTCGCCACCAGGCCGCTGTGGCCTACCGGCAGGCCGCCGCCGTGGCTCCCGATCCCGAACGCAGCCGGCAAGTCCTGGCAGCGATGGTTGAGGAAGAAGCCCCCGAGGCACTGGCGTTTGCCAAGGATGCCGTTGCCGCCGCACCGGGATCGGCTCCGGCATTGCTCCTCGCCGCTCGCGCCCATTACCAGGCCGGGCAGAGGCCGCAGGCGGTCGCTCTGGCACGAACAGCATTGCAGCGGAAGCCAGGCGATGGCGCATCTGCTCTGTACCTGGCCCGCTGGCTGATTGAAGACGGGGCCGTTGAGGAAGGGGAACGGCTGTTGTGGACGGCGGCGGCAACGCCCGAGGCTGCCGCCGAGGCACTGCGTGCCCTGCTGACGTTGGCGTTTGATCGCAAGCACTACGCAGCAGCGCTGAAACTGGTCGACCGACTTGAAGTGATAGAATCGCAGACCGACTGGTCATCGTTCCGGAACCGGTTGCGAAACTTGCAGTAATGCCTGGGTCCCCTGTGAAACGGCCGGGGATGATCGTTCCACGGAGTCAGACAGCGTGCGTCCAGCCGTCGGGATCCGGCAGTTCACCGACCTGGATGCCGCGCACCTTGTTGTACAGCCGCTTGAGCACCGGGCCGCAGCCTTCTCGCGGGCCAATCTCGATCGTGGTGTCACCGCGTACAATGCGGTTGACAGGTGTGATCACCACAGCCGTGCCGCAGGCGGCGACTTCTGCGAACTCCGCAATCTCCTCAAAGGCCACGGGCCGGCGTTCGACCGCTATACCCTCGGCCTCGGCCAGTGCCATCAACGTCTTGTTGGTGACGCTGGGAAGGATCGATTGCGATGCCGGTGTTACATAGGTGCCATCCCGGGTGATCGCGATGAAATTCGACGTGCCGAACTCGTCGACATACTTGTGTTCGGCAGCGTCGAGGTAAAGGATGATTGGAAACCCCTGCTCATTGGCGCTCATGCTGGGCCGGAGCCCGGGCGAATAGTTGCCGGCGACTTTGACGTGACCGACGCCGAGCGGCGCCGAGCGGTCGAACTCATCCATCACTATGGCGCTGACCGGTGCCAAGTCGCCTTTGTAATAATCCCCCACGGGTATGACAAAAACAATGAAGGAGTATTCGGCAGCAGGACACACCCCGATTCGCGGGCTGGAACCGAAGAGCAGCGGTCGGATGTATAGCGAGCCGCCGGTGCCGTAGGGCGGGACGTATTCGATATTGGCGCGGACGACGCGTTCGATGGCGTCGAGGAACATTGCTTCGGGGACCGGCTCTATCATGATCCGGCTGGCGGTGTCTTTCATTCGTCGCGCGTTTTCTTGCGGCCGGAAGATGCGGACCGTGCCGTCCTGGCAGGAAAACGCTTTGAGCCCTTCAAAGGCGGACTGGCCGTAGTGCAGTGCGGTGGCCCCAATATGCAGGTTGACGTAGGGTTCGTCGTGCAGTTCGCCGTCGTCCCAGGTGCCGTTGCAGCAGTTGTAACGAAGATGAGAACTGGTGTCCATGTACGTGAACCCCAGCGATTCCCAGTCAATGTCCATCGAACCCTCCTGCTTTGGAATATGTTGCCTTAGTCATTGACACAGATCTTGTGAGGACACACGCCTGCTCTGCTTGCCGGCACCAGATTAATTTTAGATTATCTTCTTGCAAAAGCAACAGGGCTTAGGAAAGTAATGGCTTCCTGCGAGGGGAATTTATGACCTTTATCATTCCCAGTCTTTTGTTCGGCTTGTTCCTGGTGGCGGCTGCCGTTTTTACCATGCGGATTCTGCCGTCGCATCAGGACATTTGGCGTAGTCTGCCGCGTGAACGCAAGGTTGGCATTCTGTTGGCACTGATTGCAATGGCGTGGTCTGCGTTCGAAGTGAATCTGATGCTTGAAGGCTCTCTGGCCAAGCTGCGGCCGCTGCTTGTGCCGATCGTCATTGTTACGACACTGCTCTCGTACTTTCTGCTGGACTACCTGTTTACCCGTGCCCTCGGGGGCCTGCTGCTGCTGATCAGCAGCCTGTTGCTGCATCAGGCATTCAGCGTCTTTGCTCCGTCCCGCTGGATGTATGCTTTGGTCTGCTACGTGGTGGCGGTCGCGGGTATGTTTATGATCGGCTCGCCGTATCGATTTCGTGACTGGCTGGAAAAGGTCACGATCAATCGACAATGGCGCCTTGCATCGGCCACGGCGCTGGCAGTCGGAGGCGTCATCCTCATGGTGGTTGCCGTCGTCCATGTCGTCCAGACCGGCGGCAACGGATGAAAGCGGCTGTCGATGAGTTTCTGCGCGGTGCCGGTATCGATGTGTCTGCAACCGCGTGGTCGCAGCTCGACGAAATCTTCGAGCGGATGACAGCAACCAACCGCGAATACAACCTGACCCGGATCACCGGTTACGACGAGTTCCTGGTCAAGCACGTGGCAGACAGTCTGCTCGTCGCCGCTGCCATTCCCGATTTTCTGACGACGCAAACGACCATCGCCGATGTCGGCTGCGGCGCCGGATTCCCTGGGCTGGCACTCGCCCTGGTCTTTCCTGAGTGTGACTTTGTTGCAATTGATTCGGTTGCCAAGAAAACGTCGTTTGTGAATGACACTATTGCCGCCATCGGCCTCGACAATTGCCGTGTTGTGTGCGGCCGTGCCCGTGAACTCGGACGGCAACCCGCGCATGCTGCGGGGTATGGCTGCGTGCTGGCCCGAGCCGTCAGCGACAGCGGCGCACTGATTGGCGAGTGCCGGCGACTGTTGCGACCGGGCGGGGCCCTGGTGAATTACCGGACGCCCGATGCCATAGCGGCGGAATCGCAGACAACAGCGCGTGAGGCCGCCAAGTATAAACTGACGTCCACGGTCAGTCCGGTGTTTCAGTTGCCGGGAGACAACGGTGCGAGGCAGTTCATGATTCTTCGGCAGGCATCCATTTCATATGGCGACTGAACCGGACAACGCATATGCGACGTCGCCGGCACCCGGCCGGGGGGCGTCTGTCCGCTGGCACTTCCCGGCACTGTGCCTTGCGGTACTCAGTGGGTTGGTGCTGATGCTGCTATCGCAGCAGATGCTGCCCGGCGCGCCATCCGTAGCCGTGTTGGTCCTCGGGTTTTTCAGTATGCAGATCGGTCCTGCTGTTGCTGCCGTGCTGGTGATGCGCAGTCAGGTAGGAGCTGGCGAGCGCTGTGCCGCCGTGCATCTTGATCAGCGCCCATCCGGTTTGGGCGGCAGTGGTTTGCGGATCGTGTTTGTTGTCACGCCGCTGGTGCTTTCAATCAATGTCTTGATGCTGTTCGTGCTGGGGTTGTCGGGCTGGGAACCTACGCCCAATCCGATATTGAAGATGCTCGCTGCCGGTGGTCCGGGCACGGTCGCAGTGTTGATTCTCGGCGCCGTCGTCATCGCGCCGGTCTGCGAAGAACTGCTGTTTCGCGCCGTCCTGCATGGTGCCCTTTCAGCGCGCCTGTCTTGGGCCCCGGCGACCGTGATGACGGCGCTGATCTTTGCCACGGTCCACGGTATTGTGGAGAATGTGCCGGCACTGTTTGTTCTGGGGCTGATATTGCAGCGGCAGTTGCGCGACAGCGGCAGCCTGTGGCTGCCAATCATGACCCATGCGGTCTTCAACGGCGTCATCGTGGCGATTTTGCTGCTGTCACGTTGTTTCGGTTATGCGGGCGAGTTGATTTGAATCAGGATCTCACAGAGATCCGGCATGAGTGACGAAGTTGCGGAACGCAGCATGCCGGGAAAACGCTGATTGCTGCATCACGTTTGATTTTCCCGCTCTTGGCGTGGACGCTGGGCGGACTGCCGACTGGGTGTATTGTAGAGCCGGGCATGATGGTCACAATTCAATTGCACATACAGCATATCAAAACGGCGGGTACGTTCCGCAAACCACAGGAAGCGACATGAAAATCTGTATCATCGGCGGTACCGGTCATATCGGCCGAAACCTGGTCAACATGCTGTTGGCGGAGGGGCACGACATCACGGTAATCACCTCCGGTCGGATACCGTTGCCGCAAGACGACGGTTGGGACCGGATTACGGCGATAACCTGCTCGTACGGTAGCGACGGCTGGGCGGAGTGCCTGGGAGGACAGGGCGCCGAGGTCGTCATCGACATTCTCGGCCACGCTGCTCCCGACGTCTACGCCACGGTCAAACCAGCATGCGGCCACTTCATCCTGTGCGGCTCTATCTGGATGCTCGGTGAACCGCGCTCGGTGCCGACCCCGGCTGAGGCTCAGACGCCTTGCCCGTTCGAAGGCTATGCGAAGCGCTATGAGGAGATGCAGCAGCTACAGGTGCAGGCGGCCAAAGATGGCATCTCTTTCACCGCCATCATGCCGCCGAACATTTGCGGACCTCGCAAAATTCCTCTGGAAGGTCGGGGCGGTCGCAGCCTTGACGTACACAAGTCGCATCAGCGTGGTGAGCCGGTGCCGCTGCCGGCGCCCGGCAGCAATCTGGTCGGGCCATGCGATGCCGAAGACATCGCCCAGGCGTTCGCCCTGGCAGCAACCAATCGCGATGCCGCGGACGGAGAAATTTTCAACGTCGGTGCTGCTTACGCGTTGACTGCGCCGCAGTTCATCGCTACGTACGGCGACATCTACGGGGTCGAAATCCCCATCGACTGGCAGAGATGGGAACAGTCCTCGACTGAGCGCGTGCCGGGGGTTGGCACGAATTTTCACATCAGTGCAGATATGTGTCCGGACATATCGCCACTGCGCTCGAAGCTCGGTTATGAGCCGCGCTATACGCCGGAACAGACCATGGCGCGGGCGGTGGACTGGATGCGCGATGAAGGTATGTTGTAGAGCTTGTTGCAACCCCAACCACGGATCGAGCTGTTATGAAAGCTTTGTGGACACTGATCAAGCTGGCGATTCTCATCGCGGTCTGCTATGGCGGCTGGACGTACTATCAGAGTACACAAGATGACAAGGCCCGCGCCGAAGAACTCAACAATATCCACGAGCTGTACAGCAGCGCGAAATGGCAGGAGAGCAGCGATGCCTATGAGGCGTGCTGGGCGAAGTACCCTGATGCGAAAAACGCCGGGCGCGACAAAGTCGGTCAGGCATACATGCACCTGGGAATCGCGATGTACGCAGCCGGAACAAGAAAGTACCCGGGTTATGGCAGGGCAATTGAGAAGTTCTTGAAGGCGAAGGAATACGCCACCCTCGACGTTGAATCGGAAGCGTTGCTGGCGGATTGCTATATTGAACTTAGAAGGTACGACGAAGCCCGCAAATCGATCGCGCTGGTGGCTGAGATAAATCCGCGCCGCGCCGACTTGCTGCGCCAGGCTATCGAGCTCAGGAAGAAACGGCAACGCTGAACGACGGCGCCTACCAGTTCCAGCCGATCACGAAAAGCACGGCGTAGAGCAACTGCAGTTTACCGGTTGTCGCCAGGACCTGATTGAGCGGCGTGCCGCGTTCATGGAACACTTTGCCGATGCTCGGCAGTGCCGCCAGCAACACGACAGCAGAGATCATCGCGGCGTGGTTCGCGCCGGTCATCATGCACAGGGCGACGGGGACCAGGCAGGCACCCGTCAGTGCCGTGACGTATTCCCACTTCGCAAAGCCCGGGCCGAGCAGCACCGCCATCGTGCGTTTGCCTTTCTCTCGGTCGCCGTCGACGTCACGCAGATTGTTGACAGTGATCATTGCCACCGAGAACAGACCGGGACCGATGCCGGCGACGATTGCCGCTACCGGCAGTTGCAGTGTCTGCATGTAGAACGTGCCGGCGGTCGCGACCGGACCGAAGAAGATGAAAGCAAACAGGTCGCCCAGACCGATATAGCCCAAAGGCAGCGGCCCGGCAGTGTATAGGATGCCGGCGGCGATCGCCAGCGCCGCGACCACCGCCAGCCATGGCCCACCGCGATAGCACAGGTAGAGGCTCAGGCCGCCGGCCAGGGCGAAGGTCAGAATAAACGCCCGCCGCATGGTTTGCGGCGCAATCAATCCCGCCTGGGTGGCGCGCAGCGGTCCGAGGCGATCGGGGTCGTCAACGGCGTTGATGAAGTCGAAGTAGTCGTTTGCGAAGTTCGCACCGATCTGCATCGCCATCGCGACGAACAGGCAGCACACTGCCGAGGTGATGTGCAGCTGGCCGAGCTCGTAAGCCATCGCCGTACCCATCATCACGGGCACGATCCCGGCCCAGAGAGTCTTCGGACGGGTCGCCATGAGCCAGACGCCGAGCCTGCTGCGGGCGGCCGGCGGTTGTGCGACAGTTGTCACGGACGCTTTGGATACTTGGAGAAGTCGGGCGGGCGCTTTTCGACGAAAGCGTTGCGTCCTTCCTGGCCTTCCTCGGTCATATAAAACAGCATGGTGGCATTGCCGGCGAGCTCCTGCAGACCGGCCTGACCGTCACAGTCGGCGTTGAGTGCTGACTTGAGACAGCGAATCGCTATCGGCGAGTTGGCCAGGATTTCACGGCACCACTGCACCGTTTCCTGTTCGAGCTGATCATAGGGCACGACCGTATTGACCAGCCCCATGTCCAGTGCCTGTTGCGCGTCGTACTGGCGGCACAGATACCAGATCTCTCTTGCCTTTTTCTGGCCGACTATCCGTGCCATGTAACTGGCGCCGTAGCCGCCGTCGAACGAGCCGACTTTCGGACCGGTCTGGCCGAAGCGGGCATTGTCGGCGGCGATTGTCAGGTCGCACATCAGATGCAACACGTGACCGCCGCCGATGGCGTATCCCGCCACCATGGCAATCACGGGTATCGGGCAGGTGCGGATTTCGCGTTGGAAATCAAGGACATTCAGGCGTTCGTGGCCGTCGTTGTCCTTGTAACCTGCGTCGCCGCGGATCTTCTGGTCGCCGCCGGAGCAGAAGGCTTTTTCGCCTTGCCCGGAGAGGATAACGCCGCCGATGACAGAGTCATCGCGGGCTTCCTGCAGGGCCTCGCGCATCTGATGCACCGTTTGCGGGCGAAAGGCGTTACGTACTTCCGGCCGGTTGATTGTGATTTTGGCGATGCCTCCGGTCTTTTCGTAGAGAATATCGCTGTATTCGCCGGCGCTTGTCCATTCAATGTTGCTCATCGTGGATCCAGTCGTTGGTTAAGGAAGTTTGCGCAATGTTCCACAGGTTCGAAGTGGGTATTATGGCCACAGCCGGGGACTATTGCAATCTTTGTCTGCCCTGCGTGCCAAATACCGGAAAACGGATTTCACGGTTACACGCTCCAGGAACACCGACAGGCTACGATAAGTCCACGCCACAGTACCAAGGGGAAGTCATCATGCCGGAGCGACTGTTCCACGCGACTTCTGATGGCGACTTGGACGGCTTTCAGATCCAGTCAGTTAGAAGCTGAGCGAAATTCTCTGCATTTTCAAAGTGGGT
>CAYWQM010000021.1:0-15692 GCA_964460215.1 uncultured Lentisphaerales bacterium
TTGCCGAAAAGTTCGGAATCGAGATCCGCTGCATCCTCGAGCCGGAAGCCGCTGCCCTGGCCGCCGCCGATCTCGACGTTGCCGACGTGCTTGCCGGCAAAGCGTGCTGGACCGGCGACGGTAAATCCATCCGTTACGCCAATGATCACGGCCTCGATATCAATGGACTCGCCGTCGTCACCGCGAAAAAGACGACAATCGACTGGCTCGAGGCCGAGGGAATCGGCAAAGCAACGGTCAACTACAAGCTGCGCGACTGGCTGTTCAGCCGGCAGCGGTATTGGGGCGAGCCGTTTCCGCTGGTGCTCATGGAGGATGGTGAAATCCGGCTGCTCGACGAGGACGAACTGCCTCTCGAACTGCCTGAGGTCGAGGACTTCAAGCCGAGCGGCAGCGGTGAATCACCACTGGCAAAGGCCGGTGACTGGCTCAACTATACCGACCCCGAAACTGGGCAAAAAGGCCGGCGCGAGACCCACACCATGCCGCAGTGGGCCGGCTCGTGCTGGTACTATCTGCGCTACATCGATCCGTGTAACGAGACGGCAGCCTGGTCCCCGGAAAAGGAAAAGTACTGGATGCCGGTCGACCTCTACGTCGGCGGTGCCGAGCATGCCGTCCTGCACCTGCTCTATGCCCGCTTCTGGCACAAGGTCCTGTTTGACCTGGGCCATGTCAGCAGCAAGGAACCGTTCCAGCGGCTGATCAACCAAGGCATGATCCTCGGACTCGGGTACCGCGACGCCCGCGGCGTGCTGGTGCCCAACGACCAGGTCGAGGACCGGGACCACAAGCATTTCCACAAGAACACCGGCGAGGAGCTGGAGCAGTTCCCCGCCAAGATGTCCAAGGCGTTGAAGAATGTCGTCAACCCCGACGATATCGTCGAGGCATACGGCGCTGACACACTGCGGCTCTACGAAATGTTCATGGGCCCGCTGGAGGCGGTCAAGCCCTGGGACACCAGCAATGTCGAGGGGGTCCATCGCTTCCTGCATAAGGCTTGGCGCATGTTGATCGGACAGAACGGTGAGCTCGCAGCGGAGATCAACGACGAACCGCTGACACCGGAACTGCAGCGCACGCTGCATGCGACCGTCAAGAAGGTCGGTGAAGATTACGAGTCGCTCGACTTCAACACGGCGATTTCGCAGCTGATGGTATTCGTCAATGAATTCGGCAAGGCGCCGGCGCGGAATCGCACCGCGATCGAGACCTTCGTCGTGATGCTGGCACCGCTGGCGCCGCATATTGCCGAGGAGCTCTGGGAGCGACTCGGTCACAACGACACGCTGGCTTACGAGCCTTGGCCGGAATACGACGAGGGCCATCTCAAGGTCGACGAGATCGAGATCCTTGTCCAGCTCTAGGGCAAGCCTGTAACGCGGCTGATGATGGCGCCGGACCTGGCACCGCCGGACATGGAAGCAACGGCATTGGCCAATGCCGACGTGCAGACTGCCATTGGTGCGCAGAATGTTGTCAAAATCATCTGCGTGCCGGGTCGTCTGGTCAATATCGTTGTGAAGTAGAGCCAGCAAACGATAGGAAAAGAGAAGAATGATTCACCCCCGCCACACTCGTCTGACGTCTGAAACCTAAAACCTGAAACCTCCCACATGATCCTCTCTGACCAAACCCTGAACGCAATGATCGAATCCGGTGAGCTCGCTATCGACCCGCTCGATAAGGACTCTATCCAGCCAGCATCGATCGACTGCCGGCTGGGTGATCACTATCTGGTCGTTGAAGACCGGGAAATGGGAATCCTGACACTGGACAGTGAGATCATCTATCGCGAAATCGAAGGTGACAGCATCACGCTGCCGCCGCATTCGTTTCTGTTGGCGACGACAGCGGAGTACATCCGACTGCCAAACAACATCACGGCGTTTGTCGAGGGCCGCAGCTCGATCGGGCGCATCGGGCTGTTCATTCAGAACGCCGGTTGGGTGGATCCCGGTTTCGAGGGGCGCATTACACTCGAGCTATACAACGCCAATTCCCTGCCGATCCGTCTGAAGGCAGGCCGGCGAATCTGCCAACTGGTGTTCTGCTTTATGGACCAGCCGGCCGCCAAGCCCTATGCCGGCAAGTATCAGGGGCAGCAGCGATCGATCGGCAGCCGGGTGTTCCTGGACACTGAAGTCACCGGCGAGCGGAGCTGACCGGCGACATTTCTCCAGATGATGCTCTGATCGTTTGCTCGGCGTTGGCCGCCACAATCTGCTGCGGCTTCACCCAGCCGTGAACACGGTGAAACCGTCGAGGCCGAAGAGACAGGTTTGCTCCCCAGTCATATCTTTAATTCTACCACCGCAATCGCGGGTCGGTAAGCAAATATTCCAAGTGCTTCTCGCAGACCCGGTCCTTGAACTGAGCCTGTTGACGTTTGTTGCGGTCCGCGTTGCTGATGACTCTGGCAATCCTCCCGAAGTGCTTGTTTTGCGCCTCGAGTCGCTCGTCGAAGGCGGTGTGGATCGCCTTTCGCAAGCCCGATATGGCGGCTTCGCGAGCTGCATCATCACCCGCCGCATGGTATTGCTGCACCCTGGCATCTAGGTTCCGGTCGATCGCCAGATAGCTGTCGTTCAGGTCATCAAGCTCATCGATGATGCTGTTGTAGAGGAAGTCCCAGGTAGTCGTCGAACCGGCAGCCATTGTATTTGCCATGCCGTCGCGGTTGCTCAGATAAGCAACCGTTTCCTGAAGAATCTGACGTTGAACCTTGTCGGATTCGCTGCTGTCGCTGACAACGTCCCTGATCTGGACATAGGTTGCTTTAGGCTTATCCCCCTGGCGTACCTCGGTCAGCGTGTCGTAGGCCTCCGGATCGCTTTCCATGAGTTCCGTCAGAAACGATTGTAGCGCCGGCATCTCATCGATTCCGGGCCAGTCCTCATCGATCTGCGCTTGCAGCGCACCCGCCAGTGCCAGACTGATGATCAGTGCTATGCGTCTCATTGTCGTTTACCGGTTGATGGTTATTCGATACCCTTCTCGCTGAGCCAACGCTCAGCGTCCAAGGCCGCGGCGCATCCGGTGCCGGCCGCCGTGACCGCCTGACGATACACTTTATCGACGACATCGCCGCAGGCGAACACGCCGTCTACAGAGGTGTAAGTCCGCCCGGGCTTCACAACGATGTACCCTTGTTCGTCCGTCTCCAGCGCGCCGTCGAGAAAGCCAGTGTTCGGATCGTGGCCAATAGCGTAAAAAATTCCGGCACAGGCAATCGAACTGATTTCATCAGTGACAACATTGCGTACAGTCGCACCGCTGACCATCGAGTCCCCCTCGGCATCGACCAGAACCGAGTTCCAGACAATCTCAAGCTTCTTGTTTTCCAAAGCGCGCTGCTGCATGATCTTGCTGGCGCGCAACTGGTCACGCCGGTGTACCAGATAAACTTTCGACGCAAACTTCGTGAGAAACGTCGCTTCTTCGACCGCGGAATCACCGCCGCCGATGACCACCAGGGGTTGGTCGCGAAAAATAGGCAGAGCCCCGTCACACACCGCGCAAGCGCTCATCCCACGGCTCCACAATTTCTCTTCCGAGGGCACGTGCATGCGACGGGCAGTGGCGCCGGTCGCGATGATCAGGGCGTGGGCTTCCAACTCGTGACTGTCTGCTTTCACTTTGAACGACGTCGACGAAAAGTCGATCGAATCGACATCCTCCTGATAGCAGGTTGCGCCAAACTCCTGCGCCTGCGCCCGAAACTTCACCATTAGGTCGGGTCCGGAAATGCCACCATCGGGAAAGCCGGGATAGTTCTCCACTTCCGTCGTTGTCATGAGCTGACCACCCGGCATCCCGCCGGACATGAAGCCTTCGAAAACGACCGGTGCCAGATCTGCGCGGGCGGCATACAGCGCCGCTGTGAACCCAGCCGGGCCGGAGCCGATTATAATCACTTTTTCCATTCAGTTCCCTGCATTGTGAATTACGCTGAAGATTGAACAACAGGCTCAGGTTCAAATAGGCAGCCGCTCTCAACCAAGATTATCCGCTGAACGTGGCAAAGATAGTCAGCACCGTGAACATTGCAAAAACAGTGGTGACTTGCCTCTCACGATCGTCGGGTGTCAGTCGTAGAGAAACGTGATCGGCGCGTCAATGTCCGGATGAATACTCTTATGCACCGGACAGGTGTGGGCGCCGTTTTCAAGACGCTTGCGATCTTCGTCTGACACCTGGCCCGGCACCCGCACGGTCACCGGCAGTCGACCAATCCGGCGCACCGGTTCCGTCACCATCTCCTTCTCCACCGTGATCTGCATGCCGGTGAGATCGATATCATGGCGTTCCGCCAAAATGCCCATGATCGTCGCCACACAGGTGCCCAGCGCCGTTGCGACGAGATCGGTCGGCGAAAAACTCTCGCCTTTGCCGTGGTTGTCAACTGGTGCATCGGTGACCAGTTCCGTGTCTGAGGGGCCGTGCTGCGCGCGACAGCGCAAGCCGCCTTCGTATACGATGTTGATCTCTACCATTTGTCCCTCTCCTGTGATTGATCGACTGCAAGATACACGTTCACAATAAAATGGCACTGGGGCCGGGTGAAAAAATCCGGAACCGCCGCGAACATTTCACGGGCTCGACAACAAAGCCGTCAGCTCGTGCAGCGAATCAATCACCAGATCGGCATTGGCGACGCGGATGTCACTACCATGGTTATACCCGAAACTCACAGCGACACAGGAAACTCCCGCCGCCTGCGCAGCTTTGATGTCGTTGATCGAATCACCAACCATCAACGCCGTCGCCGCCGGCCGGTCGAGCCGTTGCAGCGCTGCCAGTAATGGTGACGGATCTGGTTTTAATAACGCCGTGTCGCCACCGCCGACGACAGTTTCGAAACAATCGAGGATCCCCAGCAACTCCAGCAGCCGGACCGTTAGTGCTGTGGGTTTGTTGCTGACGATCGCCATCTTCGCATGCCGCGCCTGCAGCGCTTGCAGCAACTCGGTCGCACCATCGTACAGGCGGCTTTCTTCGCAGATAAAGCGACCGTAATAGTCTTCAAACAGCTGGCGTGCCCGCGCCAAGGTCTCCCGGTTCGCTACACCATCCATGTCGCCGGTCAATGCGCGGTTCAGCAAACGGTCAAGACCGTTGCCAATCCATCGACGCACATGCCTAACACCCGCCGGCGGTCGGCCCATGGCCAGCAGCGTACGGTCAATATTTGCCGCCAGATCGGGAACGCTGTCAACGAGTGTACCGTCGAGATCGAACAGAAAGCTGTTAACCGCTGAAAGGTCCAATTAGAAATTGTCCCGGCGTTCGTCTTCCTCCTGTTCCTCCTCGGCAACGATCTCGCGTATGCCCTTCACGCGCGTCGCGACGATCGTCACGTCCTGCGACGCCGAAGTCGCGACCAGCAGATCACCGTGGCCGTTGAGGCGCTTGAGCATGCCACGCACGACTGTACCGTCGATAAGTGTCACTTCTGTATCCGGCGACCAGACGGTGACGCGTACCAACCCCATAACGCCGGACACGATCCTGACTTTCTTCGCGGCCGATTTCTTGCCGCCGTATTCCATGTGCACGCTGTAATCGCCTGCCTTGAGCCCCTCGATGCGCAACGGCCGTGAGCGCCGGTCGCCGCTCTGCGCGGGTTCACTCAGGCCATGCAGGTGCCCATCGATAAACACCCGGGCCGGCGCCGGCAACGTGACAACCTGCACGGTGCCCAAATTCGGCTTCAGGTCCGCGTGCATTGATGTGGCGCGGTGGCTGCTGATTATTACGCGCTCGGTGTGAATCTCGTACCCGAACTGCACTACTCGCAGTTCATATTCTCCCGGATCAAAGCCCGATAGCGCATAGGGTGTGCGACCGAGCAACTGACCGCCAAGCATGACAGCAGCACCAGTAGGTTTGCTGCTGATCAGGCAGGTGCCGCTCTCCTGCGTCAGTTCGAAAGGGTGGTCGAAGCTGCGATCGGTCTGAGGTATGAAAATCACCCGCTGCATTGGTCGGTACCCGGACTTCTCCAGACGGACCCTGTGACTGCCGGCCGGCAACCGCTGCAGCAGCAGCGGCGTCAGCCCTTCAGAACGCTCGTTGAGAATGACGTCGGCACCCGGCGGCAAGGTCTTCAAAAGATAGTGCCCGAGCTGCGGCCGGGTGTCAGTAGGACCGGTGCCACGCAGATCGCCGCCGCTGGCCGTATCGACCTCGCGCGGTGTTCGCGGTTCACTGATGTCGGAGCCGGCCGTTTCGGTTGTCGAATGCACGTCGGCAACATCAGGTCCCGACTCGGTCGGCTTTGCCGGCGACTGCTGTCCCTCCGGCCAGATCACCAGCAACACGATTGCAACAATGACAACGGCTACGCCCGCGTAGACTGGACCGTTACTCCTTGGTTGCGGTGCAGTGCTGCCAGATTTGGAGCTGGCGATCTGCGGCGGCACCTTTTTTTCCATCGCTTGAACAGCATCGTCGGCAATGAATAGAAGGACACCCGAGCTGATACCGATACGGTCCTGCGATTTCAGGGTCTGCGACTTTTTGATGCGTTGACCATTGACCCGCACGCCATTCCGGCTGTCAAGGTCTTCCAGCACGAAATCGTCGCCGTCGCGCAGAATGCGGGCATGGTGCCGAGACACGCCATCCTCGTTGAGGACAATATCGCAGTCAGCTTCGCGCCCGATAGACGTGGTGTCGCTGCGCAAATCAACAACACGTCCGGCAAATGGCCCGTCTAAAAATCTCAGTTTCATCTCAACCGTGGGTTGAACTCGGCGGCGCGTGACGCCAAGATCTGCCTGTCAATGTCCCGATATCCAGGCGATAACGCGCCTGGCGTAACTGTCGATAGTTTCCGGGCTGGGCGGTGATGGTGCATAGCGCAACGCCTCGTATTCAGTAAGCAGCACCGCCAGTTCGCTGCCATAAGGTACCTTGGCATCATCGATCCTGCGAATGAAGTCACCGATAGTCATCCCGTGTTGCCGGTGGACATGATGCCGGGCCATGAAATGCTCGAGGCGCAATCGCACCCGCTGCAACTCGCGGACCCACGCATCCTTTGGCTGCCGCGGGCGGCGCCGCCGGTGCCATCGCAGCAGCAGGATGGCAGCGATAACCAGCAACGGCCAGGCAACATACCATGGACCATACCAGAAAGCCCAGGCAACGCCCCTGCCGATACCGCTCAAGACCGCAACGATCGCTGTTGCAAAATAGCCACGTTTGATATTGGTAAAAACATCCGTCCACAGCGCCCGGAAACTCTCGGAGACAGCATCCCACGCACCGGTCCGATCAGTGCCCAGCGGTATGCCGCTCGCCGGCGTCGGCTCGACGAGAATCCAGCGCCCCTCCTCGCGCAGATACGCTTCCGCCCAGGCATGGCAGTCGCCGGTCCGGGCGATCCAGTAGCCGGCGAGTGGATGCGCTTCCAGACATACGAAGCCGGTCACGTATCGGCTCGGCACGCCATGACTGCGCAGCAGGAGAACCGCCGCGCTGGCAAACAGTTCGCAGTGGCCCGCTTTCGCCGTGTCAAGGAAACCGATGATCGGGTCCTGGCCAGCCGGCAGCTGCACCCCGAGCTGGTAGTCGAAGTCCCTGGTCAAGTAAGACTCGATCCGACGCACCTGCTCCAGATCTGTCTGCGCCCCTGCAAAGATTCGCTCAGCTTTCTGCTGCAGCGGCTGGCGGAGCAGTTCGGGAACACGCAGGTAGGGTTGCAGGTCACGCTCTGACACGGGTCGTGTCGCATGATTGAAGGCGACGTGCTGCACGATTGTCGGGACATTGAGAGAATAGCCGCCCGCCTCCTCCCATTCACGCGGCTGCAAAACGCCTTCGCGGTTAGTCAGCAACGCGTCCGCAATCAGTTCAACACTGGCCGTGTTGCCGGTGGCCAGCAGCGCGTCGCTACGGAAATTAGCCGACGGAAAAATGTCGATCCTGGCACCACCGTCGGCGGCGGCGACACCCGGGTAGCGGAACAACCGGCTCGCCCCGCCAGCGCTGAGGTTCGATTCCAGCGGCGATGCCGAGTCTACCAGTGCCCAACGCCCCTCGGCGTACGCATGGTAGCAGAAACCGCGCAGGTAACCCGGTGCCTGTTCGGAACGGGCCCTCAATACAATCTGGTTCTCGTGCTCTGTGACGAAACTGCTGATCGTCCGGTTCAAATCAACGTTGCCGGTGAACACAACGGTGCGTGAACCGCGACCGATGAGCATCTGCACGAATGGATCGGCCGCCGCTTCTACAAGCCGGTAGTATTTGACGACAAACACGCAATTGGCAGCAATCAGCGACGCCAGGAGTGCAGTCGACAAGCTCCAAACCGCCAAGCGCCAGACCCAGCGCGGCCGCTTCGAAGATGGGCGTCGAACCAATGGCATGGCATTGTTCAGCAGCGGCAGGAACGCCGCCATTTGAACGGCTAGAAAAATGCCAAAGATAAAGAACCGGCTGTTCCACGGTGGTGTCTCAACAACCATCCGGACATTGACCGGATCATTCAGACAGCTGCCCTGGATCATCAGTCCGCACACCGAGCATGTCAGGATCGTGCCGAGCACCTGGGGTGTCTGAGGCAGGAACGTCGCGCACACACCAACCGTGATCAGGAACGGAAAAACAACCTCCGTCGGCAGCGGCATGAAGAATCGATCACCGTCCACCGGGTACATCAGATCGAGAATCACTGTCCCGATGAAGGCGATGGTCAGGGAATAGACGACGGCACGGACGGTGAGTGCCACCGGGCGGCGGATTACTGTCGAGAGCAGCAGCACACCGGCGGCAATTGCCGCGATCAAGGGGGCATCACCGAGGAACGCATAGGCGCCGCATGGGCAGAGCAGCACCCAGGCACACAAAAACGTCACGAGACGTTGCTTGGGTTTACCCGGTTTTGCCGGTACTGTTTCGTCAACTTTCAACGGAGTAGTCGACTCTTGGTTATGATCACGACTTATAGATCTTGGACGCTGCAACTCGCTTTTTTCCTGGCCATGACCCTGCCACTGGCAGCGGAACGGCTGACTCTGGAGCGGTACGTTACGCTGGACGCTGCCGGGCTCAAAGTGAGACCGTTAACCGGCTTTGTCAACAGTCCGCTGCCCATGCCGACGACACACGGTTATCGTAGCCGTGCGACCAGCGAACGCTTCGAAGCCTACGACCCCCGCGAACTCTGGCTGCGCGATCAACAACTGGCGGTATTCAAAAGTAACGACGGCCGCATCACCGTCGGTGAACTCACCTGCAATGTCCTGACCAGATTGCCGTTGATCAACAACGAACATATCACTGCCGAGGATTACGAAAAAGCGAGTAGCGCTCTACTGCCAGACTGGAATGACGAGGAACAGGAACGCTGGATCGAATATTTCAGCGGCGCCCGCGTCCAGACGATCACCCGCAAGGGGTTCAAAATCAAACACCCGTACCTCGCTGTCAACTTCACAAGCAGCGACGCTCATGCATTCATCGTCAAACTCGACGAACGACGCATTTTCATCCTCTTCGACATCAACGCGCCCGCCAGGTTCACCAACCTCGAACGCAGCATCATACGCTGCGTAAACAGTATCACGACCGTCGAAGCGGTCTCGCGCGACCGGCAGCAGACGAGGTTTCAGGACAAGTCCAAAGTTGACCAGGATCATAGCAACCAGTACGAGGCAACACGTCGGCGCGTCATCGAGAACATCAAAAACCTCGACGGCTGGTGGTATGTCCAAACACCGAACTATGTGCTGGCCTCGGACATGACCCGCAAGGATCGGCGTCTGACGTTGGAAATCCAGCGGGACATCGAGATCATGCGCGATGCATACGCCCACCTGTTCCCGCCGCTAAAAAATATCGAGGAAGTCAGCGTCATCCGTGTCTTCCACAACCGCAGTGATTACGTCAACTACGTTGACAAGAACGTCGAGTGGTCCGGTGGCGTCTGGATGCCTGCAAAAAAGGAGTTGGTCATTTCACCGGTGGCGCACACCAACAAGAAACTCAAACGCAAGTCGATGCTCCAGGTCGTTTATCACGAAGCCTTCCACCAGTATCTCTTCTACGCCCTCGATCACATCGATCCGCCGATCTGGTTCAACGAGGGGCATGCTGCCTTCTTCGAAACCTGCCGCATCAATCGCCGCAGCAAGGTCATTCAGGTCATCGAAAACGAAACACGCGCGCGGGTGCTCGAAGCCATCCTCGATCGCCGGCAGCCGCCCAACCTGCGAGGGCTGCTGCAAATGGACGCCCGCACATTCTACAGATATGGACAATCCGGCCCCGCAGCCGAACGACAACGAGACGAGAACTATGCCCTGGCCTGGGGGCTCGTCTACTTTCTGCGCAAAGCTACACACCTGTACAAGGATACCAACTACGCCGCCCTCTGCCCAGCCGTGATCGAGACTGTCGTGCAGCAACGCGGCAACCGCGGCTCAACCAACCAGGCAGTGGCGAATATCATCGATTTCGACCAGCTCACCGAGGACTTCGTCGATTTCTGGACCGACAACGGCGATCGTAAAAAAGCCGAGCGTCGGCACCTCTTCAAAAAAGCCAGATAACGTAGTGACCAGCACTTGCGCCTAGCTCAACGATTTCCATTCACCAAGCCCATGAAAGCCGGTGCTCTGATACTCACCATCGCCGCACTTGCAATCTCCTGCGGCCGGGACGTGCCAACCGCCTCACCGACAGACGCACCGGCGAAAACCGCCACCGCCGAGACGCCGATTGACCCGGCATTGCCCTTCGAGGAAACGCTGATCCGCGACGCCGGTCTCGACGGGTTCGAAGATGCTCTGCGCCACGCTGTCCGCCCAGGGCTGCGGTTGATCACCGCCGACCGGCTCGCACCGGCAAACAGCAGGTTCGGCGGGCTGCCGGACGTGCCCACCGATTTCGCCTGGCCATTAGTCGACGGTGTCGAGCCAATGTGCTTCCTCGCGCAGATCAACCTTGCGGAATTCGCCGATTTCCACAGTGACCTGCCGCCGCAGGGCATCCTTTACTTCTTCTACGGCCCCGACATCTTGCCAACGGGAGGAACCTCATGGTGGGAAGTCCGCTATGTCGCCGACACCACAACACTTCAACCGGCCACTCGGCCGGACGGTATACTCGACGAATGTAAAGCCGTGGCGCAGCGCATCGAGTTTGTTCGGGAGCGTACGTTGCCGGGACCTCACTCGCATGCCCTCGACCAGATGGGGATGCCGGTGGAGATGCGCGACGCCTATGTTGAACGCATTGCGCGACCCTGGTACGAACAATTCGTCGGCCGGAACATGGAAACCGCATCGGACGACCGCATGCTCGGCCATCCCCTGGAGGTGCAATGGCCGATGCAGGTCGAGTGTTTTATCCGTAAAACGTGGCCGGATCATATCCCGGAAAGCGTCTCCGACAGCGATTTCGATGCCGCCATGAAGCAGGCACGCCAGGATGTGGACAACTGGGTCCTGCTGCTGCAGTGCGATTCCAAACGCATTTCGCGGAACCGCGGCGCCATCTATTTCTGGATTCATCGCGATGAGCTAAAACAGGGCGATTTCGAAAAAGTACTTTGCTTCGTACAGAACTGACGGTTGTCGCGGGCGCCGCATTACGTGGTATGTTTCTGCATGAATCGAATTCTGCATGCTGTCACAATTTTACTTCTTGCCTTCGTCGTCGCTGCGGACGAACCACGGCAAACACATAGCGATTCCCAAATCCCGGATGTTATCGACCTCGACGAGCTACAGCCTTTCGGAGTCGCCAGTAACCGCGAAATCAACAACCTGGTCAGACAACTTGGCGCCAAACAATTCAATGACCGTGAAAGCGCTCAAAACACCCTGGAAAGCCTGGGCATGATCGCTGTTCCCAGGCTCGAAAACGCCCGCAACATCAAGGACCCCGAAGTGCGTATGCGACTGCGCGATATATGCCAGACTATCCGGGCAAACGCAAAATGGCGTATCCATGTGCTGAAGTCGTATATGAAAACAACGCTGCCCAATGACAATTACTCGATCAATCGCAAGGGCGAATACCATTGTGAAGTCAAACTGTTCGCCGGTGCCGGCAGCGACCTGTCATTCCTCATAGGCATGCCTGTAGTCGAACTGCGCGTCCACAAATGCACCAATGACGTCGATTTGGCACCGCTGATCGGTATGCCGCTGCAACGCCTCACCATATACTGCGACAAGCTGACCGACATCTCAGATCTCGCCGGACTGCCGCTCCAGCGAGTTGTCCTGTCCGGCGGACGCGGCGACATGCCGCTACGCGACATCCGGTCGCTGGCGGACCAGTCCCTGCAGCACCTCGACATCGCCAAAACCATGGTCACCGACCTCACCCCCCTGAAATCGTGCAACCTGAGCACGATCGTTTTCAACAGCAACCGCATCACCAACGGCATCGAGGTCTTGCGCAATATGGCCGAGCTGCAAAGCATCAATGCCACCGCCACCAAGACCTTCTGGCAAACGTACGACGACGGTATCCATTAATCGACCTATGCGCGACCTCCTACAGAATCCACTGTGCAACGCCACCGACCTGGGCGAACCAATCCCCGATTCGGCCCACGCCACTTCCGTATGCCTGCCACTGTGGCAAGACAACGTCGGTTACGAAGAGGGTGAACCACGCGTCGTCGACGCCTTGCGCGCCGGCTATCCGCGCTTCGTCTTCCACCCGTTGACCGCCAACCTGTTTCGGCAATGCGAACGACAATTCGGCTTCGATCGCTGCCTCGCTTTTCCCGCGGCCAACGCTGCCCGCCGGTGCCTACAGTTCACCGACGCCACCCTGCCGGAACACGAACACATTCGCGAACTCGACGGTATCTTCGTGGTCGGGCTCCCGGAAGCCCGCTTCGATCGCGCCAAGCAGTATTGGCAGCATGCCGGAGAAGGAGTCAGCTCGCGGCTCGCCGCCGCGATTACGGCCAAGCAGACCGCCGCGCCGGCATCTGCGGCACTGACCACCATTCGTTCATGCATCGGAGAACTGATCGACGCAGACCCGTGCGACGTTTACCTCTATGCCAGTGGTATGGCAGCCGGCTTCACAATCTTCCGAGCCCTCCACCAGCTCGCACCGGAACGCAAGTTTGTGCAGTTCGGGTTCCCCTACGTCGACACCTTGAAAATCCTCGAGAAGTTCGGCAGCGGCGCCCATTTTTTCGCCCGCGGCGATGCCGCGGAGCTCGATGAGCTGGAAACCCTGCTGGCCGGTGGTGAAAAAGTCGGCGGGCTGTTCTGCGAGTTTCCGGGCAACCCAACACTACACAGCCCAGACCTGCAGCGACTCCGTGCACTTGCCGACCGCTACGACTTTCCGATCGTTGTCGACGATACCATCGGGACCTTTGCCAATGTCTCTGTGCTACCCTTTGCCGATGCCGTTACCAGCAGCCTGACCAAGCACTTTTCCGGTGTCGGCGACGTCATGGCGGGATCGCTTGTGCTCAATTCGCAACAACGCTTCTTCGAGCCACTAAAGGCATGGCTGGAAGCCGATGACGCCGCCTTCCTGTACGCCGAGGACGCTGAACGCCTCCAGGAAAATTCCCGCGACTTCAGTGAGCGTATGGTACGCTTCAACGCCAGCGGCGAAGCCTTCTGCGACTGGCTGCAGGCACAGCCGCAAATCGCCAGAGTCTGCTATCCGAAGTACCAGACGGATAACGCCTACGACGACTGCCGGCGCGCCGGCGGCGGCTACGGTAGCCTCTGCTCGGTGATCTTCGAGAACGAAACCATTTGTGCGCCACGCTTTTTCGATGCCGTCCGCGTCAACAAAGGCCCAAGCCTCGGCACCAACTACACGCTCATTTGCCCATACACGATTTTGGCACACTATCATGAGCTTGAATTTGCCGAAGCCAGCGGTGTTTCGCGCTATCTCGTGCGTGTGTCGATCGGCCTCGAAAACGTCGACGACCTGAAATCTCGCTTCACCGCCGCCCTCGCCTGAAAGTGCGACGGAACCGCCGCCCCCGCTATTGAAGCCGTCAAGCCGGTACCACCAGCCGCCGCCCCCGCGATTGACGGTTTATACGGACTACGCTTCAAATATCGTAAAATCGCGTTGCACAGGTCCTATTAAATCAAGTCAATTTGCGTTGATTCATGGTTGTATTTGTCGGCAACATGTATTAGGTTCACCGGTTACATCCTGTTTTACAGCATTCGTGCCTACTGACTGGTTTTGCGACAGCGGTATTGGTTGGAAGTCGTTGGTATGCAGTAGTTTTCAAGGGGCGAATGGTGAAATCAGCGAAAGTGGGCTTGTCCCGCTTTTTTATTTTATACGAGGTTAAGTCGTTATGAATAACGAACTTGTGGCGATGCTTGATTACTTTGAGCGGGACCGTGGCTTGGATAGAGACGTTGTCACTCAGGCCATCGAGTAAGCGCGCATTTCGGCTGCCCGCCGAGCCGTCGGGCCAGCCAACGGCCTGCGCGTCACACTCGATCCCAAAACCGGGGATATCAATGCCATAGCCGAACTGGAAGTCGTCGAACGCGTCGTCGATCCCAACAAAGAGATAGCCATCACCCAGGTACAGCGGAAAGTGCCCGATGTCAATATCGGTGATATGGTCGACTGGGAAGTGACCCCCCGCAATTTCGGCCGGATCGCCGCCCAGACCGCCAAACAGGGCATCATGCAGCGCCTGCGCCAGGCACAGAAATCGCAAATCCGTGAAGAATATACTGAGCGCGTCGGGGAAATCCTGTACGGATCTATCACCCGCTACGAAAAAGGCGACATCATCATCGATTTCCAGGGCGCCGAGGGTGTGCTCCGTCATCAGGACCGCGTTCCGAACGAAGACTACCAGGTCGGTGACCACATCTGTTGCGTACTGATCGAAGTGAACATGGACCGTCAGGGGCCAATCCTTGTCGTGTCACGCTCTGCTCCGGCCGTCATCCAACAGTTGTTCGAGCGCGAGGTAGCCGAAATTTCCGAAGGCATCGTAACCATCAAAGCCGTCGCCCGGGAACCCGGATATCGCAGCAAGATCGCCGTGCACAGCAACGATTCGAAAGTCGATCCCGTCGGCGCCTGCGTCGGGGGCCGTGGCTCGCGCGTCAAAGCGATTGTCCGTGAACTCAACGGAGAAAAAGTCGACATCGTACGCTGGGATGATAACAACAGTACTTTCATCAGCAACGCCCTGCAGCCCGCCGAAGTCCGCAAAATCGAGATCGACGAAAGTACCGGCATCGTCAATATTCAAGTGGACCCCGATCAGCTGTCGCTAACCATCGGCAAGCGTGGCCAGAATGTCCGGTTGACTGCAAAATTGACCGGCTGGAAAATTGAAGTCCAGCGGAGCGAGGACAAGCAGGAAGCAAACTTCGAGGAACAGGTTGCCAAGGCGATCGCTAACCTTGCCGGATTGCTAAAGGTCGACGAGGTGATGGCGGAAATCCTGATCCAAAACGGCTACGCTTCCAGCGAAGGACTGGCAGCCGCCGATGAAGCAGATCTCGCCGCAATCGAAGGTATCGGTGAAGAAACGGCGCGGGTGATCAAGCAGACAATTGCCAATCTGCCGACCGAACCGGCAGCAGAAGAAGCACCGGCAGCAGAAGAACCGGCAGCAGAAGAAGAAGCACCGGAAGCGGTGGCGACAGACGCATCTGGCGATGACGCGGAGCCAGACACCAAGGCCAATCACG
>CAYWQM010000021.1:15702-17424 GCA_964460215.1 uncultured Lentisphaerales bacterium
AGCAGAAGAAGAAGCACCGGCAGCAGAAGAAGAAGCACCGGCAGCAGAAGAAGCAGCACCGGCGGCAGAAGAAGAAGCACCGGCGGCAGAAGAAGAAGCACCGGCAGCAGAAGAAGAAGCACCGGTAGCGGTGGCGACTGACGAATCTGGCGATGACACGGAGCCAGACAACAAGGCCAATCAAGCAGAGGGATGAGCACAGCAAACAACGCTTGTGCGACAAAACATTTATGAGTGAACGGGTTCGAGTACATATCCTAGCCAAAGAGTTGGGCCTCCCCAACAAAGAACTGGTGGGACTGCTGTGCGACGCTGGCCACGAGGTGAAGTCACATCTCACTGCTATCGACGACGAGGTTGCCGAGCAGATTCGCCAGCAACTCCAGAACGGCAACGGCTCAGCGGCTGCCGTCGAAACCGCTGCACCCCCGTCCGAGCCGGAACCTGCCGCAGCCGAACCGAAATCCGCCAAAGAAAAATCTACCGATTCGGCAAAGACGAAGGACTCAGGAAAAGGCAGCAAGAACCGCCGGAAGGAACGGCAGGACAAGTCTGTTAAGTCCCGTGTGTTCACCGCTCCTGAGCCAGAGCAAACCGGTGAAGGCCGGGAACTCCACCTCAAGCCGCCGATCCTCGTCAAGGGTCTAGCCGAGGCCATGGACATCAAACCGGCTGACCTGATCCGTGAATTGTTGACGATGAACGTTTTTGCCAGCATCAACCAGACGCTGGATACGGCACTGGCCCAGCGCGTAGCCGACAAGCACGGCTTCAAGATGATCACCGACAAGCGGCAGAAATCGTCCGCCGACATCGCCAAGGACGAAGAACAACCCGAAAACGCCGTCTTCGACGACGAGGAAGTCGAGTCACGTCCCCCCGTCGTAGCCTTCCTTGGCCACGTCGATCATGGCAAGACCTCGCTGCAGGATTTCATCCGCAAGACCAACGTCACCGAGGGTGAGGCTGGCGGTATCACCCAGCACATCGGTGCCACCAATATCGAGTGGCAGGGGAACAAGATCACGATGATCGACACCCCGGGACACGAAGCCTTCACAAGTATGCGGGCACGCGGCGCCAACTCTACCGACATCGTCGTGCTGGTCGTTGCCGCCACCGATGGATTCATGCCGCAGACAGTTGAAGCACTCAACCATGCCCGGGCCGCCGAGGTACCAATCGTCGTCGCCCTCAATAAAATTGATTTGGAGAACGCCAACATCGACCGGGTTCTGTCAAACATGCAGCAAAACGACATGCTGCCAGAACCATGGGGCGGTGAGTACGGCGTCTGCAACGTTTCGGCCATGACCGGCGAAGGCGTAGACGGGTTGCTCGAGCGTCTCGTGCTTGAGGCTGAGATGCTGGAGTTGAAGTGCAACTCGAAACTGCCCGTGCGCGCCTTCGTCCTGGAATCACAGCTCGAGCCAAACCTTGGACCGACCGTCAATGTCCTGATCAAAAACGGCACGATCAAAGTCGGTGACATCGTCATTTGCAGCCAGTACTACGGCAAGGTAAAAGCGCTTTTCGACTGCCGCGGCACCCGCATCGAGTCTGCCGGGCCCAGTATGCCCGTGAAAGTCGTTGGTCTCTCCGGCGTGCCCGATAGCGGATCCGTTATGGCAGGCTGTAAGAATGAGCGACAAGCCCGGCGCCTGACGACTGAACGTGGAGAGGACGCCCGGAAAGAGCAGCTCACGTCGTCCCGCATCACCA
>CAYWQM010000021.1:17434-55446 GCA_964460215.1 uncultured Lentisphaerales bacterium
AGGAGAACCGTAAGGAACTCAAGGCCATCCTCCGCTCCGACGTGCAGGGGACTTGCGAAGCCGTCATCGAGGCGCTGGGCAAGCTGCAGTCCGACAAGATCGATGTCGATCTCGTGCTCAGCGGTGTCGGCGCCATCACTGAGAACGACGTCATCCTTGCAGCGGCTTCCAACGCCCTGATTATCGGCTTCCACGTCCGAGTTAATCCCGGCGTCAACGAGTTGGCAAAGCGTGAAGGCGTGACCATCAAGTTATTCAGCGTCATTTACGAACTGATCGAACAGATCCGCAGCTCGCTCGAAGGCATGTTAGATCCGGTTGTCCGCGAAGAAGACTTGGGGCGAGCCCAGATTCTGCAGGTCTTCACGATGTCGAAGAACGCCGGCAAGATTTGCGGATGTACTGTCAGTAAGGGGGTCGTCAAAGTCGGTGCCCATGCTCGCGTACACCGCCAGGATGAACTGATCTACAATGGTACGATCAGCTCCCTGCGCCATTTCACCGATGACGTCAAGGAAGTGCGCCAGGGCTTCGAGTGCGGTATCAGGCTCGACAACTTCACGGACTTCGATGTTGACGACGTCATCGAGGTCTACGAATACAAGGAATCCCGCGCTACTCTGTAGCCGGGCGGCGGCGCCTGTTACGGGATCATTTTTCGCATCATTTCAGCGTGTGTCCCACCTCCCACTACGGCAACGGTGACTTATGGACCGTATGACCCGCGTCAATGAACTGCTCAAGCGCGAACTCGGCGAAATATTTGAACGCCGGATCTGCGCCGACTTCGATTGCCTGGTCACTGTGACCGCAGTCAAAACATCTCCCGACCTGCACAACGCTCGCGTTTATGTCAGCATCTTCGGCACCGAAGACCAACGCAAGGCCGTCCTTGAGACACTGCTGAAAAAGCGCAAAAACATCCAGCGTGAAATGGCTCGTCATGTTATCCTCAAATACACACCGGTACTCGAGTTCCATCTCGATACCACCCTCGATGAGGCCGATCGGATTCACAAAATACTCGACGGACTGAACATGGATGCGGACAGTGGCTTACAACCCTGAAACCTTCGATCATGACGTCGAACAGGCCCACGACTGGTTCCGCGGCCGGCGCAATCTGCTGATCGCCACACATCTGCGACCGGACGGCGAGGCCCTGGGTTCCGTCTTCGCGGCCACCGATTGTCTCCGCAACGAAGGTATCGACTGCACGCCGTACCTCGCCGAACCGCTGCCAGAGGATTACCAAAATTATACCGTATCCGGTACGGTCTGTAACGCGGATATTGACCTCTCAGCTTTCGACGGATTGCTCTGCCTCGACTGCGCCAATGAAAACCGGCTCGCACTGCCGCCGAACCGCAACTTCGACGACATTGCCCTGCCCTGCTGCAATATCGATCACCACATCGACAACTCGCGCTTCGGCCAGGTCAACGTCATCCATGCGGAGTCCGCATCCACTACAGAACTGCTGGCATCCATATTCGGAAAATTCGGCTACCCGATTTCTCCCACCGCCGCTACCAGTCTGATACTCGGACTGGTCATGGACACCGGCGGCTTCCGCTTCAACAACACCACCGCCGCCAGCTTTCGTTGCGCTGCCGAACTTCTCGACAGAGGCGCCGACTATACGCAAGTGATGAACAGCATGTTCTTCAACGATCCGATGGAACTACTGCGACTCAAAGGCGAGGTCTTCAAAAATCTCAAGTTCGCTTTCGACGGGCGCTTCGTATATTTCTCGCTCACGCCGGACCTGCTGGAGAATTGCGGTGCAACAGGCGAGATGGCCGAGGACCTGATCGATAGTGTCCGCGTCATCCGCGGTGTCGAAATCACCTGTCGCATGCAGCAGATCGATGATGTCACTCGCTTTTCGTTGCGTTCGCAGAACCCGGATCTGCCCATTCTCGAGATCGCCCACAAACTCGGCGGCGGCGGTCACCTCCTCGCAGCTGGAGCAACACAGACCGGCGTCACCCTCGAAGAGGCCGAAGCCCAGTTGCTCGAGTACGTCGGTGAGTTGCTTGCCAGATAGCGTGAAATCGCTATGAAAAAACGCGAGCTCATCAACCTCGGCATCCCCGCTGGTGCCCCCACCCGTCTCGCCATCGACGCCATCCGACTGCTCGCTGCCGCTGGCACCGGAAAAAACGAGATGCGCCGCCGTATCACCACGATGATCGCGGAACCCAAGGCCTTCTTCGACGATCCCATCCTCGGCGCAACCGCCCGTGCCGTCGCCGACGCCCCCGCCCCCGGTTACGTACCACGAGCCGACAGTGCTCCGTACAAGCAATACGGCGCCAACCTCGACAAGAACTCGGTCGAGCAGATGCGCAACGCTTGTAAACTCCCGGTCGCCGTGCGCGGCGCGCTCATGCCCGATGCCCACCTCGGCTACGGCCTGCCGATCGGCGGCGTCCTGGCAACCGACAACGTCGTCATCCCCTACGCCGTCGGTGTCGATATTGCCTGTCGCATGAAACTCACCGTGCTCGACATCCCAGTCACCGCCCTCGACCAGGAGCATGACCGGTTGACCAAAGCCATCGAAGACGAAACGCGCTTCGGCATCGGCGCCGCGTTCAAGAACAAGCGGCAGCATACTGTGCTCGATGACGACTGGTCAGTCTCTCCCGTTACCCGCGGCAACAAGGACAAAGCCTGGGCACAGCTCGGCAGCAGCGGCAGCGGCAACCACTTCGTCGAGATCGGCGATTTCACTGACGATGCCGAAAGTTTCGATATAGATGCCGGCGACTACCTGGCACTGCTCAGCCACAGCGGCAGTCGCGGCACAGGTGCCGCCGTCGCCGACTACTACAGCCGCCTGGCCCGACAGCAGCATCCGGAACTGCCAAAGGAACTGACGCGCCTCGCCTGGATCGACATGGACAGCAACGACGGTGCCGAATACTGGGCCGCCATGCAACTCATGGGCAAATACGCCGAAGCCAATCACCACTGCATCCACAAGCACGTCGCCAGGAATATCGGCGCCGAAGTCCTCATCGACATCGAGAACCACCACAACTTCGCGTGGATCGAAACTCACGACGACAGAACCGTCATCGTCCATCGCAAAGGCGCAACGCCAGCAGGCAAAGGTGTGCTCGGCATCATCCCCGGTTCCATGGCATCACCGGCATATATCGTCGAAGGAAAAGGCGACCCGGACTCTTTACAGTCCGCAGCACATGGCGCCGGTCGCGTCATGAGCCGTACAAAAGCGAAGGCAACACTGTCCTGGGCGGAAGCAAGAAAGCTGCTCAATAAACAGCGTGTCAAATTATTGTCGGCCGGTCTCGACGAAGTCCCTATGGTCTACAAAAATATCGATGACGTCATGGCCAACCAAACCGACCTCGTCAAAGTCCGCGCCACCTTTCACCCCCGCCTTGTAAAGATGGCGCCCTCCGGCGAAGCCCCGGAAGATTGAAGAGAAAATTCGAGCGGCGACCTCGTCACCTCATGCGCCGACGTGGCAAACCAGCATTTTTACTGCACTGATCTCGGCCAACGGCGGTGCCTGCACACAGGCGGGAGCTCGGTCGGCTTTCAGGCAATTGTCGGAAATGACAAATCGGCGCCGCAAATCATCTTGCGAAATCCGCACCGGTCTGTTATTTTTGCTGCATGAACAATTCGCATCTAAGTGCCGAGACCCGCAGCATCTTGCGGCAAGACGTCGGTGTTGTCATACCGTTATACCTCACCGACAATTCGCAGCGGGCGGCTTCGGAAACACTGGTGACCGATACAGTCGAGGCCTTTGTCGATATCGTTGACGATCCGCAGCACATCTGCATCAGTGTCGATGGCAAAGCCTACGGTGCGGACACCGCAGAAAAGCTGGCTTGCCAGTTCGGGACGTCACTGGCTGTCGCGCCCGAGAACAAGGGGAAGTTGCAGGGCATCATCAACGGCTTGCACGAGTTATCGGCGGATAGCAAACTGAGTTGGTTTGCCGTTGTCGATCAGGATGGCGATCATTTCGCCAATGAACTGGCCAACCTGCTGCGCGCCGGCCTTCACTTCTGCCGCACTGCTGCCAACGATCGTGTGCTGGTGATCGGCCGTCGAGCCTCACGCCTTCGGCCGATGGCGTGGCTGCGCGGTGAGCTCGAAGAGCTGGCCGATCGCGTTTTGCTCGATGCCCTGCACTACCACGCCACGACCAGCGGCCAGCCATTGCACCTCGAATTCACCGCAGCACTGGAAGAGTTCCCCGACTTTCATTCCGGCTACAAACTTTTCAGCCGGACAACCGCCGATGCCGTTACGACCGCCGTGCCACAAGCCTTGGGCCTTCCCGATTCCTGCTACTACCGGCACGCCGTTGAGGCAGTACTGGTCGTCGAAGCAATACTGGCAGGCGCCCTCATCGGTGCCGTCAATCGCTCGACGTTTGATGAGCAACCCGTCTCCGTGTTCAACCAGTTCAATCGTGAGCACCTGGTCGCCGCCAAGCTCATTTGGCCGTGCCGACGCCTCGGCATCCCAGCCGACTTCGTGATGCATTGGTTGGAAAATCACACCGCACGCCTCTTGCTCGGCACCCTCCTGCCCGACGGCCAGAACGAGTTGCTCGCAATACGACGACTGGTAGCGGAAGCCTGTGGCACACAGCCTGGCAACCCAGTCCGCTCGTGCTTCGTGTGAACGGCCCTCCCAACAGTTGCGAACTCTGCAATCCCGTATAGGTTATCCGCTTCGATTGTCCGGTCTGCCGTAGAATTATGCGGCATCGGCATCAGCAACCTGTGATTCCGCAATACCATGGAGCCCCCCCGATGGCAGATCTCAACAAATTCAGTGCCCGCGTCACCCAGCCCAAATACCAAGGCAGCTCGCAGGCGATGCTCTACGCCACCGGCCTGACTCCGGAGGAGATGAACAAGCCGCAGGTTGGTATCGCCAGTATGTGGTGGGAAGGCAACCCCTGCAACATGCATCTCAACGACCTCGCCGCTGCGGCCCGCGAAGGCGTGCAGTCCGCCGATCTGGTCGGTATGCGATTCAATACCATCGGCGTGTCCGACGGCATCTCCATGGGAACCGCCGGCATGCGGTATTCGCTGCCGTCCCGTGACGTGATCGCCGACTCCATCGAGACCGTCTGCGGCGCCCAATGGTACGACGCCCTCATTGCAATCCCCGGCTGCGACAAGAACATGCCGGCATGTATCATGGCCATGGGCCGCCTCAACCGGCCGGCACTGATGATCTACGGCGGGACAATCAAGCCGGGCAATCACAACGGCAAACCCGTCGACGTCGTTTCTGCCCTCGAAGCATACGGCCAGATGATCGCTGAAAGTATCACCGTCGAAGAACGCGATTCAATTGTCCGCGATTCCTGTCCCGGTGCAGGTGCCTGCGGCGGCATGTATACCGCCAACACGATGTCATCCGCGATCGAGGCCATGGGCCTGTCGCTGCCCGGCAGCTCCTCGACCCCGGCTGTTGACCCGACTAAAACGGACGAATGCCGACGCGCCGGCGCCGCCATCCGCACGCTGCTTGAGAAGGACCTGAAACCGCGCGACATTGTCACGCGTCAGTCATTCGAAAATGCCATGGTCCTGATCATGGCCGTCGGCGGATCCACCAACGCGGTGCTGCACCTGATCGCCATGGCGCACGCCTTTGAAATCGACTTGACCGTCGACGACTTCCAGAAAGTCAGTGACCGTGTCCCGCTGCTTGCCGACCTCCGCCCGAGTGGCCGCTACGTCCAGGAAGACCTGCACAACGTCGGCGGCATCCCCGGTGTTCTCAAATACCTGTTAACGAACGACATGATCGACGGCGACTGCATGACCGTCACTGGCAAGACCCTGGCGGAGAACCTCAGCAACGAACCGGAGCTCACCGACGGTCAGGATGTCGTGCACAACCTCGAAAACCCGATCAAGGTCTCAGGACACCTGCAAATCCTGCGAGGCAACCTCGCACCTGAGGGAGCCGTCGCCAAAATTACCGGCAAGGAAGGACTGCAATTCTCCGGTCCGGCGCGCTGTTACGATGGTGAAGAAGACATGCTGCTCGGACTCAAGAACGGCGAGATCCAAAAAGGTGAAGTGGTCGTCATCCGCTTCGAAGGACCGAAAGGCGGCCCAGGCATGCCCGAAATGCTCAATCCCACCGGCGCACTGATGGGAGCAGGCATGGGTAAAGACGTCGCATTGATCACCGACGGGCGGTTCTCAGGCGGTTCTCACGGCTTTATTATAGGCCATGTCTGTCCCGAAGCGCAGGAAGGCGGGCCATTGGCGCTGATCGAAAACGGCGATCTCATCTCTATCGATGCCGATGCCAACACACTCGACGTCGGACTCACTGATGATGAGCTCGCAAAGCGCAAGGCCGCTTGGGAAATGCCGCCCTACCGGGCCCGTTCCGGTGCACTCTACAAGTATATTAAGATGGTTAAAAGCGCCAGCGAAGGCTGCATCACCGACGCCTGAAGATTAAACGACCGTCAATAGAAAATCGTAGAATAAAATTGAAGCCAGGCCCTGAGATAGCAGAAAAATTAGGGCCGGGTCTTGAGGTAGATATAAGCAACCGCGAACTCTCGTCGTTGCCCAGGCGCATTGTGAACAAATAGTTGCCCCACCGGTTGAACGTCAAACAGGCATTCACACGGCACCCGCTATATAGTATCCCGACGCTCAAACAGGCAACTTTGCAGCGCTCCCGACGGTCTAATCAATCGTGCCGTCGCGCGTCATACTTATATAAGGCGCTTCAAACCGTCAAATGCTAACCCCCCATTATCCATGATCCGTCGTCGAGCCCATGAGAGCGAGTCTTTCGATATTCCGCAAACACCGCTGATCGATATCATTTTTATTCTCATCATCTTTTTTCTGGTATCCACCACCTTTTACACCGAGGAACGCGATCACAAAATCATACTGCCGGAAGGGCGTTCGGGTGATCTTATCACGAAAGAAAGTGACAAATACGTCATCAATATCCGCCAGGGCGGTGTGATCGTCGTCAAGCAGGACATCCTATCGATAGAACAGCTCGCCGAAGACCTGAAACAACGAGTCGAGGAAGGCCAGACCAGCGTCGAGATCCGCGGTGACACGAACGCCCGTCACGGCCAGGTCATGGCGGTTATGGATCTGTGCAAGCAACTCGGGATCAACAACCAAGCTCTGACACAGCGGATCGTCAACGAGATCGAGTGATGCGCCGATGCGCGATAAATATTCTGGCGCCTCTGCTGCTGGGCGCATGCCTAACGCATCCCGCAGCCGCAGAGGAGTTCTGGCTCTCCGCTGAGCTCGAGCTCGATCCGGCACAGCAATATCAGACCGCTGTGTTCCAACTCCAGAACCTCCGCGACCAGTCAACCGTCGACGTCCCCGCACGGCTGCTTCGCCAGAACCGGACCGCTGAGTTTCAGATCTGCGGCGCCATTGAATTGCGGGACAGCGGCAGCTTCCGCGTCGTCGCCCAAGTCACCGACAACGACGGGAAAACACTGACTTTTCCCATCCACGACAAGCGCGAATTCGTTTCCTGCCGTATCGACGTTGTCCTTGTCAGCGTTGCCGCCCCCTGCTTGTGGTAGACAGACCCGCACAACTTGCGTACCACGGCCGTACGCCGATTTATTGAACTGGCCCGTCACAGCGAACGAATTGCGAACATCGCGCTTGTCGCGTTTCAAACCGAGTCCGAAGTTCTCCTGTCGCTGACGCCGCCAAACGAAATCGGCGACCTTAAGAAATATCTGCGTCGTCTGAAACCAAGCGCCTCCACAAACTTCGATAAAGCCTTCAACGATGCCCACGGCGTCCTGCAGCGCTCAAAAGAATCCCGCCAGGCAGTTCTTTTTCTCTCCGATGGCAGCGTCAAAAAATACCGGGAGACTCACCGGAAATTCAACCAGCTCGCAGCCCCCGTCCACAGCATCGGTCTTTCCGAAGAAGCTGACAAGCAACTGCTCTCGCGGATAGCCGGGGAGAGCAACGGTCAGTTTTTTGATGCCCCGACCGCAGACCAGCTTAACGGCATCTTTGTCCAGGTCTTCCACCTGCTCGACGAACCGGACGTCGTTGCCCGGCGTATCCACGCGATTCCGAGTGATAATGACTTCGAGTTTCATATCGACCCGACTATGGACAATGTCATCGTTCGGCTCGTACCGGTCAGCGGCCGCCATGCTGCACGGTTCAACGGCAAAACGCTGTATCACCAGGATGACCCGAAGCTGATCGACTACGCCGTGCCCGACACACTCAAAGGGCCGCAGCGCATTGAGTTTGACGGCGATGGCAAGAGCGGCTGTGAGATCATCGCCGCTACAGATCTGAAACTCAGGACTGTCCAACTTGTACGTGAAGCGCCGATCGGTACCGGCCTGGAAGCCTGGGCCTGCCTGCTCGGCCGCCGCCGCTGCGACAGTGTCAAGACCATCTGCGAACTCCGCAACCCCGATGGCACGACCACCGCAGTCACACCGTCGCCACCTGACGTCGACGGTTTCACCCGCATCAACGTGCCGAGGACACAAATGCCCGGGCAATACCGCCTGGAAATCCAGGTGACCGGGACGGTCGATGGCCAGACCTTTGCGCGCACGGCTAACCTGCATTACGATCGCCATGGCACCGCCGAAGTCTTGTCTTCCGACATGAACAGAGTCGGACCGGAACTGCGCCCCATCGACGAAAAGCTCGAAACCGATCGCGTCTTCGACACCACCAACGTCGAGATCGAGAACATCGAAGCGAGCAGCCTCACCACGACATACTGGGCCTCGGCTGAAACCCTGACCATCGGGCCGCTGTATCCTGGGCAATCCGGTGAGGCAACTGTCGAACTGCAGATCAGTTCGGTATCGTCTGAGGCGCTGCAAGCATGGTTGGAGCAGACCAGTGCCCCAGGCATCACGCTGCAACTCGACGGCGACGTACAGAAGAATCAGCGCATCGCCTTGACTGTCCAGGCAGCGGCTGACCGCGTCTCCGCCGGCCGGCAATGCACCACCGCGATCGCCCTGTCATTAGGAGACCTGGAATGGCGTATTCCCCTCCACGTGATGGTCGCCGAACCCCGTATCGTTGCGATGCTTTCCGATTCACAGATTACAGAAAGTCCAAGAGCCATCGACATCAGCGCCGTGATGCAGGTTTCACTCGATCCTGCCGGCGAAGGTGACTTGGAAATTGCCACGGACATTGCGGGACTGCAAATCGATACTCCGAAGTTGGCTGCAACCGCGTTACCTGTTCCTGTGAGACTCGGCATGCGTCTGGCAGTGCCGCTGGTACGCAACGAATGGGTGGGCACCATCACCGTCACCGGTGAACGACTCGAACCTGTCGAAGTGCCCTACAGAATAAAAATCGATCGGCATATCGAGCCAATCGCCGACGACGACAGCGGCACGGCGCTTCCCGATATCGTAACATCGCAGTACGCATGGTGGTGGCTGCTGGTGCTGTTCGCAGTGCTTCTCGTGTTCATCATCCTGGCAGCAGTCCGCGGGAATCGGCGTGCCATGTTTCTACTCGCTTCCCTGGCCATTCACGCCGCGGTCCTGCTGCTTATCATGCCGCGCGTCAACCCCAACGAGGAAGATCAGGCCAAAGCACCAGTCGTCACGACAATGACCATCAGCAGCGACGACCATGTACACGAAGAACGCATCAAATCCGAAGTCACAGAGTTCGAACCCGAAAAGGAAACACCGGACGAGGCAGAGGCCGCGAAACAAGAACTCGAGATCGAAGACGAGGTCACCGATGAAACCCAGGAACTCGAGGTCGAAGAAACCTTGGAACCGACGGAGATGACCGAGGAACTTGAAGCCGCCGAATCGCTCGAACGCGAAGATATCGAGGTCGAAGAGATCGAAACCGAGGTCGAGGAGATCGAACGCGTCCAGGAGGTCACCGAAGAAACCGAGGCCGACGAACAAACCCCCACCGAGGTCGAGCTCGCAGAAGCCGAAATAGCTCCAGAGCAGGACGATGCCAAGGAACTAGAAGTCGAGGAAACCCTGACTGAGCTGGAAGAAACCGCCGATACCCAAGAACTCGAAATGGAGATCGAACGCCAAGACCTACAAGTCGAGGAAATCGAAACCGAAGTCGAAAAAATCGAACGTGTCCAGGAAGTTCTCGAAAAAACCGAGGCCGACGAACAAACCCCCACAAGGGTTCAAATAGCCGAAGCCGAAATAACTCCAGAACAGGAGGACGCCAAGGAGCTCGAAGTCGAGGAAACCCTGACTGAGCTGAAAGAAACCGCCGATACCCAAGAGCTGGAAATGGAACTCGAGCGACAAGACCTACAAGTCGAAGAACTCGAAACGGAAGCGGTCGAGATCGCGCGCATGCAAGCCGCAGCTGCCGATGAAGTCGCTGCCGCCAGGATGCCGACGGTCGTCGAAGTGGCCACCGCCGAAGCCGAAGCCACAACAGACGCCGCCCAAAACGTCGAAGTTGCGAAAGTCACCCCCGTCGAGACGGCCGTCGCCGCCACCCGACAGGCCATCGAACTCGAGGTCGAACGTCAATCCGTCGAGACCGCGATGCTTCAGACGCAGATAGCCGCCGTCGAAAAAAAGCAGGCGAACGCCGCACCTACAGAAATTACAGGAGCGGTGCAGAGTTCGCAGACCGCTGCCACTGTACACTTGTCGGATACCAGCACTGCCGCGCGCCAGATGACAGTGACCAAGACCCCCGCAGATATCGCATCCGAAACGCGACCAACCATGCGGAATGTCGCCACCGGTGTGTCTCGCGAGGGCATCGAAACAGAAGAGCTGGTGACACAATTAACAACGGCCCAGCGTAAGAGTCATCAAGTCGCAACCGTCGAAGGCAAGGCCGCTGCTGCACCTCGCGTCAAACCGGTGGCACACCAGGCAAACACCGCTGAGCTGGCAACCACCGCTGCAGTTTTTGCACCGGCTGCGATGAACACGACGACGACGGAAAAACCCGGTGCCCCGCAAAATGTGATCGCGCCTATCACCCCGGAAGGTGCGACCGCCCCCGTGGACCTCGCGGCCGCACCGACGGAGGCACCAATGCGCAAGGCTGTACCGCTTGAACAGTCAGCAGGCACGCTCGCGCAAGCTATCGCCGGCGCCGTTACGCCGGCCGCCGAAGTATCAGCACCCGTGGCACAGGACACGTCCGATACGTCGCGCCGTCTCGACATTACCGGCAAGGCACCGCCGGCAGCCGATGCCGCACAGCCGAAAGCAACCCTCCAAGACCTCGGCACCACTGTCAGCAAAGCCCCACAACGCCCATCATCGGCGGCAACGGTTGCTGGAAAATTGCCGCCGAGCACTGTTTCGGTTCCGGCTCGACGACGGACGACCGCAACTGAGTCGATCGGCGACGATGAATTGGGAGCACAAGCGCGAATCGGAAACCCGTTGGTCGGTGCGAAACTGGCTTTTTCAGACCCCTCCGACCTACACGAACTGGCGAGTGACGCAACACTGCCGCCCGTTGATTTTGATTTCGCGCCGCCGGCACTGATACCCCCGCAGCAAGTCTTTGTCCGCGACCCGGGACAACGCCGCGCCGGGGGTAAAAGTCTCGTACCACTTGTGCAGTATTCCGGTGACTGGGATTGTGACAAGACCGCGATGGTCAACCTGGCCGATCAGCTCGAGCGCCGCACCGGCAGCATCGCTCCGTTTAGCAGCAATATCGTCGAGCTCGACAGTGACGAAGTATATGAGGCACCGTTCATTTTCATGACCGGGCACAACGACTTCCAATTCACTGAGGGCGAGGTGAAGCGCCTGCGAGAATATCTGAAAGGCGGCGGTTACCTGTGGATCAACGACTCGACTCACGAAGGCGAGGACGCATACGACATCGCTGTCCGTCGTGAGATGAAACGGGTTTTTAATGATATCGAAATGACCCGATTGCCCAAGGAGAGCAACCTGTTCAAGGGACCATACGACCTGACGAAAGGCTACAAAGGTTACAAGTACGTCTTGCCCGGCGACAAGTATCGGCAGGATTACCTGGAGCAACTCATCGTTGATCGTCGAACCGCCGTGATCTATACCCGCAACGATTATGGTGACGGACTCGAGATCGATCCGAACACCCACCCGCTGATGGGGTCACTCACCGACCTGTCGCCTGCCGAAATGCAGGAGTCCTCGGTGCGAATGGGCATCAATATCGTCATGTTCTTCTACAGCAAAGGCGGCACGCCCGATGACGCTTTGGGGGCTGCAATCGCCGGCAACATAGAAACGGCGGAGGCTGATCAATGGGCCAGTAAACAAGAGATTCCGTTCCCGCTGCTGCGGCTGGACCGGCGCTGGCAGGTGCCGGAGGGCTGGGAAGGCCTGCTGTCTGCGCGACCGGTGTATCGCAACGATAACGGTATTATCATTGATTTCCGACAGAACCCGGTGCGTTCGACCAACGGCAGCGAAAAAGCCGTGATCGAGGCATTTGTCGACGATCTCCAAATTGCCAATGACAGGGTGTTGCTGATCGACGTCAAAAGCAGTCTAAACAGTGGCGCGCGCCTGGCAATCGCGCTTATCGGCAAAGGTGAAGATTCCTACGTGGAAAGCTCGCCGGCCTTCATTCGTCCGGGAAAAAATGATGATGTCAGCTTCGACTTTCGCGCCGGCACCTTCAAGACAGTGAACAGCAATTGGGAATATAAGGCCACCGTACCGATCCCTTATGAAATGGCCAACTGGTTTTTTATCGTGTATCCGATGGAGGCATCTGGGAAAGTAGAGATCAACAACGTCCGCATGATCAAGCCATAACGAAACGAAGTACCGTTTCCACCCGGGCGGCCACAATACTATTTAAGTGTACTAAAAAGCAGACCATTTTCTATGGATAATTACGTAAAGAACTTCGTGGATTGCAGTGATTACGGCACTGTGGGGTCCCATATGCCGTCGACGGGCTGAGCCTCGTCGTCTCCCGGCCACGGCGGCATGGTTACGGCAACGGCCGAGAGTGGTCCATCGCCAAACGACCGAAACTGGAAACGCGTGCCAAGCGGAATCGTCAGGCAGACACCGGCCTCGAGAACTACGATTTCTTCGTGGTCATCCTGCTGGCGCCACATTTCGCCGCGACCGCCCAGGACGAACCAGATCTCTTCGACGGTGCGATGCGACACCGCTGTCGATACCTCGCCAGGGGCGAGTTGAAAATGCGCCATGCCACCGCCTCTGAGGCCTGATAGAATTCGAACATCCGATCCATCGGGTGCTGTAAGGTCAGGTGCCGCAGGCAGGTGCTTGGTACTGAAATCAGCCATGATCTTTCACCGCTCCTCGATGACTGTGGCCCATACCGTGCACCTTCCGGGCCCCGAACGCTTCCAGTCGGTTCATTCGTTGACGATGATACGGACCTACGCACCTAAACGATCGCCTCGGTACAACCGTGATTGACGACACCGAGCAGGTCATGATCGGATGCTGTGTCTGCCTGCATGCCGGGCGTTGGCAGGACACTGGTCAAAAATCAAGCTGACAAACGCGTGCAACCTCCGCAGCGGTGGTGATGCCAGTACGCACTTTTTCCTCGCCATCTTCACGCAGGTTGGTCATGCCACTCTCGCGAGCGATCCGGTTAAGCGTGGCATTGTCGACTTCCTGGGTGATAGCTCGACGGATTTCGTCATCGACCGGAAGAAACTCATAGATGCCGACACGTTCACGGTAGCCGGACCCCCCGCAAGTTCGGCATGTGCGGGACTGCTCGTTACCATCGTCGATACCTCGAACGACGGTGCCGGTGCGCGCTTCGGTGGTCGTACCGCTGCCCTTGCAGTCACCGCAAACGCGGCGCACAAGTCGTTGCGACAAGACGCCAACCAAAGCAGATGAGATAAGGAAGTTCTCGACACCCATATCAAGCAACCGGCTGATAGCCCCGGTCGCATCGTTGGTGTGCAGGGTGCTGAGCACAAGGTGCCCGGTAAGGGCTGCGTTGATTGCGATCTCTGCAGTTTCTTTATCGCGAATCTCGCCAACGAGAATGATGTCGGGATCCTGGCGCACGATATGCCGCAGTCCGCTGGCAAATGTAAGGCCAATCGCCGGCCTCACTTGAATCTGAGTGACACCGTTGATCTGGTACTCGATCGGATCCTCGATGGTGATGACCTTCTTCCGTTCGGTATCGAGCAGGTTCATAATGCAATAGAGCGTTGTCGTCTTACCGCTGCCGGTGGGACCAACGACAAGAACCATGCCATGCGGCAGTTGCACGAGCTCGGTGAACGCCTCGCGCGCGGCGTCCTGCATACCAATGTTGGTGATGTTAAAAGTCTCGATGTTCTTGCGAAGAATACGCAGAACAATGCTCTCGCCGTGCATGCAGGGGATTGTACTCAGGCGGATGTCGATCTGCGTACGGCCGATCTGCAGATCGGTACGGCCGTCCTGCGGCAAGCGACGTTCAGCGATATTGAGGCCGCCGATGAGCTTGAGTCGACCGGCAATGGCAGGATACGAGGCGATCGGCGGCGTCATAGCAGTCTGCAGAATACCATCGACACGGAAGCGAATAGCGAGCTCGTTCTCGGATGGTTCGACATGGATGTCGCTGGCGTTCATCTCGACGGCACGGGCAAACATATCGTTGACCAGCCGCACGATCGGCGCTTCCAAAGCAAGGTCCCGCAAAGCCTCTTCGCTGGCATTGGGATCGATCTCGTAGTTCCCATCTTCGCCGGCGGCGACGCTCTGGTCGTAGACCGCGGTGACGACACGTTCGATGTGGGTACGCTGGGAGAGGTAAAAGCTTACTTTCCGCCCCATCAAATGACGCCAGTGCGCGGCGATTTCGCCAAGGCGATACGGTGTGGCGATAACCAGAGCAACTGACAGGGCGTCCCACGAGATCGGAATGCAAATCCAGTTGCTGAGGTAGTCGAAAGAAATTTCGGAGAAGGCCTCCACGTTGTCTAGTTCCCCGTCGTCGATCACTTCCAGATCAGACGCCGCGGCGTAGATATTGAGTAAATCAAACTCCGAAATTTTACCCTGATTGACCAGCTCCCATTCGTCCATGGACTTGAAGTCGGAGAAGTCTTCACTGCTGCCGAGGGCGTTGAGCAGGCCCTGCCGGACACGATCGATGACGCTGTCCGGATCGGTCAGCGGCAGCACGGCGTTCGGTAACATTGCGGACTCCGCTATGTCAGCTTCGTTGGCGGGTAATTCGTGTTCGGACATGACAATAACTATGGGGCTTCGATATCGGAGTACTCGTCGGCCAGCAGTTCAAGGGCACGCTGGTAGCGTGACATGAGCTTGCCGTAATCAGTTTCAAGCTCAAGCACCTTGACGGTGATCAACAAAAGGACTTCGCGGCGTGAATCTGTATCACTCTTGCCACGGAATAACATGCCAATGCCAGGAACATCCTGAAGGAACGGTACGCCATCGGACGCATCAATCTCGTCCCGGCGAATCAGACCGCCAAGCATGATGGTGGCACCGTCCTCGACGATCAGCGTCGAGGTGATACGGCTGGTGGCGATGGTCGGCGAGTCAATGGACGAGGAGGTCGTGGCTTCGGGCTTGGAAACCTCGCCGGTAATGTCGAGCTTGACCATACCGCGGGCAGTGATCGACGGCGTCACTTCGAGCCGTGTGCCGGTGTCGACATAGTCGACTTCCGAACGGCTGACGGTCGTGGTGTCGGAGCCGGTAGTGGTATCCGTGGCAATCGGTACACTGTCGCCAACGTCGATCGTGGCGGTTCGATCACTGATGACGGTAACCTGCGGTGTAGACAAGACACGGGTTTTACCCTCGCCCGCGACAGCACTGACAGTGTTGATCACATCCGCAGTAGTCAGCTGCCGGCCGAGCTCAAGAGCAAGATTGGGTTCGTCGGCGACGGACTTGAATTGGAAGTCCATCTCATGGTTGTTAGCATAGGTCTGGAAGGCATACCGGAACCCGAATGACGTAGACTCGCTCAGCTCAATGTCAACGATGTACATCTGAATCATCACCTGCAACGGCGGCGTGTCGAGCTTTTCGAGCAGTGCCAGCAGATGAGCGTAGGCACGCGGCGTGGTGCGAATAAGCAGGCGATTGTGGCTGCCATCGGCAAAGATGATGACGGGCGTATCGTAAATACTGCGGGCCTCCTGCCGAACCTGGCTCGAGCCCGGAGCACGCGGGGCCGAGGGCCGCGGAGTGGCGCTTTGATTCTGACGGTTGAGGCGGCGGTTCGAATCATCAGTCTGGTCGGTGGCGCGCGGCACCGACGAGGTCGTAGAACTTACCGAAGAGAAGAAAGTGGAAACGGCAGTGGCGAGCTCGTCGGCCTGGTTATACTTGACTTTGTATTCAAACATGTCCTCCTGATCGCCGCCTATTTCGTCACCCTTGTCGAGGATCTCGACCCACTTCTGAACCTCGCTCAAGGCCTCGCGGGTCGGAGCTGCAACCAGCAGGATCTGCGGGCGCTCAAGCGCCACAAGTTTAATGCTGCGACCATCGCCTTTTTCGGTAGTGATCACCGGAAAGCCGATAGTTGAAAGGATCCTCGACAGTTCCTGCTGAATGTCATTGACGTCGACATGACGGGAGGCAATGCTGATCTGTGGCCAGCGGGTTTCGCCCAGCTCGTCGAGAGCGGCAATGAGCTCGCGGATCTTGTCCATATTCGGCGGCGCCTCAACGATCATGATACTGTTGAGATGGTTGATTGGTTGGGCGGTGGCACCGTCCGTCATGAAGGGACGGATGAGCGTGGAGATTTCGGCAGGCGTCGTGTGGTAGAGCCGGATAAATGAAACATCGACATTCGGCGACGGCTTGTGCATGGTCAGCACGCGACGTTCCTGCGGCATTTTACCGAACGGCAGGATATTGATGAAACCACTATCTCGGGAGGCGTAGGAACCATTCATCCACAGGATATGCTCGAAAAGCTGCCAGGCCTGGCGTCGCGGCATGTTTTCGTCGTGGATATTGAGATTGATACTGCCGGAAACGGCGGGGTCGATGTAATATTGGAACTTAAGCGTCAAGGCAAACATTTTAACGACCTCTGAAAGCTCCTCAGCATCAAAGGCGAAATCGACGTTGACCGGTTCGTCGGGCTCGTCGATCATGTCCTCGGCAAGACTGTATGCCCGTTTGCGGGACAACTCGGCAGTCGGCTCAAGATTGCGTGAGGGCAGAACGACGTTGAGCGGCTCCGTGAGTGCCGGCTCTTCCCCGTCGAATTCGTCACCATCGGGCTGGTTGCCCAGTCTCACACGGGTCGATGTGCGAGCAAGGATTTCGCCCGCGTCAAGCGTTTTGTCAATTCCGGTATCAATTGGTTCCACGAGCTCTTGAAAGGTCTTGCAGCCCGGCAGGGCGCAGAACACAAACAGGGCAACAACAATGCGAATCGACGTCCGACAGGTTTGAAAGGATGTTATCATGCGATAAGGGTGGATAGGGTTACAGGTTGGCAGGGTACAGGTTAATCACTACTTCTGACTCCCCTTGGGATTGGGAACGGCGGTGTTGGCGTTGCGGATTTGGGAATTAGCACGTCGCTGGTTCTGCAGATTCTTTCCCGTAGCTCCGGGCGGCGGCGGCAAGCTGTTCGCGCTGGGCGGTGGGGGTGGCGCTGGCGGTTTCGATGTCTTTGACGACCGCTCCCTCGAAGAGGCTTTGGCAGCAATCTGTTTGGCAACCTGCTGTTTCGCCTTCGACTGCCGCATCTGCTTCACCTGAGCCTGGCGCGAGGCAGTGGTTCGCCGAGCCTTACTCCTCTCGTCGGCAGTGTCCAGCAGCAGTTCGATATCATCCTTGCCCTCCATCTTCAGGATGACAGAATCTGTGCCGATCAAGCTGAGGACGTAGCCCGTTTCACCAACGGTGTCCTTGAGGCTGTAGATGGCTCGATTTTCCTTCTTCACCTGTCGGCCTTTGCTGTTCGACCTCGACGTCGGGGAGCTGCGGTTTTTGCGCAGCCGTCGTTGCGTCCTGCTCTTGTTCGCCTGGCGCCCGATGGGGGCGTGCACGACAATGCTGGCACAGGCAGTATCCCCGACGCGAGCGATACCGACGAGCTCGTACTGCTCGAAGCCGGTGGGGGGAGCTATAGCCTCGTTCCCTGTCGTCGGTGCAATGATCTCAAACGTGCGGGCTGGGTGAAAAAGAGCGCGCTGCCAGGAGATCTCACATTGCTCGCTGTCGATAGGCGGCACCTGGGTGTTCGCCTGACGCGACGGCAGGACGATGACCGAGCGACTGCTTTCATCCTGCTTTGCTTCATAGTTTCGCGGTTGTGTTGAGAGCTGCGTCCACGCTTGACGCGTAAGCATGACGGCGGCAATGATCAATACGACGTCGAATAAGAGGACAAGCCCTTTCATTGATCCACTCCTGCGACGAATTTGGCGGCATCGTCCGAAAGCACGTAGGCCCGGATTTTGCCGGTGATCTGTACACCGGTCGGTTCACGGGGTTGATTGGGGCGCAGAATGCAGTTGAACCACTCGAGCCTGTGCGGGCCGTTTTCCTCGATGGCCTGGATGAACCGTGTGGCGGATTTCATGGTGGTATGACTGTTGATATTCACGTCGACGGCACGCACGTACTCGCTTACAGGAACCGGGCTAGGCGCCCCGACGGTCTTAAGCTGCAGCCCTGAGCGTCGCGCGAGCTGCTCGATGCGGTCCTGGATCTTGTTGATCTCGAACGGCCAGAAACCGGCGGTCGCATCAACCAGATCGAGTCGCTCCATTTCAATATCGAGGACGTCTTGCCTGGCTCCCTCGATATCCTGTCGTAATTTCTGGGCACGCTTTTCTTCCGCCTGGATCATCGCCGGCGTCGGCACCACCAGTTCGAGGTTCAGGAAGCGCAATACATAGACAGTTACCAGCACCGCAATGATGGCGCCACCAATAACCAGCATCCCTTTGTTCTGTTTCGTGCCGTTTGCCATCAGTTCACACCCTCGGTGTTCTCGTAGGTCTGGTTTTCGGCCGGGACCTCTTCTTCGACGTTGTCGTCTTTGTATTGTTCGGCTTCGGACTCAGGCAGGTCGATCTCTCCGTCCTCAAAGACCGGTATCGGCGGTGGCGGCGGCGGCGGTCCGCCCATGGTCACCTGTCCGCGGCGCGCGGCGCGGCGTTCGTAGCGTTCCTCCTCGGCAGCAAGGCGCGCTTCTTCGGCAGCCTTGATGAGGGCGGCCTCGCGCTCAGCAGCGAGCCTGGCATCCCGTTCGGCCTTCGCTGGGAGGTAGTCCTCCAAGGCCCTGACTGTACCTTCGAGCGTGACTTTTACGGTGCCGCTCGGGTCGGTATGGTGCCTTTGAAAAGCCTCGGGGAAAAAGATAATGCATTCGCGCAGACCAGCCGTGAGGTTCTCGGTAGCTTGTTCGGCCTGCAGCTGGGCCGTAATGTGACCCTCCTTCCACGTAAAATTCGTCGACCACAAATTGTCGGAAATAACGTGGGTGAGCTCCGACAACGCTTCCGACAAACGTACGCGTTCCTGTCGACTCTCCGCCAGGTCAGCCTCAATCTTCCCAGCTATCTCCGGCCGCATAGCACGCTGATCGAGCTCGTAAAGCTGGCGCTCCAGCTGACGCGTCGTCATGCGGGCGCCTTGCAATTGCTGGTGGTGGTCGGAGATCCAGCAGCAACCCAGGATCGACAGTACGAACACCAGGTAAGCAATGGCGGCAGTCGTCAGAAGCTTGATCGTGCGATTGCGGCGAGGCTGCAATTCGAGAGGCAACGGCAACCAGTGCTTGCGATCCCCGTGAAAATGTTCGCTGAGACCGTAGCGGCTGAGTAGGATGGCGGGCATGAAACTGGCCTGCGTACTCTTGTCAAGCTCGCCAAGCTCACCGGGAACAAGCCAGTCTTCCAGCAACGGCTGATCGCCAACGCCAATGAGAGTCGTGTCATCCGGCGTTTCGGTCGTATAGGTGACCTGGCGATGGCCGTTGGTGCCGTGCTTGAAAACGAAATAGTCGCCGTTTACCCCTTCACTAAAGGCGATATCGCGGTTTTCGAACATCGGGTCGAGCACCGCGGAAGCGGGAATGATCATATCGACGCCGTGTCCCAGGCCGCTGGCAGCTTCGATCCAGCGGTTCCAATCATCGCGACGCACATAAACAACGCGAGTGAGCTGCATTTCGGTATCGGCGATCCGATTGACATTGCGATAGCCCCAGACCAGGTCATCGACAGCAATGGGTGAATACTTGCCAAGCTCGAACTGGACGGCGCCGCGTATGTCTTCGGGTGCGATCCGAGGCATCGTGAGGTCAACAAAGCAGGCCTTGCGGAAATTGCCGCCTACGATAACGATGGTGTCGTCGTCAAGCCCCAGTTCGCGCCGGCCAGCGGCAAGAAGCTCCGCCGGTGACTGGCTGGTTTTCTTCTGAGCCTGCCAGTAACGGCGCACACGGGTGGTATCGCTGGTCCGGTCACAGAACACACCATAATAGTTGCTGTCCTGATCCCAGGTGAATGCGGCACATTTGTTGTGGCGGAACAAGAACATCTACGCAGTACCGGGGGGCGGCAGGCGGCACCCGCCAAGGTGGGTCATTTTGCTTTGATATAAGACGTCCGCGTGGCGCTAAAGTTCCATGCGACAACCGGTTGAGCCAACACAAAAACAACCGGCTTTAGTTTAGCGGGTGTCGCTTGATTTTCAATCTGAGAAGGTCGTGCAAAGTCCGGCACAAACGGGTTTGTGCCGATCCTGCCTCAACCGTGGCACCGGCGAAATTCCTGCATGAAACTAACAAGCGCGGTGACACCGGCAGACGGCATCCCGTTGTAGATACTGGCGCGAATGCCGCCGGCAGAGCGATGTCCTTTGAGCCCGATCAGGCCAGAAGCAGCAGCAGCTTCGACAAAGGCCGCTTCCTGCGCTGCGGTCGGCAAACGAAAACAGACGTTCATCGCAGACCGCGAATCGGCCTGGGCCCTGCCACGATAGAAGTCGTCGTGGTCGATGCAGCCGTAAATGTCCGCCGCCTTACGACGATTGACCTCGGCGACTGCGGCCAAGCCACCCTGCTCACAGATCCAGTCGGTAACCAGGGCCACCATGTAGATCGAGAAAGTCGACGGCGTGTTATAAAGCGAGCCGCCCTTGATGTGGGTGCGGTAGTCGAGCATCGATGGCAGGTTCGCAGCACCGTTTTCGGCCAGTTCCCGGCAGACGATGACCAAGGTCACGCCACTCGGCCCGAGATTCTTCTGGGCACCGGCATAGATCAGGTCGAACGACTCGAAAGGCAAAGGTCGTGAGAGAATGTCGCTGGACATGTCGGCAACAAGCGGCACGCTATCGGGCACTTCGGGTACCGCCTGGTACTGGGTGCCATAGACCGTGTTGTTGGTGGTTATGTGCAGGTAAGCAGCGTCCGTCGCCACGGTGCCAGCAGGCAGCTCGGGAATATGGTCATAATCCGCGGCGGCGGTGCTGGCGACAACAGCGGCATGGCCGATTTTCTGGGCTTCCTTGACTGCTTTGCCGCTCCACAACCCGGTGTCGACATACGCCGCAGTGCGGTCGGGCGGCAGAAAATTCATTGGGATCATCGCGAACTGCGTACTGGCGCCGCCCTGCAGAAAAAGTACGGCAAATTCGTCACCTATGCCTGTGAGTCGACGGACATTACCCTCGGCACGGGTAATAACTTCTTCGAACTCCGCACTGCGGTGGCTCGCTTCGATGATGCTGTATCCGAGGTTGGCGTAGTCGATGAATTCCCCGTGGGCGCGTTCCATGACACTGGCGGGAATAACGGCGGGACCGGCATTGAAGTTGTAAGTCATTGTCGGTTATTGGTTTGGGGTGGTAGCGTTGCGCCACCTATTGCATGCGAAAAAAAGAACTACGAGACGTCAATCTCGTGGCAGGAGAACGACCGGCTGTCGGTTTCAGCAACTACATGGGCTTCCAGAAGGGATCGATGACCTGCACCAGTTTCAATGCCCCGGACGACCGATAAACATCGATCTGGTTGAGTTTCTTGTTGAACATATAATGGGTCTGTTTGAAGTCGGTCACCTCGTGCCCGTCACCTTTTGGCATGCCAGGGGCCGGGACGGATTTGAGAACCGTGAAGGTATCCAGATTTTCACCCAGGAACTTGCGCAGCTTCTGGAACCACACATCGGTACCCTACAATACATCACTCGGACCATCCAACGGGAAGTATCCCTTAATGGAAATCACGACCACCAGCTCGATTCACATGAATCCGAATACACGTGTAGAGGCGATGAGGTTGCGCAGTGTTCATTTACCCCTCTAAAAGTTTTACTACAGCAGAAAAACAATCAATTTCCGTGAACTGGCGTCGGCAATTTCATGCACGACGTGATGTTAATAGAAATATAGTCGGACTCACCACAGGTTCAAGAAAGAGCAGCTCTTAAATTATTATAAATACCGTATAGTAAACACTTTATTATACAATGAGACGCTTGGAGACACCCAATGACACAGCAGGCCGGCAAGCAGAAATTACGAAAAATGCGGGTAGCTAAGCGTAGCGATACTCTGGCATGCACTTCTCGGCACATCTGCACTAATTATAAGTAATTGGTATCGCTGACTAGCACGGCGGCGGCGTTTCAGACGTCCGCTGGCCGGTCCCGGTACAATCGCGGCCATTGTCATAGCTATTTCCCGACTGGTCAGCCCAATGCTTGCTTCGCCAGAGCAAAAAGTGCAAGCAACTTACGAATACGCAGCGCTGCAGTACCTCGTTGAATACCTGATCCAAATTGGGCTGTCGCGGGCCGACCGACAACGTCAACCTTCAGCACATGGCTAAATATTCGAGCAGTAAGGACTTCGACAAATTCACCAAGGCAGGATCGGCTCAAATAAAAACAGGCAGAGCTAGACGGCCGCAACCGCTGTGATGCCGAAAAACGCCAGGGCGTTGGCCGTTGTCACCGCTGCCAACTCCGACGCCGGCATATTGAGCACTTCCGCAGCATAGGCGAGGATATGCGCCACGTTCGCCGGTTCGTTAACCCGGCCGCGTAGAGGTACCGGCGCCAGGTACGGCGAATCCGTCTCGAACATCAGCCGGTCCAGCGGCACGCTTTGGAACGCTGCCCGCACATCGTCACTGCGCGGAAAGGTCAGTATGCCGGTGAATGACAAATGACCGCCGAGCGCCAGAAACCGCTGGGCCCATTCAACCGTGCCGGTGTAGCAGTGGACCACGAACGGGCCGCCGTCGAGACATTCCGCCAGCAGCGCATAGCAGTCGTCATAGGCATCGCGGCAATGGACCACCGCCGGCAGGCCGGTTTCCCGGGCTAGCTCCAGGAATTGCCGAAAGACCGCCTTCTGCGTGTCGCACGGTGCATTGTCGTAGTAGTAGTCGAGTCCAATCTCACCGATCGCACGGACACGCGGATGCCCGACCAGTCCACGGTAGTATCCGATGTCACCGTCGAACTTCTCCGCTTCGTGCGGATGCACACCAACCGCGGCAAAAACCGCTGGCACCGCCGCAACCTGTCCCAACACGGTTTCCGCCTCGCCAACTGCCGCTCCCGCAACCAGCAGGCGGGTGACGCCGGCAGCCAGCGCACGCGACGCAATGTCACCAAGCTCATCCCCAGGCGTCAGATGAAAGTGCGTGTCGAAAATTTCCATGCGTTGTATCCCTCGTTCCCAAACCATATGTTGTCGGCCAATGCCGAAACCCATCGACAATCCAGACAATACCACACATCTCCGGCATGTCGTCGTCAGTCGCCGCAGCCGGAAACATCGGCGAACCGACCGCACGGCACAGGTGATCCGCTGCCTGATCGCCGCCGCAGCAGCCGCCATCCTGATCAGCGGCTTGTGCTCTGTGCTGGGCAACGGCTGACACAGCCGCCAAATCCCCGCCGGGAACTTCCAGCTTCCACCAGTGTCTTAGCCGGACCTGCTGCCGAAATCGACCGGAAAATTAAGACAAAAAAATCCCAGATTCCGGTTGCGCGGACATCTAGCCCACACTAATTTACCCGCTTTCGCTGAGCCACACACAGATTCATATTGATTACTTATCTTGCCGACTGGCGGCTATTGGCTGAACGCGTTCGACGCCAAAGTCTCTCATCTGTGTATCACGACGGAGGGCATGTTACAACATGATCGAAGCGAAGAACCTCAAGAAATGGTACGGCACCAACTGCGCCGTAAACGACGTCTCCTTCGATGTAAAGAAGGGAGAGGTGCTCGGCTTCCTCGGGCCGAATGGCGCCGGCAAATCGACAACTATGCGGATGATCACCGGTTTCCTGCATCTCGACGGTTGATCTGTCCATATCGGCGAACGCAGAATCGAGGACGAACCCGTAGCAGCAAAAGCGATGATGGGCTACCTGCCTGAGAACGCGCCCCTCTACGGTGACGTCTCAGTAGAAGGGTTTCTCGATTATATCGCGAAACTCCGCGGGCTGGACAGCCAGGACCGCAAGCGGGCAGTCGCCGAAGCGATCGAGACCTGTTCCCTCGAAAGCGTCCGGCACAAGACAATCCAGACACTGTCAAAAGGCTACCGCCACCGAACCTGTTTTGCCCAGGCGATCCTGCACGACCCTGACGTGCTTATCATGGACGAACCGACCGACGGACTCGATCCCAATCAAAAGTACGAGATGCGCAACCTCATCAAACGCATGGGTGAGCGCAAGGCGATCATCATCTCCACACACATCCTCGAGGAGGTCGACGCCATCTGCTCGCGCGTCATCGTCATCAACAACGGCGAACTGGTCGCCGACGGGCTACCATCTGAGCTGCGTGAGCGTTCAAAGATTGCCGGTGCCGTCACAATGACCATCGCCAAGCAACCGTTCGAGGAAATTTCACAACACCTCAAGGCTATCACCGAAGTCGACAAAGTCGTATGCCTCGACCAGGAAAACGGCGTTTGCCGGGTGCGAGCATTTCCTGCCGACGGCGTCGACAACCTGGCCGGCAAGCTGCATGGGGCTGTTGCTCAATCGGGCTGGGCGCTCACCGAGCTGCGTACCGAGCAGGGACGGCTCGATGACGTCTTCCGCGAGATCACGTCATCAGAGGGGGATGCGAAATGACCGCCGTACGCAACATCCGGGCAGTGACCACGAAAGAGTTGTACTGCTACTTCGCTTCGCCGGTTGCCTATGTCTTCTTCATCATCTTTCTAATGTTGATGGGATTTTTCACATTTATGTGGGGCAACTTCTTCGGACAAGGCGAGGCGACACTGTCTTCCTTCTTTATATGGCACCCATGGCTGTACCTCTTCCTCGTACCCGCCATGGCCATGCGCCTGTGGTCGGAAGAACAGCAGACCGGCACCATCGAGCTGCTTTTTACCCTGCCGGTCAAACCGTGGCACGCGATCGTCGGGAAATACTTCGCCGGCACCATCTTCCTCGGCTTGGCGCTGGCGCTCACCTTTCCGATGGTGATTAGCATCAACGTCCTCGGGAGCCCAGATAACGGTATTGTTATGACTGGTTATTTAGGCAGTTTTCTCACGGCAGCCGCCTTTCTCGCGATCGGCTGTCTGACCTCCGCACTTACCCGCAACCAGGTGATCAGTTTCGTCATCGCCGTGGTCGTTTGTCTACTGGCCATATTGTGCGGCTTCCCGCCGGTAACCGACGCCCTGCTGGATCTCGAAGTCGCATGGATCAACGTCAATACGCTGGTCGATTTCGTCGCCGGCTTCAGCGTCGTGCCACATTTCCAGACGATGCAGCGCGGCGTTGTCGATGTTCGAGATGTCCTGTACTTCCTATCTGTCATCGTATTCTCGTTGTTTGCTACGGGTATCGTACTGCGCAGCAAACGCTCGATTTAGGAGAACCGCTATGGACAAAGGATCAAAAAATATTCGCACCCTCGTTTTTTCACTGATCGCCGTGCTGCTGATTTTTAACGCGCTGGTCTGGATCAACGTTTTCTCCAGTGCACTGACCCTGCGCATGGACTTCACCGCGGACAAGCTGTACACACTTTCTCCGGGCACCCGCGGAATCCTTGAGGAACTGCCTTTAGAGAAAAATGAAAAGGTGCAACTCCGCTATTACTGCAGTAAGGGCAAAGTTGAAATGCCGGTGTTCCTCAAGAGCTTCTCACGGCGCGTCGACGATCTGCTCAAAGAACTCGAGCAAGCCTCCGATGGTAAGCTGGAAATCGAGCGGCTGAATCCGCTGCCGACTAACAACCACGAAGAAAAGGCCAGCATCGACGGCGTCGAAGGCCAAATGACCCAGACCGGCGAGATCATCTATCTGGGAATCGCGATCAGTTTCCTCGATGAAACCCTGCCTCTGCCGACCCTCGGCCCGGCCACTGAGAACACGCTGGAATATGACCTGGCCCGTGCCATCTACCGGGTCACGCACCCGAAAAAAAGCACCGTGGGCATCATGTCATCGCTACCGGTTATGGGCGCGCCCGCACAGAATCCGATGATGGGCCAGCCTGGCCCCAAGCCCTGGTACTTTGTTAGCGAGCTGCAAAAAGATTACAACGTTCGAGAGATCGAAGCAACCGCAGATGTCATTCCCTCGGATATCGACACCCTGGTGATGCTGCACGTCAAGGACATTACACCCGGCACCGAGTATGCCGTCGATCAATTCCTTATGGGTGGCGGTAAACTGGTTGCCTTTGTCGATCCGATCTCTGCAGTCGATCAGCAGAATCGCCCGCAACAGATGGGACCACCACCTGAGAGCATGTCCACCCTGCCCCGGCTGTTCGATGCCTGGGGCATCGCGTTCGACACCGGTTCGATGATCATGGATAACAAGAATGCCACAATGTTTCCCAGCCGACAAGGCATGCAGCCCGAACCGCAGCCATTTATTCTGGGGCTGGGAAACAAGTGGATGGATCAGGACGATATATCCACCAATGCCCTGGATGAAATCCGTGTCGCGTATGCCGGTGTCTTCGAAGGCGCTGGCACCGAAGGTATCGAACGCACTGTTCTGCTGCGGTCGTCCCGGGAGTCAATGAAAGTCGACAAGTCCAAGCTCATGTACGGCAACACCAATATCCGCAACGATTACAGGTCAAGCGACAAAGAGCATGCCCTGGCCGTCAAACTCACCGGCCGCCTCAAAAGCGCCTTCCCGCAAGGCCCCCCGGCCGATGTCGATAGCGAAGAGGACGAGGAAGCCGGTGAGCCCGAAAATCACCTGACCGAAGCCACCACAGACAGCGCGATTATTCTCTTCGCCGACGCCGACATGATGTTCAATGATCTGTGGATTCGGCCAACCCGCAGTATTTTCGGCCAGACAGTTCTGCAAGTCACCGCCGACAACAACAACCTGCTGCAGAACATCGTCGAACAGCTCAGCGGCAGCAGCCATCTGATCGCTATCCGCTCACGCACGATCACCAGCCGCCCCTTCGAGATGATCGAAGAGAAACGCGCTGAGGCCGAAAAAGAGCGCCGGGCCGAAGTCAAAAAGTACAACGAGGAACTGCAGGAAACCGACACGAAGATCCGCGAGATGCGTAGCGCCAAGGCCGGGACAAATCAGCAGTTCGTCCGCTCGGTTGAAGAGGACGAGGAACGCCACCGGCTGAACAAGAAACGGTCGGAAGCGATAAAGACCATCCGCAAGCTTGAAAAGGAAATGTACCGCGAGGTCGACAAGATCGAAAAAATCGTCACCTGGACCAATATTCTGGCCATGCCGGCAGTCGTGTTCCTTGTCGGCATCATCTTTTGGCTCTTTAAGAGACGGAGGGGCATTCTGTGAAAGCCAAGCATCTCATTCCGTTAGTCATCATCTGCGTCGCCGCGACGGTCATCGGCGCGCTCGTCCTGAAAAGAAGCGGTCAGCTTTGGGGCACCGCCGACGGGGAAGAGATTGTCGATATCGACAAAGACGCACTGCTGCTGCCCGACTTCCCAATCAATGACGTCGCACGTGTCGTCATCACGACAAAGCAAACCACTATCGACCTCGCCAAGAAAGACGGCACCTGGCGCTGCCGCGACCTCTTCGACTACCCTGCGGACTTCGCAAAAATCAAAACCATGCTCCGGGCGATCGCTGATCTCGAGGCCGGGCACATCCTCGAGGTCGGAGAAAAACGTTACGAACGACTCGGGATAAACGTCCCGGACAAGAGTGAAAGTGCAAGCACGCTGCTGCAGTTCCACGACAAAACTGACGGTATCGTCGGTTCGATCGTGCTCGGCAACACAAAGACGCGCGAATCCGGCGGACCCTACGGTCCTCGCCCGGTTGGGCGCTACGTGCGGGTCAACAAAACGGTGTCCCTGGTCACGGAAACCTTTTGGTCAGTCCAGGAAACCAGCGATCTGTGGATCGACAAGGAGTTCTGCGAAATTGACGAACTGAAGTACGCCGTCGCCTACGACGGCGACACGGAAGTCTGGCGCGTGGAGCGTGAGGGCAAAGGTAGCCTGCTCGACTACAAGGCGCCCGTACCCGAAGGCCGTGAACTCGATACCGGCAAACTCTCGCAGGTCGGCAACGCACTGCGCCGCCCCAGCTTCAAAAGTATCGCCGACCCCGCCGCGACTGACGAAGACCTCGGACTGACCAATGCCCGACGCGTCACGATCGAAGGATTCGACGGTTTCAATTATACCCTGCTTATCGGAACCAAGAACGAAAAAGGCGATCATGTCGTCCGCGTCACAGTCGGCAAGTACAGCGAACCGTCGACACCAGAACCGCCGGCCGATGAGCCGCCCGGGGACAAAGCAGAGCGGGAAAAGGCCCACAACCAGGTCGTCAAGGACGCTGCCGCCCGGCACGAGCGCCAGAAAGTCCGATTCGACCAATGGACATTCATTGTAAATTCATACAGTATCGGTGAACTGCTGTATCAGCCGGATGACTTTCTCAAGGCGCTCGAAAACGAGGATGATACCAAAGATAACGGCGACGCTGGTGCGGCGACAAATGCTATACCGTCTTTTACGCCGCCGGCCTTGCCGGAATTGCCTGAACCGGTGCCCCCAACGCCATAGCCGGCGACACCGCCCGGAAAATTCTTGAAAACGCACAAGGCCCCGACGAGGCAACGCTGCCGATTCGTCTGCCCACCGGCAGTCGTGATGAGCGAATCAATGCCTACATGGAGATTGCCGAGGCCGGCAACGGCCGGCAGCTCAGGAAGCTCCTGAACAAAATCGCGGCGAGGCCGGAGGAAATCAGCGAAATTCTGGAAGGCATCTCACGATCCAAGAACTTTAATATGTCGCACATCGTCAGGCCATACGTGAAAACCACACGGCACAGGTCCGCGCCGCCGCCGTCATGGCACTCGGGATGATCGGCGATCAATCGGAACGCGAACGCCTTCAGGTGCTCGCAGACGAGGACGATGCCGCCGTGCAGATGGCCGCCAAGGCCGCTGTCTCCGAAATGTCGGAGCGGTTGAAGCAGGGCGAAGAAGGCTGGAAAGAGTAACTGTCTGTCAATACGGCACGACAATACCGTAGCGCAATGCCAGTGCGTCGATTTCCGCCTGAACCTCAGATGTGTTGCGGACGGTACGCTCACTCACCAGATAGTAAATCTTCTGAACCGCCCATTCTGTTGCCAGCATCGAGTCGGTCAGCTCAGCCTCGCTCAGAGAATGGCGGACGATCAGTTCCTCGCGCTCTCCGTTGATGTCGTAGCCGATGATCTGGATGCCGATCTCGTCGGTGCCTTTCGGAAAGCGCCCGTACACGGTCAGCGGATAACCGCGAAAGAGATGCGGCAACTCGCGCGGATAAATGTCGTCCAGCAGCTTTCCGGTAATCTGGCAGCGCAAATCGGACACCAGCACCTCCGACAACCCGCCTATGTAGTTGGCCAATGCCTCGTCAGCGCCTGTGACACCGTCGGTGTGCAAGCTCATCCCGCGGTTTTTGTAGGATAGCAGATCCATCAGGAAACGATTGCTCTCCTCGCCGGCACTGAACGAAAAAACGCAGGCCCGCGCCTGGTTACGCCGGATGATTTGGTTGATGAACTCATTATCGGCCAGGGCACTGTCCGTCGTCGAACGTCCATCACTGAGCAGGAATATCAGGTACGGCCGGCTCGAGTCGGCACGGGCAAAGTTGACGAATGGCGCCAAACCGGCATAGACGTCGGTCTTGCCTTTCGAACGTAGGCGGCGGAGGAACTTTCGGGCCGCGATTATGGCGTCTTCATCGGCAACCTTGAACTCCGGGAAGAGACGGATCGGGTTGCCGCGGAAGGCCACCACATTGAACCGGTCGTCGGCCCCCAGATAATCCAGCGCCAGTTCCAGGCCCTTACGGAATTCCCGCAATTTCGGCGCTGTGATACTGGCCGAAGAATCAACCAAAAACAACACATCACGAGGTATCGATTCAAGCGATTCACTGCCGGCACGCGTGCTGATCACCGCTTTGAAGTAACCCCCGCCAAGTTTCGGGTCTTCGTACACCGAAACTTCAACATCCAGCATCGAATCGATGATATTCACCGCTGTGCGGTCGGTAACGCTGTCGCGTGTGTCATCAATCAACACCGTCGGCGGGGTCTCTGCTTCCGGGGGTGGGAAGGAACGCAACGGTCGCGTCGGCAAGTCGAAACGCATCCCCAGTTCGACCGATTCACTGTCAACGCCACCGCCCGAATGCGGTGATACCAACGACGGCGCCACCGGATCGTTCAGCACATAACGCTTGATCTTCGGAATCATCCGACGACCGGTAAGCAGACTCTGGACGGGGAGGTCGTCACCGCGAATCGCCAAGATCTCCGGCGGCGGCGATGTGATCGGACCGCGGTAGCGCGATTCGACGCGTGTTTCATCCTTCAACAGGTCAGCCCCAAGACCAGTGAGCTTGGCGTTGAGCTTGGGCTTCGGCCGCGCAATCAGGCCCTCGCTCTCGAACAGCTTCTCTAACTGATGCTCCTGCTCTTTGAACAGGCGGACCTTGACATTTTCCTGCTGTGACGGCGGCTTTATCAGCAACTCGCGAACATCGAAGGTATCAACCCGAACACGCTTCTTGTCCGACTCGCTGCCGGTTTCGGCGTTCTCTATCGGCCGTATCTGTATGCGCGCTGCAGCCTGCCACAACAAGAGATGCATCACCAGAGTGATGAGAATCGACGTCGTGAGGTATGTGATGGTCGGAGACCGGTCGTTCATCAACTCAACCCTAGCCGTTGACAATGGAAACGCTAAGATAATACTATATCAGACCACGATATCGTTGCAAAGTTGCGGGAGCGAAGAAACGCGGGTACCTGTTTAGCCTCCGAGTTGCCAGCAACAACGTGACTTGTGGAACTGCAACGCTGAACACGTGCAAACGCCGCTCCGACAAACCGGAAAAATCTCTTGACTCAATACATCCAACACCGTCTGGCGCCTGTGTCGGCAGCCGAACACGCCGCCTACGACATCGTCCACCGACTGCAGGCAGACGGCTACCAGGCCTGCACAGTCGGTGGTTGCGTGCGCGACCGTTTCCTCGGCGGCATACCCGAGGATGTTGATGTCACCACCGACGCCACCCCCGATGTTTTGCAGCGGATTTTTCCGAACACCTATTCCGTAGGCGCCGCCTTCGGCGTCGTCATCGTCCGCGACGGCGACCTCCACACCGAAGTAGCTACCTTCCGTGAAGACGGCGGCTACCAGGACGGACGACACCCCGATTCCGTCACCTTTTCCGATGCCGAGCACGATGCGCAACGGCGCGATTTTACAATCAACGCGTTGTTCTACGATCCGCAGGCCGAGCAGGTCATCGACTTTGTCGACGGCTTCCGCGATCTGGATGCCGGCGTCATCCGCACCGTAGGCGATGCGGACAGGCGCTTCGGCGAAGACTACCTGCGCATGCTGCGGGCGGTCAGGTTCACCGCCCGTGTCGATTTCGAACTGGACTCGGAAACCCGCGCTGCGATCATCAAACACGCCCCAAAAATCACCGGTATCAGCCCCGAACGTATTTTCAACGAACTGACGAAAATGCTGTGCGGCCCCCAGCCCCAACACGCCTTCCGCCTGCTCGATGAAACCGGCCTTCTCAAGCAGGTGTTGCCGGAAATCAGCGCCATGAAAGGTGTCGCGCAGCCGCCGCAGTTTCACCCCGAGGGGGACGTCTTCGTGCATACCATGCTGCTGCTCGAAATGATGGTGCACCCGACGCCGGAAATCGCCTGGAGCGCCCTGCTGCACGATGTCGGCAAGCCGCCTACCTTCAAAATCGGTCCCCATGGTCGTGAGACCTTTCCAAATCACAACCGCGTCGGCGCGGAGATGACAGAGACGCTCCTGCAGCGGTTGCACTGTTCGCGGCAATTCATTGATTGCGTGCGTGACGCCGTCTACAATCACATGACCTTCGCCGAGGTGCAGAAGATGCGACCATCGACGCTGCGACGATTTCTAGGACGCCCCGACTTCAACTGCGACCTCGAACTGCATCGCCTCGACTGCTTGTCCTGCCATCGCTACATGGACAACTATGTGTTTCTTCTCGATCGCCTGACGGCGCTGCGCGACGAACCTCCGGTGCCCAAACCGCTGGCACAGGGTCACGACCTGATCGAGCGCGGCATCGAACCTGGACCTGTCATTGGAAAAATTCTCAGGGAACTCGAAGAACTCCAGTTGAATGGCGAAATCATCACACGCGAGGCAGCCCTGGAATGGCTCGACCGGCGCGTGACACCGCATGTCTGATCCGGCCCGCAAAGACACGCCTCAGGAACCCGCCGAGCCGTCGGACAACGGCTCGACGCGTGTCATCGGCCGCGGCATGCTTGTTGGCAGCGCCGGCACGCTCCTGAGCCGCCTCACCGGACTGGCCAGAGACGTCGCCTACAGCGCCGTTTTCGGAACAGCCGGCGCGTTCAGCGTGTTCCTCGTCGTCTTCACGATCCCCAATCTGTTCCGTCGTGTTTTCGGCGAAGGCGCATTGTCCGAAGCATTCGTGCCGCTGTTCAATGAGAAACTGGAGCGCCACGGCAAGTCCGCGGCCTTCACATTTTTCAGCAACGTCCTCCTGCTGACTGCCGCCGTGCTGCTGGCGATCATTGTCGCCGGCGCCCTCATCTGCCTGCTGCTGCAGCAATTCTTTCCCGACGGGCGCCCTGCCCTGGTACTGGCACTGCTACCCGTCATGCTGCCGTACACGCTGTTCATCTGTCTCTTCGGCCTGCTCTGCGGCGTGCTGCAAAGCTTCCGCCACTTCGCCGTGCCCGCCGTCGCGCCGGTGCTGCTCAACGTCACGCTGATTACGGCAACCCTCTGGCTGTGCCCGCGAGTCGGCACGACCGCCGAGCAAATGAAAGTGCTGGCGATTGCCGTCGTCGTCGCGGGCATATTGCAGCTCGCTGTGCTATGGCCGGTGCTCAAACGGTTCGGCTTCATCCTGCAACGTGCCCGCCCGCAGGTCACACCGGACGTCAAACGGCTCATCCACCTGATGGTTCCCGGCGTTATCGGTGCCGCGATCTATCAGATCAATGTGATGTTCGACCGGATCCTGGCGCTCTGCCTCGATCCCTGGGCCGCCGCCGCACTGGCCTACAGCGAACGGCTCGTCTACCTGCCCGTCGGGGTGTTCGCCGTCGCCCTATCGGCCGCCAGTCTGCCTCTGCTCTCACGCGCCTTCACGGCCGGCCGGCAGACCGATATCGTTGATGCCTTGAGCTACGGACTGCGACAGGTGTTTTTCGTCTCCATACCCTGCGTCCTGGTGCTGATGTACCTCGGCAACGCCGTCGTCGGCCTCATCTACGAACGGGGTGCCTTCGATGCCGATAGCGCCCGCCAGACCACCGCCGCCTTGATGTTTTATGCGCCCGGCATCCCCGCATTCGCCGCTGTCGGGATCGTCCGTGCCGGCTTCTACAGCCGGCAGGACATGAAAACCCCAATGCGGGTGGGCATCTTCTGTTTGGTGCTCAACGTCCTGCTCAGCCTGGCATTAATGGTGCCGCTACGCCATTGCGGGCTGGCGCTGTCGACCACTATTGCCGCCTACGTCAACGTGGCGATCCTTATGGTTTTGCTGAAACGCGATCTGCAACCGACGGCAAAGGCTTGGCGAAATGGTCTTCTGGCAGGCACACGCATGCTCGTTGCAGTTGCTGTTGCCGGTATCGCGGTATGGGCCACCGCACACTTTGCAACCACCGTCGGGTCACCCGGACTCGCCTCAAAGGCAATCGCCGTGTTTCTGCCATTGGCCGCAGCAACCGCTGTCTACCTGCTTGTTCTCCGCCTGATCGGCGCCAGCGAACCACGCGAGTTCTTCGCCGCCATCCGCCGTCGGGATCGATGAGCATACACCGTCACTCAAAAAAGTGACTTGCTCGGGCATGGCGCGAACAGATCTTCATCGGCGCTGAAGCCATCGACAGTAGGGACGAAGGCACCAGGTCGCGGGCAGATTAGCGGGGCTTTTCCCATGCAACGCGTGGGCTGCCAAGACTGTGAGCGACAGTTGCCTCCCACGTTGGTCGATTCCCAGCGGTTGGCGGCAATAAAAAAAGCCTGCGGACTTCGCAGGCTTTTCAAAATCGGAATTTTATCTGGACTCGGGTCGTCAGAGACCGGGGATCTTGACAATCAACGTGCCCTTGGCCTTGGCCTCCCTGAGCACCTTGTAGGCGCCGTTCTTCTGGATCGACCGCAGAATCTTGTTGGTGATCTTGAGGGTCACCCACTGGTCCAGTTCCGGCACATAGATCCGGCGTTTCTGCAAGTTCGGGAAAAACACGCGCTTGTTATTCTTGACAACGTGCATGCCAATGCCGCCCTTCTTCTTCGCCATACCCTTGCGGACGATGGAACCGCCAACTGTCCGGCGGGCACCGCTGATATCGCAGACTCGACTCATGATTGTATCCTCCAAAGACAAAAAACAGCAAAATTGGTTGGGAAACAGATAATATCGTCACAACCGGACAAATGTCAACCGTTTACTGTCCGGAGAATACCTGCGATCTTGCAGATGCTGCAACTACGCCAATGGCGACAACTGCTGCACAGCGTGGGCAATCAGTTGCGGTTGATCGTCGGCAGTGGTACCGCGCATGCCGTTGAGTGACAACTCAGCCGCAAGGCCGTGAACGAAGACCGCCAGACGCACCGCTGCAACGGGGTTGTCACACTGACAGAGAACGGCGGCAATGACACCGCAGAGTACGTCCCCGGAACCGCCGGTGGCCAAAGCCGGTGTGCCGCTGGTGTTGATGAATATCCGGCCATCCGGCGCCGCCACAATCGTACGGTGCCCTTTAAGCACAACAATGGCATTGAGCTCTTTGGCCACGGTCGATGCCTGGGATTCGCGGTCCGCGCTGTCGAGGCCGGCGAACCCGCAGGACGCGATCAGGCGGGCCATCTCGCCAGGATGCGGTGTCAGCACGGTCACCGCCCGGGTCTTGAGACGATCACCGCAATCACTGCAGGCTTGCAAGGCATCGGCGTCGAGCACGACTGGCTTGTCGGTACCGAGCAGATCGCGCACCAGACCGAGCGCCGCGTCACCGCCACCGAGACCGGGACCGACAGCGATAACACTCTTGTCGGCGGTGAGATCTGCAAACTCCGCGGCTTCCAGCGGGCCGTGTGTGCCGCGGCCGTCGTCGTCGATCAGCTTGCGGATGAGCGCGTTGTCCTGTGGCGCCAGTACCGGCCCGATCGAACGGGGGCAGGCAACGGTTACCAAGCCGCCACCAGCCCGTAATGCACCGGCACCGGCCAGCATCGGTGCTCCAGGGTAGTCGGCACTGCCGCCGACAATGAGAATGCGTCCCATGTCGCCCTTGTGCGTCGCACTCGGCAGCCGGCAAATCAGCGGGCGAACGTCGGCGGCCAACGTTGCTTCCGCGGCAAAGTCGATGTCGATGTCATCAACAAACGTCGCGGGGATACCGATATCAACGCAGCGTAGGCGGCCGCACAGGCGTGCGCCGTCGCCACGCAGCAGGCCGATTTTCGGCAAAGCCATCGTGATTGTCAGATCAGCATGCACAGCAATAGCGGCGACAGCCCCGGTATCAGCATCGACGCCCGACGGGATATCCATGGCAACGACCGGGAGGTGTGACTCCTTGATCTGGCCAATGATCGTGGCGTACGGTTCGCGTACCGGCCCACTTATACCGGTGCCCAGGAGGCAGTCGAGTACAACCGTTCCGGGCCGCAGGGCATCGTCAGGCAAGCGGTCACAAACGTTGATCGGCAGCGGCAGGCGATCGGCATTGAGCTTCGCGTCGCCCTGCAGCTCGTCCGGCTGGCAGGTGCTGTAGACGACCGCTTCATAACCGGTGCGCTCGGCGAGCAGCCGGGCAACGACGTAACCGTCGCCACCGTTGTTGCCCTTGCCGTTAATCACGACGACACGGTGCCTATGTGCATAGGGCAAAGGCTCGATGAACTCGAGCAGCGCTTCGAAAGCTCCGATCCCCGCGCGCTCCATGAGCAAATCGCCCGACACACCGCCGTCGATGGTTCGCCGGTCCAATGCCTGCATTTGTTTGCCGGTAACAATTTTCATTGCGGTCTCCGCCTTCTGGCACTTTCACGGCTCGCTCGGAGAGCGAAGAATTACATCTACGGTAGCGACCTGCATCCTTGATTTCCACCGGAATTAAATCTAACTTTGAAGTACACCCGTACAGATTGACACCACCCCAATCCGGAATCGTCTATGCCCCTTAATCTCAGCAACATCGTGGCGCACGGAGAACTGTTCTCGCACCGCAATTGTGTCCACGGCTGGCTCGGTCTGCGGGACGGCAAGGAGTGTATCCGCTTCGACTTGACCGGCAACTGCGAACCGGATTTGGAAGGACGGAAGATTCGCTTTGAATCGCGCCAGCCGCGCCAGGCGGAAAAAACGCAGCCGGACCTGACTCAACTGGCTTGGCACCAGATCGGTCCGACCGCAAAAATCACGGCAGCATTGCAGGTAAAATCGCGTCACGAAAACGCTTGGAAACCATCGCTGTACCTGGAATGGTTCAGCCAGAACGGCCGTGTCATCGTCGAGTTGATCGATCCGCTGGTGCAGGACATCGACATGGACTCGTCTGGGGAAGCGACGGTCGCCGAGGACATCGGCGATTACTTCGATCTCCCGCTTGGTGATGAACTGCCGGACGATGTGGAATGCCAGGAGGAGACCAGTGAGTTCAAGCTGATGCCGGACGGACTGCAGCAGTATCTCGACGCCAAGTCAGCCAACTTCGACCGCGTCGCTGTCGACGTCTACTGCGATTCGATTCGTGAACTCGAATTGATGGACTACCTGATCGAGTTCGAGAACGGCGAGACGATGGATTCAGTAGTCAGCGACCTCGACTGCCTGCCCGATCCGGATACGCTCAATGAAAATCAGGCGCAGGTGGCGCTGCGCACGTTGTTGACCAAGCTGGCGCTTCACGGTATCGCTTTCGACATGTGCGCGCACTTCACTGCCCTCGATGCCTACCGCCTGCTGATGACGGAGGTTCTCAAAGAAGAGCGCTTCTACCCGCAACTCCAACAAACGCGGTGGGTGCAGCATTTATCATCGTTCGACTATTGTCCTGCCTGCGACGAGGAGTTCGAATCCGGCTGCGGGGAAACCAACCGGAAAATGGAATCGGGAAACGAAGAATCTGAGGAATAGCAGGACACGAGATGGAACAAGAGCTTATCACCCTGATGATCGATAGTCTGTTTCTGGATCTCCAACCCGCGGACATCTCGCCAGCAGCGCCGCTGTCCGATTACGAAGTGGATTCATTCCGCATTCTCGAATTGATCGTCGCCATTGAAGTGCAATTCAACGTCAAGTTCGATCAGGCAGATATCAACGCCGATACGCTCGAGTCCATCGACAGCCTCTGTGCCTGCATCCGGGCGAAGCAAGCCGGCTGATCAGCATTGTCAGAGGCGTCCATCCCGGTACAAACGCAGCGTGTGTGCCTTCGCAAGCTGCCGTGCAATGCGC
>CAYWQM010000022.1:0-51943 GCA_964460215.1 uncultured Lentisphaerales bacterium
TGTTCAGGAAATCCTGCAGCGTTATCAGGAGCTCATGGACATCATCGCCATCCTCGGCATGGACGAACTCTCAGAAGATGATCGGCAGACTGTGGAGCGGGCCCGGCGAATCCAAAAATTCCTGTCGCAGCCCTTTTTTGTCGCGCAGCAGTTTACCGGCATGGACGGCAAGTACGTCCAGCTCGAAGACACGATCCGCTCCTTCCGCGAAGTGCTCGACGGCAAGCACGATGCCCTGCCAGAAGACGCTTTCTACATGGTCGGCAGCATCGAAGAAGCGCGCGCCAAATCGGAGACATTGGCCAAGTAGCCAAGAGGAACCCCAATGGCCTATGCATTTTCATTACTGACTCCGGAAGGGGAAGCCTTCTCTGGTGACGTAGAATCCGTCGTCGTCCCCGGCGGCGCTGGATTTTTCGGCGTCCTGGCCGGCCATGCCCCGATGCTCGCTGCTGTCCAGCATGGCATTCTCGCCGTTACTACGGAGGAGGGCCGTCGGGAGTACCTGATCGAGGACGGCGTCCTTGAGACCGATGGCACAAAATGCCTGCTCCTGTGCGACAACGTCCGTGACCGCAATGACGATGACAATCCGGTATTGAGCTGGTAGGCCCGAAGCCTTCAGTTCCTACCGACCCTCTTGCCCCTCGTTCCGCAGCGCCCACAGACGGTCTTTGACCCCCTCGCAGTTCTCGCCGAGCACCGCGCAAATGGGCAGGATCTCAAGCGGTGTCAGTCCCTGCAGAATCTCCAGGTTTTCGGCTGATGCCTCGGCGTCCATTTTGTTCGCAAGAATCAACGATGGGAGATTGGTCATGCCGCGTTGATAGCATTCCAGCTCGAATTGCAGCGCTGCGAAGTCGTCCCAGGGTGTACGCCCGTCGGTGCCCGCCATGTCGAGGACATACAGCAGAACCTTGGTGCGCTCGATGTGCCTCAGGAATTCGTGGCCGAGACCGATGTTCTTGTGTGCCCCTTCGATCAGGCCCGGGATATCCGCGATCGTGAACCGCGAGTACTCTTCGACTTCGACCACCCCGATGTGAGGCGATAACGTTGTGAACGGATACGATGCGATCTCTGGCGTGGCATTGGAGACGGCGCCGAGAAACGTAGACTTGCCGGCATTCGGAAAGCCGATAAGCCCGACATCGGCGATCAGCTTGAGCTCGAGCTCGAGATAGTGCTCAGTGCCGGGCAGACCTTCCTCGCAATGGCGCGGCGCCTGGTTGGTGCTGGAGGAGAAGCGGGCATTTCCACGCCCGCCCTTGCCGCCGGTAGCCGCGACAAACTGTTGTCCGTCGTGATCAAGGTCGCAGAGCACGGCACCGTCTGCGTCCAGGTCCTTGATGATCGACCCGATCGGAACGTTGATGATGACGTCCTCGCCGTTGCGGCCGCAACAGTCCTTGCCCATGCCGTGGCCGCCATTGTCGGCCTCGTAATGATTGAGGTACTGCAGAGCAATCAGACTTTGCTCTGCAGTTGTCGCCGTAAAAATCACATTGCCGCCACGCCCTCCATCACCACCGTCTGGACCGCCTTTGGGCAGTGAGCGGGCACGATGAAAGCTTGTACAGCCGTTGCCGCCGTTGCCGGCTTGTACGCGGACCTTGACCTTGTCGATAAAGCGTTGGCTACTTGTTGCCTTCATTATTCTAATGTGTATAGGTTTGAGGGATCGTCAATGTCTACACCCACCACCAATGGCATGTTGTTTGAACTCGGGCGGTCTCGATGGCTGACAATGAAAAAAATCAAGACGATGAGCCTTTTGGGGAGACGTTCTGCAATTCCATAAATAAGTCGGGTACTGAGAAATTGAATATTCCCGACATGTCCCTTCGACGGTTGAAGGACGTCAATCGAAATAAAAAAATTCCGGCGGCCCCGGGCTTGTTGGCGCCTGGCGAGCACCAAATCGGTCCGATGCCGGGCAGTCCGCCTATAACCATTTCGTTAGAACCCGCTCCGGCCGAGGCCGCCGAGCTGATCGACTCCATGACAGGCAGTGCCGGTGGGCATCTAAATCTGACGCTGTCCCCCAAACCGTAGCCGTAGCACAAACAGTTTGGGACTGGAAAAAAGTTATTTCTGCACCATCCCTTCGTCTGAATGATTCATCATTTTTCTGCTAAGAGCGCTCTCGTCTCCGGGCACACTCGCGACGACAATCTTCGAATAATCAAGGTTAGTTGTCGAAAAGGGTTTCCGGCAGTTCGGCCTGTTGAGTCTCCCCCAGAGGGACTGCGCGGATATTGTAGTCGACGCCGTCAAGTGCGATCTTGCCTCCGGTGACCATCACCCGTCCGATGTCCGGGTCACGTATAAGTTTCGGCATCACGCGGCCGATGGTGTAGAGCTTGCTTTGTGTGACCTTCCCGTCCAGATCGATCATCCTGTAGCGGAAAAGCTCGGGCGCAATCTGCACGAGGACGTGAATCTGGTTCAGCGCGTCGACTTCAGCCTGCGGTTCGATACCCTGCACGCGCGGCCCCAGGCGGATCACGGCGTACACGAGATTTTTGTCTTCGATCTGCAGATAAAAGAGATCGCCACGCTCGCCGTCAAACATGTTGATACTGACGTCGCGCACGGCTATGGCCTCCTCGGGACTGCGGCTTGGCGATCCGACCTGCTGGTGCCACACCCGAGAGCCGGCATTGACCCTGAATCGGCAGGGCTTCGACTCGTACTGGTCCCGTAGTCGCCGATGACCGATCCGCGCGATCAATTCATATTCCTTGTCGTCCTGCAGGTCGTAAAACTGATTGATCGGCAGCGAGAGCTCCCGCGTAGTTCCAGGCGGCAGAACGAGGCCGACCGCGGGATTGAAACTCTGGCTCAGCGGCTCGAGCACATTCTTGTCCTTGTCCTGGATACGGAATTGTAGTTTACCGCTGATTTCGGAGTCGCGATTGAATGACAGGGTTTCGCCGCTGTAATTGCGCAGGGTCACTTTGACGTCGATCGCTTCGTACTGGATGTACCGGTTGCTGTCGGTACTCACGGTGACGGCGATCTGGCCGAGGCCTGTCAATGGCAAGCCGGCAATAGCAAGCAGGATAGGCAATCTCTTCATGTGTTGCTCCGGGTGGTGGTGGCGCATCAAGGATTTCACGTCATGACGCCAGCATGCGTACTATACAGTCACCTACACCTGCAGGCGAAATTACATCGTATCGGCACAATTGCTCGGGCAGCGGGCACTGCCGCTTGAAACACGGTGCACAGTCGACTTGCGTCCGAAACACGTGGTGTCCTTCACCGTATGGTCCGGTCTTGTCCGGGTCTGTCGGGCCGAACAGGGCGATGGTTGGTATGCCAAGGGCGGCGGCGATATGCATTGGCCCGCTGTCATGGGTCAACAGCATCCGGCTGCGCCGCAGCAGGTCCATCATCACCGGTAGATCCGTGGCCCCCATGAAGCTGTATACCCTGTCGGATCTGAGCTGGTCGATGATTGCCTGGCCCACCTCTGCGTCGTCAGCAGTGCCAAGCAGCCAAAACCGTGTGTCCGGGGAAGCTGTATTTATTATGTGCATGAGTGTATCGGCGAAAAAGGACGGTGGCCACGACTTGCTTTCCCAGCGTGTTGCCGGCGCGACGGCGACCAGCTTGTCGTTGCCTGCCAGTCCGTGTTCCAGCAGCAGGTCGTCGGCCTGTTGCTGTGCTGCCTGGTTGTGCCGGAAACGCGGCGTGACATACTCGTAAGTCGTTTCGAAGACGCTGTTGAGCAGAGCGATGTTGCGGTCTACAGCATGGTGAACACCGGTCGGAATCCTTGCTTTGTGCTTGTAGAACATCGGTGCGCCCTCTCGGGCGTCGGCGAATCCGACTTTTTGTGGTGCCCTGGCGAAGAAGGTGCAAATCCCGCTGCGGAAGAGGCCTTGAAAATCGAGCACGTAATCGAAAGTCATCCCGCGGAGTTCACGCAGAAACTTGAACAACCGGGGGCTCTGGCTCAGCCGAGACCACTCGTCGCGTTTGAACTCGATCAGCTCGTCGACATCGGCCGACATGCCGGTGAAGGCATAGTAGTGGGTATTGACCAGCCAGGTGATGTGTGCTGCTGGATCTTTTTTTTTAGGATACCCGCGATTGGCAGGGTGTGTACGATGTCGCCCAGGCTGCTGGGCTTAACGATCAGATAGCGCATGGGGACCCGCGGAGCGTTGTTCAGGTGCCGCGTTCCAGACGCAGAGCGAGGCGTTCGGGTAAGCCGGCGTCGAGGATCTTCTTCTGCGCCGTTTTGATATCGTACGGGATACGGTACAGCGTCGCGACATTCTCGTCAGTGTCATAGACTACGAAAGCTGCGCGCCAGTCGCCGTCGCGCGGTTGCCCAACGCTGCCGACATTGATCAGGTATTTGTGGCCCGGCTGGATCTTGATCTCTGTGTACTTGCCGCCCTGGATCGTGCCGAACTTCTCGAATGCCAGCGGTACATGGGAATGGCCGCAGAAACAGATCTGTGAAAACTGATAGCTGAAGCTGGCTCCAGCGGAAAGCTTGTCGAAGATGTAGCCCCATTTCTTGGGCGAATCGAGAGTTGCATGCACTACCGTGATTTTCCCGACCTGCATTGTCAGTCGGAGGTTGCGCAGCCACTCACGTTGTTCTTCAGTGAGGTGCTTGCGAGTCCATTCGATGGCCATCGCAGCCTGCGGGTTGAAGCCGACGAGGTCGCTGTCGGCGGAGGCCTGCTCGTCGTGGTTACCCATCACCACGCCTGCCAGCGGCAACGCCTGGATTGTTTCCATGCAGAGACCGGGATCGGCGTTGTAGCCGACGATGTCGCCAATGCAGAAGTATTTCTCGACGTTCAGCTTTTCACACTCGGCGAGAACCGCCGTAAGTGCTTCATAATTCGCATGGATATCGCCGATAATGCCGTATCTCATGGTTCCGTTCTGTTCCCGGTCTCAGTTGTGGTTGAACTGCAGCGGTAACCGACGATTATAGCCGGCAAATCTTTGCGCCGGGTGGCTGATTTATACCAGCTAAAAGGGAAAATCTAGCAAATTTTCTGATTCCGATGATTTATATGAGCAGGGAATATAATATCCCATCAATATTAATCAATTGCTTATCAGCAAAAGCACTTGTGCCCTATTTTGCATGCCATTGACCCCATTCCGTCGAGCCCGATTGACCCTGGCGCAGACAGCCGTATACTGCCTCCATGCCAGAACTTCCGGAAGTCGAGACTGTCACCAACGCTTTGCGCCCGCATCTTGTCGGGCGCTGCATCACCAACGTAGAGGCGCACACGGCGCAATTGCGCACTCCGGTCGTGGTCCATCAGCACCCGGAAATCTGCGGTGCCACGATCATTGCCGTCCGTCGTCGCGCCAAATACATGCTTGTCGAGCTCGACCGTTGCCTCGTCATTCTTGTGCATTTGGGCATGACCGGGTCCTGCCGGATTGTCACTGCGTCGACGTCGTCTGTTGAGCATGAGCACATTGTAGTCTACCTCGATGACGGCATGACATGGCGCTATCGCGACCCGAGGAGGTTTGGCATGTTCGAGGTGCATCTTATTGATAAAGAAGGGGTTATCCCTGAATGCCTGGCTGGGTTCGGGCCCGAACCGTTAGCGGCAGAGTTCACCGCCAAATATCTCCGGAACGCTTGCCAACAGCGCCAGAAGCCCATCAAGAATCTGGTCATGGACAACGCTTGTGTCGTCGGTGTCGGCAATATCTATGCCAGTGAATCCCTATACCGCGCCCGGATTCATCCGGGCACGCCTGCCGCCAGGCTTTCTGCGGCGCGTTGCGAGCGTTTGGTCACAGCTGTTCGGCAGGTGCTGCAGGATGCCATCGATGCCGGCGGTACGACCATATCAGATTTTCAGACGGTCGATGGTTCAGAAGGGAAATTCAGTCGTCACCTCGACGTCTATGACCGGGCGGGTGAGCCGTGTCATGCCTGTAGCCGGGACATTCGCCGGGTGGTTATGGCGGGTCGCTCGACGTTTTACTGTCCGGCTTGTCAGCGCTACTGACCTTTACCGTTTCGCCGGCGTCTTCGGGACCTATGTCGGTTGATTCGTCGGCGGGATCGGCGTCGTGCTCGGCGGTGCGGGGGATTGTCTCGACCGGCAGTGGGGGCGACTCCACCTGGTCGTTTCGCAACTCGTCCATCGCGTCGCGTGTCAGGTGTTTGAAATGATTCAACTGCCGTTGCAGGTCACCGTAGAGCCGGCCGACGTGCCGCACCAGCTTTGGCAGATCCTCCGGGCGCACGAAGAGGATCAGTGCCAGCACCACGATGGCTATTTCAAAAAGGCCGAGTCCGGGCATTGCGGTTTATTGGGTTCGGGTGGAACAAGTTGAATGGCGTGTGTATTGGTCAGTAACCTATCCGAATTCCGGAAAAACGCGAAGTATCCATGGTTGACCGCCACCAATCAATGCTCACTCAACGAGGAATAATTGACAAGGAAAACCCGAACATGCCACCGTGTCCCAATGGTTGAATTTTTCCGAAATCGGGTCACATTCCTGCCGTTTGGGTGGGTGTACGGATTGTCAACTTCGGCAACAGAAATGGTTCTACGGGCACAGTATGGCTGACGATTTCGAACTCGATGATTTCGAACTCGACGAATTAACTATTCGCCAGATCGAAGAAGAAGCACGGCGTAACGTCGAAGCGGAATTTGCCCTCGAAACCGACAAGCTCAAGGCCGTCGAAGGCGAAGAAAACTCGCTCGATTTGGACTTCGATTTGGACGAAGAAACCTTGCGCCAGATTGAACGTGAAGCTTTGGAAAGCGTTGGCCTTGATCCCGATACAGACCTCGATCTTATCGCCAATATCGATGACCCTGCCGCTGACGGCCTGCCGGACATTGATGACGTTATCCCTGAGATCCCGGCCGATGTCTCGGCTGATGACCTTCTGCCGCCGTCATCCGGCGGTGCTGCTGTGGCCCGGAATACGGCATCGGAGAAAGCCAAAGCCAAGGCGAAGGCGAAGCATGTGGCGCTGGCAAAGGCGCACTACACAGCGATTGCCCGGCGCTCCGGCATGGCAAGCTCATCTTCCATGGCTGTTGCTGCCGATCCCAAAGGCAGCAAGACGATCATGCTGGTCGTGGGTGGTTGTCTCGCCGTCCTTATCCTGATGACCGTGATTGTTGCGCTAATCACCAACCCCCGTCGAGCTGATGGCGCGGGCGGCAGCGAATTCAGTGCCGCTGAGCAGGCGGAGACGACAAAAGACGAGTTCGCCGAACTGAAACGCGATATTCGCAAGAAGACCAAGGTGATGACGCCGGAGAACTTCAAGGCGGTGATCAAAGAGGTAGAGGCTTACAAAGCGGCGCATCCAGAAGAGGCTGAGAAATGCGACGCCGAGCTGGCGCGTCTGCAGCAGCAGCTCGATTTCGTCAGCGGCGGTGCCACGAATCCCTGAATTCCCCTCCTTGGGGGCTACTGGCCGGTACCGATCGTCCAGCCGTTCTGTTCTGCGGCTTGCTCGATGCCAAAAGCTTCCTGTCCCTCCACTTGGCCGCCCAAAAACAGCACGTTTATCCACTGATAATCGTGGTTTGCGGGGTCGCAATAGGCCAGCACCGTTGTCGTTGGATTGCGGTGGGTATCCTTGAGGCCGGCACCGACGTAGATGTAGTCGCTATCGGCTGCACTTTCGGACATGGGGTCGGCGCTGGGACAGCCATAAACCATGCCGTTCATGAGATATTTCTGCTCGTGCAACTGCGCCAGGTTGTCGGGAAACCTACCGTGTTCCACATCGTCTCCGGCGTACATGAGCGAAGCCAACCCGATCTGCTTTAGATTGCCGGCGCAGTTCATGCGGCGGGCCTTTTCACGGGACTGATTGAGCGATGGCAGCAACACGCCCGCCAGAATCGCCGTTGGCACAATAACTGCCGGAATCACGATAGTGTTGCCGACGCCGGTACTGGCGTTACCGGTGAAATAGAAGCCGTCTTCGCGATGTTCGAACACACCGTAGCAGTGAAAGTCCTTGGCATCCTCTACTAACCCCATGGCGACTTGCATGCCGTCGTTTTCTGGGGCTGGGTCCTGTTCCAGCACTTGCTTGATGGTATCGGCAATGTTACTTCCGAGACGCTCGCTGACGTAATGGAAATTGACGCCTTGGGTCGGCACGTCGCGCGACAGCAGCTTGAATTCAGCGGTGGTAGTCAGCCCGTCTTTGTCACCGTTGAGCACGGCCATTGCCTCGTCGATGATATCGGCGTTTGATGCCAGCATGAGATAGCCGTGGCTTTGCGCCAGTGTCGGTTCGAACTTGATCGGCACTGGCACGGGGATCGGCATGCTCAGTGCTTTCATGGTGGCTGTATCGGTACGGCGCACACCGATATCCGGTGGCACCATGGAGGCTGCCAGGTCGTAAATGGAACTGTCCTTGACCTGGATGGCAATCATCAGCGCGATATCCGGGACTTGCAGCTGACCGCCGGGGCCGTCGAACACCTGAGTCCGTGATTCGTCGATGGTGAACAGCACTCCGACCTGGCCGTCAATCGAACTGATCAACTTGTCGAGGTCGATTCCCATGGACTGCAGCTGTGCTTGCTGCCCGTTGAATTTCTTTTGTGCGTCCGGAATACCCGAATCATTGATCATGTCGTCAAGCCACTCCCAGCCGAGCTGCCCGTTGAAATCGCTGAAGCAGGCGAAGACAGTGGTCGTTGGCAGCATCCTGAGGGTCTCCAGATCGTGCGAGCGGCTGCCCATAAGGTCCCAAAGCTTGCCGCGCTTCGCGTCCGCATACCGGTGAAACACCGCCTTGTTCAGGTACAAGTCCTTTTCGCGGGGAAAGGTGCTTAGGGCGACGCCACTCAACTGGGCAATGCCGCTCTGCGAGAAGCCATTGCCAATGACCCTGTACCCGTCCTTGATCTCATCCATTGTATTGCCCGGGAGATCACCTACGATTGTGAACATCTCTCGCATGTCGTCCCAGCCGCGGTTGATCCCTTCGATCCATTCCTCGGTGCTCAAGTACATGTAGAAGCTGCCGCCGGCATCGAGATGTTTAGTGGCTGGAACGAAGCTGGTCTTTTTTGCTGGTTCCCTTGTAACTTCGATGGTGCCGCCACTGGCTGTAGCAGTGCCTTCATCGCCGGCTACAGCAGTGCCTTCGCCGCCGGCTGTGCCTTGGTCCGCAGGGCTGCTAAGCGTTCCTTCCTTTGCCCCGCACCCTGTCAGGAGTATGCAGGCGAGAACGACCAAAACGAGATTTACGGGCGATTTGAGAAAAGTTAAAAGGCAACAGCAATTCATGGGTATGGTTTCCACTTTGGTGCGTTGTTGCTGGGGGCGAATGCGAGTGTAAAGATCGTTTCTGTAGACACCCCAACTGTTGGCAGTATGTGATTGAGCCGTAAAATGTACCGGCAACAGTCTCCATACAAGAGCCATTGCCGTATTTCCAAAGCCCTACATGAGGGCACGAAAGACTTAATGTCGTCCATTCCGCCATCGCCGTGGAACGGCTTTCTGTGGCTGTTCGTTTCCAGATTGTGTGAGGGAGGTCGCGGACGCCGAACCGAAAGCCGGTGATTGTAAATTACGGCAATGGGCGGTTCAGAATGACTCACCCTCTTCATCCACGCCCTGTATTGGCAGGTGCTGGAACAGAGGATATACTATTACTTCGCCTCCGGATGCCGTCGTGGCATCGGGCACAAATGCTACATCGCACTGTAGGAGCGATCATGGGTAAGCAATATAAGAAAGTGGTGAAACGGGCGCGACGCAAGCAGTATGTCGCCCGTGTCAAAGCCCGCCAGCGCCAGGCTCAAAAGGACCGCAACTCCTCCTAAACGGTTCCGCCGGCACCAACGTCGACTATCAAAACGAACGCACGGTACCACCCTGTGCAGAGATTCTTTCATGAAGCTCGAAGGCTGTTACACCGCATTGGTCACGCCCTTTGAAGACGGCGAAGTGTGTACCTCTGCCCTCCACGACCTGGTCGAAGCACAGATTGCCGGCGGCGTTGCGGGTGTTGTGCCGGTCGGCACCACCGGAGAATCACCGACCCTGAGCATGGACGAGCATAACAGGGTGATCAAACAGGTTGTCGACAGTGTCGATGGCCGTTGCAAAGTCATTGCCGGCACCGGCGGCAACAGCACCTCTGAGGCCGTTGAGCTCACCGAATACGCCCGTGGTGCCGGCGCCGATGCCACGTTGCAGGTGTCACCCTATTACAACAAGCCGACGCAGGAAGGTTTGTACCGCCATTTTTCGACCGTCGCCGACATCGGCCTGCCGGTAGTTCTCTACAACATTCCAGGTCGCTGCAATATCGAAATTTCCATCGATACCGTCAAGCGTCTGGCCGCGCATCCGAACATCGTTGCGGTCAAGGAAGCCGGCGGCGACGCGGATCGCGTCAGCAAAACGTTGCGCGCCTGCGACATCACTGTAATGAGTGGCGATGACGCGCTGACGTTGCCGATGATGGTGCTTGGCGCTACCGGCGTGATCAGTGTCGCCTCCAACGTTGTTCCGGCCGAAGTCACCGAACTGACTTCCCGTGCACTGGCGGGAGATTTTGTTGGCGCCCTGGAAGTTCATCGCCGACTATATGAGTTGTTTGAGGCACTTTTTGTCGAGACCAACCCGATCCCAGTGAAAGCCGCTGTCGCGGCGCTTGGCCTGATTTGCGAAGAATATCGCCTGCCGATGTGCGAGCCGACTGCAGCGACTCGTGAGATTCTTCTGCAGGCGATGCGCAACACCGGCCTTGCAGTCTGACACACGCAACCTCGGCCTAAACAGTTTCTGCTTAACCGGACAGGAATATGATTCGAATCCTTATCATAGGCGCAGCCGGCCGCATGGGGCGGCGACTCGTGAGCCTGACCGCCGAAGCGCCGGACTTGACGCTTACCGGGGCGATTGAATACAGCGGTTGCCCACTGCTTGGTGAAGATGCCGGCACAGTGGCCGGTGGCGCCAGCTTGGGCGTGGCGCTGACTGACGACACCGCCGCGGCTGTGGCCGATGCCGATGTCACCATCGATTTCTCGACCGCGGCGACTGTGCTGGACAACGCTCGCACTGCAGTGGCCGCAGATTGCGGTGTCGTTATTGGCACGACCGCCATGCCGGCGGCGGACCGCGAGAGTCTGCGCCAGCTAGCCGAAACGGGGCGGATCGTGTTTGCACCAAACATGAGCGTCGGCGTCAACCTTTTGTTCAAGCTGTGCGCCGAAGCGGCCAGTATTCTGGATGAGGAGTACGACATTGAAGTTGTCGAGATGCACCACAACCAGAAAAAAGATGCACCAAGCGGCACCGCCGAGCGGCTGGGTGAGATTCTGGCCGAGGCCCGTGATCTTGACTATCTCAGCGACACACGACATGGCCGTGAGGGCATTCCAGGCGCCCGTACGAAACGCGAAATCGGCATGCACGCTCTGCGTGGCGGCGATGTCGTCGGTGATCATACCGTTATCTTTGCAACCGGCGGTGAGCGCCTCGAGCTCACCCACAAGGCGGGTAGCCGCGATACCTTTGCCCGCGGCGCTTTGCGGGCCGCAAGGTTTCTGGTGACCGCCGGGCCCGGCATCTATGACATGCAGGCGGTTCTGGGATTGGACAACACGTGACAAATTAAGCGTGAACGTCAACGAACCCTATCCAAATCGGCGACGGCACTGACCGTTTCGCTGAAACGCTAAATGCATGTGATAGCTTGATATCGGGCCGGCAAGTGATCATTTTATCCGCATTTGCCGACCGCGGTAACTGGGGCATTGTGGCGGCCACAGTAAAGTTACGAGGGAGCCATGGATCTGCAGCAGATTTTTCAAGATTACGGCGACTTTTTTCTCGATGTTGACAACCAGATAGCGGTTGCGATCTGGGCTGTCGCCGTCACCGTGTGGCTCTGGTCCGGCTGTTTCGCATCATCGGTGGCGGAGACACGCATGCACGGGCCGTTGAGGCATTTCATCGCCGGCTTGGCCATCCCCATCATCTACCCGCTGATTATCCTGGTCGCGCTACCGTATCGTACCGTGAAGGAAACGGTTGCGGCCCCTACCAGGGAGGAAAGAATTGAGCGCGTCGATGGTCCGCCACCGGCTGAGATGCTGCCGGTATCGTCGATCGGCGACGACAATTCGGTCGGCTTGATTGATCCGGACATGCTGGAGGCCACCGGCTCTTTCGGCGAATCCTATTTCAAGCAGCGAGCCGTCGACTCGACGGGGCGCGCATTGGGACCGTACGTGATCACCGTAGGCGGTGAAGAGTTGCGGGCTGAACGCATCGTCGAAGTTCTGCTGAATGCGGTAGTCATTGAAATTGCCAGCACAGGCGGCAAAGGACAGACCCTGCGAATACCCTACGAAAAGATCGATAACTGCATCGAAGTCCATGATTAGCGACAAGATCCGGTGCGTACCCTGATGACGGCCTTGCCCATCCGGCTTCCCACCGGACGCGAGTAGCCGGACGGCACCGGCTTTCTGTTTCCCCAACACGGTGACGAGAATGTTCAAAAAAGTTTCTCCACAAGTCAATTTCGCCGGCGAGGAAGAAGCCGTCCTGCAATTTTGGCAGGACAACGGCGTCTTCGAAAAATCGCTCGAACAGCGCCGCGGCAATGACGAATATGTTTTCTACGATGGCCCGCCGTTCGCTACTGGCCTGCCCCACTACGGCCATCTGCTTGCGGGTACCATCAAGGACGCGATCCCGCGCTACCAGACCATGCGTGGTAAATACGTCGAGCGTGTTTTCGGTTGGGATTGCCATGGGCTGCCAGTCGAAAACGAGATGGAAAAAGAACTCGAAATCAGCAGCAAGCATGAAATCGAGGCCTACGGGATAGACAAGTTCAACGAGTCATGCCGCAAGATCGTGCTGCGCTACACCGGCGAGTGGGAGAATGTCGTCCATCGGATGGGGCGCTGGGTCGATTTCGACAAGGGATATCGGACCATGGACATGACCTACATGGAATCCATCTGGTGGGTCTTCAAGAGTCTGTGGGACAAGGACCTGGTTTACGAGGGACAAAAGATCCTGCCGTACTGTCCGCGCTGTGCCACGCCGCTGTCGAACTTCGAAGCCACCGGCGAAGGCGTTCATCAGACCGTTTCTGATCCGGCCGTGACTGTCCGCTTCAAGATGGTAGACGCGGCGGATACCTGGATGTTGGCCTGGACCACGACACCCTGGACATTGCCTGCCAACCTCGGATTGATCGTCGGACCCGATATCGAGTACGTAACCATCGTAGACGATGGTGCGCGCTTCATCCTGGCGGCGGACCGGGTTGTGGAATATTACAAAGACGACGCACCCGAAATTGTCGAGCGTTGCCAGGGCCGAGACCTTGTCGGGCGCCGGTACGAACCACTGCTGCCGTATTTTGCGGAACTCGCGGACGAGGGAGCCTTCGTCGTCGTTGACGACCCTTTCGTTACGACTGACTCAGGCACCGGCATCGTTCACAGCGCCCCGGGCTTTGGTGAAGACGATGCGCGCGTTGCTAAGGACCACGGCATTCCTGCCGGCGTCTGCCCCGTCGATGCCGAATGTTGCTACACCGAGGAGGTCAGTGACTGGGTTGGACGGTTCGTCAAGGACTGCGATCGCGATATCATCGCTCGGCTAAAAGCCGACGAAAACCTGGTACACCGCAATTCTTACAGCCACGCGTACCCGCACTGCTGGCGCTGCGACTCGCCGCTGATCTACCGCGCCATCTCCACCTGGTTCATCAGGATCGATCGAATCAAGGACGCCATGCTTCGTGCTAACAGCCAGATTCGCTGGCTGCCCGACCACATCAAGGACGGCCGCTTTGGCAAGTGGCTGGAGAATGCCCGGGACTGGGCCGTGTCACGTAATCGTTACTGGGGCTGTCCGCTGCCGATCTGGCGTAACGAGGAAACCGGCGAAGCTATCTGCGTCGGCTCGGTCGCGGAGCTCGAAGAAATGAGCGGACGCAAGTTCGACGATATCCACAAGCATTTTGTCGACGACGTCATAGTGAAGATGCCGTCCGGTAGCGAACTGCACCGGGTGCCGGAGGTGCTGGACTGCTGGTTCGAAAGCGGCTCTATGCCGTATGCGCAGAAACATTATCCGTTCAGCAATCGCGAATGGCTCGAAGATCACTACCCCGCCGATTTCATCGCCGAGGGCCTTGACCAGACACGCGGCTGGTTCTACACGCTTGTGGTGCTCGGCGCCGCGTTGTTCGACAAGCCGGCGTTCAGAAACGTTATCGTCAATGGCATGATCCTGGCAGAAGACGGTGAGAAAATGTCAAAGAGTAAAGGCAACTACCCGGCACCTGAGAAAGTCATCGACGCCTATGGCGCTGATGCCTTGCGCTTGTGCCTGCTGACGTCGCCGGTTGTTCGCGGTGCCGATCTGCGGTTCTCCGAAGATGCGGTAAAGGAAGTCATGCGAGTCGTCATGTTGCCATTGTGGAATTCCTACAGTTTCTTGGTTAACTATGCCATCGCCGACGACTGGTCGCCGGAGGTCAACAGCTTCGATCTGGACGCCGTAGACAACCTTTTGGACCAGTGGATCCTCTCGCGCCTCGAAGGTACCGTAGCCGATATTACCGAGGCCCTGGACGCCTATGACCTGTACGCCGGCGCAACGCGGTTGGCACCGTTTGTTGACGATCTGACCAACTGGTACATACGGCGTAATCGCCGACGGTTCTGGAAAAGTCAGAACGACCAGGACAAGGAGGCCGCCTATACGACGTTGCACCATGTGCTGGTGACCATGTGTCAGGTGGCGGCGCCATTCATCCCCTTCATGACCGAGACGATCTACCGAAACCTGCGGACGTCGCAAATGCCTGAGTCCGTGCATCTTTGCGATTTCCCCATTGCTGCCGGACGTTTCCGTCAACCGAAACTGGATGCGCGCATGGCAAATGCCATGACGGCGGTGTCGCTGGGGCGCTTTCTGCGGCGGCAGGCGGCGGTCAGGATCCGGCAGCCGCTGCGGTCGGTTGTGCTCGTTTCATTGGATGCCGACGCTCGCGCCGATCTCGATGCCATGCAGGATGTCATAGCAGAGGAATTGAATGTCAAGTCGGTCGTTGTCCATGAAGACGAACAGGCGCTGGTGCATTTGAGCGCCAAAGCCAACTTCAAGCGGCTGGGACCGAAACTGGGCAAAAACGTCAAGCTCGCTGCTGCCGGCATTGCCGCTCTAACAGGGGAACAGATCGAGGGCCTCCGCCGCGGCGAGACCGTCACCCTGGTGTTGGAAGGTGTAGGCGATGTTGAGCTCGAGTTCGACGACATAGAAATCCGCCGCCAGGAAAAAGAAGGACTCGCGGTTGCCAACGAAGGCCAGATAACCGTGGCGCTGGATCTCCAGCTCGATCCGGAACTGCTCAATGAAGGTCTGGCTCGTGAAGTTATCAATCGCGTCCAGAACCTGCGCAAGGAAAAAGACTTTGATGTTTCCGACCGCATCGATGTTGATTATTGCTGCCCGGATGAAGTCGAGGTCGCTATTGATGCTCATCGGACATATATTTCCTGTGAAACCCTGGCCGATACATTGCGGCGGAGTGCTGACACCACGGGCTTGGATAATGTCGATATCAACGACCTGACTTGTGGATTTAGATTGACAAGAGTGGGATGATCTCATGCAGATCACCGAAATGTGTCCAAATTGCGGTTCAGCGCTCGCACTCGACATGGGCGTATCGGAAGTCGAATGCCCGCATTGCCACCTGACGCTCGAGGTCGAGATCAATTCCGATGACGACCCGGATGCGCCGCCGCGGCAGAGCGCTGAGGATTGGACCAATCACAACGTCTCGACCCAGATACGCATCGCCGACCCCGACAGTAAGACTTCGTCCACTGCAGCACCTGCATTGGAGTCGACCATGCCCAGCACAGACACTGGCAATCTGATAGATTCGAAAATTGCGGCAGCGACGAAGAGCAAAGAAATCAAGGTGGCCAAACCTGTCCAGGCCGATTTCATCACCAGCATTACCGAGCATGAAAGATTGGCCGGCACCGATGCACTTCACGTTGTCGAAGAGGAGGCACTCCGTCTCGCTGCAGAGACGCGTCGGGAAGCGGAAGAAGCGATGCGGGCCATAGAGGAGGCCAAACGGGCGGCGTTCGCCGATGCTGAACGAGCAAAGGAAGCTGCCGAAGAGGCGAAACGCCTGGCAATGGAAGAAGCGCAACGCGCCCGTGATGCTGCCGAGGAAGTGAAGCGTACCGCTGAAGCCGAAGCCGAGCGCGCCAAAGAGGAAGCCGAACTGGCTAAGCAGAAGGCTGTGGAGGAAGCAGAGAACGCGCGAGCGACCGCCGCCAGTTTGAAGCGCCAGCAGGCGATTGCTTCCGCCAGACGCGAAGCCGAAGAAAAAGCCCGTCGCGTATTGGCCGAGAAACAGAGCCAAAGCAAAGAGCCAGCCCGGCAGAAGGCACCAGAATCGACCGAGTCAAAAGCAAACGACTTGCGTCAGAAGAAGATCGAAGAGGCGAAAAAGAAGGCTGTCGAGCTCGCCCGGCAGAAGGCGGTAATCGCTGCGAAAGAAAAAGCCCGACGGAAAGCAGAGGCTGGTGACAAAGGAAAGAATGATGGAACAGGAACCTGACGCGCACGAACAACTAAAGGCGGAAATCCTCAAAGACGTTGAGGAAAAACTTGCCGCTGGGGAAGAGGCTGATATGCCATCAGCGAGCAGCAGTGACCAAACTGCGGATGATGGCTTTCAGGCCCTCGAGGCAGAGGTCCGCAAGAAGGTCGAGGCCGAAATCGAAGACAAGTGCCAGGAGATACAGCCGGCGGCCGATGGCAACGACAAGACCCGAAACTTACCGAAACCTATGGATAATGAAGATGCCAAGACCGTCAATAAAGACGAACTGAAGCCCAGCGATAAAAGCGATGAGAAACCTGCCGAAAAGGATGCCGAGGTCGGCGACAAGAGCGACGGGGAAGCTGCCGAAAAAACTACGTCAAAAGGCAAAAAGAGAAAAATTGGAAATGCGAGTGTAGATGTGGCACGAGGTGCCGGCAAAGGCGACAAGTCTGCTGGCAAAAAAAATATTTCGAGCGCCGCGCGAGGGAAAAAAAAGCCTGCTGTCAACGCCATGATTGCAAAGCAACTGAAGGCGGCCACCGGCAACAAGAAGCATTCCGCCAGGTTGCTTGAAGAGAAGCAGATGATTGACAGCCACTTCCGCAAACGGCAGATGGTGATATATGTGATGATCACCACGGCCACGATCGTGGCCGCCATCGCTATTTTTCTGGTTGCCCGGAATCGCGACAACCGCGCTCCCGACGAACCGGCAAATAAAAACCGAACGTTCGCCAGTGTCGGTCAGGCAGCGCCGCCTCAGGACGACCAGAGCCAGGCGATGGAACCCAGTCCCGCCCTGCGGGTGCTCATGGACGAGGCCAAGGAATTTGTGGCGATGGGCAAGTTCAAGGAATCGATCAAACTTTTCCAGGACCATATCTATGACGATCCCCTGGACAAGCAGTTGTGCGAACGGGAGATAAAAAGTCTTATTGCCGAACGCGATCACGTTGGCCGCGGCTCGCCGCGTTGGCAGAAGGTGCACGCGCAGGCGCGGGAGTTGATTTTACAGGCATCCAATTCTAAGGATGCGGAGAAGATTGTCCAGGCATTGTCGATAGTCCAGGCATTCAACGGGCGATCGGGAAAAGATCGGGACCGGGCCGAGGAATTGCTTCGTAAGCTGGGCCGCATCCATTTCAATATGACCGGCAGAATGCCGCCGGACTTACGCCGCGGCAGCGATCCGGGCGCCGGTGTGTCACAGGAACCGGCAGACGAGGGGGCGGTTGACAATCTGGACCTGTCGCCGCGTCCCGCGGGGGATGTCGATTGGTAGGCAGGCACGGTCTTGGGCCTCGAACCATATGACACTGTCTGTAGTTCAGCTTCGCCACACGGGTCATTCCTGGCCGTGCAATCAAGCTGAAAAGTACAAAAATACCGAGTCCATTGTCGCTTTGACGATGATTTCGAAATGCTGCCGGGGAGGCAATGCAACGCAAATTCGAAGTGCTGACCGATACCTTCGAATTTTGAGCTTGTCTTAGCGTTATCCTGGACGGGAGCCCGTCGTCAGAGGATGCTTGCCACAGTTGCGACGGTGGAGATAATGATCGCCGCAATCACCGCAAGCTGCAGCGTGCAGCCCTTGCCTTCCCTCTCGGTCGCTGCCGTAGCACTGCTGCTGCTCTGGGCTACCACGGATTGCATAGCATCGGAGAGGGCCTGCCAGCTTTCGTAGCGGTCTTCACGGTCTTTCTCGAGCATTCGATTGAGCAGTTCGGTGCATTCTGTCGAGACGTTTACGTTGCGTTCGTTGGCGGGCTCGGGTGGTTCGTCCATTTGTTTCTGCATTAGTAGCAGGGGTGCTATTTCCTCGAACGGCAGCGAACCGGTTAACATTTCGTACATACCGATGCCGAGCGAATACATGTCGCAGCGGAAATCGAGGTCGTCGGTGCCCCTGATCTGTTCCGGGCTCATGTATTCGGGAGTGCCGATGGTGAAGCCGATGCCGGTCAGGTCCATCGACTGACCTTCTTCGGAAGACTTGGCGATGCCGAACCCCGTCAGTCTGGCCTGGTGGTCACGGGTGATGAAAACGTTGTTGGGCTTTAAGTCGCGATGCAGCAGTTTCTTGGTTTCCCAGACATGGTGGAGTGCATCGACGATCGGGATCATCAACTCCATGACCTCGCGTTCTGCCAGCGGGCTATGTTGCAGCATGTAGTCGTCGAGCGAACAGCCGCCGGCCTCGCTCTGGGTCACCAAGTAATAGTAGCCGGTGTCTTCGCCGGCGTCGATGACGCTCAGGATATGCGGATGGTTGATGGTCGTTAGCAGCTCGACTTCCTGCAGAAAGCGTCCGACGTTCTCATCGTCCATAGTACCGGAAAGCACCTCGACACGAACGCAATCGATGCCTTCTTCGGTTTCCAGTGTGGCTTCATAAATGTCGCCCAGGCTACTTTCACCGACACGCTTTTCTAGGGAGTATTTGCCGGCAAGCTTTGTCCCTGCGAGGAGACCTATTCCCTCTTCGCTCATGGCTGTCTCCATAACTCCCGCAATGACATGGCGGGGTGTCAAGTTCAGTGGTGTAATTGCTGTTAAAGACCACGACAAATTACCACGCACCGATCCGATTTCAATTGTGGTGCGTTACCGTGTTGAACTGTCGTAGATTCAGTTGTCGAAGATGATATGACGGGGTTTCCGGCGGCGTTGCAGTTCAGCGATCTCGGCAACCGCGATCTGCAGTTCCGGATCCTCCTCGGATTCGGGGAAATCGAGGTCAGTGAGTTGTACAGGCAATAATCCACACGATCGGCGACTCCCAACGAGCGGTTTAATATACTTGGGCAGTGAAATTTGTCACCGTTGGAGTCGCAATTTGGCGCGGGCGCGTCAGACTACATTTGCTTTTGCTTCCTCACAAATCCCAAACAAACCTTTAATTTCATATGCCCGCCTGGTCCAAGGACGACATTGCCCGTCATCTGCTGCACGCTGCTGGAATTGCCTTGCATTACTACGGCAATTCAGAACCGGCTCAGAAGGCCGACGGCAGCGTTGTCACCCGGGCCGACCATGAAATCGAACAGTACTTCCAGCAGACCTTCGACCATCCTTCTGCAGGTACGTACCTGCTGGGCGAGGAAACCCAGGGAGCGCTGGCCGACGACTATATCGCTGAGGCACTGGCCGGGGAGTTGTACATTGTTGATCCGATCGATGGCACTGCGCCGTATGCCAACGGGCTACCCATGTGGGGCATATCGATCGGTCTGGCACAGGCCGGTACGTTGTGCCAGGGCGCTGTCTATATGCCGATGACTCGCGAGCTCCTGGCGTCCGACGCCGATGGCGTCTGGTGGCTGAACCTGTGTAACTGGACGGACAGTGAACCACTACCCTGGCAGCCGGTGGCACCGACGACGGCACAGTACAATGACCATGGCATGATCTGCCTGACCCAGAAGACGACAAAGCGCGGGAGTATTGACATTTTCAATCCGGTTCAGTGCGTTTGTTGCGCCGTCATGTCGTTCGCGTATCTTGCGGTCGAGCGCTACCTAGCGTATCTTGGCGACCACCGGATCTGGGATCTCGCCGGCTGCCTGCCTTTGCTTGAGCGGCTCGGGTTTGAGGCCCGGTTGCTGAGTGGCGGCAACCTTGGTTGCACCATCGATGCGACTGGCTACTGTCTCGAGAAAGGTCACCGCAATAGGTGGCGAGTTGTCTCGCCGTGTCTCTATGCGGCACCGGCTGTGGCGGACCATGTAATGCCGGCGATCGATCTGAACGGTAAGTGAACCTGTAACATAAGGGAACGCCATGCCAATGCTTGTCAACGATGGTGCCGTCGACCGTGTCATCGCACCCGAAGAGCAGCGTCGCCATCTGCAGACGGCGCTCGAATCGATCACGGACCGCCCACGCAAGGTCCTGCTCGTCCCGCCCGACATTACCCGAAAACACTCGCAGGCCGGGCCCCTTACAGTCATGGCATACGAGTTGCTCGGACCGGACGTCGAAGTCAATGTCATGCCTGCTATTGGCACCCATTTTTCAATGACGGACGACGAAATCGCCGCCATGTTCGGTGACACTATCCCACGTGACCGCTTCCTCAATCACGATTGGCGCAATGGTGTCGAGTCTGTCGGTGTCATTCCGTCGGCGTTGGTTGCTGAGTGGTCCGAGGGCGGCGTCGACTACGACATCGACGTGTCGGTGGACCGCGAACTGATACACGGCGGCTATGATCTGATCCTGTCCATTGGCCAAATTGTGCCGCACGAAGTCGTCGGCATGGCCAATTACAGCAAGAACATTATCGTCGGGCTTGGCGGTGCCGACTTGATTAATCGCTCGCATTACCTCGGCTCGGTCCATGGCGCCGAGCGGACCATGGGACGGATCAACACACCGGTGCGGCGGATTCTCAATCATGCCCTGCGTGAATTCCTTGGCACTCTGCCTATCTGGTTCGTGTTCACTGTCATGGAGCTCGACACAGGTACTGGCACGCTGAACATGCGGGGTATGTATGTCGGCGATGATGACGAGACTTTTGCCAGTGGCGCGCGTCTCAGCGAGCAGGTCAATTTGAATCTTCTGGAGAAGCCGCTGGACAAGGTCGTTGTTTATCTCGCGGCGGACGAGTTCAAGTCGACATGGCTCGGCAACAAGGCCGTCTATCGCACGCGGATGGCTATCGCCGATGGCGGCGAGCTGCTCGTGCTGGCTCCGGGGCTGCGTGAATTTGGCGAGGATCGGACGATTGACGAGTTGATACGCAAGTATGGTTACCCGGGCACGCCCGAAACGATCGCGCTGGTGGCACAGAATGAAGACTTGGGCAATTGCCTGGGCGCTGCTGCCCACATGATGCACGGATCCAGCGAAGGACGCTTCTCCATCACCTACTGCCCGGGCGAAGCGATGAGTCGTGAGGAAATCGAATCGGTCGGGTACCGCTATGCCGATCTCGGTGAGATGCTCGAACGCTATCCCCCGGATCAGCTCGATGAGGGGTTCAACACTATGCCGGACGGTGAGGAAATCTATTTCGTCAGCAACCCTGCCCTGGGGCTGTGGGCGTTGCAGAAGGACTTTTCGGATTGAGCAGATGGCCCATGAAGTCGTGAACTTTCGGGGAACGTGTCCCGAGGCCGCGATTCCCATTGATAGCCAGCTCTATTGGGTTTGTTCGACATACTTCTTTATGCGGCCTTTGACGAAGTTTCCGAGGCTGTCAGCTCATCCTCGTCGAGACCTTCTGCCAGTTCGCGGATAGCCCGTTAGGCGCGGCCGCCGACTATGATGTTGTAGGCCTCTTCAATCGCCGAGTCCATGAGCGATTCGCCGGCATCGGCCCGCCTTCCAGGATCCAGTCGCGAGAAATCCCGGTCGGGACTTTACCGCGCCGCTTGCTGCTCGCCGGGAATATTCACCGGCTGATCGATGCTGCCGCGTTTCTCCCACGGCAGGCGTGGACTGGCGGGCTTGTCAGGTGTCGTTGGCTGCCGCTGCCCATCCGGCTGTTCCCATGGCGGGATGACGCCCGTGGGGCGGGGTTCGACGGGTGGCGGTCCGGGGGGTGGCGGTCCGGGGGGCCTGTGTGGGATGACGCCCGGCCCTGGCCTTATGTCGATAATGTCCGGCGGTGTGCGAAACCCCGCAGTCGGTTTTCTGGTCACCGGTATGTCTGCAGGTTTTACCCAGTTACCTTTGTCCAGTGAGTATCCGAATTCTGTGTAAACTTCTGTTTTGATCTCCGGCAGGAGTTTCTTGACGAGTTTTTTGCGGTAATAGCTCACTGCCTGATCGAGAAATTCAGTTGCTGGAATCCATTTGCCTTTGCGTCGGAGATAATGACTGCTCGTGTACAGTTCTTCGGCCAGTTGCTTGCGCATCTTCTTGCCGACTTCTGTCAGGCGGTTCCGATCAGCCTGCAGTCGCCGGCGTATATGGCGTTGTCGCAGTTTGTCGTTTCCCTGTTTATCGAAGGTGGCCAGCGATTCGTCGGCAATATCGATCTTGTTGATACGGCGTCCGGCGACGTCGATGTAGCTTGTGTAGTTCTTCAGCAGCACGCCTTTGACTATGCCGGCGCGCTTCGTCACGATTTCGACCTCGTCGTTCACCTGCTTTAGAGGGAACTTCTCTACCGCCTCAGCTTCGTATTTTTGGGACAGTTCTTCAGTAAAAAACTTCTCGACGTGCTGGTGAATCTTGTCCGCGATTTCTGAGTCGATCTGGCTCGCTGTACGGGTGATTTTGGGAACCGGGCTGTCCATCCCCAGGCGCGCCGCGATCTTTTCACGGTCGATGTCGGCATCGATCCGGCTCCGAAGCTTTTGGCGGATCTGTTCCTTTATCTGCTGCCGTTCCGTCTGTTTGGAATCCGCTATCGCCTGATTCTGTCCGCATAGGGGTAGCGCCAGGAGCGTGCAAAGGGCTGCGCAATGTATGGGAAAAAGTTTCACCGACACAATAGTACCTGATCGTACGGGGGTCTACGGGGGGGGCTTACAGTTGGTTAATATTCCCGGAGGCGTTATTTTGTCAAGCCGGCCGGCACCTTGCGGCGGTTGTACGCAAAGGAATCGGATACCGTGAGTTGCATCTAAAAAATATCTCCCGCAACCTTGGTGTGCGTTGTCCGGGATCTTCATCGTTGGTCGAAAACAGTAACCAATCGATCTAATAAACCAACATCTGCGGCGTCATAGTTAGTAAAGAGACGCAGCTATTCGCGGAAGCACAGGGTGGAAAAAGACCTGGCCGATGAAATAACCGCGGTGGTCGAGGACTACCAGGCGCCGTTGTTGCGGTATGCCGGACGTATGCTTCGCAATGCCGTGCAGGCCGAGGACATTGTCCAGGACGCCTTCACGAAGTTCATCAAGCATCGCCAGGACAGCGGCGAATCGATTCGCAACGTGCAGGCGTGGCTCTATCGGGTGACGCACAACCTGGTGCTCGACCATATACGGCGCCACCAGCGGCACCAGGGCCACCATGAAACGCTGCAGGCAGATCTGCAGGACGCGGCTGAGGAGAGCCCGGCAGCCGAATACAGTCGTCGCGACGCCGCGCAGCGCGCCTGGCAGATGCTCGATGTGCTCAACGACAGAGAACGACAGATCGTGATGCTCAAAATCGTCGACGAATTGTCCTACAAAGAAATCGCTGAGACCATGGAAGTCTCAGTCAGCAACGTCGGCTTCATTCTACACAATTCGATGAAGAAGATGGCGAAGGCTATGCGCCGGGAGCCGTCACCCTAAACTCATGAATACCTGTCATGACATTGAAACGCACCTGACCGACTATGCGCTCGATGCACTCGACGCCAGCCGCGCTGCTGCCGTCGGCGAGCATCTTGCCGACTGCGCAGACTGTCAGGCTATGCTTGACGATATCCGCCAGGTCATCTCGACCGTCACCACGGCATTTCCTGCCGACAGTTCGGTTCCGAATCGTCTGGCAGATGACCGAATCGACGCAATCCTGGCGCCGACCGCTGCTACGTCGCACTTCGATGCCGCGCCGAGGCCGGTGCTTACAATGATCTGGCGCTCGCCCGCCCTCCGGCTCGCTGCCGCAGTAATTCTGGTGTTCGGGTTGGCTGCAATAATCATGCAGCGGGGCGACCCGACTGCTGATTTCGCTCGGCAAAGTGCTCAGAAAACCATGGAAAGGGCCGATGCCATGACTGCCGTTGGTGAACCCTCGGCGACAGCTGCGGTTGTCGAACTCCAAACTGACCTGATCGTTCATGCAGATACCGCAAAACCGACCGGTCCGGAACGCTTGGCGAATGCGTTTGATGGCGCTCTGATAGAATTTGACTCGGCCGGTGCATTCGCCGGTGCTGTTGCCGTTCCCGCCCGCTCGGGGCGGTCTGGTGATGAAGCGGATCTTCTAATAACTGCTGCTGCCGATGATGCCCACGACGGGCTCGCTGAGAACGATACGCTTGCTGACATCGCGGGCGCGGACGCCGAGCCGCCCCCGGCTGTGCTGGAGGTTGCCGATCTGGTGCCGGTGGCGACCGCCGCGATCGAACCTGAGGAAGGCATGGAGTTCGAGCTGGATGAAGCCGGCGAAGAAGTACAAGCTGGCAACGGCGGGATGTTCGGGATCGGAGAGTCCGCAGAAAAAATCCAATTGTTTGGAAACAGCGTATCGGCAAGGACGGTTATAGAACCGGCTTTGACCGTCACCCTGCCGGTGGCGCCCGAACTCGTTGACAATGACACGGTCACGCTGGTTGCCGACGATGCCGATGCCGACCTCAATTCATTCGAACGCAAACTTTCTGTTATCTCGGATTCGGAACAATCGCAAGAGATCAATATAGAAACGATCGAGGTTGGTCAGCAGCAGGGCGCGGCATTGAATATTGCCGAAAAACCCGCAGCGAAACGGTCTTCCGTTGGTTTGACGCAAGTGGCGGAGGCTGAGCCTGTCGAGGTTTACTTTCAAAAGGAAAGTGCATCTGCAGCACCCGTGCAGCAAGCCAGACGCAGGGCTGCTGATGGTGGCCGTGATGTGCCGCGACTGCAACTGGCTGATTCCAAGGATAAAATGCACAATAGACTGCACCCGCCGGTGAACCGTGGCGGGAAACGTTTCAATGCTGTAGCCGAGGCGCCGACAGCCAGTATCCCACTGTCCCGGCTGAGGCGCCATCCCCCGCCTGAAGCCGCTGAACACGCCCGTAAAAAAGCTGCTGCGGGTATGGCGACAGAGTCGCTCGCCGCACAGCAGGCTGGAGAGGAGTTTGTCGTCATTACACACGGCTTCGCACCCGTGCCGAACAGCAACGTATACGTGTTGCGCCTGGCTGTGCAGGCAGTCCGTCACCTGACGGATGGTCTTGCCAACGTCTCTGTTCAGATCACCTTCGACGGCGATGCGGTTGACGGCTACTACAGGCTCAATACTGCCGCTGCGATCCCTGAGCAGGATGCCCGCAACACCCTGAACCGGGGTGAAGCGGTGGTTATGATCTTCGGCCTAAGCATGCGGGTTGAAGAGGTCCAGCGCCTTGCCACCATTGAGGTGGCTTTCCGCGATCCGCTCACCGGCGAGCGACATACCGTGATTTCCACTTGCGACAGCACCCATGGTTACTCCGGCTCCAGCGAGGTGCCCACGCCCCTCAAGGAAGCCGTGCTTGAGGTGATGCTGGATGGCGCCGCAGACCCCCCCGCGGATCAGGAATAGGAGTAACGGCGGGACCCAGCCGCGCTGCCGTGTCACCCCGCGGTTCTTGAATCGTTCCCGCTCCTGAACTATTGTTTCGCTTGCGCAGTCCATGTCCATTCATAGGTATTTTAAATGACTGAAACCTGCCGAAATCTTGGGGTCCAGAGCTACTGTTTTCGCGCCGTTGAGGAGCATGCCAAAGTGGCTGCGCTTGTTCGCGAACTGGGGCTGGACGCTGTCGAATTGTGTCGTGTTCATGTCGATTTTTCGGCACCTGACACGTTCGAAGATATCGTCAAAACTTACGAAAACGCCGGCGTCAGGATTGTTGCCATCGGCGTCCAGACCATGCGCAATCGACCGGATCTCGAGGAGATTTTTTTCGAGTTCACCCAGCGCGCCGGATGCCGGTTTATGAGTGTTGATTTCGACATTTCAACAACGCCCGACAGCTACGAAGCAGCTATCGTGCTGGCGGAGAAGTACGACATTCACCTGGCGCTCCACAACCATGGCGGCGCGCATTGGCTGGGTAACGCCGCTTCGATCGCCCACCTCTTCTCGCAGACCAGTCCACGTATCGGCCTCTGTCTCGATACTGCCTGGGCACTGCAGGCCCACGAGGATCCGCTGGCCATGGTCGGGCGCTTTGGTGAGAGGCTGTACGGCGTACACATCAAGGACTTCGTGTTCGATCGCAGCGGTACACCTACAGACGTCGTGGTGGGCGAGGGCAACCTTGATCTAGGAAGGTTGCAGACTGTCCTCAGTGATGTCGAGTTCGAGGGTTACATCGTCCTGGAATACGAGGGCGACGTCCACGACCCTGTTCCAGCATTGAAGAATTGCGTTGCGGCAGTTCGCGAACACATGGTTTGAACGGCTTGCAAGAAGTTGAGTTATGAGGCTGAGCGTAATCATTCCAACCCGTAATCGCTACGAGATCCTTCGTCCGACACTGGCGGCAATGGAGAATCAAACACTCCAGAAGCATGAATTCGAGATCATCGTTGTCGACACCAGCACGGACGAGTACCATCGAAAGAAAATCAGGGAGCATCAGGGGCAGACGGCAACTCTGCGCACCCTGGAGCTGGACGCCGGCAGCGTAGCTGCGGCCCGCAATTTCGGCGCCGACAACGCTGGAGGTGAGTACCTGCTATTCCTGAACGATGACATTGTCCCGGCGCTCGACACATTGAAACAACACCTCGAGACACATACCGAATCCAAAGAACGGATCGCTGTTATCGGTAAGATCAGGTTCGCCGATCAGGTGCCGAAGAGTTGTTTTGTACACTATCTCGAAAACTCCTGCTACTACGACGTCTACAGCCAAGTGCGCGACAACCCGAATATCCTACCGCCGATCCATGGCAATTCCTCGCTATCGAAGGAACTGTTTAACGAGGTCGGTCAATACGACGCCGATTTGTTTACCGGTTACGGCGCCGAGGCCGAAGAGCTTGGCCTGCGCCTGACCACGGCCGGCATCAGCGTCGTCTATGCTGACGGCGCGATCGGCTACCACACGGTCGCCAAGACATTTGAGAAAGTTACCCAGGACATGGTAGAGACCGGTGCAGAAGTAATCAAGATGTTCCGCAAGCATCCGGAGATCAAGTCGCGCAAGGACGTCGACACCATGGTGGATTCCGACGCGGAACTGTCACGCGCAAGACGTAGAGTTCGTGCCGCCTTTACCGCCAAACCGGATGACATCGGCATGCGCTTTGCGAATTACTTTATCAAAAAGGCACGTAACAGGGTAATTTTCGCCGAGCTGCTAATGAAATCATTTGATAAAGTGCTCAAGGCCCACTACGGCCAGGGCATGGACGAGGGCCTGTCGAAGCAAGTGAAGTAAGTCACTTTTTTTCCGTTGTGCCGCCTGTCGTGCTGCTCCCCGTGTCGCCGCTTAGCAACTTCTCCGCCAGCTGGCCGACATTGTCCTGGTCCGCGAGTTTCTGAAGCTTCGGGTTGGTCAAGAGTTTCAGCAGATTCATGTTTTCGATGTCCTTCATCAACTCTTTGTCTTCAAGGAGCTCGAGAAAGGCCGGATCGGTGGCGAAATCGGTCAGAACCGAGTTCATCAGGTCGGGGCTGGATATGATCTGTTCCTGTAGCGTCGCTACATCACCGATGTAATCCTGGCGCGGCTGCTTAATTGTTTTCTTGACGCCGTACTCGACTTTGCTGACCTCCGCCTCCGCAACGGTCATTTCACCGGCGGACTCCGATTCGATCTTGTACGTACCATCCTTGATCTCCTTGACGATACCGACAATCCTTGTGCCGTCCCGCAGTTCGATAGTTGCCCTCTGTGGTTTCGTCCGGGTGTCTGCTGCCTCGACACTGGCCGTCGGTTTGGTGCGTTGCTCACTATCGAATGCTTCCGCCACACCGGCCAGGGAGATCATTGCGAATACCGCCGGTGCAGCCAGTTGCAACAGCGTAACGGGTCCGCGCTGTGAAGGTTGTGCTTTCATGATTCGACTCTGTTGTTCACGTGTTCAAGTGCGATGACATAGGTCACGTCGATGCTTGTCAGCCGCAAAACTATACATTGCCAGCCCAATCAGCAGAAAGGGAGCGGCGGCTCAAGGAAACATACGTCTTGACCGGTATAGCTGCAAGGCCTGTGGCGTACCGTTGCTGTCTTCGCAACCACGCCTGCAAAGGCGCTGAAGCCGATTTCGGCCTGATCTGTCCGACAACTGTTTTCCCGAGCTCCGTGCGATGCCATGCTGGTTCGCACCGGTCCTGATGCCGCCCTTGCCGCACTGCCGGGTTTCGTGGTCCTCGGAAAGTTGCACCAAACCGTGGCTGCCGGACACCGCGCTGGTGGCCGTTGCATAGGCGAGAGATTGACCGCGGCAACCGACAAAGCGGTGAAGATCAAGCTGCAAGCCGATCTCATTTCAAGCTATCAGTTTGTGCCGTAATGTGATCGTCACGGTGACGGTGTACGTCAGGAAATAACGTCGGGGATACCGCGGAATTTGACGGGCCGGCAACAGGTGAAAAAGTTCTTGGAAAGTTACTCTTTTTTTCCTATAATAATGATCTGAATTTGGACTATATAGCGTTGGTGCTGTTGATGGCAATCGGCCGGATATATAGCACATCGACGGATATATTTGAACATGTGTAACTATGGAGGCATGAAAATCATGCAACACATAACAACAGCCTTATACCGACTCGCGGCAACGACTTTTGCTCTTTGCATCATAGCCGTCCTCGGCAGCACTGCATCAGCTGCAACCATCGTTGTCGACTCGGGCGGCGCTGGTGATTCGACAACGATCAGCGGTGGCCTGGCGCTGGCGGCGCCTGGTGACACCGTTGAGGTCGTTGACAGTGCCACTTACACCGAGTCTAATCTCACTGTGTCCACAGATGTCACGTTGCTGTCGACCCAGGTGCCACTGCCGACAATCACCAAAGGCTTGGGCACTACGCTCGTGAACCTCGACGGTGGTGCCATCGACGGGTTTTCCCTGACCAACTCCGGATTGAACCTTGGTCCGTTAACCGCACCGCACATACCGGTGCTCACGAATGTCGCGGGCGCCGGCGGCGAAGTGCGGAACTGCGTTTTCACGAACAACGACGTGGCTATCCAGTTGGTTTCCGGCGCCGGCCATATAGATGTCATCGATTGTACCTTCAACGACAATTTCGTGGGATTGACGACCGATACCGGTGCCTCTATCTCGGCGGCTATAAGAGGTTGCAGTTTTTTCTCGAACGGCAACAACGTGATTCCTGGGTTTTACCCGAACAACGGGGCCATTGTTGTCCGCTCGGAGTTTTCGAACATCACCATCGATGACTGCGACTTCGAATTCAACGAGACTGTGAATCCGAATGTTTTCTTCGCGACCATCGACTCGGCTTCGTCCATCTGGATCGGCGACCAGGGCGCTCCCGGTCTCGGCACGGGATTGATCATCAATGGAAACCGTTTCTCCGGCAACAACGATCCCCTCGGTGTCAGCATCGGCAATGTCGAACACTTCGAATTCACCAACAATGAGGTCGCGCTCCCGACCTCATTCAACGCCGGTTCCGTCGGCGGCGTACTCGGCGATGACACCAGTATGGTTGCGGGCAACAGCTTTATCAACGCTGGGTACGTTGAGGTCGCCGGCCCAGTGGAGGCGGCCTTTAGCAGCAATCTTTTTGTCGGCACCCAGTACATGTTGAAGGGGACCCGTTCCAGCGCGGTGATCGTGCATCACACCTTTGCCAAGCCGGATGGCCTGACTGAAGCCATTGTGCTCGACGATTCGTCAACATTGCGGAGCGGGCCACCGATACCCAACGCCACTCCCCCGAACACGCCGACTATCAGAGATCACATATTTGCCGGCTTTTCACGAGGTATCGTTCGAACGGCGGCTGGTGACTCGTTCCCGACCTCCAGCAATTTTCCCGACGTCGGCAACGCCGACATCGATACGATGATCGCCGTACACAATGCCTATAACGGTACCAACCTCACCTTCAACGAGGGCGGCATGGTTGATAACAACACCTCCGACCCGCGCTTTGTCGATTGGGCCAACGACGATTATCTGCTCGATTGCGACGCCCCGGCGAATGTCCTGAACGACGCCAGTGACAGTGAACCCATGGGGGCTTTCCCGCAGGTCGGCGGCTGCGAGGGTGGCGGTGGCAGTGTTGGTGATTGCATTCCCTGCGTTGATCTCGAGGACGCTCTTTATGATGAGTTCTGCAATGAGTTGTTTAGCCAGAGCATCCCGTCAATCGTCGATGCCTGCACCCTGCTCAATCAGCTGGTTGACGGCAGGCTCGCCGAAGTCGTCATCTGCAGCGGCGACCAGGCTAATCCCGCCGGCACCGACACAGCCCAGGAATGCAAGGATTACCTGATCGGGCAGATCAATACGTTCCTCATCTCGGTACCTGCCGCGGCCTGCGATGTCGAGCCCATTCCGTATCCCGTTCCAACTTTACCGCTGGCGGCGCATCTGATTGTTTCGGATGCGCCGCTTTTTTGGGCTCGCCGTTTCATGCGATCATTCTTGGCTGCACTGCCCGTGCCGGAACACCCGCCTGTGTTGCCCTAAGCCGGGCGGTGGCTCAGTGCCCCCAGGTTTCCTGGTAGAGCAGGGTGAACGGCTCGGTCAGGCAGCAGGTGTTGAGGTCGAGCACGGTTGCCTCTGCAAAGGCCGCTCCGGTGTCGAGTATATGGACGATCGGAATCTGGTCGAACTGGAACTCGAATTCCGGCATGTACCGGCGGACGTAAACGCCGATAAGCTGGTTCCTCAGCATGAAGGACTGGGGGGCACAGTAGATTCGCGGCCCTTTGGACTGGAGGAGCAGTGTCTGTAACCCGCCGGCATCGGTTGCGGTTGGGGTCAAGGCTGCTGTCGCCATGTCAAACACGATGAAACGAGCCCCATCCGGAACAGCTGCAAAAACGCTTTCCTGCGTTTCGAGGAGAATCGTGGGTATTTCCGCACCCTGGCACAGAAACGCAAAGAGCGCTGCGCGGGACAGCGCCGACCCAGCACCACTTTCCAGCGTCCGCGCCGGCAGGTCGAAGGGGGCCTCAGGTTGCAGCCGTGTGGTTTTCGCCAGCGTCCGGGCAATCTGCAAGGCGGTGCCGTGGTCGTCCTCCGGCAGGTCAGCGAGGAAGCTTGCCATACGTCCGATGTCTCGCCAATAGGCGTAGTCCAGCTCGCCGCTGCGAGCGTATACGGCGGTCGCAGGCCATTCCGGCGGGGCATAGTCGTGAAACAACGGGTCGACGAAATACCCGGGAGCTTTGAACAGAAGCTGTTCACCAACCAATTTGACGGCGGCGAGATCGGTTTTCGCGGCAGCGCACCACTGCGGTGTGACAGCACTGCGGTCCCATCGCGCTCGTTCGATATACAGTCGTTTGAGACGGCGGTCGAGGGCGTGAAGCTCGGTGTACGGAGGGCCATTGAGCTCGAGTGCCACGAAATAGTATTGAACAGTATCGGGATCGAAGGGATGCAGCTCACAGTCGCGAGCGAAATAGCGTACTGCGATATCCCGCTGTCTCATGGTGCCGTAGGCCTGTCCGAGAAAACGGTTGATATGCGCGTAGTTCGGATCCATCGCGTGGGCCTTTTCGAGATACGGTAAAGCCCGTTTCGGGTCTATGAACTTCTCAATGGCAATGGCGCCACAGCCGTACCAGCCGTCGATCCGCTGAGGTGCTATTTGTGTAACTGCATCGTAGCAGTCAAAGGCGCGTTCATAGTCGCCGGCGAATCCGTAGTGCGCCGCGCCACGTAGCATCCAGCCGAGCCGAATCATATCGATGGTATGCCACAGGCTGAAAACCACGATGACCGCGAACAGTGCCGACTTCCATCGTCCGGCCGAACCTGCGGGGTCGGTTGCATCACCTGCCGTTGTTGCTTGTACCAGGACGCAGCGGCCATATAGCAGGCCAAGGCAGCACAGTGCAATAATGCTGGACGGCGGTTGCACCAGGGGTTTGTCCAGCATGGCATGCAAATAGATGACAAAAGCGCTGAAATGCGCAACCCGCAGGTAAGCCGATGTTCCCCTCGGCAGTCGCAGGAGCGGCAGGATTGCGATCAGCCAGGCCAGTGCCGCCGGTATACCGATGTTGGCGGCGATGTTCAGGAATTCGTTGTGCGGATGTTCGATAGTTTCCGATGCGACGGCACGGTGGTGATAGGGTGATGTCGTCAGGTATTCGGCGTAGACATTGATGAAGCGGCCGGGGCCGGTGCCGAGAACCGGGTGGTCGGCAGCCAGCTGAGCAGCGGTCTCCCACACCGGTATACGGATGTCTTTATCGATTATCCGGACGACACGGTCACGGTTTGCGATGCCGCCGATGCCGCCGATGATCACGATGAGCGCAAGAACCAACAATCGGGCTCGGGCCCGCAACCTACGGACTCCAGCGAACAGGAGATAACAGACGAGTGCCACCCAGGCGGCGCGGCAGGCACAGCGATGAATCAGTACCAGCACGGGAGATATCGCAACGGCAGCGATCGCGAGGCGCCATGAGCGCCGGCGCAGTCCTCGGCACAGAGCATAGATGGCGATCGCACCCCACGGCGCAGTTGCCAACAGGCAGATGGCCATCCAATTGCGGTTGCCCGTAATACCGATAACTTCTGAGCGGGCGTCGAAACCGTAGATCATCAGAAGCAGCCACAGTCCGGCGAGGACGACGACGGTACGTGACCAGCGAAAAGTGGCCTGGCGGGTGTAGAGGGCCATGGCCAACGGCACGGACAGGTAGCCGATAAAGCCGATAGTGCGTTGCCAGTCGGCCGGCTGCCGGAGCAGATTGATGATGACAGCGACGGCAAGAACGGTCAGGCAGATACGCCAGCGCCTCTGGACCTGTTCCAAGCCGATCAGGAGGATTGGAACAGACAGGAAAGTGAGCACGACGAGGGCTGGGAGACGCATGTAGTAGGAGTCGCCGCCGCCGAGCCGATAGGGAATGAGCGCAATCGGGTAGGTGCAGAAGGTGAAGAAAGCGATAGCGGCGCCGAAGGTCCGGTAGGCAAGAACTGTCAGTCCTGTCGACATCGAACCAGAATATTGTAATGCGGTGTGGCCCCGTGGGGGCCGTTGCCCTTGGCCGCTAGATGATGCCTAATTCGGTGATGCATTTGTGAGTAACCGTTTAAAAAAGAACGAGGAGGCCTGGAGGCCTCCTCGTTCAAGAGTCTATGATGAGAGACGGCCGCTATTGCGGCGTCCCACCTTGGACATGCCCATCGATATAAAGCACATTGGTCCAGGCGTTATCCGGATGGTTGCCGGATTCGTCATAGGCCAGTGAGCTCGTAGTCGGGCTCTTGTTGGTGTCCTTGATACCACTACCAGCGTATGTGTAGTCGCCTGGGGATGAGATGGCAGACGAGTTGTCCTTACTCGGGCAACCGTAGACCTTGCCATCCAACAGATAGTTGTTATCGTGGAGGTCGCCCAGGTCTTCTCCGAATACCCCAGCAGCAAGGCTATTATCCCCATCAGGGAAGAAACCGCCTTCAATGTCATCACCAGCATACATGATGAGGGCCAGGCCGATCTGCTTAAGGTTGCCGGCGCAATTCATGCGGCGGGCCTTTTCACGTGCCTGATTAAGTGCCGGCAGGAGCATGCCAGCCAAGATCGCTATGATCGCGATAACGACCAACAGCTCGATGAGGGTGAATCCTTTCTTACGCTTTTCCATTGTGCCTTCTCGTTGGGTTGGGTTGGGTTGAGTCGGTTGTAATGTCGCCAACCGGTGGCGACATATATGATTAATTTCGCCTGACCTGCGTCTGAGGCGAATCAGGCGAACCGTAAATTTATGTCACGGTACACCAGGCTGATTTTAGGCGATCACAGGTGAGATGTAACCACCAAAATGGCAATAGCAAAACTTGTCGATCCCTCTCACCTCCTATCGTTTGAGCGTTTTGTCTTCGATTTCCCCAAATCGGTTTTGCCAACCTTATGGTCCGGAAATGTGAAATGTGAACGGTACTATAACCACGCAGATCACGGATGCAAAGGCACCACAACAAAAAAAAATCAATCAACTTGCATTTCCCATCTTGCAGCACCACCAGCACAATTAATCTGCTGTCGTTTGCTCAAAGCCGAGTAGCACGAGACGTACCAAGCACGTTTTTTTTCGGCATAACTAATTATGGATGATCCTGTTAAAGAAATTTTTATCTGCTGAGTCTCCCGCTCAGATTCAGATATTCACACAAAAAGTGTGAAATTCACGCAGCCACGCGTCGCTGCCGCGATCTTTTCCTCATCTCAGCCTTTTGTCTTAGCGAGAGAGTTTTCTGTGCCAGAGAGGTTTCGCGGCGAGCCCGGCAACCGACGGCCTCGCCATTTGCGACCGGCGGCGCCTCTTGACAGCACCCCCCAATGACTTATGCTAAATACATGCGAAATCCCTTTGCCAATCGAATTGCGGCGTTACTGGCCTGTGTTCTGATCCTGGCGATAAGCTTCCACCCGGTCCTTCACAGTCATCATGATCATGCATCCACTGAGCATGCTGACGAGCATTGTGCCGACTGCGGGCCGGAGATTGTCAATCCGCATCATCATTCGGAAGGTGCCGTTGGTGAGATGCCGTGCCCGGTCTGTGCGAGTCCCTGGTCCGATACGGCACCGGCGCCGCACGTTGCGGACATTGCCGCTGGCTACGCTCAAGCTGTTTTACTCACTCCCCCCTCTGACGATGTTGCGGACTCCGCCACCGTCGATGCACCGCGCTCACGTGGTCCGCCTGCCTGTATCCTGATCTGATTCAACTGTTGGGCTTCCAACAGCCGAGACGCGTCTAACGGATGCGGTGTTCAAGCGTATAAAGTGCACATCAACGTGCCGCCATCCGTGGTCAGCGCTTGTTTTGCACAAGCGAATCGCTCCTGCCATGATCTCGCTGCATCCGCAACGACCGTCCTTTCCAGGCATCGACACAATGTGTAATGATGCCATCCATTTCGTTTTTTTAGGATACAATTGACATGCCTGTAAAACTCCGTCGCATGGTGCTGCTAGCACTGTGCTTTTCTCTGGGCACAACTTATGCCCAGAACACCGACTCCCGTCTCGAAGCCCTCGAGCAGGAAATGAAAATGATGCGCGAGGCGCTCAGCCAAAAGGATGAGCAGATCCGCAAGCTTGAAGCACTGGTGAAGCAGTCGCTCGGCAAGTCGTCGGACGATGCCCAGAGTCTACTCGACAAGTACGTTGCTGATGTTGATGTACCGACCACGTCAACCGCTGGCAAACCGGGCATTGACCTGGGTGGCACGCGGCTCAACCTCGCGGAGGTGTCGGTGATCGTCAACGTTGCTGCAGGTGCATCGACATTGCATAACGAGGACATCGGCCAGATCCAGGGCGGCGCCCACGATCCGAACGAACGCGGGTTCACCTTCCAGCAGCTGGAACTGTCGCTCGCCGGCAGCGTCGACCCGTACTTCAATATGCAGGCTCAAATCATCTTTCTTGAAGATGCTGTCGAGTTGGAAGAAGCGTTTGCCGTCAGCCAGGCGCTGCCGGCGAACCTGGAACTCAAAGCGGGATACTTCTTTACCGAGTTTGGCCGAATAAATCCTGCCCATCCACATACCTGGGATTTTCTGGATCAGCCGATCATCAACAGCCGAATTTTCGGTGGTGACGGCATGCGCGGTGCCGGTGCCCGGCTGTCGTGGCTGACCCCCCTGTCCTGGTTCAGCGAGCTGTCGTTCGGCATGCAGGACGCCACCGGTGAGCGGATGGCGAGCTTTCTCGGTGAAGGCCTGGCGCACGGCCATGGCGAAGAAGAGGAAGAAGAGCATCACTTCGAGGAAGGCATTGGCGGCCGTCCGATCCTTGAGCGCGAGATCCGTGATTTGGAGGAATTCGTTTACTCCATACGCCTAGCCAACAGCTTCGAGGTCGGCGACGATCTGTCGATGCAACTTGGGTTGAGCGGGCTGGCGGGTGCCAACAACACTGGCGACGAAGGCGAAACGCTCGTCTACGGTGCCGACCTGGTGGTCAAGCATCACCCGGCCGGCAGTGACTTGCGCCGGCCCAAATGGGTCTGGCAGACAGAGATCATGAAGCGTGAGTACGACGCCGATGCGGCAGTGATCGAGGAGGAGGCCCCGGAACCGGACATTGTGTTCGCCGAGGATACGATCGACGACTGGGGCATCTATTCGCAGTTCGTCTACACGCTGAATCCGGACTGGTCGATCGGTTTGCGAGGTGAGTTCGCCACGAGCGACGGCGACAGCTACGAGGAAGGCGAAATCATTGACTCCGACGCTGATCCGTTTCGCGGCGAACGTCTTCGCATCTCGCCGGTGATGCTGTACCACCCGTCGGAGTTCACGCGGATTCGCCTGCAACACAATTATGACGATGCAGATTATCTTGAAGACGATGACGCCCACTCGCTGTGGCTCGGCTTTGAGTGGCTGATCGGCAAGCATCCTGCACATAGATACTGAGACGACCAATGCAAATTCTACAGGTTCTGATAATCAGCGCGATGTACGCCGCCCATTCGTGGGCGGCGCCATTGACCGTCTGTACAACGACGACCGACCTCGGTGATATCACCCGCCAGGTAGGCGGTGAACACGTCAAGGTTACGGTCTTTGTAAAGGGCCGCGACAATCCACACTTCCTGGAGGCGCGACCGTCGTTCATCAAGTCCATGAGCAAGGCCGATCTGTTTGTGCAGATCGGCCTTGAGCTGGAGATCGGCTGGGTGCCGGCGATCCTGGCCAGCTGCCGTAACGGCAAGGTGCAATCCGGACAGCCGGGCAACCTCGATGTTGGCAGGCTGATCCGACCAAAGTACGCCGCGACTGAGGCGGTTGACAGGGGGCATGGCGATGTGCATGCGGGCGGCAGCCCGCATTATATGCTTGATCCCGTTTACGGCATGCGTGTGGCGGAACTCATCGCCGCGCGTCTCGGCGAGCTGCGACCGTCAGCGAAATCGGATTTCGCCGCCAACCTCAAGCGTTTCAATGGCGATATTGGAAGGCGCCTGGTGGGTGAACGGCTGGCGGCCAAGTACGATCCGCTCAAACTCGCCCTGCTCTACGAGCATGGACGGCTCACCGACTTCCTCAAGGAAGCCGGCGAGGCCGACCCCGTGGGCGGCTGGATCGGATCGATGCAGGGTTCAGCGGGTAAGTTCGTGATTGTCGACCATGACGAGTATCGTTATCTGCTCGACCGATTCCGGATCAAACAGATCGGCGAGCTGGAACCGAAGCCCGGAATCCAGCCGTCAACCCGGCACCTCCGCAAGATGATCACCGCCTGCGAGAAACAGAAGTGCGCCTGTATTCTGGCGACCGTGTATTTCCCGCCAAAGCACGCTGAACTGGTGTCGCGAAAGTGCGGTGTCCCGGTCATTCAGATGGCTCATCAGTCGGGCTCACGAGCAGAAGCCGCCTCGTATGTCGAGATGCTGGATAACAACATCGCCCAGTTACGAAAAGGGACGCGTTGAATTCTCCGTCGCCAGATGAGAACGTTCTGATCACCGCGAGTGATGTGACGCTTGGGTACGGGTCGCAGTCTCTGACAACGGGTCTGAACCTTGAGGCGCACCGTGATCACTTCTGGATTGTGATCGGCGCTAACGGTACCGGCAAATCGACGTTGATCAAATGCCTGATTGGCGCGCAGCAGCCGCTCGCCGGAAGCATCAGCCGCAGTGCTGCCTGCACAATCGGATACGTGCCGCAGCGCCTTGACTGCCATGCGACGCTGCCCACGACGGTACGCGAAATGTTGGCGCTGGCGCTGCCCCGCGGTGCGCCGAGCAGGAGGATCACGGAATCGCTGGCAGCTGTCGGTTTGGCCAATCGTGAAGGCTACTCGTTCTGGCGCCTGTCAGGCGGCGAAATGCGCCGTGCGCTGGTGGCACGGGCGCTGGTCCGCCAGCCGTCTATCCTCGTGCTCGACGAACCTGCTGCCGGCCTCGACGCACATGGTGAACTGCAGGCGTTCGAGCTGATCGCAGACCTGCATGCCAATCACGGGATCGGGATTATTCTGGTCACCCACGACCTGCGCCTGGTTCACCGCTATGCCACTCATACGGCCTTGCTCGACGGTGACGCTACAGCCGCCGGAGGGAAAGAAGAGGTCCTGACAGACAGAGCCCTTCGCGCCGCCTTTGATCTGCCCGATACTTGGAGTCTGCAGTCGTGATACACAGCTTCATCGAATCCTGGAGCCTCTTCGGTGACACGTACCTGACTGCTTGGGCGCTCGCTGTCATGCTGGCTATCGTCGGTATTCCGGTCGTGGCCCGGGACCAGATTTTTCTTGGTGCAGCGGTTACACAGACAGCGCTGCTCGGGGTAGCTGTCGGATACCTCGTCGCCAACAGCGAAGTAGTCTTCCACAGTTCGTGGGCAAATAAGACGGTGATTATCTCTCTATTCAGTGTTGGCTTCGCTGTTGCAACAACGGTCTTTACAATGTGCCTGTGCCAGGATCGGCATACGCCAGAATCACTGACCGGGTGGCTCTTTCTGGCGGCAACAGGATTAACCTATGTCGTCCTTGCAAAAAGCCCGTTCGGCTTGAAAGAGGTTTCTGAGCGCGTCAGTTCAAGCCTCATCGGCGCGTCACGCGCCGACAGCATCATGTTTTCGATTCTGGCCGTTGCCGTGTGCATTGCCGCGCGACAGTTCTTCCGCCCACTGATGCTGGTGACATTTGATCGGCACATGGCCATTGCCTGTGGTCTGAGGGTTCGCCGTATCGAGTTGATCATGGCGCTGGCAATCGGGTTGATACTCGGCCTTGCGCTACGGGCTAGCGGTATGCTCTATGCGTTCGGCTACCTGGTGCTTCCTGCCCTCTTCGCCCGCCAGCTGTGCCGGAACATGCGTACGGTGTTTATCGTCGCCCCGATCGCGGCACTGCTCATCGCGGTCGCGGCCTTCGCCATCGGCAATCACTGGGACCTGCCGCAAGCGCCGCTGGCTGTAAGCCTGATGGCGGTCGCGCTGCTGCCCGCCGCGATGGTGAAGCGTCAAAGTTAACGTTCATCCTTTAGCCTGACCAGCGGTGCTTTTTCTACCCACAGCCCAGAGGCCCGGGGCTACTTTCCTTTTAGGGGTCCGAGGTCCGCGATGAGGTCGTGGGTATCGGTTTCGCCAATGATGCCCCAGTCTTTTAGCGGTAGGATGACGCGTGGGGAAAGCAGGTCTTCAGACTGAAATCTAACCGTGTCGCCACCAGCTCAGTCGTTGGTGTCGATGCCCAGTGTCTCCATTTGATAACGCAGAGCATGCCGGCTGATTCCAAGACGCTCCGCAGCCTTGTTTAAGCGCCACTTCGACTGCTTCAAGGCCTCGATGATCTGTGATTTCTTGAACGCCTCTACGGCATCTTTCAACGGCAGGTGGCTAAGCGACCCATGATCAATCGGAGACGCGACACCCTGAATCAGGTAATCGATTTCATCAAGGCTGCCGAGGATCACCACACGTTCCATTAGGTTCTGCACTTCCCGTACGTTCCCCGGCCACTGGTATTGCTCGAGGCGGGTGATTGTTGCCGGCGACAACTCGATATCGTCGTTTTCAGGGAACTTGCGGCTGGCCTGATTCAGAAAGGTCTGGGCCAGCAAGGGAATGTCGCCGTCTCGCTCACGCAGCGGCGGGATTTTGATATTGATCACGTTGAGCCGAAAATACAGATCCTCGCGAAAGTTGCCGCGCACGATTTCTTCTTTCAGATCCTTGTTGGTCGCTGCAATGATCCGCACATCAGTGTGCACTGCGGAGGTGCCGCCGACGCGGAAGAAGACTTTTTCCTGAATGCCACGAAGCACTTTCGCCTGGACCGTCAGACTCATGTCGCCGATCTCGTCGAGATACAGGGTGCCGCCATCGGCGATTTCGAACTTGCCCGATGTGCGTTGATCAGCTCCGGTGAAGGCGCCTTTTTCGTATCCGAATAGTTCGGATTCGAGCAGCGACTCGGCGAATGCTGCGCAGTTCACTTCGATGAAGGGTTGGCCGACGCGATCGCTGTGGTAATGCAGGCTGTGTGCAACCAGCTCCTTGCCGACCCCACATTCGCCTTCGACGAAGACCGTGGCGTCGGTGGGTGCGACCCGCGCAACAGTATCTTTCAGTTGCCGCATCACCTCCGATTCACCGATGATGTCGGAGAGGTTGTAGCGGCTGCCGATCTCGTTCCGCAGCATCCGGTTCTCGACCATCAGGTTCTCGTAATCGAGAGCCTTCTTGACGGTCACCAGAAGTTCCTCGGGCTGGAACGGCTTGGCCAGGTAGTCGAAGGCACCGCGCTTCATGGCGTCGACTGCCGATTTCATATCACCGAAGGCCGAGATCATCATCACAGGAATCGACGGAAAATTCTCTTTGATGGCGGATAGAAACTTGATTCCGCTCATGCCGGGCAGGCGCACATCGGATATGATCAGGTTCACCGGCTCTTTGTTGACGACATTGAGACCGTCGCGGGCATCGCCCGTGGTGAGGACATCGTAGTCCTCGGTCTCGAGGATGGCTTTGAGAGTCTCGCACATCGCGGCTTCGTCATCGATCACCAATACACACGGTTTTGTCATTTTCGGCGTTCGCCCCTGTCGTCAGCCTGGCTTGTCCATGAATTTTCACGGGTGCATCAAGAAAATGCATGAATAGTCGAAGGTCCAAGTGGCCCCGTCTACCTTTTTACATTTGTTCAATTCCCGTCAAAATTCAATCGTTTCGTATCACACCGCGGCACTGATGACCAGCGGGAAACGGATTTCCACCAGTGTCCCATCGCCGACGGCGCTGGCCAGATTAATCTGACCGTTGTAGTTCTCTATGATGTTCCGGACAATCGTCAACCCCAGGCCGCTTCCGGTTGACTTTGTTGTGTAAAACGCCTCGAACACCTGCTCGAGATTTTTGGGTGTGATGCCTTTGCCGGAATCTTTGATTGTGATGATGATGACGCGGTTGATCTCGTCAAGTCCGGTTTCTATTGTCAGGCGCTTGCTGCTCTCATCCTCCATTGCTTCGAGTGCGTTGTGGATGAGGTTAATAAATACCTGCCGGAGTTGTCCGGCGTCGATCAGCAGAGGCGGCAGTTGCAAGTCATACTGTTTCTTGACGACCACTTCGCTGCCGTAGCTGGTGTCGCTGTATAAGACCATGGTCAAGGCGCTGTCGATGTTCTCGTGCACATCTGATTCCTCGATGCTGCCCTCGCGCATGCGCGCGTAACCTAAAAGATCCGTAATGATTCGGTCAGATCGTTGTACGGCCTCGGCGATGATATCCAGGTGCTGGTTTACTTTTTCGGCCTCTGAATTTCGAACATTGCTGCGGGCCAGATACAACGCGTTGGTGATGATCGCCAGCGGGTTCTTCAGTTCGTGTGCGACCTCTGAGGCAAGCTTGACCTGGGACGAGAACTTTTCGCGCCGCAACAGCAATTCCTGATTGGCAAGCCGCTCCTCCTGCTTCAGGTACAACTGGTTGAAGACACCCCAGCCGCAGAAACTCAGCAGTAGCAGAAGAATGAATCGAAAATAGAACTGATTCGCACTCAAAAACGCAAACGAGGCTTTGAAGTCTGTCGTCCAAAGATCCTTTTCCCAGTTCACCCCCATGTAGATAACTCCGATATATAGCGCCACAAACGAAATGTTGAGTAGAGTCTGTCGAGTCAGTGACGGAAAATTGGCTGAATTCCGCACAATCAACGGGCAGTAAAACCAGTACAGCGCGCTGTCGATTCCACCGGTCATCTTGATCATCCAGCACAGGAACAGGCCGTCGATGAAAGCCAGGCCATAAGCCGAGAAGCGCACTGCTGCCAGATTGCGCCGAACCAGTTCGACTCGCAGCATCAGCACCAAAAAAGAGCTTGCCGCATAAATGCTGAGCGCCGTACGAAACTCCATCCAGGGTTCACCCGCATGGTCTGATACTTCGGCGGACTGCAGATACAGAAAGGCCGCCAGACAGACGACGACCTTCGCCGGCAACATCACCCATACCTCATTCCGAATGATCCGGTTGATCTGGGCAAGCTCATCCTGGGCATAGATGCTACGCTTCCGGTCGCGGTGTTCGTTGCTTTTCCCAGATGCCATCAGGTCTTCAAGTCTGTAATCGTTACCATTTCACCAACAGGGCTCCAGATATCGGGATTGGTCGCTAAAAATACAGCCTCGGTGGCAATTGCCAAAGCGGCCGCCAGATGCGTCACGCCGGTGTCGTTGCCGACAAAAGCCGTAGCACTGCTCGCCAGCGCTGTTCTCAAAGCTGTCACGTCGGGCGGTCGGACGATTTTGAAGGGCACCTCGGCATCGGTGAAGCATTTCGTTAGCAGCGGTGCCACTGCTTCATCGGCTGGCCCCAGTGAGATGGTCACGCTGGTACCGCCTTGCGCCAGGAATTGTTTTGCAGACTTCGCAAACCATTCCGGGTCGGCGTTTTTCGCTGCAGCGCCACTGCCGGGATGTATCCACAATACCGCTGGTTTGCCGGTGGTATTGTCTTCCAGGTGCACGGGCCGGCGCAGATGTGACGTGGTCAGCACACTGGGGTCGGCGGGCAGGTCGCTGTCCAGCAGGATCCGGAGTGCTGCGTGCGGCGGCACAGTTGGCCGCGCATCGATGCGATGAAAGGCTGTGGCGCCGAGCCGGCAGACAGCGCGTTGCAGTGTCCCGTCCGGATCCGGCAGCAGGCAGAAGACTTCCGCATCGGCGAATTCCGTTGCCAGGTCTGGTATTGCATTCGACCACAGGCTTGCGATGCGGGCACTGTCGATGTCCGTAAAACCGTTTGCCAGACCGTCAAATTCGATCAGCTGATACCAGTCGCGACGGGTGACCAGATGCACAGCCCGCCCGTCCGCCTGCAACCGTGCAAGCAGCGGCAGCGTCAGCAGAAAGTCGCCGAGACCGCCGGACCGAATGACCACGGCACGGCTCAAAGCGTCGTCACGAGCGTTGAAAATCTCCTAAAATTCCTTGGCTTCACCACTTGCATGGCGTCATTTCAATTCCTATAGTATGGGCTTGCTATTACAATTCTGGGGTAGTCTGGACAAGCGGTGCAACGGCACCGCCAACTGATAGAGACAGATTTCATGAAAACTTACCTGGCCAAAGTCGACGAGGTCGAGCGCAAATGGTATGTGGTCGATGCGGCGGACAAGATTCTCGGGCGACTCGCTGTTGAGATTGCCAATATCCTACGTGGACGTCACAAGCCAACTTACACGCCGCATGTCGATACTGGCGACTTTGTCATCGTGATCAACGCCGACAAGGTGAAGTTGTCCGGCAACAAGAGCCGCGATAAGAAGTACCAGTTTTATTCCGGCCACATGGGCGGGCAGTCGGAAAAGACGGCGGCCGAAATCCGCCAGACGAAGCCGACATTCATGGTCGAGGCAGCGGTTCGCGGCATGATGCCGAAAAACATCCTGGCTCGTGGCCAGTGGAAAAAGCTGAAAGTTTACGCCGGCGCTGAGCACCCGCATGAGGCGCAGCAGCCGGAAGCACTGGAACTGTAATATGACATCGCGGGCCTTCAAGGGCTTGCGAATTTCCGGAGGAAGCAATGGAGTTTACATGGGCAACAGGCCGTCGAAAATGCAGCGCGGCGCGGGTGCGTATTCGTGCCGGCAGCGGTCGTGTGACAGTCAACAAGCGTGATTTTGAGGAATACTTTCCGACCGAGGCACTGCGTGGTTATATCTTGCAGCCCTTACAGGTGACTGGTGCGGAAGGTAAGTACGACATTGTCTGTACTGTCAGCGGCGGCGGCGACGTTGGTCAAGCCGGTGCCTTGCGGCATGGTCTGGCGCGGGCTTTGGTCAAGACCGATCCCAGTTTGCGCGAAGTTCTCAAGGAAAGCGGCATGCTCACCCGAGACAGCCGTGTCAAAGAGCGTAAGAAGCCCGGGCAACCGGGGGCTCGCAAGCGCTTCCAGTTCTCCAAGAGATAAACTGGAACTTGCTCTCAGCGTTTTGCTAAACCCCGATCTGCCCTCTATGCAGATCGGGGTTTTCTATTTCCAATCCGATACGATCCACTTTACTCATGAAAAAAACACACATCGCCATCGTCGGTGCCGCCGGCTACACCGGTGAAGAACTGCTGCGTTTGCTCAGTCGGCATCCGCAGGTCGAGATTGCTGCGATTACCTCACGCGCCAGTGCCGGCCAGCTCGTTGGCAGCGTCTTTCCAAAGCTTGCGGATCTTGAACTGCACTTTATCGAACCCGATATCACCGCCATTGCAGCCGTTGCGGATACGGCGTTTCTGGCGCTGCCTCACGGGACGGCTGCGGAGTTCGCCGCACCGCTGCTCGAGGCCGGGCTTAAAGTTATCGATATCAGCGCCGATTTTCGCTTGCGCAGCCACGACGACTACCGTGAGTACTATGACGGTGACCATCCGGCCCCGGCGTTGCTCGGGACCTCTGTCTACGGGTTGCCGGAGAAGAATCGCGTCTCCCTGAAAAACGCGCAACTGATTGCCTGCCCGGGTTGCTATCCCACCAGCATCATCCTACCGGTCTCGCCGTTGCTCAGCAGCGGCATTGCCAGTCCCGACGGCATCACCGTTTGCTCGATGAGCGGCGTCTCGGGGGCCGGGCGGAAGGCCTCTGTGCCGCTCCTTTTCGCGGAATGCAACGAGAGCGTGCGCCCGTACAACATTGTTCGGCACCGGCACCTGCCGGAGATCGAGCAGGAACTGGCAGACGCCGCCCCGACCGACAGTGTCACGCTCAATTTTATTCCGCACCTGGTGCCGGTGAACCGTGGCATTCACTCGACCATTGTCCTCGCGGCCGCCGGCGAGGTTGGTCCGGAGCGGATCGAGCAGGTCCTGCGGGACGCCTATGATGACGAACCTTTCGTTCGTGTCCTGCCGCATGGCAGCCTCGCCGACATCAAGAACGTGACGCTGACCAATGTCTGCGAAATCGGCTTTGACTATGATCAACGGACCGATCGGATCATTGTCAGTTCGGCAATCGACAACCTCACCAAAGGCGCTGCCGGCCAGGCGGTGCAATGCATGAACGTTGTCCATGGTTACCCGGAAACGACAGGTTTGATCTGATGACTCTGATTGCCAACGGCTCAATTACCACGCCGGCGGGTTACAGCGCTGCCGGTATCGCCTGCGGCATTAAGGCCAGCGGCAAGCCCGACGTCGCCATCATCCTCAGTGATCGGCCGGCGACCGTTGCGGCGGCGTTCACTGCCAACCGAATTGTCGCAGCACCCGTGGTGCATGGTCGCGAACTGCTGGACCGGTGCGACACCATCCGCGCCGTCGTCGTTAACAGCGGCAACGCCAATGCCTGCACCGGACAGCGGGGCCTCAATGATGCCGCTGAGATGGCCGGGCACGCAGCGGCGGTGCTGGGTCTATCGACGGACGAGATCCTGGTGTCGTCGACCGGCGTCATCGGCGAGCATTTGCCCATGGAGACTGTCTCTGCCGGGATTGATGCGGCGGCAGCGGCCTTGTCCGACGATGGTGGGGCAGCGGCGGCACAGGCGATCCTGACGACCGACCTGGTGCCGAAAACCTGCGCCGTACAGCTTGAATCAAATGAAGCCACCATTGCCATCGGGGGTATTGCCAAGGGCTCCGGCATGATCGGGCCACAACTGGTGACGGCGAAGCCGCACGCCACCATGCTTGCCTACTTGACCACCGACGCTGCCGTAGATGTCACTTTTTTGCGGACTTGCCTGGATCGGGCTGTCGGCGTTTCTTTCAACGCGATCAGCGTCGACGGTGACACCAGCACGAACGACACCGTTGTGATCCTCGCAAACGGTGCCGCCGGAGGCGCCCCGATTGTCGAGGGTACAGATGCCGCCGCCGCCTTCGAGGCTGCGGTGACAGAGATCTGCATTGAGTTGGCCAAAGCCATCGTCCGCGACGGCGAAGGCGCCACACGACTGAGCGAGATCGCGGTCACCGGGGCCATGAACGACGACGAGGCGCGCCGGTGTGCCGGGGTCATTGCGAACTCGGCACTTTGCAAGACCGCCTGGTTCGGCGGCGACCCGAACTGGGGACGTATCGTTGCGGCGGCCGGGCGTGCCGGGGTCGAGCTGAAACCTGAGGCGGTGCAGTTGCGATTCGGTGACCTGGTCGTGGTTGATGGCGGCGCACCGCAGCCATTGGAGGAGCCGGTGCTGGCAGCAGCAGTGGCGGGCAAGGAAATCACGTTGACTCTGGACCTGGGTGTTGGTGACGGCAAGGCACAGATGTGGAGCTGCGATCTGTCTTACGACTATGTCAAGATCAATGCCGAGTACCACACTTAGCGCGACAGCTTTCCGAGCTACTTTCCGTTTACATCTCGAAGCTCAGCGAGACGCCGGCCATGCGTGGTTCGCCGCTGCGTCCGGCGTACCCGGAGGGGGTGAACGGCGCTGATGGCGGCGAAATCGCCGCGACGATGTACTCTTCGTCAAAGACGTTGCGGACCCAGGTCTCGAGACGCCAAATATCCCGGCCGACGCCGGCGCGCAGGTTGATCAGGGCATAATCGTTCTGCTGTCGGGCATTGAGCGAGTCAAAAGGCAACTCACCGACACCGGTGAGCTCGGTTCCGAGCCAACTGCGCAGGCCGTTCGCGTGGTCCTGTTCGCGGCGCAGCGCAGCGTTCCAGGTGAATGCCGGCACGTTCGGCAGGTTGTTCCCTGAAACGTCGACGCCGCTGAGGTCAGTGTATTCGGTAAAGATCGCATCAGTCACGCCGACGCCGGCACTGATTTCCCAATGCTCGTCGAGCCGTGCCGCGATGTCGCATTCGAATCCCTGGCTGCGGGCCTCACCGATATTGTCGAGCATGAAGCGGCCCGGCATGATCGGGTTGGGCACGTCGAGCTGCATATCGTCCCAGTCGACATAAAAGACGGCGGCATTTACGCGAAGGCGATTATCCAGCCACGTCGATTTGATGCCAGCCTCATACGTCCAGCTTTCCTCCTCGTCGAATTCGAGCGGTCCGAGAGGTGACAGGCTGCGGTTGTAGCCACCCGGTCGAAATCCTTTGGCGGCAGCAACGTAGGTACGGATGTTGTCAGCGGACTGGTATGAGAGAGTCACACGCGGCAACAGGTCCTCGAACGAATCGCTGAACGAATCGAGCTGCCCAAGAGCAGGCACAAACGCCGTTGCTTCGGAGCTGAGGCTGATGTCGGTGCTTTTATTCTCGTGCGTGTAACGCAGACCGGTGCCGAGCTCAAGCCGTTCACTCAGGGTGAAGGTCAGATGACCGCACACGCCGAAGCCATAGTCGTCGAGCTCGAAGTCCGCACGGTCGGTAGCGGCGACGCCGCCAGTAAATAAGGTATTGGAGAAGGTTTCCGATTCGTGGTTCAGTTCGGACGAGAACGCAGATATCCCGGCGAGCCAGTGCATGGTTGCAAAGCCGAGGTCGACCGGCACGTCCTGCGACGAACTCAAGCGTAGCTCCTGGAAGAGTTGCGATTGATTCTCCTCAACGTGGCGTGTCATGGTGTTGACGGGGTCGTTGGCGAAATCAATGTCGGTGGCTTCCTCGGCCGACCAACTTGTGAAACTGCTGATCGAGGTGAAATCGACGTTGGTGCCGATACTGTTGATCGTGACTGACGGTGACACAACATCACGGTCGGTATAGCCGACGAAGTCGTGGGCGATGCGGTGCGGTTGCTGGCGCAGTCCGTCGAGATCGGCCAGGACGTAGTCACCGTCGCGATCGGCCTGGGCGTACACCGAGAGGGTTATTTCCAGGTCCTCGCTGGGCGTTAGCAACAGTTGGGCGCGGCCGAACGTCGTTTCGCGCTCGTCGATATCGGTGCCGTCGATGTTCTTGGTGAAGCCGTCGCGGACGCTGTAGACACCGCCGAGACCGAAGGCGCTCTTGTCATCGCCAACTCTGGCGACCGAGAGGTCGTAGCGTTGCAGGCCGAATTCGCCGATTGTCAGGCCGCCGCTGGTCCGGTTGTCAGTCGGCTGCCGGGTAATCAGGTGGATGACGCCGCCCAGCGTGTTGCGTCCATACAGCGTACCCTGAGGCCCGCGCAGCACTTCGATGCGCTGTAGATCGAGGAACTCGATATCGATACTGTTCGGCGTCAGTTGCGGGACGCCGTCGATGTACGTAGTGACCACCGGTTCACCCTGGCCGGAGCCGAGGCCGCGCATAAAAGGGAAGGCGGTGCGCCGGGCTGTCAGCGAGGACAGATAAAGATTGGGGACGTATAGGGAAACGTCGCGCAGGGAACCGATTTCGTGGTTCTGCAATTGTTTTTGGTCGATGATGCTGATGCTCATCGGCACACGCTGCAGAACGCTTTGTCGTTTTTCGGCGACCACGTGGACTGGCGGCAATTCCTGTATCGGTTCGGCGCTGCAGATTGCGATTGCTGCGAACGCTGCGAACGCTGCGGATATGCCGTTAAAACATTGTCGACCTTTTTTCGAATTCACTTGCCTCCCCCTTCAGTTTCAAGCCATTCCCCTTCAAAAAATTCTTACGGATTCAAGTCGAAGCAAGTGAGCTTGCCTTTTGCGTTGCGGATATACAGGCAGCCGTTGGCAACTGTCGGAGTCGTCCAGAATTTCCCGCTCACCGGTCGGTCTTGGTGCAGTTCTTTATATTCCTCGGGATTAGGATCCGCGATAAAAAGATTTCCCGATTCGTTGAGGATTATGAGCTTGCCGTCGGCAATCAGTATCGAGCCGAAATCGATGCCGGGGTGCTGCCATTTTACGTCACCGGTGGCAGGGTCGACACACACCAGTTTGGCACGAGTGCCCGATTTACCGCTGAGTCCGTAGAGGTAGCCCTGCCAGAATACACAGTTGTTGAAATGGCTGCGCATGACCTTGTTGCGCCACAATTTCTTGACTTTGCCATTGCGCACCTGTGCTACAGCGGCGCCTGTACCGTAGCCGGAGGAGACGAAGAAACGATTGCCCATGAAAATCGGATCGGCAGCATTGACGTCGTAGGAGGTCTTCCAGACGAACTCCCAAAGTTCCTTGCCGGAGCGCGGATCGAGCCCGACAAGCCGCTTGCCCGTGAAAATGGCAATCTGCGGTTTGCCGTCCAGCTTCACAGGTAAGGGCGTGGCGTATCCGGCATCGCTGCTGCCGGTGCCCCAGAGCGTCTTACCGCTGTCGGCATCGAGGCCGACACCGCCACTGCCGACGTTGTATACGGCGATTTTGCCGACCACGGTGGTGGAGCCGGAAAACCCCCAACTGGGCGACTCGGCGTTGAATTCACGGGCATGCCGCTCCCACAAGACGTCGCCGGTGGCGGCGTCGAGACAGATCATGTGGCCTTCGCGGCTGAGTGTGTAAACCTTGCCGCGCTTGATAGTCGGCGTGGCGTTGGGGCCGCCCTCGTACATCCTTGGGGCGAGCTTGCAGGCGTAGGTGTGGATCCAGACGGTTTCACCGGTTTCTTCGTCCAGGCAGACAATGTGGTCGGTTCCCTTCTTGTTGCCCATGGTGTAGACCCGGCCGTCGACAACGGTGACGGCAGAAAATCCGGTATGCACATCGGCCCGCCACTTCTCCTTCATATTGACGAAATCGAGATCGGCTTCGGTCGAGACGCCGTTGTATTTGGGGCCGCGGAACTGTGGCCAGTCGGCGCTATAAGCCAGCGTTGTGACGACACACAAACAAATAGTATGGAGCAGTTTCATGAATGTCTTTGGGCAGTGACACAGGGTTGCAGGTGCAGGTGTCCCGTAGGTTGATGTTGCTAAGGTCATATAATAGGCTTCCTTCTGATATAGGCGAATCGGGCCGGCAAGAATTTATTCTATACGGTGTCACCGGTAATCTTGGCAGAAACCGAATTGGGCAGACAATAATCATCCAAGGTTTTGATTTTTCATGCCTTCCAGTTATACTGCGGGTTTGGTGTTGACCCTCACCCGGCGTCTTTTCTTGACGTTTACAATTGTCGTTCGATTGCAGGCGTGACGGCGCATTCCTCTATTAACCATCCGCTAAGTGTAACAGTCCATGAAAACTATCGTCCAGATTTCTCTTGACCTCACCAATATTCCCGAAGCGCTGGAGACGGCGGCGATGGCTCGTCGTGCTGGTGTCGACTGGCTGGAAGCGGGTACACCCTTGATCATTGCCGAAGGCATGAACGGGGTGCGTGCTTTGTGCGAGCAGTTTCCAGGGGTTCCGCTGGTTGCGGATCTCAAGACAATGGACGGCGGCTGGCTGGAGGCAGAGATCATGGCCAAGGCCGGTGCTACCCACGTGGTCGTCATGGAGCGGGCCCACCCGGAAACAATCAAGTGCGTGGTACAAGCCGGTAAAGACTTCGGTATTGAAGTGATGGGCGACAACCTTGGGGCCGAAAGCATGGTTGACTCCGCCCGGCGCCTCGAGGACTATGGCTGCGGCTATGTCATCCACCACATTGGCTACGACGAGCGCCGCGGTATCGCGGCAGCGGGGCAGCGCCAGCCGTCACCCCTGGATGAGCTGCAGGCGGTTGTCGATGCCGTGTCGATCCCGGTCCAGGCAGTTGGCGGGTTGACCACGGAACAGGCCATGCGTTCACCGGAATATGGTGCCCCGCTGGTCGTTCTTGGGGCGCCACTGACAATTGAAGCCGATGCATTTACGACCTCCAAATCCGACGACCTCGAAGGCCAGCTGCGCATGATCTGCGAGCACGTGCATGCCTATGGCGACGTCGGCCCACAGAATTAAACCGAACGAAACCGGGCTACATCAACTATGCCACTCTCCGCCTTTCCCAAATGCTTCCTCGATGCCATGTGCGTGGACCGAACCATGACCGTGGACGACTGGATCGGCATGACTGCCGATCTCGACGTCGATGGCCACGAGTTTTACACCGGGTTTCTGCCGCTCGAGGATGACATCGAGCTGACCCGTATCCGGAAGCTTGCGGAGGATACCGGCAAGCCGGTCGTGATGATGTGTGCGTCGTCTGATTTCACGGTCCCGGAGGCCGCCGATCGGCAGCGCGAAATCGAGAGAATGCGCACGGCGATCCATGCTACTGCAACGCTTGGTGGCAAATACTGCCGGGTGCTGTCGGGCCAGCGCCGGCCGGAAGTCGGCCGCGACGAGGGCCTGAACTGGGTGGTAGATTGTATTGAGACGCTGTTGCCGGCTGCTGAGGCTGCCGGAGTGACGTTGATCCTGGAGAACCATTACAAGGACAACTTTTGGGACTACCCGGAATTTGCGCAGAAGATCGACATGTTTCTGGCACTCCTTGACCGTATCGACGAGACCCCGTGGTTCGGTGTCAATTACGACCCGTCAAATGCCATTATCGCGGGCGACGATCCGATCGAACTGCTCGAAGCAGTCAAACACCGGGTGGTCACCATGCATGCCAGCGACCGCTATCTGGAAGGCGGTACACTGGAACAGTTGAGCCAGATGGACGCCCACCCGATGAGCGGCTATGCCGACATGGTGAAGCACGGCGTCATCGGCCGCGGGCTGAACGATTACGACCGGATCTTCAGCATCCTGCGGGGTGTCGGCTTCACCGGCTGGGTTTCGATCGAGGA
>CAYWQM010000023.1:0-33653 GCA_964460215.1 uncultured Lentisphaerales bacterium
AGCGTATCGGCGACGATCTCCGGCATCAATGGCGTACACCATTCGACTTCCGGGGAGACAAGCTCGGCGTTGCAATTGACGGCCATCTCCTTGAAGCGCTCGGCAAACATGCCGCCTCCTGGAACCAAGATCTTCTGCCCCGGTTCGACGGCCCCGTTGACTGCAGCTTCCATCGCAATGCTCGAGGATCCGGGGATCATGAGCACGGTGTTCTTGGTTTGGAATATGGTTTGGAGACGCCCGATGACGTGAAGGTGGCGTTCAACATAATCGTCGCCGTAGTGGCGGATTGAAGGCTGCGCCATGGCAAGCAGCGCTTCGTAGCCAATCTCCGTTGGTCCGGGGATCATCAGGAGGCAATGTTTTTGGATTCTCATTTTGCTTACCTTGGTTGAAAAAAACTTTCGGCTGTTTTACCCAGCATCCATTCCAAACCGTCCTCGCGGGGGGTGGGGATGTAGCTCTGGCAGGTGGAGGTTTGGGTGTAGAAACTGAAATCGACCATTGGTGATGTGTGGCTTTTCCCGCAAGATACAGCGATCCCCATGGGCATCGTGCAGTGACACGACAAGTCTCGCGAGATTGTTGTAGGGATACTCGGCAACGTCGGGAGTGAAGGTATCATGACGCAACATATGTGTTTCGTGTTCCAATCTGGCGTATGCCATTGGGACTCAACGATTGCAAGCTACACCAAGTGGGTACAAACTACACCCTCTTTGCACCGATTTTAACGTGGTCGAGGTGGCGGTCTTTGCATCGGTAATTATTTGTCGGTGACAACAAGAAGAGATAGGATTATTGTTGGTATACTGGATGGGAACCGTTTGTACAACGTGGTGCTCGACATGGATCTGTTTTTTTAAGTTGGATAGGAAGGAATCAATTAGATGAAAATTTTTGTAACCGGCGCAGCTGGTTTCATGGGGCAGGAGACCATGAAACTTGGCGAAACACTTGGGCACACGATGAAAGGTTGCGACCTCGTCGGCAAGCCGGATCTCAACGTTGTCGAGGGCTCGATCACGGATCTCGATTTTATGAAACGCGAGACGAAGGGATTCGATGCGATCATTCACACTGCCAGCCGGCACACCGGCGACATGAACGCCGGCGTATCTAATGCGGAGTTTTATGCGGTGAATGTCACCGGCAGCGACAACGTGTTTCTAAGTGCCCTGGCGAATGGCATTGAGCGTGTGGTCTTTTCATCCAGCCTCGACATCCATTGCGGGACGCAGTGGGATGCCAGCGGCGCCATAAAATACACCGAAGCATTGCCCGATATCCCTACGTCGATCTATGCCGTGACCAAAAAGATGATCGAAGACATGGGGCACTTCTACGCGCGGTCTCATGGTATCCGGTTCTGTGCGTTGCGCTTCTCCAGTGTGTCGAATACATTCCAAACCCCGCAAGCCCTGCGGCCAGTCCCGCTGATCTCCCGGTACCTGGTCGTCGAAGACTGTGCAATGGCCAACATACAGGGCTGCGAGAGCGACCGCGTATGTGACGATGTCTTGTTAATCGGACCACACTGCCCGCTTGAGAATGCGGACCTGATCGAAGCGTTCAAGGATCGGGACGCGGTTATTGAAAAGCATTGGCCGGGCAGTCTCGGACTCTTCGAGCGCGCCGGCTTCAAAACAGGCGGTGTGCTCTGGCCGTGTTGTGATATCAGTCGCGCCAGACAGGTGCTCGGCTGGGAACCGCAATATGGTTATGGCTGGCTGCTCGAAAAAGTGAAGAACGGGCTGACTGCAAGCGATTGACATCGCGCCGCGTCCGTTAATCGTTGATCATGCCCGGTTGCATTGAAGGGATTACCGCAACACCCCGGGGTGTTTTGCGGATCAATGGAACGCGTGGAACACTGCTGGACTCACAGTAAATCAGATTACCAGGAATGATTCAATGCCCTCAGAAGAAAGCCTTCCACATCGGTTGAACTGGCGACCGGGTCACCCTCGCTGCTGGAGCATTGAATCCACAGCGATTGATCTTGACGCGTCGATTCAACATCTCATCATCGTCAGTGATCTGCACGCTTACCGCGAACCGCTCAAGGCCGTGGACCAGTACCTGGGGGAGCTGTCCGACGATTATCGGGTTTTCGTCAACGGCGACCTTTTCGAGGGCGGCATGGACGCGGCAGCGACCATCGAATGGGCTCGCAGTCATGCCACAGGCCGCACCACTCGAGGCAATCATGACAGTCGCGTGTTTGCTTACCGGAGCAACCAGGTTGACCAGGACCCACCCGGTCAATGGGCGCCCGATGGTGAGTTGGGCAGCTATGAAACGCTCGAGCCCGACCAGATTCAATTTGTTGTCGACCTGCCGGATCAGCTGATGGTGAGCTGGCGGGGCAAGAAGATTCGCATCTTGCACGGCCATCAGAACGACAAGAACACGAACTACACCAGCTGGATGTCCACAGTGGATCAACTCATGGACACTTTTCACGACACCGGAGTGGATCTGACCGTGATCGGCCACACGCACTACCCGTTTGTTCGCGAGCGAGACGGCTCATGGCTCGCCAATTGCGGTTCCGTGAGCATACCTATCTACCGATTCCGGACCGCCGACGGCGAAATCGAAAACCGCTGTGCTGAAGACGACACTATTCCGAACGATGATGTCCGATGCAGCTTTCTCAATATTACGGAGAGCGGCGGAGCGCTCGACGTGCAGATCGTGCGATTCGACTACGATCGCCGAGGTATGTTGGACCGCTATGTCACGCACGAGGGTCTCAACATGTCACCCGCCCTTCGAGAAAACTGGATATTGCAGGCGTTTCACGGTTCGTAGGCGACTCGAAACAGGTGAAACCCTTTGCCGGTGACAGGCCAGTCAATCACTTGAGTAGCTGCCTTCCCGCCGATTGTTTCGGGCGCCAGTCCCGAGGGTTGCCGTTTGACCATTTGAACAGGCGGCGTTGACAGCCTGCCCACCGGCTATTTCTTCAACCCGTGGTGGATACGCTTGAGAAACAATGCATCATGGAAGAAATCCTAAACCTCAGAACCGACCCGTGTCCTCATTGCCTTCATGCCGCATGTGGCGGTATTTGACATCGACCTCGATGTTGTACACGCATAGCGGGGCAATCACATCAGGGTTTTTTTCGTTGAGCGACACTTCGATCTGGTTCTTGCCGCTGCGAAGGCAGTCGCATTTGGTCAGGTCGCAGAGAATCCATCGCCAACTGCCGGAGGTCGTCGCGCTCCAGGTCGGCGCATTGTATACATTGGGCAGATTGGTCACTCGCCGGGCCCAACCGGATCCTCGGACGCGAAGATTTTCTTCGTCGAGAACTTCCCCGTTTATTCTTATTGCGATGCGATCGCGCCTTGTCAGTTCCGTAATTCGGACGCGCAGGACCAGGGCCTCCAGGATATCGGCAGCCCGGGCGGCTTCGAGATCGTCATCGACGTGGATCTCAAACAGTTCGCCCTTACCATCGCCAGTCGTGGAGAGTTCCCGCGGTAATTGTTTGGGATACGAAAGCAGCGGATCGCCGTGTTCGATATATGGGCGGCCGGGCAACGTCCGCGTAATGACATAACGCTTGCCGAGTGTGGCCAGCCGATCCGGGTCATGCAGCTCGTCGATGGGGTGCGGACCACCACCGTAAATGTGGTTGTACCCGTTGTTGAACAAGTGCAGGCCATCAACCCCGGTTTGCCAGTAATGGTACGCCCAGGCGCGATACATCTCGCGGCTCAGCACACCATCCGCCTGCAGCCCTTCGATGCCGGCAAAGACCAGCACGTCCTTGTCACGGGCGGCTTCGAGAAAAGGCTCCACCGGCATCTCGAATTCGGCGAATCGCGTTGAGGACGCGGTCACGATGTGGACCAGCTCGCGATCGATCCAGGTCAGGACATCGGCGCCGAAGCGATGGCACTGATCCGCGACGGACGGCACCCGCACCTCGAGGCAGATCGGATGCTCACGGCGCTCTGCGGCGGCATCGACGGCGGCACGGACCTCAGTCAGCCACGCTGTCAACGTATCGCGGTGCTGGTCTGCTTCCTGGGACTTGAAAAGAATTGGCATGCGGTTGAAGTCCAGGTCGATGCCGTCGACATCGTATAGCTCGAGCGTTTTCTCGACGATGCCCAGCGTATAGTCACGCACGGCCTGATGCGCGAAATCGAGCGCCCCGGGACTGCGTTGCGGATCCCAGGGCACGCTCTCGCCTGTCCTGCATTCCGGATGCTCGAGCCAGAAACGTGGATGCACCGACTCGCCGCCGGTCGTGTGGTGGATGTCGTTGACGCGCAGCCCGGCCCAGAACGCGATCCCGGCTGACCGCATTGCCCGGCACAGCTCCGCCATCAGGTCGACACCATTCTCGCGATGATGGCGTATCGTTTCGTAGATTGTCCAGGGACCGAGGTGCTCGAACGGCGGTGCCGCATTCTCACACGGGTCGATGCCGAGGAAGTCGCGGCTGTGACTGTTGATGTGAAAGTTGAAGACATTGATGCCGGTGTTGCGGCACCAGCCCAGCGAGTTTTCGAGGACCTGCTCGATGCTGAGTGGTGCGTCGCCTTCACCGAAGACCTCGCCGTGGTCCTTGTGATAAACGACGTGGTGATGGTCGCGTCGGCCCAGTTTCATTTCAACCTTTGCTCCTTAAAAGGACGCTACGCGTCGCGGCTTTGGATCGGCAGCGGCGATGACAGCGGCCAGCAGTTGCTGGATCAGTTCGTTCCTGACCGGTGCATACTCCGGATCATCCCAGCGGTTGTAGAATTCATTCGGATCCTTTTCCAGATCATACAGCTCCCCGGCATCTTCCGGCAGAAAATAGGTCAGACGGTATTGCGGAGTTCGTAATGTGCGGGCCTGTCCTTCGACGTTGGGACCATACGCCAAATTGTCGTCTTCACAGAGAATATACGGCCGTCCGGCGAATTCACCGGACTGCAACCCCGCCGCATACGACTGGCCTTGGACGCCGTGGGGCACGGGCACGCCGGCAAGCTCGAGTATCGTCGGCATGATGTCGATGTGACTGACCAGTCCGTCGATCCGTGAGCCGGTCGCGAACTGCTCCGGACAGCGCCAGATCATTGGCACGTGCGTACACTCGTCGTACGGCAGGCATTTGTAGATCAGCCAATGATCGCCGAGGTGCTCCCCATGGTCGGTGCTGTACAGGACAATCGTATTGTCCGACAAGCCGAGCTCATCCAGACTCGAGAGAATTCGCCCGACGTTGTAGTCCACCATCGAGACCATGCCGTAATAATGTGCGATGATCTCACGGATGTGGGCCTCTGGCATTTCGGTGGGATGCCAGGGCCAGGCGTCGATGAAGCGGTCGAACTTCTTGTGGTACTGTAGTGATTTGCCCGGCATCTCATCGTCGCTGCGGTTGGGCATGACAACGTTGGCGGGGTCGTACATGTCGCACCACGGGGCTGGCGGTGCGAAGGGGAAGTGGGGATCGAGAAAGCCGACCGACAACAGAAACGGCGCATCCTGCTCGGCCATCGACTGCATGGATTTGATCGCCTCGTCGGCGACCCATGTCGTGCAATGGTGCTCCTCCGGCATGCCGCACTTCCAGCTCGTCGGCGCTCCCGTCGGCGGTGTGAGCGCACGGTCTTCCTTGTACAATGCCGGCAGGTCGGGATCCTGATCGACTAGATACTGATGGTAATCACCCCATTCGTCCCACAGGCCGGTTACCAGCTTAACCGTCTCGAAGCCGTGGTACGGTGACGGAAACGGTTGGCCGGAGGCATGGAATTGCCGGCTCTCGGGCGTGTCGTTCTCGGGCGTGTCGGCGGACGGACTCAGGTGAAGCGCGCCGCACGAAGCTGTGTGATAGCCGGACTGGTGGAGCGCCGCCGCGATCGTGATCTCGTCTTCGGACAGGGCAACCCCGTTGCTGGCCACGCCGTGGGCGCGCGGGTACCGCCCCGTCCAGATGCTGGCCCGCGACGGTGCGCACACCATGTTGGCGACGAATGCCTGATCGCACACGACACCCTCGGCTGCCAGACGGTCGATGTTAGGTGTGCGGATCACCGGGTTGCCGTAACAGCCCAGGCTGTCGCGCCGCTGCTGGTCGCTCAGGATGATCAGGAAATTGGGCTTTTCAGGCATATGCAGTCAACGGTCTACTGTACGGATTGTCAATTGCATGAATTCGCGTTCTGTCATTCAGGTCCCCAAGGCAGTTGCCGCAAGCGGCCAGGAGAATGGGCCCGTTGAGGTCTCGCGCAATTGTCACTTGCGTGTTGTAACCGTGCCTGAGCAACTCGGCAACTATCGCCGCTTGATCTCTGTCTGTCCAATCACCAAAGCCGTCCACGGCATTATAACCGATACAGTCAATGGTCGATGTGCTCGGCTTCAAGTGTAGTCTGCATGCGTTGCTTATCGAGTGGCGCACGAGCGTCACGCCAAAATCCCGGAATCGAATTCCGACTTCGATCCTGACGCGTAGCCGAAGTAAGAGGTGATCAGCGTTTCGCTTTCTTGCGGCCTTTGCCCACGAGTTTGAGCGCTGCGGCAGGGGAGAGCTGGCGGGCCGACGAGATTTTCTGCAGGCCGGCCGCACGCGGTCTGGTTTTGCCGCTTTCCCAATTCATGATCGTGTTTATACTGACGCCGAGGATCTTGGCAAGATTAGCCATGGACACGCCCAGGCGCTTGCGGAGTTTCTTGAGCAGGCCCGGTGAGAAGCGAACGTCCTTGGCTGATGGTACAGCGGCTGCTTTGGCAGTGGGCGTTGCCTTGCCCAATCGTTTCAATTGAGCCTCGAGATTCTGGTTTTGCCGTTTCAGCGCAGCGTTGTCCCGACGCAACCTGGTGACGGCCTTCTGGAGGGGCGCTGTTGCTGCTTTGATTTCCTTGCGTGCCAACCGGGAAATTTCGCTCTTCAGCGCATTCGTCAGGGCGGTGGACATGTTTTCTCCTTCTTGATCGTCAGTTCACAGGACGTTTGCAAAAATCTGTTGGACAATGATAATCGTCTACGGTATCCAAATCAAGTTGCCTGGTAAATGCGGCGGGAGCGATGCAAGAACGCGAAGTTGAGAACCCTGTCAACTTTGGATTATTGGGGCGGCTTGACCTGATCTTTGTATGATGATGCGGTGAATAGGGTCGGAATACACCCGTGCCCGTGATCGTGTGCTGCCGTGTCGACGCCGATCACGAACTTGTGTATATTTGACAAATCGCTCCGTTGAGCAGGATAGACCATGCCGCACTATAGTATCCGGTCAACAAAACTGCATTAAGCACTTCCTTCCGGTCTGACCCACGACAGAGTTATTTTATGCAAGACGACCCAGCATCCGGGTTCCCCCTTCCGGACGACCGGCGGCGCATGTCCATCGACCCAACGTTGCAGCGGGTACTGTTTATTGCCGGCCTGGTACTGACGGTGGTGGCGGTCCTGATGGGCCTGTATAGCGCCATCATCTGTTGCCTTGCGGTCGGTCTGATCGCGATTGCGGCACCGCGCGTGGTGAGGGTTTTTGAGAACTTGCAAGCTCCGCCACTGGTTGCTCACGCCTGCGTGTTGGTGGTGGCAATCGCTGTAGCCTTGGCCCTCCTGCTGGCCTATCCTGCCTGGCAGCGGCAGGCCGTGATGTTCGTCGTGCATGCCGGTGAGCTTGGTGAACGTGTACTGGGTGCCACGGAGAGTGTCGAGGCCGACTTGTCCGGCGCCGATCACAGTGCAGAGTTTGACCAGGCTTCGGAGACCCTGAGCGCCCATGTCTCCGGCATTCGCGAACGTGTCGACAGCTTTACTCGCGCTGGCTTCGGTGCAAGGTTCGTGTTTTTCCTGCAGTTCGTGGCGATGTTGGCCGGCGTTCTGTTCATGCAACTCGCGATCGTCTCGCGACTGCCGCCGCGGGCGCGGCCCGTGGGGGAGAGCCCCCCGACGGTTGCCGAACGGCCACAGTCCTTGGGGCATAGGCTCAGCATCGCGTCCCTCACACGGTTGATCAAGGCTCTGATCATTGCCGTGCTAGCCGGTGTTGGCTTTGCGATTGCCGCTTTGGATACGTGGTTTTTTATCTTCGGCTGTGTGCTCGTCGTGGCGTTGTTCACCCGGCTGGGACCGTATGTGGCGCTGATTCTGGCGCTACTCGCCGTGCCGACGGCCGCATCCTGGTCATGGTCCGGTGCGGTTGCCCTGGTTACGGTCATTGCGATGTTTGCGGCCGAGAAACGGCTCCATTGGTATCTGGTCCTGGTACCAGCGATACGCGCCGGCGGGTTGCCGCGCGAGATGTACGTCGGCAGTCGCGAAAGGCGCCGGCGCGGTATAGGATTCGGTTGGGTCTTTATGTTTCTGAAACTGCTGATCACCGCGGTGGTCATCTCGGCATTGATATATGGTGGACTGTTCATTGCCAACCAACTCATGTCCGAGACCGAACAGGACCAGCTCCTGAACCACGCGGAAACCATCTGGCGCGAGAATCCCGGTGCGGCGGTCGAGGACTACGAGCAACTCCTGGCGCTGAACCCCGGCAACCGCAAGGCGCTCATGGGGTTGGTGCGGTGCCATGTCGGACAGGAAGACTTTGTTGCCGCCGACGCGCGAGCAGAGGACGTCGGCCAATGGCCGCCCACGCCATCCACACCGGGGTCCTTGCGCGAGGCGCTCGATGCGAAGATTCTGTTGATTTACAACAAGGTCACGCCGCCGCCTGTACATGATCCGGTCGAAGGCTACCGTTACGTCCTCGAAGCGCTGGACGGCCGCCCGGAGGCCGGTGAGTTCGTCGCTGCGGCCGAGAAGCTGGCAGCACTGGAACCGGAAAGCCCGCAGGCGCACCGGTTCGCAGCGCAGGGCAATTTCATGGCCGAGAACCATGATGCTGCCGTGACCTGGGCGACGAAAGGACTGACGATCGACGACCGATACCCCGGATTGCACGCGGTCCTGGCCAAAGTTCATTCGCAGCGCGGCGAAACCGCTGCGGCACGCACCGCGTGCGAAGCCGAGCTGGCAATCGACCCGGACAACGCCGAGATGTCGGTGCTGCTGGAAGAACTGTCAGAGCCATCAGAGCCATCAGAGCCATGAAGTACTACCCGTGGGAGGATTAAGAATGGGCCGACTCAAAGGTAAACGCTGTTTCATCACCGGGGCAGGGCAGGGGATCGGTGAAGCTACGACCCGCCGGTGGGTGGCGGAGGGGGCGATCGTCATTGCCAGCGATCTGGATGCCGGGCACCTCCATAAGCTCGAGGAGATTACCGGCCAAAAGACGTATCAGCTCGACGTTGCAGATCCGGCAGCGGTTGCTGCCGTCGCCGCCGAGGTCGGTGCGATCGATGTGCTCTTCAACTGTGCCGGTTACGTGCATCAGGGAACGGCGTTGACGACGCCGTTGGACGAATGGGACAAGACGTTCGCTGTCAACAGCCGGGGCGTTTTCCTGGTGTGCGAGGCGTTTCTGCCGGGGATGATCGAAGCGGGCGGCGGCAGCATCATCAACATGTCATCGATAGCCAGTTCCGAGATGGGCGTGGTCAACCGTTTTGCGTATGGCGCTTCCAAAGCGGCAGTCATCGGTCTGACCAAGTGCGTCGCAGCTGACTTCGTCAAGGATGGTATCCGCTGCAACGCGATCTGCCCGGCCACTATCGATTCGCCGTCGCTGCAGGGACGCATCAACGACACGCCGGATCCGGTGGCGGCGCGCGCGGCGTTCATTGCACGGCAGCCGATGGGACGCATCGGCAAGCCCGAGGAGATCGCCGAGGCGGCTACCTACCTGGCCTGTGACTTGTCGGAGTACATGACCGGCCAGGCCATCGTCCTCGACGGTGGCATGCACCTGTAGGGGTGCTCTTCAGCAGCGCACATCGAGATGATCGATCAGGTCGTTTTCGACGGCGTGATGGAGAAACCGCGGTAGCCCGCGCCAGGTCATTGTCACCAGCTTGCCATCGCGCGGCGGCGTGTGCCAGGAGGTTGAATCCAGCAGCTCCTGCAAGGTGACGATGCCGGTCTCCAGAAAGCTGCGGTCGCCCGTTAACTCATAGCCGATCGCCATGCCCAGCGTCTGCATCTGCGTGAAGGGCATTGACTCGCCTTTGCTGTGTACCTGCTTCAATGCGTCGCGCAGCTCGCTGATGAAGGTTACCAGCCAGGCCCGGACCTTTTCGTCGCCCGTGCGCCGAATGTAATGGTCGATGCCTTCGACCATGCTGGCATACCCGAAGAAGGCGCCGAGCAACTGGCGGGTGAATGGATGATACGGGTCGACGCCGGAAAGTTTGACGTTGCCCGGCGGATTACCGCGGTCGAAAGCGACCAGGTACGAGAGGAGATCGTCGAGCTGTGCACGAAATCGGTCTTCGCCGCTGTATGCGTCGAGATAACTGAGGGCCAGCACCGGCCAGCCGATCTCGCGGTTGAAGCCGATGACGGTCGAACGCAGTGTCTCGCTTTGGAAGGTCTCGATAATTTTGTCGCCGAGTCCACAGGCCACTTCGAGCGCATCGATGTCACCGCTCATGCAGTAATACGCCAGCAGCCCCTGCGTCCAGAAATGGCTGGGGTAGGACCCGGTCGTGGTGTGATCGGCCGAATGCGCCGGGGTCGAACGGTGCAGTCGATCGTCATCGTGGAGATGCAGAAAGTCGACTTCGATATTGTGCCGGGCCAGGTGTGCGACGGTCTGCCACAGGTCGTAACGCCCACGGCGCATGATCTCGCTGGCGAACGCGAAGATGACATCGTACTCGTTGTTTACCCATACCAGTTCGAAAAACTCGGGGTGCGCCCATTCCGGTACTTGGGCATGCTCGGTTAAGTAGTAGGTTTTCAGGTATGGTGCCTCGGCCCGACGCTCCACCTGTCCCGCTCCGATGTAGCTGCTCTGGTAACCGGCATCCGGCGTGTCGCCCAGGTCGAACATGGTCCCCGGCAGGTCGAGGTGCATGAGCCGGTGCAGGTACTTCTCGAACCGCGAATGCGCTCCCGGCTGCATCATCCGGTCCTGATCGAACTCGCCACAGGCGCGCACCCACTCCGGTGCCACATAGCTGCGCCCGACAGTGATCGGTGCCCCAAGCGTTTCCTTGATCCAGTCGATTTGGCAATCTGCGGAGTCTGCAAAACTGAGGGTGATCACCTGGCGACGGGTCCGCCCCTGGGGCAGAGCGAGGATACCGGCGGTCGGAGGCCAGGCATCCAGGCTCATGCCGGCGCCGTCACTGGCCAGGCGCGACGGCCGCATCGGTCCGAGATCCTCCTGGCGTGCGTAAATGCTGCGGCTGCCGTCGGTGATGCCGAGCCAGTCGTCCGTCTCCAGCAGCGGCGCGCGAAGATAGTCAGGATAGTCAAACGTATCGAGCAGCATCTCGGGTGACTCGATGTGGACGACATTTCGCAAGTCGTCGGACACCAGTGCGACGCGTTGCGGATTGCGCACTTCGCGCGGCACGAAGTAAAGCCCCCACACCCATTGCTTGAAGTGTCGCTCGGTCGTGTCGTCCAGCTGCCAGTCCCAGTCGACGCCGATACGCTCGACATCGACGCTCTTGCGGCCGGCCTCGAGGTTCATGAACTGATAGTCGAGCCGCAGCGTTGGCCAACCGGCCCACAGTTCGACATCGAGGCGATAGCTGAGGCAGCGGCTGCCGTCCGTTTTGTAATGGGCGCCTTCGACACGAACGCGCGTGCGCAGGGGCGAGTCGGTGATCACTTTGATCGAGCGCTCGGATTCGTTGAGGGTCGATGCGTCGTCGACGGCGAGCCGGAATTGTTCGGGCGCCGTCAGGTAATCGTGATGGGCTGCCGTGAGTTTGCGGATCGGGCCGGGACCGGTATTCGCCAGCTCGACGCGGACCAGGCCGTTGTCGAGGACGACGCTGTCATCGGCAACGGTCGTTGCAACTGCGTTTGCCGGTGCGTCGGCACTTCCCGATTCGACTACGTGACAGCCGACTTCGGTGGCGTTGAATTCGATCAATCCCCAGCGCACCGAACCGTCCGGCCAGCTGACCAGGGGGTGCATCGATGCGGGCCGCAGGTTGCCGGCCGGTGTACGTACCGCGACGGCTCCATCGGGTTGCAGATCTCCTTGCGGCCACGGTACGCCGTGGAGGGTGGGTAGTCCGGGGTGCGCAGCGGCAGTTGCGGCGTAGATCGCCGGCTTCAAGGCAGTATCTGTGGCAGTCATAGAGCAGAACTCCTTCAGAACCTTCAGTTGTGTGGTTGTGTTCGATACAACGCGATGCATGTACGATAACACACGGCGCCGGGATTTTCGCTACCGTTTGTGGTGCATGCTGCGGCGCGGGCGCTTGTGATAGGTCAACATCCATCTGCGGCACTTGCATTCAACCTGTTAAACGTCTATGCGTATTGGGCAATCGCCTCAGTAACAGTATTCGATCACCTACGCCGGGAAGGTGTATCATGCAATTCAAGATTATTGTGCTCATCGTTGCGGGGGGCGTGCTGCTGTTCATCGGGCTTCGGGAATTTCGGATGATGCAGGCGGCAGCGGCCGAACCACAGACGATCAGCTGCGCTGAACTGGAGAAGAACGGTCCGGGTGACAACTCCCATGTGATCATGGAGGATTTTATTCTGCTGGAACAGGCGTTCGTTTACGCGACCGAGACTGGCAGCAATACTTGGACGCAGCTCTATATCCCGGCGTTGCCGATTGGTGGCGCGTATCACCTGCAGATTCTCTCAATGCGCGATGAGAACGGCCAGCTCCCGGAAAATACTCCGATACCGGAGAACATCGGGATCATCGTGAAGAGCGAACACATATCGGGCGAGGACGAGCTTGCCACGCTCGCTGAGTCCGATACGCTGCAAGGCCTGGTGATCAACACGATCAAATCACTCGGCAGTGAGGAGAAACGGCTGCTGGAGCAGAGTTATCCCGGGGTCGATTTCGAGGCGTGCTGGATCATCGAACACAAACGCCAGCCGCCGGGCATGGGAAAAGTGGCGGCACTCGCCGGCGGCGGCATTGCTTTACTGTTTGCCGGGCTCGGCGGGCTGTTCCTGGGCAGGAAGAACAGCTGATGCGAGAGTGCGGGAGGATGCCGGATGAAAAACACGATGAAATCTGGCCAATTGACTGACCCCTGACACCTGACCCGCTGATGCCGTATCTTGCCCTGACAACCAATATAACGGTTGACGAGTCAACCATCATCGAGCCGTTATCAGCGCTGGTCGCCGAGCAGCTCGGCAAGGCGGAAGCGTATGTGATGGTCGTGCTGGAACCACAGCGGCCGATGGTGTTCGCCGGTACTGATGCGCCGACAGCGCATGTCGTTCTCAAAAGTCTCGGTCTCCAGCCGGACCAGACGCCCGCATTGTCGCAGGCCATCTGCGATTTTCTGCAGGCGCGACTGGGTATCGCGTGCGACCGCGTTTATATCGACTTTCAGAGTCCGGCCCGGGACATGTTCGGCTGGAACTCGAAGACGTTCGGCTGATGCCGCGGATTGTGCATTCGCCGGCGTACTGCGCCGATATCGGTACCCTCGTGTTTCAGGTGCACAAGTTCCGGCGCACTTTCGAACGGCTTCTGGCCGATGGGCTCCTGGCCGTGGACGATGTTGCAGTACCTGAACCTGTGACCCGTGCCGAGGCTGCTCTGGTTCATGTCGAGGCGTATCTCTCGGACCTTGAGGGCGCCGCGCATACCAGCCGCACGCAGGCGTCGGAGCTGCCGTTCAGCCGGGAGATCATCCGGCTGTTCTACCTGGCTGCAGGCGGTACGTGTGCTGCCTGTCGCGAAGCGCTTGACGGTGGTGCTGCGATCAATCTGAGCGGGGGCTTTCATCACGCATTTGCGGAGCGTGCGGAGGGTTTCTGTTATTTGAACGATGTGGCCATCGCCATTCGCTGCATGCAGGCGGAGAGACGTATCTGCAGCGCTGCGGTGATCGACCTCGATGTGCACCAGGGCAACGGCACGGCGAAGATTTTTGCGGATGACCCCACAGTGTTCACCTTTTCCATGCACCAGGAGCGGCTGTATCCGGTGAAGCAATGCAGCTCGCTCGATGTCGGGCTCGAGACGGCGGTTGGTGACGCCGAGTATCTTGAGATGCTGGCCCGGCATTTGCCGAATATCCTCGATACCCACCGTCCGCAGCTGGTGCTGTATGTTGCCGGCGTCGATCCCTACGAGCACGACCAGCTCGGCGGTCTGGGCTTGTCGATAGAGGGCATGCGGCAACGTGATGAGTACGTTATTCGAGAAGTCCGTAAACGCGGTATCGCACTGGCCGGTGTGCTGGCCGGCGGGTACGCCGTCTCTGAGGATGACACGGTGGAGATGCATGTGAATACGTGCCGGGCGTTTTTGGATTCGAGCAGCGAAGAGTGGTAATCTCAGGTCTCTTCTGCTTCCGGTGGAAATCCGAAGCCCGGGCTATAGGTTATTGCCTTCATCAATCCAACACCTGACGCAGGACCTGACCTATGAAACTCGGAACTTTTATGATGCCGTTGCATCCGCCGGAAAAATGCCGGACGGAGTGTTTCGAAGAAGACATTGAATTCACGGTGATGGCGGACGACCTGGGATTCGAGGAAGCGTGGATCGGTCAGCATCACACGTTGGCATGGGAACCGATTCCGGCGAATGACCTTTTCATCGCCAATGTGCTGCCGCGCACGAAGAACATTCGGCTCGGCACGGGCGTGTCAATTATTCCACAGCATCATCCGGCCAATGTCGCGGTCCGTCTGGCGATGCTTGACCACCTGTCGCGCGGCCGTATCAATTGCGGTTTCGGTCAGGGCGGTGTGCCTACGGACTGGGAACTTTTCGACCTGCCCGATCCGAAGACGCAGGGGCTGATGACGGTGGAAGGGATCGACATGATTCTCAAGCTGTGGGAAGCTGAGCCGCCGTTTGATTTCCAGGGTGATTACTGGCGCATTCGCGTCGAGACACCGAATGCAGATCTTGGCATGGGGAAGATGCTGCAGCCGTACCAGAAGCCACATCCGCCGATCGCCATGAGTGTGATCAAGGGGGAATCGATGGCGGCGCGAATGGCAGGCCAGCGCGATTTCATTCCATTGAGTACGAACCTTGTCCCGGCGACGACGGTGGTGCAGCACTGGGCAACGTATTGCGGCGGCGCGGCCGATGCCGGCAAGCCGGAGCCGAGCCGTGAGATCTGGCGCATTTCCCGCAGCATCTATGTTGGCGAGAGCACCGACGAGGCCTGGGACCACGTGTTGGGAGGGACATTTGCCGGCGCGTTCGAGTATCTGATAGCGCTGCTGACGTCCGCCAACATGCTTGACCTGCTGAAGCCGGATCCGGAAACGCCCGATTCCGAGGTAACCCCGGAGTTTGTGGCGCGGAATCTTTGCGTTATCGGTTCGGTCGATGACTGTCTCGAGCAGCTCGAAGGCCTGTGGGATCTGACCGGCGGGTTCGGCAAGCTGCTGATGGTGGCGCACGATTGGGACGACAGAGTGAAGTGGCAGAACTGCATGAAGCGTCTGGCGCAGGAAGTCGTGCCGAAGCTGCCGAGCCTGTAGGCTTGGGTTGAAGAACCTTCTTCAAGGTTTCGACTATTCTGTTCCTGCCAACTTTGCGGCTCAATTGCCGATTTCTTCGAATGGGAAGAGCGGCTGCCGACGATACTGGTAGTCGAAGCTGTTCATGTCGGCTGATGTCGGTCCGCCAGTGTTGACGCGGATCAGTGACGTACACACCGGTTCGTAAGCAGCGGCTGGTGCCTGCACACCCTTGGCCACGAGGATCTGAAAGTCCTGCGGCTCGAGCCCGCACGAGGTGATCTGCTTGATGCTGAACGGTACGGTGCGCAGCGATGTCAAACAGATCGTGATACCCGTGTCGGTGTCGACGATGGCGCTGTCTCCCATGCGGTAAACTGTCTGCCCGCCGTGGCGCACTTCGCTGTCGTGAAATTCCCCGTCGTGCAGGCTGCGGACGGTGACCTCTGCCTCCAGGGGCGTGCCGAGGCTGTCATCCATCTTGCCGCCTATCTGCTGCGTGATGCGGGCGCCGACACCGGCGCCCCGCGCCATCGCTGCAGACTCAGGGTCGTGGATGCAGACATACGCAGTAGTGTCGGCGCGGCGGTGCAGTTCGTGGGCGATAAAGGTGCCGTCTCCGGTCGAGCCCCCCCCGATATTGTCCCCCATGTCCATGAGGCACACCGGGCTTTCACCCGCAACGGCCTGGTCAATTGCTGTCGGGATATCGATGAACTCGCCGGCGAATTCCTGGCGGTGGCTGATCAGGTAATCGCCCACCTCGTCAGCCAGGGCCTGTGCCTGTGCCGGGTCGTTGTCTGTGACGACGATCAGAGCGCTGCCCATCTCCTCGACATCGGCATAGGGGAAGCCGAGGACGACGCTGTTCGACAGGACACCCGGCTGATCGCGCATACGTTCAAGGATTTCATACATCGGCCGGCAGGGTGCGGCGCTGGTACATTGGCGCTCGATGTTGATTGCTACCGGTGGGTAGGCGGCGGCCGTGACCGGTTTGATCTCGCCGGCAAGAGTCCGGCGCATAAGCTCGGCAGCTTCAAGGCCGCGTGCTTTCTGGTCGATATGCGGATTCGTGGCATAGGCGATCACGACGTCGGATGCGGCGACCATGCGTTCACTGAGATTGGCATGTGGATCGATCGTGGTGATCATCGGTAGTTCATCACCGATGAGTTGGCGCACACGGGCAAGCCAGCAGCCGTCGAAATCCCTGAGGTCATCGCCGACCGCGGCGCCGGCGCCATGTGGCGCGGCCAGGATGCCGTCGAGTGGGCCGGCCTCAGATAGTCCGTCCAGTAGGTTCTGTACCAGGGTTTCGGCAGTCTCTGCCGTGATCGCGCCGGAGGGCAGGGTCATGGCGAAGTAGATCGGGACTGCTTCGAGCCCCGCGGCTGCGAGGCCTTCGAAGAACCCGGCGACTTCGTGGTTGGTGTCTTGGAGGCTTTCTCGTATCGCTTCCCCGTCCAAGGAGCGTGCGGCTTCAAAATCTGCGAAAGTCGTTGGTTCCCGGATGAACGTGTTTGACTCGTGCTGAATACCGATGATGCCGACGCGCATGACGTACTCCCAAAACGTGTTGTGGGTTGTTTTTTTCGCGGAGCTAACCTATCCGTTTGTACAGGGATGGCAATCTGGCATCCTGCACGCTGAGCACTGGCGCATCGCCATCCTAAATCATTGATCATGCCGCAATCTCCGGGTTGACTCTTGAATTCGGATACCTGCGTATCTACACTCATCAATTCAGACCACTGGCAACTGATCTATGAAGAGCAACGGGTGAATACGGGGACGGTGACAATGGCTATCGATTCACAGGCTTACACGACGATCGACTACGACAAGGACGGCAAGCAATTCGGTCGGCTCGATGTGCCGCTGTCGACCAACCGATCGGGATGGGCAACGTTGTTCGTCGACATCGCGGTAGTCAAAAACGGCGACGGACCGACTGCCGTGTTGTTCGGCGGTAATCATGGCGATGAATACGAGGGCCCGACAGCATTGATGAAGCTCGCCCGTCGTTTGACCCCGGATCAGATTACCGGTCGGGTCATCATCGTGCCGGCACTCAATCCGCCGGCCGTCGACGCCGGCACCCGCCACTCACCGATTGATGGGCGCAACATGAACCGGGCTTTCCCCGGGCACCGCGACGAGGATTCGGTGACCGGGATCATTGCGCATTACATGGCGCACGAGATCATTCCGAAAGCCGATCTCGTGGTCGACATTCACTCGGGTGCGGTCACCGGTCACTGGATCCCATGTGTCAACATGCATCACGTACCGGACGACGGGCAGATGAGCCGGATGATCGAGGCCGGCAAGGTGTGGGGCACGCCGTATGTTTTTATTTACCGGGACATCGCCGGCAGCGGCCTGTTGCCGGGGTATGCCGAGTCTCTTGGCAAGATCACGCTCGGCACCGAGATCGGCGGTGCGGCGCAGTACGGGACAGAAATGGTGGCGATCACCGAGAACGGCGTCGACAACGTGCTGCGGCATGTCGGCATTCTGGACGGAGAGATCACGAAGCCGGCGGTGGTGCCGCAGGTCGTCGCTGCCGACCGGCACGAGGACTATGTCATGGCGCCGGTGGGCGGGGTCTTCGAGCCGTTCGTCGACCTTGGAAGTCACGTCGAGGTGGGACAGGAGCTCGGCCAGATTCACTCACTCGAACGCCCGTTCGCCGACGCTTGTCCGGTCCAGGCGGAGACGCATGGCATGGTGATCTCGCGCCGCCAGTTCCCGCGCACCCAACGCGGTGATTATCTGGTCGCGATCGTACGGCCGTTCGACCTGTGAAGCCGATACAGCGTCGTACGGTGTGGAGGAATCACGAGCGCAGCGGCTCCTGGGCCTATCGAGATTCGATCTGCAAATTGATCTCGCCGATATTCAACAGCCCGGCGTTCCGTATCGTTGACGGGCTATTGGCACCGTAGGCGCCGACGCCGATCATGCCGACTCGCAGTTGGCCGCATCATGGATGTGTGACCGGAAGGGTCCGGCCTTTGGCGGCACTATCGCAGGCGAGGTCGAGCACGTGAATCACCCGCGTTGCCCATTCTCCGGTGATTACCAGGGGTTCGTCATTTACCAGGTGGTTGGTGACGTTCTTGTAGAAACGCCAGCCTTCATTTTCCGGTTCGTCGCCTTCACGGACAACCACTTCCCCGCCTTCCTGTGTCGTGATTCGATACTTGCCGTGCGGACTGAATTCGTAGCAGCCGAGTGTACCCGTCACCTTTATGAAATAGGGATGCGGGTGGCTCTCGAGGTGGGAGATGCGCAGCATGTAAATGCCGCCGCGCTTGAACCGCACCATCGCCATGGCTTCGTCTTCGATGGTATCGTCCTTCCACGGAGTCTGCGTGGCCCAGTGGCCGTGGGTGGAATGGCCGGAGACCTCGACGAGCTCATCGTCCATAAGCTGCAGGGCGTACTCCGTGAAGTGTGCGCCCCAGTCGTAAAGGATGCCGCCAGAAATCGATCGACTCGAACGCCACCAGTCGCCCGGACATGCGTAGCTGCCCATCTGGGCGTCGATGCGGCAGATTTCTCCAATGATGCCGTCTTCCCGGATATCCTGCATAGCCTTGAGGATACATCCGTCCCAATGACGATTGTGATACGTTGTCAGCAAGAGATCTTGTGTTTTGGCTGCAGCTATCATGCTTTCGCATTCGTTGGTTGTCAGAGCCAATGGTTTTTCACAGCAGACATGGCGACCGGCTTCGAGGCATTGCAGGGCGATTTGGGCATGTGTGTTGTGCGGCGTAATGATGGTGATAAAATTGACGTCGGACTCGGCCAGCATACTTTCGACCGTGCTATAGGTCTCGATGCCGGGAAAATCCGTTTCGGCGACGGCCAATCGGTCCGCGTCCAGCTCTGCCACGGCGGTCGGGGTCATGCCATGCGACTGCATTTCCAGTAGATGGTGTTTGCCCATATCGAAGGCGCCGCCGTAGCCGACAACGCCTGTTTTGATCTGCTCCGGCGAGGTGTATCGCGCCATGTGTCGCTCCAGAATAATGTGGTAGTCGGTTGCAGCTTTACTTTAACTTGGGTTGTGTCATTTGGCAGCAGGGCCACACCTGATATGTTTCCTCTCATACTCAAACGGAATCAGGAGAAATAATGAACCTGTCGACTACTCCATTTCAATGGGAACACGACGCTTACAACAACAATTACGAGAACTGTGGCCTGAGCGGGTACACCGGCCTGGAGTACGGCGCTGTCGCGCAACTCTCACGGGTTCCCGCCGTGCGGGCGCAGCTTGGCAAGCGCGGATTATACAAGTCCGGCCTTGCCGTCATGACCGACGGGACATTGATTGCGTCGCCGGTCGACATGCTGGCGCCGCAGGTAAGCAGCCCGTTCCCTACCGGGTGTGTGGATACGTGCTGGCCTGTGAAGCTGCACAAGTCGAGCGACGGCGGCCATTCCTGGCAGTCGATTGAGCATACGCCGTTGTGCGGCAAGGAAGGCTCGCTGACCTGTCTTGACGACGGGGCACTGCTGTTTACATCCGAGTCGCTTGACGGCATCGGTTACAGTGACAACGGCGGCACGAGCTGGGAACTGATCAATTTTAACACAACTCGCGAGGATGAATATCAGTTTATCGGGCCGGTGCGCGCGCCGATTTTTCCCGGCGATGGTTCGATTGCATTCATCCGTTGTATCGGCACTGTTGAAGGCCGGGTGCTGCCGCCGGGATATGATTCGCCGAAGAGTAAGGCATGGTTGATGCAGTCGTCTGATGGTGGACGAACATGGCAGCGCGGCGCGGACGTTGAGACGTGGGACGATACTTTTCCGTTGTTTGTCGAGGCGGACTTCGAGCATCTGCCCGATGGTCGAATTCTGGCGGCCAGCCGCTTCGAGTGGCTTCACCCGCTAAAGGGCAAGCCATTGCCGTATCCGCCTGGCACCATGCCCAACGACCACGCTGCCGGTCATATGGTTTTGACCGAAAGTGCCGACAACGGCCTGACTTGGAGCGCGCCGCGCGAATTCCTGCAATACAGCGAGGTCCAGGGTCAATTGACCTTGCTGAAGGACCAGCGGTTGCTGTGCACCTACACGAGTTATCACTTGCCTTTCGGGGTTGCCGGGGTTCTCAGCTATGACTATGGCCGGACCTGGGATTTTGAACATCCGCTGCAGCTGGCGGTCTCGAACGCCACCAGCACCGGTTGGGCCACGACCCGGGAGTTGCCGGACGGTTCGCTGATTACCATTTACGCGCTCGAGCCATATCATATCGAGCCGCCTGAAAACGGTCGCACGGTATGCCATACAGTACGCTGGGAGCTACCGCCGAAAACTGCCTAGCAGATCGATGAGACTTGGTGGTTCAGCATGATAACGGGCCAGCTTGAACAACGCCGGCACCGGCCTGCCCTGGCCGCGTTAACCTTGCGGCGCCGGCAGTTCGAACTGCTGCGAGCCCTGTAGGGCAATTGACTGCTGTTGCCACTCGAGGACCCCGGTGAGTCCGTCCGGCAGCGTGACCTCGACGTCCCAAACGGTGTCGTGCTGTTTCATGCTGAAGCGAATCTCACCGTCCGGATGTGGCAGTACGCTGGACAGTTGTGTCAGTCCGCCGGGCTGCGGGGCGATACAGACGCTTGTGAAGCCTGGCGATGCCGGACGAATGCCACTCAGGCTGGCATGCATGTGAAAGAGCGGATGCGCTCCCCAGGCATGGCAGTCGCTGCGCGATGGTTCCGGCATCTCGACCGGGGTCTTGAAGCCTTGGGCGACAAGTGCCTTCCAGAACTCGAGCTTCTCGAGGATGAGTTCGCCGCGGCCGTACGTGTAAAAAGTCTCGAGCAGATAGAAGGAAAAATAGACTGTCGTTCTTGCCAGGTCATCGGCCGTGAGCAGTGCCTCGAAACAGGGCTCGGCGATACGCTCGTCGAATTGTCCGGAAAGCAGTGCCAGGCACTGCGCATGCTCACTGAAGTACTGGTGTGCCGGGTCATCGGCGAAGAGTTGTCGGCCGTCATTCCAGAAGGTTTCCCGGATCGATATGGCCAGGCGGTCAGACCAGTCGCGGTAGCTGTTGGCAAAGTGCTGCTCGCCGAAAGCCGTTTCGATGTCGATCGCGCTTTGCAGGGCCAGCAGCATCAGCAGATTGCAGACGCCGCTGCAGCCGAATGCCGCCCCCGGTGGATAGCCGGTGTCCCAGCCGTCATGCACGACCCAGTCGACAAAAGACCAGCCGGGTAATCCCGATAGAAGCATTCGCTCATCCGTCAGGCTTCGGAACAGCTCCAGCAGCGACCGCATGCCGGCGAGGCGTTCGACCACAAAATCGGCATCCCGCTGCCACCATCCCTGGTCGCGCAGCATCATGATCCAGATCATCGAGAATGTCGTACTCAGCTGCCGCGGATCGCTCGGGTGCCGTTCGAGGACGAAGCCGGTAATATGCCGCGACCAGTCGAACAACTCGAGCGCCCGTTGATTGAGGCGTCTGTCGCGTCGCAGCACCGCGGATGTAAGAATCTGCAGACGCGTGTCGCCGACGTACATCATCTGTTCGTAGTACGGGCAGTCCATGTAGGTTTCGTGGGCGCACATCTGGATGCCGCGGACGGCGAGCGGGATGATTTTTTCGATCGCCGGATCACTGCATGTGAAGGCGCCTTCATGCTCGAAGGGCAGGCGGGTCTCCTCAAGGCCCAGCGAGCATATCGTCAGTGGTTCGTCGCTCACCTCGACGATCAGTTGCAGGTAGCGTCCGGCGCGCCACCACGGTGCGGTGAAAAGTTCGTCCTCGCCGCCGCCCGCGATGAAGGTGTCGCCGTAACCGAGGAAACACTTGCCGGCGATGTCGTGACGGTTGCCCTTGGAACTATGTTGTTGATCGACGAAACAGGCTTCGGCCCAGTGGATGGCAATCGTTGCGCCGCGGCCGCCGCTGACTCGCAGTTTCGGGTAGGCGCAATGGTAGTTCTCCAGATCCCAGAGCACAGTTTGCGTTGTACCCGCCGGGAGTTGCAGTGGGCTGCCGGCAGCAATGAGCCCGTTCCACGGTGCGGTCGCATCTTCGGATGACTCGACCAGTTCAGTCAGCTTTCCCGTCTCGGCCATGCGGACACGGCCGGTCTCGGTGATCGGCTGGCGGATTTGCTCCGGCAATCGGCTGGGAAAGAGCCGCCAGCCATTGAGCAGGATACCGGTTTTTCCCTTTTGAAACTGGGCGTTGCTTGCGAAGACAGGCGTTTCTGCTTCGGCATGTTCGAAGCAGGCAGCGCCATCGACTGTGTAGTTCGGCCCGACGGCATGATAACACATATCAAACAGCACAGGCGTACAACAGCTGATGCCTGCGATGTTGCGGACTGTCCACGGCGCGGTGCCGGTGTCGAGTTCGACAGGTGCATCTTCAGCCGCGAGGATCAACGCCGGGCAACAGGTTACCTGTGCATGTGGGCGGTGTGTTGCGATCGAGTGCACCGATGCTGTGAGGGTATGATCGCCGGCTTCCAGTGAAATTTCATAGCTGTGGAAACTCCAATGTGCCAGGTCACTGCGATCCGGCCCCATGCCGACGTACTGGCTGTCACAAAACAACTCGAAACGCTGGTCGCCGCTCACATGGATAACAAACGTCGCGGCCGTGGCCAGCTTGAACGCCAGCTCAAACTCGAGGAAATGATCGGCGTCCATCCCTGCACCCGGCGCACTGATCCATCGCGCTTCCTGGATACGGTACTGGCGACGAATGTTGAGATTGGCGTATGGCTTGACTGGTGCAACTGTGATTCGTTCGGCGTGTACCATGTGGCCTCAATTGATATGGAAAACTTCGCGCAGGTTTTTGGCGACCGGGCTGTTGTCCGGGTTCGACGGCATGATGTCGCCCATGTGTGCCCACCATTTCTTGCAGATGTCGGTGTCGGCTATGGCCTCCCATCGTGATTCGTCCTCGATCTCGGCATAGGCGAACAGTTGCCGTGTGTCCGGCAGGAGGAAGATCGAGTAGCTGTGCACGCCGTGCGCTTTCAAGGTGTCCTCCAACTCCGGCCAGATCGGACGGTGGCGGTGTTCGTATTCGGCTTCCTGGCCGGCATCGACGGACATGACAAAGGCTTTGCGGATCATTGGTGCTTCCTCAGTTTGTAGTTTGTGTGCAGCACGTTTTTTACGTCGATTGCCAACTGTCGCAGCGGCTCATGGCTGGTAGCCGAATAGTTGCAGTTGGTCGGCGAAAAAATCGAAACAGCAGTTGTTGCCGCACGTCTTCCAGCGCCCGATGACTTCCGGTTTCACCGGAATGCGTGCCAGTGGCAGTTCCAGGTACGTTTCGAGCCGTGCCAGCGTTGCCTCCTGTTCAAGCACGAAGTCTTCTAGTCGGACGGTGATCCAGTTTGCCGGCACCGGAGTGGACTGGACGATATCGACCTGGTACTTCCAGCTCGTGGCGCGGCTCAGCTGGAGGTCATCCGTTGTGTCCCAGGGGACGCCGAAGCTGCCCAGGTCATCGGTGATGTGGTCGCCGGCAATGCAATCACGCGGGTCGCGAACCCAATAAATATACCTGATATCCGGGAATAGCCGCACAATCCATGGAAAGACCAGGGTCGTCTCCGGTAGTTTCCAGCCGCGGTGTTGCGCATCGCTGGCGAGAGTCGAGCTCAGGTATGATTCGACCAACCTCTTGAAAGCGGGGTCGATCGGCATCGTGTGCAGCGCTTCGAAATCCCAGCGCAAACCGCCCAGATGCCGCAAGTGCCCGGCCATTATCCGGCACGCTTCATACATTTCCTCCGCCGGTACGAGGTCACCGGACTCATTCACTTTGGCGCCCATGTACACACCGCTCTGGCTGAGGGTGTGCGACATGGCGCGGGTGCCCGAGTGGCCGCGGCCGATGATCGTGATCAGCGCCATGTTACTTCTTCTTTTTTCGCTTTTTCGCGCGTGCCTTGGCCTGCAGCTTCCTTGCTGTCGCCGGATCACCGATGTGCAGCGTGTCATAGGCCTGCCGGCTGCTGGTGAACGGACCTATTCCGGCCTCCCCATGCCAGTCGCCCTGGGTCAGCATCGGATTGGTTATGCCCAGCGCTTTTTCGCGTGTGGCGATAAACGCCTCCATGCGTGCAGTCAGTGTAGCGACAATGTCCGGATGCTGGTGCACGAGATTGATGTTTTCCTCCGGGTCCTCGATCAGGTTATACAGTTCGACCGGCGGCTTGAAATGGAAATCGGGTTCGAGCGCGACGATCAGCTTCCACTGCGGGGTGCGCCAGCCGTGCTTGCGCATCCACGTGCACTCGGTGATGTAGATCTCCGACTCGATACTGGTTGCCTTGCCCTTGACCAGCTGCATCAGGGAGGCGCCGTCGAACTTGTCCTTGGTCTTTACTCCGGCGAGTTCGAGCAGGGTTGGTGCCAGGTCCTTGTGCTGGTTGTAGCCTGGTATCCGTCGGCCGGCAGGTAATTTCTTTCCGTAGCGGATGATCAGGGGCACGCGCAGGGTTACGTCGTAGATGCCGTGGTGATCAAACCAGCATTCATGGTCGTACAGCGTCTCGCCATGGTCCCCATTGAGTACGACAATGGTATCATCGGCGATGCCAAGAGTTTCAAGCTTCTCGAAAATCCCTTGAATGCACGCGTCCATGTAGGCGATAGCACCGTCGTACTGGGCGATCACATAGTCCTTGTCGGTGACGCCGGGGGGGATCCAGCACATGAAGTAGTCCTTGAATGGCTTGAACGCGTAAACCGGATCCATCGACTTGTTCGCCGGATCGCATTCATTCCCCTGGTAGAAGATGCGATTGAACGGTTCCGGCGGAAGATATGGGGAATGCGGGTCCATGTGCCGCAGCATCACGAACCAGGACTGGCCGGATTCGTTGAGTCGCTCGAGCTCCGGCAGTGCCACATTGTTCAGTGCCTGTGCTTTTGGCAGGCTCCCATCCTCCGACTCCCAGGCCTCGTAATCGAGATAGTTGTCGAAACCGCGGGCCGACGGGTTACCGGTAAACCCGATGCAGGTGGAGGCATAGCCGTTATCACGCAGAATCTCTGGGAGTGTCCGCACCTTGACGGTAAGCGGGCCCTTGTGGCGCAGCGCCACGCCTTCGGTCCCGAAGCAGTCGCGTCCGGTCAGCATCGAGGCGTAGGCCGAGGTCGTCGGCACATGCGGGCAAAAGGTATTTTCGAACAGTGTCGCGGACTTTGCAAACTTGTCGATGTGCGGCGAGGTGAGTTTCGAGTATCCGTAGCAACTCATGTGCGTTGACAGCAGAGAGTCGACGGCGATAAGCAGGATATTCGGTTTTTTCCGACTGGCAGCCATGCCTGGTCTCCTTGTGATTGCGTGCAGTTATCGGGCGCCGCAGGCTTGCAGACAGGCCTGCATGTGGCCGCGTGTCTCTGCCGCGATGGCGGTGCATTCGGCGATTCCGTATTCCTTTGCTCCGATGACTTCCAGATCCATCGGTCCGGTGTAGCCGTGCTCGTGCAGGACGCGAATGTAGCCGAGCAGATCGATGTCGCCACGGCCGTTGGCCTGCAGTTCCGGCACGCCTGGACCTGCCTGACGGCCCTTGCAGTCGCGGATGTGCACGTGGCGAATTCGATCGACCACCGCGGCAATCGCCTCGACGGGATTTTCGCCGGCGCGATGAACGTGGCTGGGATCCATGTCGAGGCCGAAAGAGGGGAGGTCGATGGCCGCGAGCGCGCGCAGCGATGTGGGCGTGTCGTGGATACAATGGCCGACGTGCGCCTTGACGCAGAGCGTCACGCCGTATGTGCCGGCCTGCTCGGCGAGCGCCCCCAGTGAGTCGATGGCGGCCTGGAAACTTTCTTCATTACCGGTCTCGCCGCCCGGTCCGCAATTGACGATCGGACATTCGATTGCCGACGCGGCCTGGAAGGCGGCGGTCATCTTCTCCGGCTCACGCGATGGCTGCTCCATGGCGAGGATCGGCAGTTCGTGGGTCTTGGCCAATTTCTTGATCTCCGGCACCAGCGCCTGCCAGCGGTCGAGCACGAGATGCTCGCTCATCCCGTCGATCGCCGAGATCTCGATTCCGTCGTAGCCGCATCGGGCGATGTACGAAAAGGCGGTGGCCATGTCGTGGCCGCCGAAGAGAACGGAATTCACGCCTAGCTTCATATGGGCTGCTCCAGTGTTGCGTCAATCAGGAAAAAGCTCATTGACTTTGACGATCGATTCGGTCTGCACCGACTCGATGGCGGCGGCCAGCACCTTTTGCGCTGCCAGGCCATCGGCGCCGGAACCATCGATCTCGGTCGGGGCGACACCGGCATTGAGTTGGTCGACGAACGCACCCAGCCGGTCACGGAAGGTATCGTGGAAATCTCGGAAACCACCGAAGACGGGGTTGGTGTAAACCAGCTTCTGCGGGTCTCCCGCGGGAAACAGCGTGGCTTCGCGGTACAAGTCATCGATGATGAACCGGCCGTTGACACCGGCCAGTTCGCAGCGCTCCATCGGGTGGCCGCGCTCGATGTCGTAGCTGCCCGTGAGATGGCCTAAGGTGCCGCTTGCGAAGCGCATGTTGAACTGGGCGGTCGACCAGATGCTGCGGCCAGGTGCCTTGGTGACGAAACATTGAATCGCCTCGATGTCGCCGCAGAAGTAGCGCATGATGTCGACGGTGTGCGGGTGCAGTGCTTTGATATGGAACCACGGTGAGCTCTCGGTCGGGTTCCGGATCCACATGCTCACGTTCATGAACAGCTGGTGGCCGATGCGTCCGTCATCGACCCACTGTTTGGCCAGCCGCGCTGCCGGCGTGAAGCGATGGTTGAGGTCGATGCCGAAGCATAACCCGCGTTTTTTTGCTTCGCGCACCATCTCGACAGCCGGTCCGATTTCGTTGCAGATCGGTTTTTCGCAGAGTACATGGCAGCCGTGAGCGAAAGCCTGCATCGTCGGTTCGTAGTGATCGGCGCCGTACTCGACACCGCCGGTGGCGACACTGACCATGGTCGGTGACAGCGCGGGCAGCATTTCGTCGACACTGTAGAATGCCGGCACGCCGAAGCTTTCTGCAGCGGTATCCGCGCGTTGGCGATCGACATCGCAAAGGCCCACAAGCTCACACCCGGCGTGTTCCCGGTAAATGGCCGCGTGGAGGTTGCCGATGGGGCCGAGCCCGATGACACATGCGCGTTGCATGGCTCAGACCTGTGGGTTGAGGGAGACGACCGTGTCGGACTCCCAGCTTTCGATTGCCGCTTCGATGACCCGCTGCACCTTCAGTGCATCGGCACCGGAGCCGTCGATATCATCTGGCGCCGTACCGGCGCGCAGTTGCTCGATCCATCGGTCGATGCGGCTTTGAAACGTGTCGCCGAAACTTGCCATGCCCCCGAGGTGACGGTAGCTCTCGCCTTCGATACTGTGGCGCGGCTGGAACTCGAGCAGCTCGCAGGCGTCGTGCAGCACGAAGCGGGCCTGATGCCCGATGACTTCACAAGTCTCCAGGCCCCACGCGTGGCCGGGTCCGCCACCGTCGTAGCTGCCCATGAGGTTGCCGATGACGCCGTTCTCAAACAGCAGGTTGACCTGTAAATTCGACCAGATTTCGCGGTCCTTGCCCTTCTTGAAAAAGGCTTGCACCTTGGCGATGTCGCCGCAGAAGTAGCGCATGACATCGAGCGAATGCGGGTGCAGCGCGCGAATATGAAAGTGTGGGCTCGATTCGTTCGGATTGCTGATCCACATCATCATGCGGATCATCTGCAGCTCGCCGAGCCTTCCCTCGGCGATCCACTCGCGGGCCCGCGCGGCGGCGGGGGTGAAACGGTGATTCAGGTCGATTGCGTACGGCAGATTGCGCTCGCGTGCCAGGGCGACCATTTCGTCAGCCTTGTCGACTTCGTTGGATATCGGCTTTTCCCCGAGCACGGGAATATCCGCGCCGAGCAGCTGCATCGTTGGTTCGTAGTGGTCGCCGCCGTTTTCCTTGCCGGCCGTGGCTATGCTCGCGGCATCAATGGTTACGTCGCTGTCGAGCATTTCCTGAACGCTATAGAAGGCCTTGGCACCGTATGCTTCGGCTGCCGCATCGGCGCGTTCCGCGATGCAATCGCAGACGGCGGCGACGGCGGTCTGCTCGTTCTCGACGTAGCAGCGGGCGTGGGTGTTGCCGATAGCCCCCATTCCGACAATAGCGATTTTCAACATGTCGTCCTCCATATTGCAAAGGATCAAAGTCTAACGCCGCAGGGGCATGGGGTCAATTCGCTTCCACAGTCGGTTCGTGCTAAATTGCCGACAACAAGCGGCAGGTACAGGATGACCGGCCATCGAAAAATACGAATTTGATTGTGAACCGCAGGATGAGCCCGGCATGACCCCGGTCGAGGTGAAGGCGGGTGATGCGATTCTTTTCACGGAGAACCTTCGTCACGGCGGTGTACCAAACCTATCCGGGCAGGTGCGCAAGACGCTGCATGTCGGGTACGGCCCGTTCTGGTTGAAGTCTCAGAACATTGCCACGATAGACCAGGACCCTTGTGCGGGTAATTGGCTTCATCCAAGCGTGCCGACGCCACTCCCAAAAAGCCAATAATAGGAAGATCGCGCATGCGAAAACTTGTCTCTGTTCCCAATGAGAAAGTTCAGTGTATAGATGGTTTCTGGGGAGAACGCCTTCGGGTCAATCGCGAGAGCACACTTCCCATTCAATACACCCGGTGCAAAACCGCCGGAGTTATCGACGCCTTCCGGCTCGAGTGGAAATCGGGCGACGCGAAAACGCCCCACGTCTACTGGGATTCGGATGCGGCCAAGTGGATCGAAGCGGCGTCATACAGTCTTGCGACTCATCCGGATGCCCGGCTGCAGAGGAAAGTGGACGACCTCGTCGATCTGATCGCATCGGCGCAACAGGAAGACGGCTACCTCAACTGCCATTTTACAATCGTCGCGCCTGAGAAACGCTGGGCCAACCTTCGTCAGGAGCATGAGTTGTACTGCGCCGGCCACCTGATTGAGGCAGCGGTTGCCCACTATGAAGTAACGGGTAGCCGAACCCTGCTTGATGTCGTGTGTCGATACGCCGACTACATCGACTCGGTATTCGGCCGTCGTCGCGGGCAACAGCGCGGCTATCCGGGCCATGCCGAGATCGAACTGGCGCTGGTGAAGCTGTATCGGGTCACCGGGCGCTCGAACTATCTTGACCTTGCCCGATACTTCATTGACGAACGCGGCCGCCGGCCGCACTACTTCGACAAGGAGGCCAGACAAAGAGGCGAAGCGCCGGCACACAACATCGGCGAGGTCTACGACTACTACCAGGCGCACCTTCCCGTACGGGAACAGAAGACGGCCGAGGGGCACGCGGTGCGAGTATGCTACCTGTACGCCGGCATGGCCGATATCGTTGCCGAAACAGGTGACAAGGAGCTGCTGGCAGCCTGCCGCGCGGTATGGAAAAACATCGTCAAGAAGCGCATGTACATTCACGGCGGTATCGGCTCCACCCGGTTCCGTGAACGTTTTACGATTGACTATGACCTACCCAACGAAGAGGCTTACGCAGAGACTTGTGCGGCGATCGGGCTCGTATTCTTCGCGCATCGCATGCTCCATATAGAACCCGATAGACGATACTCCGATGTCATCGAGCGAGCACTTTACAACGGCATCATTGCGGGGGCTTCGTTGGATGGCAAACGATTCTTCTATGACAACTACCTGGCGTCGTGTCCCGGGACACATCAGTTTACCGGACAACGGGACCCGGTCCGGCGGGACTGGTTCGACACCGCGTGTTGCCCGCCGAATCTTGCCAGACTGCTTGCCTCGCTCGGGCAGTATGTCTATTCACAAACTGTCGATTCCGTCTTTGTCCATCTGTTCGTCAACGGGGAAACCGGGATATCGATAGGTGGCCGGGACGTGAGACTGGTTCAGAGGACGCAGTACCCATGGAATGAAAACGTGCGAATCGATGTGTCGCCGGCATCCTCAGCCACATTCACGGTTGCCGTTCGCATCCCCGGATGGTGTGAGGACGCCCGGGTGACAGTCAACGGGGAGGCGGTCTCGACGACTTCGGGTCTCTCCAGAGGTTATCTCAAACTCCGTCGGCGTTGGGAGAAGGGTGACCGCATCCAGCTGCGCCTCTGCATGCCCGTGGAACGGGTAGAGTCGCATCCATCCGTACGCCACAATTGCGGTCGTATTGCGCTCCAGCGGGGGCCCGTTGTTTACTGTCTGGAGCAGAAAGACAATGGCAAGGATCTCCACGACCTGCTTCTACCGAGACAGACCAAACTGGCGGTGCAGAAGGGCTCTGCCAGCCTGCTTAAAGGGATTCCGGTGATTGTCGGCAAGGCGTTTCGTCGCAACGCCGGTGAATGGAAGGATGCTTTGTACCAGACAACCCGATCGGAACTCCGTCCATGCAGGATCAAGGCGATCCCCTACTTCATGTGGGCCAATCGAGGAGAAGGCGAAATGCTGGTGTGGATCAGAGAGGCCGATGAAAGCGTCGCACCGCGACGCGGCAATATATCCTCCAGCGCACCCTGAACCGCTACGACGAGGCGCAGCGTGGACTTTTCGATCCCTACGAGAAGCAGCTGACGTTAGATTAGCGGCTGGCAGGTCCCGGGAATCCAAGCCGTCGAGTCCTCGCTCACAGAAACAGGCAGGGTGCCTGTGTTCCCAGGGCTACGCCTGCATCGCCTGCAGTTGCGCTTTGCCGACTTCCCTGACTCTGGCGTCATCGAGTTTTTCGAGCGGATGATAGCGCGCATGATGCGATTCGCGATAGGGATCATTGCGTGCCGCGTTGTAACAGCAGATCAGCGTTCGCCGGGGATGGTCACTGAGGTTCTTGTCGGAACGATGCAGCAGATTGGCGTGGAAGAAAACGGCTGAGCCCGGCTCAAGCTCCAGATGGACCAGCGGCAAACGTTCCTCAGCAGCTGCGACGCGTTCGGGATCGGCGGTGTTCTGGCTGTCGACGGATACGTGGGTGATCAGGCCGATGTGGTGCGACCCTTTGAGCACCTGAAGACAGCCGTTTTCTATGTTGGCGCGATTGACCGCAATCATGCAGCTCGCCATGAATGGGAAAAGGCAATATCCTTTCGGCTGCCAATAGCCGAAGTCCTGATGCCACAGGAAGGCGCCACCGGTACGCGCATCCTTCAGCATCATCTTATGATGCCAGTGGTACACCTCGCCATCCAGCATCTGCTCGAGCGGATCGACGATGCGCCGGCATTGTGAGATGGCGCTGTACATGTCATCGCCCAGCTCGTCGTCGACCCAGAATGTGGATTCGCCGCCGGCATTGTCACCAAGCGCGACCACCCGCGCTGCCTGTTTCTGCGTGTTATCCAGCTCGTCCAGTGTCTTGGCGGCGGCGGCGAGTGCCTGGTCGGCGATCGAGATTTCCAGCATCAACGCCGTCTCTTCCTCGTCGAACAGCTCTTCAACGATGACGTAACCGTCCTTGTGATATTGCTCGAGTTGGTCTTTGGTCAGCATGGCTTTCTGTCCTTCAACTGATTTGAAAACATTAAATTGTATTTAGTAAGGGTGTGCGAAAATAGAACATGGAGAGGCGTTTTGCAACGCGGGCAAAACGAAACAGCGATGTCACAGGGACGTGCTTGCCCGGCATCTGGCCGGCCAAAGCAGGGGACTGCATTGGATTGATGCCGGCGCTATCATTTCTGCGCCTGAGCAGCGGCTCAAGCGGTGGTGATGTTCCGGAGGAACGGTGCGGCCGGCAAGCCTGCATTGTTATACAGGTTGCAGACCGGGTCGCCGGCCCAGGCATAGCGGACGGTTTCGGGACTGGAGAGGAGTTCCGATGTGACCAGGACCGCGGCACCCTCAATGGTAGCGTCCGCAGGGGAAAACGATCCGTCGTCGCTGGCAACTTCGAAGCCCACGAGTTTGTCGCCCCCGATTTTCAATCCGGTTTCGGCATGAGAAAAGGTAATCCGGCAGCCGTTTTCTGCGGCTTCGGCAGCCTTGGCCACAGGCCCGCTGTATTCGATGTCCTCGCCGTGGATGTGATGACGGGCGATGAGGCTGAGGCGTTTGCCGACGTCCTGTTTGTTTCTCGGATGAATGTCGTTGGATTCACCGATATCGACGATCACTGCCATGCCGGTGCCGGGCACTTGCAATGTATCGGTCTGGCACTGGCGCAGGATGGGCCACTCAGAGACGCTGGTTTCAGCGAAGTTCGCGAGTTGCACGAAATAAAAGGGAAAGTCATAGCCCCATTGTTCTCGCCAGTCGGCAATCATTGCGGAGAACAGTTGATGGTAATGCATGGCAACACCCTGCCAGGCGTTCGATTCGCCCTGATACCAGATGGTGCCGCGAATGCCGTAGCCAACCAGTGGATTGATCATGTTGCGAAACAATACTGAGGGGGAGTTTTGGTTGCCCGGCCCCATCGGCTCTTCCGGCAGGCCCAGATCGCTGAGATCGACAAAGCCGAAGTCGTGCTCGACATGAAAGTTCCATGCGCCGGTCAGCGGCAACCGTTGTTCGTTGTCGTCGGCCGGCGACAGATACAGTTCGGTCGGCTGGCCGACAAAACCGCCGGCGTACATATGTGAAAACACCCGGGTGGCGACAATCGCGCGGCCCGGCTTGACGAGATTGCCCGGCACCGTGTACCGGCGCGGAACGATCCAGGCGGCGGGGTCGTCGTCTCTGGATAGCCCGCCGACCTTTTCGCCATTGAAATACGTTTCATCCCACTTGTCCAATTCCCCGAGAGACAGCAGGAGTTGCTTGCCATCCCAGTCTTGGGGTATGTCAATTTCGCGGCGGAACCAGAACACGCCGCTGTAGTTTTCGCCCTTGCTTTGCCAGCTGCCGGGCGGTTCCATTTCGCGCCATGCCGAGTCGTCGTAGTCTGTGTCGGCATAGCCTATTTCGAAGCCGTTGTTGCCGGGGTCGGCGGGAAGGTTCTCTTTCTCCCAGACAGTCTGCTCTTCCGCATACGCTGCCAGAGCCTCATCCAGGTTCTCTAATCCTGCATCATACGCTGCGATCATTTCCGCATAGTGCGGCATCGACAGCAGCTTTTCCCGGCTGGTCCAGGCCTCCGCACGAGTGCCGCCA
>CAYWQM010000023.1:33663-40358 GCA_964460215.1 uncultured Lentisphaerales bacterium
TGATCAGTCCGATAGAGACGTTCCGGGTGCGATGCAGGTCGCTGCCGAAGAAGTAGCCGACCCCCGAATAACCGGCCGCGGCGGTCGGTGTGCAGGCTTGCCAGTTTTCTTGGAGGTCGACACGTTCGTCTGCCCCGGTCAGTGTCGGTACCTGGAACAGGCGTATCTGGGGATAATCAGCGAGCTCGACCTCCGCATCGCCGTTGGCACAATCCTGCAAGGCCCATTCCATGTTCGACTGGCCGGAGCATAGCCACACCTCGCCGACCAGGATGTCACCAACGACAATTTCTTCGGAGCCGCAGACGCGCATTTCATACGGCCCGCCATAGTCCATTGCCGGCAGTTCGCAGATGAAGCGTCCCTCGGCATCCGCCACGGCATCGGCAGCAGAGCCGTTCAAAGCGACTGTCACGTTGTTGCCTGGCGTGTCCCATCCCCAAACTTTTACCGTCTGCCCCTGCTGCAGAACCATGCCGTCGCTAAATAGTGCTGCCAGTTTCATTGGTTCTCTTGCTTAACAGTTTTTGTAACGGATCGGTGAGCGGGATCGCCGCGTGGAAAAAAGACAGGCTCCACCCGTGGTCAGACGACAGGCTTGAGCTCGAATACCTCTTCGAAGAACTCTTTTATGCGCTCGAATTCTGCACCGGTGGCGCAGGTCTTCGTCGGATTGCCGACACGGTTGTTGGGGTAGAAACCGCGGATCATCACGGAGCTCTTGAGGAACACCTGCCAGTTGACGGTGCCTGCGAAGGCGATCAACGGCTCTTCGTAACGATAGATAATGTCCTTGGCGGCCGCGGTATCGCCCGCCTCGACGAGGTTGCCGAACTCGATGGCCAGGTCCGGACGAAACGGTGCGACCCCGCAAAGGTACGCCGGCGATCCGTGTGAGTTGCCGAACAGAAAATTACTCATCAGCCCGCCACTGATTGCAGCACAGCCATTGTCCTGCAGATCACGAATGTGGCTGTAATAATCGTAAAAAGCGTCACCGTCATTCTTGATGCCGATGATGTTCGGACGTTTGCTGAGTTCGATATACGCCTCCTTGATGTCACCCGGCATTGCTTTGACCCACCCCGCCGAATTCCACCACATCAGCAGGGGCATGTCTGCGGCCCCCTCGAGTTCGTCGAAGTAGGCCTTGGTGACTGTGCCGTTCGGATAATCGAACGTATTGATCTGCACCTTGACCGCATCGACACCGACTGCTTCCGCGTGCTTCAGAAACTCGCGGCTCTGGCGCGGCGTCCAGAAGCCGGTCGATGAGATGCACATGCTGCGGCCGTCAATTGTCTTTGCGACCTTTTCCGTGAGGCGCCACAGTTCGTCGTCATTTAGCCAGGCAAACTCACTGCTTCCATAGGTCAGCAGGATGACCGGCGTCTTCTCCGATGCCAGCCAGTCGACGTAGTTGCAGATTGCATCGTCGTTAACTGATCCGTCGTCGTTGAAGCACAGGTTCAAAGGGACAATGGCGCCTTTAAGGCGTTCTAATGATGTTTCTGACCGGCTCATTTTCGTTTCTCCAATCGAGGTTTTAGGTTATGGTGTTTTCACGTTATCCATGACAGCAATCAGCTGTCAGTTAGGCCAAGTCGCGTTTCAACTTCTCTCACGTGCTCGACATTGCGGCGGGCACTGTCTTTCGGCATTGGGTTGCTGTATAGGTCGTTGGTCAATGATCCGGCGTATGAGATATCTACTAGTGCCTCGACTGCAGCCTCGAGATCGATTGCCCCATCACCGAAGGGCAGGTGCAGCGCATAGGTTTCCTTATCTCCGTCACAATAGTGCATGTGACGGATACGTTCACCCAGAGTGCCGATGGATTTCAGGTAATTGTCCGGCTGGCCGACGCCGTAATGGCAAAGGTCGTAGAGAATGCCGACGTCATAGTCGTTGCCATCGGTGATGCCGTCGACGAAGTCGATAGCCCAGTTATTGTCCATGCTCAGTGTATCGGGGTGTGGTTCGAGGACTAGACGCAGGCTATTTTCATGGCACATTGCTGCAACGCGCCGGAACAGGTCGATGTTTGTCTGCAGGCATTCGCTGGGACTGCGATCGCCGTTGTCATGAACCCACGGATCGTGGCTGATCAACATGCCGAGTTCGAGATCTGCGGCGAAGGCAATTGCGGCCTCGAAACCGGCGATGGTTTCATCAAGCCGGTCATACGGCAGCACATCGACCCAGCAGTCGAAGCCGTATAGACTGAGGCCAAGCTCCGTCGTCCAGGCAGCGAAGCGTTGACGGACATTTCGTGTCTTCAGCTTCTCGAAAAACGGTGGGCGCGATACCTCAAGTGAATCGAACCCCGTATCGACAACAGCTCGGCAAAATCCCTCGATATCGGGATTGTCACAGAAGCTGACACCGTTTATCCGTGCCATGGAATTTCTCCAGCAGTCGGTTGAATCAGTTGTTCGGCACAAAGGCTACAGCACGGACCCAGGAACCGTCGGCGTCGCTGACGTTCAGCGGCAAGGCCAACAGGTATACTTCCTTGTTGACGATCTGATCCAGATTGGTCATCAGCTCGAGAATGATCGGGTAGTTGTCCTTTTCCCGGAAAATCTTTGGATGATCTTCGAGATATGGGTCTGTGGACGGCGTGTCCATGCCGATCAGCTCGAGCTTGTTCTCGAGCGCCCAGTCGATGGCGGCTTCGGAGAAATGCGGGTGGTCGAGATTGAAGTAGGTTTCGTCGAGCGGCTTGATGTAGCGGTCCCAGCCGGTATGGATGAGGATGCTGTCGCCGGGTTCGACGCCGCGTTTCTCGAAGTCCTCGGGCTCGTAGTGATCACCGAGCGTTTTCTCGGTGAAGTCGAGCACCTTGCACCAGCCCATGTAGCGTTGCAGCGGGATTTCATGGACCTTGTCGCCGAAGTCCTGCATGTGATACGGCGCATCGGTGTGGGTGCTCTGGTGCCCGGACATGCAGTAGTACTTCATGTTCAGCGGCTCGACGCTGCCGTGCTTGCGGCCCTTGACGATCCAGTCGTGCACCATGCAGCGCGGCTCGGCGCTCCAGATCGGAGCATCGTCGTGGATCGGCAGGGAGAGGTCGATCATGGTCATGTTTTCGAACAGATCGGGGCGCATGTGGAGGACTCTCCGTTACTCATACCTGTTTGGCGGATTTTAAATCGGTGGTGCTTCGGGACGCCAGGCATCCGGGGTGGCGCTCAACGACGGTGGCGCGCCGTAGACCTCTTCGGTCTGTCCGCCTATCATATCGTCGAGCATTGGCCAGGCCACGCCACCGACATAGCGCATTTCCTCCTGGCGCCCGCACAGCCACAGGTACATGTGTGCGGCATCGTAGTTGTCGAGCTTATTGCGCCGCAACATGGTGGCACCGGTTTGCAGATGGCTGAACGCATGGGTGTCGCAGCTCGGATTGAAATCGGGCTCGATAATCCAGTCGCGCGTTGGCGGGGAGTTGCGCACGTAGTTGTACTTGAACAGATGCCGTGTAGTGCCTGTCGCAGTTGCCTTCGAACGACGGTGCCAGATCGGATAGCAGGTCAGGAAGACTGTGCCGACCGGGCCGACACATTTCTTGGTGCCGCGGATTGCGCCGTAACGCGTGACCAGGGCGCTTTGCCCGAGGATAAAATGGCTGCCGGGCAGCACCTCTGTCGGTCCCATCTCTTCGGTTGTGTCCTGCATCAGGCAAAAGACCTGCAGATAGTTGAGTGCCCAGGTGTGCATGTTGCCGCCGTCGACATGCCAGCCCAGCGGGTTCGCGTCCGGGCATTTACCAATGTGGTTTGCCATCATCCATGGCAAGCCGAAGCCTGCACCCAGCAGCGACCGCACAGCACCGGCCACGACCGGAGCGAAGATCAGGCCATCGGTGAACCACGATTCGTTGAGCAACGGTACCGGCTGCATGGCGTAATCGGGGTTCTCTGCGACGTAGTCGAGTGCCCGGTCGGTGATATCTTTTGACACCGCGCCCGGGAATTCCATATAACCGTCGCGGCAGAATTGAATGATTTGCTGATCGGTCAGGGTCGGCTCACATTCTTTTTTGACCATTCTCATCGCCATTTCTCCAGGATGAATTCGAAGCCGAGTCCGTATGTCCGGTTTTCGTTGAGCGACAGGGACATGTCCGGGAAACTGATGACGCGCCAGCCGTCCTTGATCGCATCGATCGTTGAGTTGTAGGGCCAGTCATCGTCGTCGGGTTCAATGAGCTCGCCGTCGATCATCATGGACATGCCGATCCACCGGCTGTTCAATCCGCTTTCGACGGCCTGCGCGTACAGCAGGTCCTGGCGTTTACCGGACAGTACCTGGGCGAAGGCTTCGGACAATTGCTCGCGGGTCAGTGCACCTTTGTCGAATTGCTCGAGGCAATCGCGAATGATTTGATGATTTTGCATAGTAATGAATTTTAGCGATGAATATGTCGAAGTCAAAAGCTAAACCGAGAAGTTGTGGCTTCACCCCCGCCTGGCTTTTGTTTGCGAATCCCGTTGGCCGCGCCAGCCCCACAAGGCGGTGCCGCTGGGGTTGAGTAAAGCCGAGGGCTCACATGGGCCCTGTTTCGCCTTGCCGTCTCACTCGGCGCGATACCTGACGTGCAGCTCGAGCTTTTCGATTTGCATGGTTTCCTGTTCAGTGGTCCGCGCGGCGGCGCATACTCCTACTGAGGTTTTCGCCGGCTGCGAAGACGGCGGGCGGTATCTGGCGATAGAGGAAGTGGGCGACGGGCTATGCCCGGCATGCCGATGCTTTGAGGGTAGCGTTCAGGCAGGGGAAATCAAGCGGTACGGCTGGTTGAGACTGTTCCCGGCACCTTTGCACTTTTACTGGGATGCGGGTCATCCTGGAGGGACCGCAATAATGCCCGGGCTGCCGGAAGTTGCTTCTCTGCCATTTTCGTCGGGTAACGGAACTTTTCCGTCCCCTGGGCAGCGTTCGGTCGTGCAGTCAGGTCTGTAGTATGAAATCCCGTGAGGGGCATACAGCGTGCGCTTCCACGCTACTCAATAAATTATTTTTTTCGTCCCTATTTTCAGTGCCAGTGGATGGTGCTTTTGTGATCGCGGCGTGGTCGCCCGTAACACAGAAAAAAGGGGGGGGGAGGTCGTAAAAAAAAAGCTTGCATTATTCGTCGTTGTTTGTTATAACCTTCTATAGATGTGCGTGGAGAGTACTCTCTTTTCACGATTATTTTGCAAATCCATAACCTCGCTATTTAGCGTTAAAGAGGAAAAAATGAAACATCTCATTCAACTATTGACGGTTCTTGTCGGTATCGGACTGATCGGTTCGACAGCCAGCGCCCAACTCACTGTCGAAGGCGGTGGTCTTATCGTGCCGGAAGGCGGGGTGGCTTTGGCGGATGACTACGAGCTCGACTGGATAGGTACGGGTACGAGGATCGGTGGCCGTCCCCATGTAATGAACTTCCAGGTTGGCAACGCGTTGCCCCTGCAGATTTACAACGACAGCCGAGTGATTGTCGGTGCCGGGGACGGCACCGCGGCGACTGCCACGAATCCGATCCGTCTACAGGTCCATGGGCGTAGCATGGTCGGTGCGCTCGGCGTCGGGATCGCCGACGGGGAAGCTATCGACGGCCTGATTCATTCCGCCGGCATTATCCGGTCTGATGCCCATCTGGTGCTTGCGGATGACTACGAACTTATCTGGTCAGGTACAGGTTCCTCGATCGGAGCGAGGTCCTGGAAAATGAACTTTCAGGTCGGCAACGAGTTGCCCATGCAGATTTTTCAGGACGGGCGTGTGATTGTCGGTGGTGTGACCGGCGCGGCGACTGATGCGAATCCGATCCGTCTACAGGTGCATGGCCGTAGCATGGTCGGTGCGCTCGGCGTCGGGATCGAAGACGGGGAAGCTATCGGCGCCCTGCTGCATTGCGTCGGCAACATCCGGTCTGATGCCGGTCTGCAGCTGGCCAATGATCACGAGGTCAACTGGCTTGGTACGGGTTCAAGGATCGGGGCCCGGGCGGACAGAATGACGGTCGAGGTTGGCGGGAACTTGAACGCAATACTTGAAAAGGGCGGCCGATTGCTCGTCGGCTCGAACAATCATTCCGCGACCAACCCCAATGAGATCCTGTTGCAGGTCCATGGCCGTGGTATGCTCGGTGCGCTCGGCGTCGGAGTCGAAGATGGGGAACCTCTGGATGCCAAGCTTCATGTTGAAGGGCAGGTAAAAATTACCGGCGGCGAACCCGGCGAAGGTAAAGTCCTGACTTCCGATGGTGATGGCCTGGCGTCATGGCAGGCGACCAGCGGCGGTGCGCAGGGTCCGGCGGGTCCGGCGGGTCCGGCGGGTGCGCAGGGTGCGCAGGGTAAGCAAGGTCCTCCCGGTCAGAGTGCCAGCAGCGACTGTGTCGAATGCGCCGAGCTCCAACAGATCACATTTGATGCTGTTTGCAAGATTTTCGACGGCGTCATCACCAACACGGCGGAAATAAGCGAATGCATCGGTGTCATCGGTCAGCTTGCCTTGGTTGGCACCGACGTCTGCTCTCCCAACGAGGAGGACTGCCTGTCGGTGATTCAGGGCAATGTGCAGGACTTGCTTGACTCGAAGTAAAACGGATTTGGCGTTTGCGTAGAGACCGCAGCAAGCGTTACTGATTGGAACAGCCCGTACGTGAATCACGTGCGGGCTGTTTTGTTGTCGGGCTGATT
>CAYWQM010000023.1:40458-45016 GCA_964460215.1 uncultured Lentisphaerales bacterium
ATTGGAACAGCCCGTACGTGAATCACGTGCGGGCTGTTTTGTTGTCGGGCTGATTGGCTTGAGGAAGATCATGATCGCGTCAAAGGCGCGATTCCCTTCCAATGCCATAAAGCAGGACAGGTTATCTGATACGTCACCTCGTTATCTTACGAAAATCGCCGATCATTTTTTTGGGGGAATCACTTTTTTTTGCCCAATAAACATATATGATTACCACATCGTAAAGTGTACGAAGACACTGTTTTTCAGAGAATTCCCAAATGGCCGCTGCGACAGAGAATAAAAAGCAACCTTTCACACTGATCGAATTGCTCGTGGTCATAGCGATCATAGCGATCCTCGCGTCAATGCTGTTGCCGGCCTTGTCGAATGCCAAGGAATATGCCATATCTGCCAACTGCAAGGCCCAACTCAAGCAGGTTGGAATGCTCACAACCATGTATGCCGATGACATGGACAGTTGGGGGCCGTTTATCAACACCTACCTGGATGACGGCAGGATGTGGGCGCATTATCTCTGGGACAACGGCTATTGTGAAGATGCCTTAGCGATTGGCGCAAACATTCTCCGCTGCCCGGGCGCCCTCACCGGGGACAATGCACTCGAGCAGCCTGCTGGTGACCCGGAGTACCGGATTTACGGCATACGGGAAATCAAACGCAGCGACTTCAACCGAAGGTGTTGGAGAATCCTTGGTGGCAGCATCACAAACAACTACCCTTTGGAGCCTTGGGGTCCCAAGGGCCTGCCGCCTGTCTATGATTATGGCACCCCGTCTGAATTTGCCTATATCATGGATGCCAACGGTTTCGATCATGGGACCGGCACGGTGGTGGACCGGCAGGAACACTCCGCCGGGGTTTCCGATCCTGCCGGCAGTGGGTCGTCACACTTCATTACCCGGCATCTGCGCCATGGAAACATAGTTTTCGCCGACGGCCATGTCATGGGCCCTCATTCACATGAGCTTTCCCAGTTCGGATTCAAATGGTATATCGACGAGGAGACTTTTCTCCGGCAGCAGCCGTAGGGGCGCAATGTCTGCCTCATGTTTGGGCAACCCGATGCTGGCGGCAGGCCTGAATCACTCTTCCAGCCGCTCCCCCCAGACTTCCACCTCGATCAGGCTCAGTTTTTCGCCGAGCTTACGCTCTGCGAAACTGGCGCGCAGATACCTGCTCGGCTGTCCGCTATCGAGGTCTATGACCAGGTCGTAAACATCGGCACCCGCCGTCACCTCTTCAGCGCTACCCAGCCGCTGCCACTGCGTGCCGTCGCTACTGCCCTCTACCGTGACTGCCGGCAGTTTGTCGCAGAACCATAGCTTGAACTGACGCAATGGCCGCGGCGCCCGCAGGTCGAATATGATCGACACCGGCTCCGGCCTGGCCCAGCTCACCATCCAGTGGCTCTCCGGCAGGACGAAGTCCGCGCTGCTGCTTGGGCGTTCTTTTTTCGCCAGGATGCCTTTACGCCGATCGGTGAGTCGCCCGGCAGCAAAGGCAATTGTGCCGTTCTCAGCCGTTACATCCGTCATGGCGTCCGGCGCCGCCGTGTAGCTGTAAGTGCCCTTGGCATCCAGGTTTTGCGTGAAGTGGGGCGTCTCTTCCTGCCAGAGTACGCGGTTGTTGGTGAGGCAAACACCGTGCTGTACAGGTGCCTTCCAGATCAAGCTGTCGGGTAAGCTGAAGCGCCATATATCCAATCCGGTCGGGGCACCCAGGTGCTTCACCCAGGCGGTGAAGAAGTCGCGCCACGGTGCCATCGGCACGGCCTTGCGGTGAAACAGCGGCGTGCCGCAAAAGATCGCGCGGCCTTTCCCGAGTCGGTTGGCAGTTATCGCCGGTGAACCGTCGTCATAGGTGGCCAGTACTTCCACTTTTCCAGTCGGTTTCAGGTGGTAGGCATCGTCAAGCAGTGGTAACGCTTTGCCGGATTCGACTGCCTTGGGAAACAGCCGTTTGCTTGCGACCTTTTCTCCGACCGTAACACCGAAAATTTCGGTACGCGACGCCACCGTGTCGTTGCCGAGAAGATCGGTGTGAAAGGCTGCGGGATCACTGCACACCAGCGTGCCGCCGGCGTTTACAAAGTCGCGCAGCCGATTGACGATTGCAGGTCGCTGGTATTTTGCGCCGGGCAGAAAGATGATATCAAAGCGGTCGTTCAATGACGGCCACTTCAAGATCTGTGCGCTGTCAATGAACTTGAACCACGACTCTGCCACGGGCCCCAGCATGATGTAGCAGGCTTCAATATATTCCGAGTGGGGCAGCACAGAATCATAGGGTGTGGCAGCGAGGGTATCGTCATTGTAGACAATTGCCATGCGCTCATACGTCGGCAGTTTCAGCTTCGGCATCGTGCGGATGTGGCGGCAGATGTTCATGATGGTGTGATAGCGCCTGGGTGAACCGAAATACGTTGTTCGCGTGTCACCCACCAGCTTGCCTGCCCCGCGGATGTCCGACAGGAACAGATGCAGGCCGGTACCGCCGTTGCGAAAGACCTGGCTGAATTCCTCGACCACTTCTGCCGGCCGGGCGTCAGGATAATTGCAGCTTTCGATATGCACACAGGGCCAGGCTTCCCTACCGCTCAGATCGGCAATGAATTTGGTCACAAACCCGATCGTCGGGCGCCATCGGTCGGCACCATCGGGATAGCCGACCTGATGGGTGATGATATCGAAAAACTCGGCGCGGCTGCTGAATTCCGCAGCGTGCAGCTCATAGTTGATGCCCGGGGCATTTACCGAGACTGCCAGCGTCTCGGGATTCTTGGCCCGGATGATCTCCTGTAGCCGACGGTGGCGGTCGCGCATTTTGGCGGCGATCCAGCGGCGGTATGCAATCCATTTGTAGGGGTCGGGATCGCGCTGCTTGATACCCCGGGGAATACCGTACCGGCCGCCGCCGAAGTCTCGCCTGACTTCTGCGTCAGCCGTTTTGATAAAGGGGTAATCGCCCGGTTTTTCCATGAGATGGGCACCGGCTTCAACCGCTCCTTCGCTGTGTTCGTCGCCGGCGTATATGCCCCACATCAAATGACTGCGCGGCATGGAGAAATAATATTCGACCAAATTGAGGTAGTACGCTGCATTGTCCGGATCCACGACCCAGCCAAATTTCAGCTTGCCGTCGACGATTGTTCGTCGCAGCGGTCCGTCCACAATTGTCTTGAGCTGCCATCGGTCGGCGGCTGCCAGATCATCGAACCGGTTGGGCTCAGAGGCGACAAGATTAAAACCGGCGTGGGCATGGTCCCGATGCATGTCATCGCTGACATAGCGGATAGCAAATCGTCGGGCGGTCATGTACCCGGTGGGCACATCCAGGAGGTGGCCCCAGATGATTGATCCCTGGCTGCGCAATCCCGGTGGTTCATTGCTCAAAAGTTCTTCGTAAAGCGGGTCCGTGACGACCCATGACCGAAACGGTTCGTCTGCGTCGTTTGCACGGGCGTCGTCATGGATACAGACAAAGAGAACCCCGAAGGCTACTAACAGGAGTCGATTTACAACGGTCATGCGATCACTCTTGGGTTTGTTGCTTCAACAGGAGGGGCAGGCTCACAGCGGACTATAGGTATTCGTCAATCGGCTGTCAAGACAGGTCTCTTGACCTTGTGGCACGGCCGGCTTGGCGTGACCCGCGAGGTGTTGCTGGAAGCCTTCGGCTATTGGCTGTGGCTTTGTGGGGGGGGATGCGGGAGCGTAGCTGTGCCATTGGGTGGCGCCGCAATCCAGCGCCACTGGCCATTTACCGCTTCTTCTTACTTCTCGCTGGGAACGACGATACCGCGCATAATAATATTCTGGCAGAAGGCGAAGATAAGGAAGGTCGGGATGGCGGCGATGAGCAGCGCCGCGTACATGACGCCGTCGCCGCTGCGTGTGGTGAGCTGGTACAGCCAGACCATCAGCGTCCACATGCTTTCGTCCTGGCAGATCAGCAGGGCGAACATGAAATTGCTGTAGGCGGAGGTGAAGGCCTGCAGGCCGATCACGGCCAGGACTGGTTTCGACAGGTTCATGGTGATTATCCAGAACATCGTCCACTCGCCGGCACCATCGAGCGAGGCGCTTTCGTACAACTCCTGCGGCAGTGAATCGAAAAAGCCTTTGAGCAGGAAGATCGAGTAGCCGTGTGCGATGCCGGGCAGGATGAGGGCGGCGAAGGTGTTCAGCATATTGAATTCACGCAGCATGATAAACACCGGGATCTGCGTGACCATCGGCGGGAATGCCATGGTCAGCATCAGGAAGAGCAGGATTTTGTAAGCCGACGGCAACTTGTAGCGGCTCAGGGCGTAGGCAGCCAGCGGGTTGACCAGCAGTGCCAAGATCACGGTCAGTGAGCAGTATATGACCGTGTTGATGATGCCGCGGCCGTGCAGCATCATGTACTCGATCGTCGTGATATAATTACGCACGATGAATTCCTTGCGAAGTGCTCCCGTCCGCTTCTTGAACTCCATGTAGTGCAGTTGCTTCTGCGGCGTCAAAATGTCGATGAAGCTGGTGTAGGCCTCGTCGCCATCGAGGCCGAGCAGGGT
>CAYWQM010000023.1:45026-46450 GCA_964460215.1 uncultured Lentisphaerales bacterium
CAATACCTAGCAGCATCGCAGTGACCAGAGGCTCGAGCAGGGTGTTGACTTTCTCGATTGCCCCGTGCTTTGCCTCGAGAAAATCGCGGAACATGAAGTCGACGCTGTGCACACGCAGCAGCTCGACGGGAATTTTGTGGAGCTTGCTGGCTGCGTTGTCGCCCGCGGCTTCCTGTGCGACCGGTTCTTTCCAACCAGACAGAAAGGCCATCCAGTCGGCCAGCGGCAGACCGTCGAACGGCACCTCAGTCATCAGCGGGACATCGGCGTACGAGGCGTGATCGGTATCGTAGTTGCGGTTCAGCGTCTCGATGCCGCCGTACTTCGCTTCGAGGAATTCCCGGTATAGCGGGGCGGCTGAGTGGTCGGCGCGAATCCACAGGGGATTGAGCGTCATGCGCACGAACTCTTCCCAGTCCTCCGCCTGTTTCGGCTCACTGGGCACGGTCCGGGTCAGACGAATGTCGCTGTACTTCGCGAAATCCGTGTTGTGTGCCTTGTTATACTCTTTGATTTCCTTGGTGTAGTGCGACTTGAGATACATTTTCTTATAGAAGCCGTCGACCGAGAACCAGGTTTTGTCACTGATCGGCAAATCTTCCTTGAATGCCCAGTAGTGTTGAATGACGGGTTGTTCGTTGGGCATGATTGTACGATTCTGGAATTGCGCTGGTGATACAGCGAATGAATTCCAATCGTGAATCTCTGTGCCCAGCTTTTCGTTGGCTTCGGCGATGTTTTTACTGAGCGTATCCCGGACGTGATTCTTGTAGGCCCGCAGGTTTTTACACATGGTTTGCGACCGCGGTGCATAGATGTACCCGCAGGTATAGGCGTAGCCGGGCAGCGGGGCATCGGCCAGGAAGGCACGCCATTCGTCTACCATCGCTTCGTTGACCTGCGTTGGGGGTTTGACCTCGTCGAAGGAGATGGCCTCGCTGTCGTAGGCGATATGAAGCTGTTCGAGGATCTCGTTGAAGACTCCCTCGACGTGCTTGTGGTACAGCGCCGTGTCATCCTTGAGGAATGTCGGGATGATCGACATCTCGTTCTTGTCGACGGCACTCTTGGTGCTGCCTGCAAACATCAGCAGGAACGGGTAGACCATCGTCACCCCGCCGGCGACCAGCAGGATCAGTATCGTTATGTGCAGGAATCGCGTCTTGAAACTGCGCCGGCCGATTTTGGAGATCATTGGCATGATTTACTTCTTGTCGCCGGTAGTTTTGAATTCCAGGCGCGAGAGGATGCGCAGATTGTAGACGGTGAAGCCGATAAGCATGAACCCGAGGAGCCACGCCATGGCGGTTGCCGGGCCGAAGCGCATGTGGGTAAATGCCTTGAAGAAGATATGCAGGTCCGCTACTTCGGTGTTCGCGCCGCCGGCTGTCATCACCAGGATGTTGCCGCTGGCACCATACCAC
>CAYWQM010000023.1:46460-51207 GCA_964460215.1 uncultured Lentisphaerales bacterium
CGGCCGCAGAATGTGAAAGACAATGAACAGAATCTTGTCGACGAAGGTGGCGCCGTCGATGTCACCGGCTTCATAGAAATCATCAGAGATGCCCTTGAGCGCTGCCAGGTAGATCAGGCAGCCCGGTCCCATGCCGGCCCAGACCATCGGGATGACGCAGGCGATCATCGCGGTGTTGCGGTCCTTGAGCCAGCGGTTCGGTTCCTCGAGGGTGGCGCCCAGTTTGCAGAACCAGGCGAGCGGCTCTTTGATGATCATTTTGATGTAATCGACGAACGTCGCGTCTGCGACCGCGAAGATCGGGCCGGCCAATGACGAACACGAATAGAACAGCAGGAGCCCGGCGAGGACGTAAACCGTCGCCAGTCCATAGCGCTCGTGATACATCAGCCGTCGCGCGAAGGTCAGTGCCACGCCCAGCAGAATTACGGCAAGCAGGATGTACCCCCAGGCTGGCACCGCCATCAGGATGCGGTTGCGCACACCATTCTCGCACGGCTCGTAAAATAGCTTCCACAGCAGGACGACAACCAGGCTGGTAATCACCGCGGGCAGGTAATAGATGGTCCGGAACACGAGGCTCATGTACGGCGATTCCTGCAGCAGGATAGCCAGAATGATCGGCGGCAGAAAGGTGAGGGCGATGATCAGGAAGCCGTAGCGCGCGGCGTTCCACACGGACTTCCACCAGTCCACTGACCACAGCACTGTTGCGAAGTTGTCGAGCCCGACCCATTCGGAGCCGCCTGTCACCTTGTAATCCTGGAAGGCCATGATCGAGCCACGGGCCAGTGGCCAGTACTGCCAGAGGAAAATCGTCAAGACCGCGGGTATGAGCATCAGGTAGGCCATGTGATAGCGGCGGAAGCCCCAGCGCTCCTGTTCGACCCCGGTGATCTCAGGCGGTGTGAAAATACGTTTGATCCACCAGAAGACGATCACGAAGGCAATGACAATCATCGTCAGGACCACGCCGGAGACCGTCCGGCGCTTCTGCATCTCTTGTGGCGGGATTTTGCCGAGCATGTCGCGGTTGGCGCGGGCGACGGCTTTCTGCAGCAGCTTCTTCAGCTTCTGGCTCCGGGCTTCCGGGTCTGTCGGCAACTTTCCCTTCAAGCCGAGGTCTTCTGCTTCCTGAATCGGATGCGTCATCAGGTCGTAGGCGATATTGCTGTTACGGCCGTAAGGCTCCGGCATCCCTGTCTCGATGGCGATTTCGAACGCCTTGAGCCAGGCAGGATTGGACAGGCGGAGAATGGCGTCATACCCGAACATCTTGAGATATTTCGGGTTGATGTAGCGCCCGAGTCCGCCTTCGACCATAATCTTGACCATGATTGCCATGGCGTCTTTGCTGTCGTACCAGAACATGTACTCCCACGCCGCGTCGCGGATTACCTTGTCCTCGATCCCGGCGTACATGCCCATCATCCGGCTGTTCAACTCGGCTCCGCGCATGCGTTGCTTAACAATTTTTCCGTCGACTTCGACGTCGCGTTCCGGGCCGAAGGGCACCGGCACCAGGCCGATTTTGTCGGGGTTGATGGTGGTCAGCAGTTTCTCGTCGATGTATGAGAAACACATGCCGATCTGATCGCGCTCCCACTTGACGCTGGCGTCGTCCTCCTTGTAGGCGTAGCCGTAGCGTTTCTTACCCAAGCTATCGGTCCAGTGCTCAGTGGTCAGTTGCGTATAGAAGTCGAGTGCTTTCACCGCAGCTTCGCTGTCGAAGACACAGGACCATTCGTCGGTCTCGCGGTCGTAGGTCATGCAGTCGCCGCCGGCTGACCACAGGAAGGTGACCCAGTACCAGGATTCATGGATGCCCTTGCCCAGCTGCATGCCGTAGATGCCGTTGGCGGGATCGGTCAGCTTCTTGCAGATCTCGAAGAATTCTTCCCAGGTCCAGTTGTTGTCCGGGTAAGGGATTTTGCTTTCGTCGAACAGCTGCCGGTTGTAAAGGATGACCTTGCCGAGCGCGCCCCCCCAGGGGACAGCCCATACCTGCTCTTCGCTGCTGCCCGGGCCGATACGTTTGATAACCGGCCAGATTTTCTTGTTGATACGAAAATTTTTCTGCTCCTCGGTCATCTGATCGACATACTCGTCGAGCGGGTACAGGAATTCCTGCTCGATGTACGAGGAGGATTGTCGGAAATTCACATACATGACATCCGGGGCGATGTCGCCGGCAATCGACAGCAGGGTGGTCTCGACACCCTCGACCTGGATGCCGGAAAAACGATGCATTTCGATCGAGACGTTGTCCCAGTTGTGGTCGCCATAGGTGGCCGGGTCGGCCTTGTACGTGTCGCGATATTTTCGGGCGAACAACTCGGGGAATCGGCGGACAAACTCCTTGATCGACTGACCCTGGGCGCGGCTGTGTGAATCGTTGGCGGCCGGGTCCGGCAGGGAAAACACCTTGACGTGGATGACGGTGCCGTCCTCGGTGTCCTCGATCCAGCCGGCAGCGGCTGCGAAGGTGAGACAGAGCGAGGCAAGGATGTAGCGGAGTGGCTTCATAATAGTAGCCAACAAATGTTGCTGCTTGACCGGATAATACAATCTCTATTCGTAATGACGGGCTTTGCCATTACGAATAGAAATCTGGTGTCCGTTGGGCATGATGCTGCGGTGATTGTACACGAGGCGCAGCAATCGAAACTTGCCCAGTTCGCCGAAATTTGTATGACACTGTTTGAGGCCGGCACCCTTGCCGACAGCCACGGCAATAGGTCAATGCTTTTTACCGGACCTTTTGGTCTATGAACTTTCGGCTTTATCCATTTCGATGATGGGAAGAGACGGAAGGAAGCTGTAAGCTAAAAAGACAAGGATCGGCGAGTTCAGTTTCTCTTTTTCCGATCAGCGATATGACACCTGACAGCGAATCCAACACAAACCCAACTTCCCATGCTCGAACTGTTCGACAAACACAAGATCATCCACATTGGCGGCGTTGACCATCCCGAATCGATCGGCATCGGCCCCAACGGCGAAGCCTATACAACCGGTACCGGCGGCCAGGTTTATCGCATTAACCTGGACAACAACAGCGGTGAACAATTCAGCTCGACCGAGAAGCGCTGTCTTGGGCAGGCGGTCGATGCCGACGGCAATCTGTACGCCGCCTATGCCCAGGGCGGGACGGTGCTCATGGTCACACCCGACGGGGCTGTCAGCGTCTATGCGACCGGCCCGGGCGGCAGCGATTTTGCGTGTCCGAACTATCCGGCATTCGATCGGCAGGGCGATATGTATCTCTCCGACAGCGGCGACTGGTCCGGCGAGGTCAATGGCCGTCTGTACAAGATCCCGGCCGGCGGTGGAGAAGCCGTGCAGTGGTTCCCGGAATGTGTGGACACGCCTAATGCCATCGCGCTCGATGCCGACGAAACGCATCTCTATTTTGTCGAGACTTTCGGCAACGGCATTGCCCGCGTAGCGATTGAAGCCGACGGTTCGCCCGGCGCCTTCGAGCGAGTTGTGCATATGCCGCGGCACATCCCCGACGGCATTGCTTTTGACACTGACGGCGGTCTGTGGATCGCCTGTCACCGTCCGGACGCCATCTATCGGTACGACCTGAGCAGCCGGCATCTCGAACTGTTCTGCGAAGACTGGACAGGCGAAGCGCTGCGCGGTCCGACCGACATTTCGTTCGGCGGCCCGAATCGCGACATCATGCTGGCGGCATCCCTGGACAACCTCTGCGTTCACCGCTTCGACAACACCGGCTTCACCGGACTGCGGTTGAACAACCCGAAACTCGGGTGAGCCGACTGCGGCTTACCGGTGCTCCAGCGACGACCACACTTCCTGCAATGAAACCCGCCGCTTTTCTGTTTGGGCGATACGTCCCGCCTCGATGATTGCGATCAGTTCAAGGCTGTGTTCGTAAGGAACCTGTGGCTGGCCGGTTCGAACCAGCTGGAGGAACATCTCGACAATCTTCCTGCTGCCTGAAGGGAACTTCAGAACGCCAATGCCCGGACTGTGAAGCGCGCCTTCGCTACTGTAGACGGAAGCATAAAAGTCGTGATCCTCCGTCCTTAGCGTTGGGTTCATCAAGACGATTTGTCGGCCGTCCGGGTAATGGAGCAAAAGATGTTCAAGATGATACTTTGAAGAGGCAGGGGTCCAGTCCTTTGGGTCCGGCTTGGGATGTGAACCCATGTATTCGACAGATTCAATGCCGTAGTCGAACAGACTGAGAGCCAGCGCGAGGCCATGGCCGACGCCTGCATTGCTATAGCCTATCCCCTTGACGACAAGCAACCGCGGTTCGCCGACCTCAGCAAATCTCCGTCGAAACCCCTCACCGACATCCGTGTTTGCCAGGATGGAGGCATTCATCAGCACGGTGTTGTTGGCCTTGGCGAGATTGACCATCTCCTGCGCATCGGCGAGGGTTGCCGCAAACGGTTTATCGACGAAACAGGGGATGCCTTTTTCAAGAAACGGCCTGGCCTGTTCGAGGTGATCTCCTCCATCCTTCGGGCTTGACGAGTCGCAGATAAATGCGGCGTCAACATCTTCGGTTGCCTCCTCGATGGTGTCACATAATTTGGGGCGATTTGACAAGGTCTCGCAAAAGGCAAGCCCCCGCCCGGGGTAGCTGCCATATTTCAATGATTCGGGATCGGTGTTGTAAAAGCTGCGGTCCCCCACACGATCGAACACTTTGGTAATGGTGAATCCCGGCACGCGTTGAATCGCCATCTGCTTGTAGTTGCCCCGGGCG
>CAYWQM010000024.1:0-30709 GCA_964460215.1 uncultured Lentisphaerales bacterium
GTTTCTTTTCCCTTGCTGCTCCGTTTGTGGGAGCACACTTACCCGGCTTCAGTTAGATATTGAATTCGCTTGTCGATGTCGGTGTTGACTGAATGATACGGCCGCGTCAGGTTGCTGGAATCGAAAACCGTTTGGCGAATATACTCGACGTCGTCGGCGCCGAGGGCACTGGTAAAGATCGGCAGCAGGTACTCGATGCCGGTTGCTGAGGGTTTCATCAGTTCCCGATCGTAGAATGAGCGGTGCATCTTGCGAGGATGAATATGCCCCCAGCGATCTATAAAGGCACTGCCCGGACGACTGTCCAGATAAAATCCCTGGGCCCGGTTCCACTGCAGCAGTGACACCGCGTTGCTATGGCCATCGGCCAGCATTTCGACTGCCTGGCCGCCGAGACCTGCCGCATAGTGCCGGTCAAAGCGAACCGGACGCCCGCCGCGCTGGGTATGTCCGACTTTTCGTGTAAAAACGGCTGAACCCGGACGTGCGCCACGCCGCACCTGATTGAAGTATTCCTCGCCGATCCGTTCCAGCAGCAAGCGCTTCAAGGCCTCTGCCGCACCGGTCAGGACGGCATTGCCGGCGGGATCGGTTGAGGCATGTTCGCTGCCCATGTCGTTTCCATTTTGGTCGACAATACCCTCGCCGCAGACAATCACGACATTTTTCTGGATGTCGTAGATTTCCATCACCCGCGTTGCCAGACGATCGAGCTCGACACCAGCCTCCGGCACCAGCACGATGTCCGGCTGGCCGTAGGCTGCACCCAGGGCGATGTATCCCGAATGCCGCCCCATCACTTCGACGATGGCAATGCGCCGATGACTCTCGGCCGTGGTGCGCACCCGGTGTATGCCATGGGCCGCCTCGAACACCGCGGTGGCATAGCCGGGCGTGCAATAGTTGATCATCTGCTCGATATCGAAAGAGCCGATGTCGGGGCGTTCGATATATCGGTAGCCGCCGTCCTCGGTGACCTCGCGGTCCCAGTTTTTGACTTCTTCGGCGAAGTTGAGGCCGAGATCGTTGTCGATGGTTTTCGGTGCGAGCACGGTGGGAATGAGCTGGGCCAGCGGTTGCAATCCGTTCAGCGTGCCGTCGCCGCCAATACAGATGAGACCGTCCAGCCCGAGTTGCTGCAGGCGGTTGCCGACGGCGTCGATCTGGTCTTTGCGCTTCGGATCCACATATGTGCGTGAGGAGCCGATGACCGTGCCGCCTCGTGTCGGCTCGAGCTCCGGAATTGCCTGGAATAGCGGATTGAGATGCACGTGCGGCACAGCCTCGTTCATGAGGCTTCCGAAACCGCGCATCAAGCCGTAGACTTCTATGCGCATCTCATTGGCGCGGGTGATGGCGCCGTAGAGCGTTGCATTGAGGGCGGGCGTGTCGCCCCCTGCGGTAAGAATGCCAATTCGCTTCATCTATGGAAAATCTCAGATTTCAGATTTATAGCTTTTTGCGGATGTCGTCACTTGGCACCTATTGAGTCGCATATTCGCTGACACCTGACACCTGAAACCATTAATACGCAAGTGCCGCACTGGTACGAAAACTGCTTCTACTAATGTTAGGCCGTTTCCATGCTTTTCACAGGAGACGGTGATTTACGGCTGCTGCGTGTCGGTTGCAATGACTTCCGCTCGCGGTATATTTAGTATCTGCTTGATCTAATGGTAGTTACGTTCTTTTGATCGGCAGGTCTCGGCTGCATCTGCCTCGTCTGACGCCGTTACCGACGGGTTGTAGTTGCCGGGAACTGTTCGTGTAGACCCCGAAGGGATCCGGGATGACATGAGTGCGATTGCGATCACTGCGACATTTACTGCCGAACCGGTTGGCGAAATTCTCGACTTCTGGTTAGCCGAGCTGGACATCCCTGGGACAGTTGCGTTTGCGCAGTATAACCAGGTTTTTCAGGAGTTGCTCGACGATTCCGGCCTGCTCGCCTCGAACCGTGGCGGACTCAACGTCGTGCTTATACGCCTGGCCGACTGGCGTGAGACGGCTGGTGCTGTCGACGATTTTATCGCTGCCATGACAACCGCGGCTACAACAGCCACGTCACCTTTGCTGGTTGTTCTCTGCCCATCGTCGCAAGCGCATGCAGATGATGAGGAACGGATCATTGCGGCCATGACCCCGCTCGCGGGCGTACGCACAATCTCCGCCGGCCAACTTTGTGGTCGATTGCGCAGCTCGCAAATTCATGACGCTGTTGCTGAGGATGCCGGGCATGTGCCGTACACTGATTTATTTTTTGCCGAACTCGGCACCATGATTGTGCGGCATGTCTACGATGCCTCGCACACGCCGTTGAAGGTAATCGTCCTCGATTGTGACAATACCTTGTGGAGCGGAGTCTGTAGCGAAGACGGTCCTGATGGCGTGATTGTCGATGAATCGCGGCGTGCCCTTCAGAGTTTCATGGTTGCTCAGCACGATGCCGGCAGACTGCTGTGCCTGTGCAGTAAGAATCATCAGGCGGATGTTGACGCTGTGTTCAAGCGGCAGGAGATGCCGCTTTCCAGTGGCCACATTGCTGCGACCCGCATCAACTGGAACGCGAAGTCCGCAAACCTCACAGAACTGGCCGCGGAACTGAAGCTGGGCCTCGACAGTTTTGTTTTTGTTGATGACAACCCTGTGGAATGTGCCGAGGTCCAGGCCGGTTGCCCCGAAGTCACCACAATCAACCTCCCGGACACCCCGGGAATGGTGCCGGACTTTCTCGATAACCTGTGGATTTTTGATCGCTTCGAAACGACTCCGGAAGACCGCCGGCGCACCGCGATGTACCACGCCGAAAAACAGCGGCATGACCTGCGTGGGCAAACGCTGACGATCGCTGACTTTCTGGAGGGGTTGCAACTGGTGACCGATATCCGGCCGATGACCGATGTGGATGTCGAGCGAGTGGCGCAGATGACGCAGCGTACAAATCAGTTCAACTTCACGACGTATCGTTTGGATGCAGCTGAGGTCCGGGCCGTGCAGGCGGATCCAGCTTCGACGATTCTGGTGGTCGATGTCAGCGACCGCTTCGGTGATTATGGACTTGTCGGCGCGATGATTTTTCGTTCCACGACGGTCGCAATTGAAGTCGACGCGTTTTTAATGAGTTGCCGGACACTCGGGCGGGGCGTTGAGCATCGCATGTTTGCGCACCTCGGCGAGCAGGCGCTGGCAGGCGGCCTGAGTCACTTGGAACTGCCGTTCAAGCCGACCGAACGCAACGAGCCGGCTGGCACCTTCGCCGATGCTGTTGCAGGCCGGTTCCGCAGTGACGGTGATAGCGAGTGGATGTACAGTATCCCGGCAGCAACTGCGGCCGGGGTCTGTTATGAACCGTCAAGCGCGGAAGTGCCGCGGGACTCCGATGAACCGCGAGAATCCGGCGCTGCCGCAACAGGTCTTGCAGTGACTGCATTGGTGACACGGATTGCGACGGAATTGGGCACCCCGGAGGCGGTGTTGGAGGCTGTTCATACGGCTGCGGTTCGGCAGCGCGCAACTTTCGATTTCGAATTCATCGGGCCGCAAACGGAAACTGAAAAGCGTATCGCGTTTGTCTGGGCCACCGTCCTGCGTCTTGATCGCGTCGGTGTCGATGACAACTTTTTCGACCTGGGTGGGGACTCCCTGCGCATCGTGTCGGTACACAGCCGCCTGCAGGAGACGTTCGCCACCGACTTCCCTGTCACCAAAACATTTCAGTACCCGACAGTCCGGGCAATGGCAAAGTTCCTGGACGACACACGACGGGATCCGCCGCAATTTCGGGATGTTCGAGAACGTGCCCGACGCCAGCGAGAAGTGCTGGCACAACATCGCCAGCGTGGGCGCCCACGCAGCCGCAAATGAGTAATCAAAACGACAACCCGGATGCTCCCGAAAATATTGCCATTATCGGTCTGGCAGGCCGTTTGCCTGCGTCCGAGAATGTCGATGCGTTCTGGGCGAACCTGTTGGCCGGGCGCGAGGCAATCACGACATTCACCGACGAAGAACTTGCCGCGGCCGGTGTTAATCCTGACGCAGTCCGCGAAGATCCGAATTTCGTGCGACGCGGCGGGGTGCTCGACGATGCCGACTGCTTTGATGCCGGTTTCTTCGATATGACGCCGCGCGAGGCGCAGTTGAATGATCCGCAGCACCGCGTCATTCTGGAAGTTGCCTGGCACACCCTCGAGAACGCCGGCTACGTGCCGGAGAACTATGCTGGCAATATCGGGGTTTTTGCGGGCAAGGCACGGAACAATTATTACCCGAACAACCTGCTGCCGAACCGTGACGCCATTCCTGCAGTGGACGATCTGGTTACCGAGCTTGGCAACGAGATGGATTACCTGCCGACACGCATCTCCTATAAGCTCAATCTGACGGGGCCGAGTGTGAGCATTCAGACGGCCTGTTCCACCTCGCTGGTGGCGGTTTATCACGCCTGTCAGAGCCTGCTCAATTACCAGTGCGACATGGCGCTGGCCGGCGGTGTGACGATCCTGGTGCCGCAGGCGCGCGGCTACAGCTATTTCGAAGGTCATTTCTCATCGCCCGACGGCCACACCCGGACCTATGATGAACAGGGGGCGGGTACGCTGTTTAGCAATGGCGCCGGCATGGTCCTGCTCAAGCGCTATTCGGAAGCGATCGAGGACGGTGATTCGATCATCGCCGTGATTCGCGGCATTGCCATCAACAACGACGGTTCCGACAAAGTCGGCTATATGGCGCCAAGCGTCAGCGGTCAAGCTGAAGTCATCGCGATGGCCCACGCGATGGCAGGCGTCGAGCCAGATGAAATTTCCTACGTCGAGGGGCACGGTACCGCGACGCCACTCGGTGATCCGATCGAAGTGGCCGGACTGACCGAGGCCTTTCGCGCCGGAACTGACCGCAATCAGTTCTGTGGCCTCGGGTCGGTCAAGTCAAATATCGGGCATCTCGATGCCGCCGCCGGTGTCGCCGGATTGATTAAGTGCGCCATGGCAATCAAGCACGGCATCATCCCGCCGAGTATCAATTTTGAGAAGCCGAATCCGAAATTTAATATCGCGACGACGCCGTTCTATATCGTCGACAAGCTGACCGAATGGCAGACTGACCGGCCACTGCGCCTTGCCGGGCTCAGTTCGTTCGGGGTCGGTGGAACCAATGCGCATGCGGTGATTGAGCAGGCGCCGGATCTTGCGCCGACGAAGGCCCGGCGTGATTGGCAACTCATTGTGGTTTCGACGCGCAATACCGGCACACTTGATGCCGCCACAGTTGCACTGGCCAAGCAGTTCCGTACAGCGGACGCGGATGCCGGGTGGTTTGCCGACGCTGCCTATACACTCCGGGTCGGCCGTCGAACATTTGCCCATCGACGCTTTGCGGTTTGCCGCGATGCCAATGATGCTGCCGCAGTGCTGGAGAGACTCGAAAAGAAGCGTGTTACTACAGTGCAATCACGCCGCGATGACCGCGCCGTCGCTTTCATGTTTCCCGGCCAGGGCTCGCAGCACCCGGATATGGGGCGACAGCTTTACGACAGCGAACCGGTGTTTCGCGATACGATCGATGAGTGCGCCCAACTGCTTGAGCCTTGGCTGAAGTCGGACATTCGTGAAATCATGTTCCCGGATCCAGGCGCCGCTGCTGATGCTGCCGAGAACGTTCGGCAAACAGTCATCGCCCAGCCGGCAATTTTTATCATCGAGTACGCACTCGCCCAATTATGGATGTCCTGGGGCGTGCGCCCCGATAAAATGATCGGCCACAGCATCGGCGAATTCGTCGCGGCCTGTCTGGCCGGTGTTTTTTCGCTCGCTGATGCGCTGATGTTGTTGGCGGTCCGTGGCCGGTTGATGCAGAGCCTTCCTGGCGGCGACATGATGGCGGTGACCTTGCCGGAGTCCGAGCTCAAGCCGTTGTTGTCTGAGCAGTTGGCAGTTGCTGCAGTCAATGCCCCGAACAGCTGCGTCGTTTCCGGTCCACACGAAGCTGTTGAATCATTTGCCGCAGAGTTGGCGGAGCGCGACATTGCCTGCCGTGAGCTACACACATCGCACGCTTTTCATTCCGCCATGGTAGACCCTGTGCTCGAGGAGTTTACGGATGCCTTCCGTAACATTGAGCTGCAGGCGCCGCAACTTCCATTCATCTCCTCGGTCTCTGGCACCTGGATCACGCCAGAGCAGGCCGTCGACCCGTCGTATTGGGGGCGGCATATGCGGGAGACGGTGCGCTTCAGTGATGGACGTCAGGTACTGGCAGCGGAGGCGGACGACATTCTGCTTGAGGTTGGCCCGGGGAACACTTTGTATTCACTGGCCAGGCTTGGGGCGCAGGGGGCGTCCGAGCAGGTTGTTCTGTCGTCGCTGGGCCACATTCAAAGCGACGATCCAGACATCGTCAATATGCTTAATGCCCTTGGCCGCCTCTGGGCTGAAGGCGCGGCCGTCGACTGGCATGGGTTCGATGTTGGAGAAGGACGTCGCCGGGTGCCTTTGCCTGGATATCCATTCGAACGCAAGCGCCACTGGATTGATCCGCCGCCGGGTACGCGACCGGTTGGCAGTTCGGCGCCGGCGAGCGAGAGTGACATTTATCTGGGCACCACCATTGCCGTCCCTGCCGAGTCTGCAGCTGCAGTGGGACTGCCTATTTCATCGTCAGAAGAAGAGGAAATTGGCGTGCCGGATTCCACGCCTGCGGCATCGCGCAAAGAACGTATTCTCGACGAACTCAAGGCGACGATGGAGGATCTTGGCGGCCTCGATCCCGAAGATATCGAAATTGATGCGACCTTCCTGGAACTCGGCTTTGATTCGCTGTTCCTCACTCAGGCGAGCATGACTTTCAAGAAAACGTTCGGCATCGATGTCACTTTTCGCCAGCTTCTCGAAGACACCCCGACGCCGGAGTCCCTGGCTGAGTTCATCGACGCAGCATTGCCGCCCGACGCTTTTCTACCAGAACCTGCTGCTTCGCCAGCAACTCCAGCAGCGGAAACTTCTCCGGTAGCTGTCAGCCCACTGGTCCCGGACGCCGGCGACAGTGTGGTCGAAGAGTTCATTGCCCAGCAGACGCAGGTGATGGAAAAAAACAAACGATTTGGGCCGTGGAAGCCGGTTGACAAGACGACGACTGGACTGGACGAGGTCCAGGAAAAGGCGTTGAGCTCGCTGATTAATGCGTATACCAAAAAAACATCGAAATCGAAGGAATTGACGGCCCGGCACCGGGCGCAACTTGCCGATCCGCGCGCTGTCGCCGGTTTCAAGTCGATATGGAAGGAGATGGTTTATCCGATCGTGGCCGAGCGCTCGAAGGGGTCACGCCTGTGGGATATAGACGGCAACGAGTATGTGGACATGACCATGGGCTTCGGTTCGGTATACTTCGGGCATTCACCCGAGTGGATCACGCAGGCGTTGACCGAGCAGTTGGCGCGGGGTGTCGAGATCGGCCCTCAGTCGCCATACGTCGGACAGGCTGCTGCGGACATCTGTGCACTGTTGAAGATGGAGCGAGCGGCATTCTGCAATACCGGTTCAGAGGCGGTAATGGCTGCCATGCGCCTGGCGCGAACGGTAAGCGGCCGCGATAAGGTTGTGATGTTCAGCAATGATTACCACGGCATTATGGACGAGGTGCTGGTGCGTCCGATGAATCGTGCGGGGAATATCCGCACACTGCCTGTTGCGCCAGGGATTCCTCGGGCCTCCGTAGAAAACGTCATTGTCCTCGACTACGGCGACATGAACTCTATCGAGATCATGAAGCAGCATGCCAACGACATCGCTGCGGTGATTGTCGAGCCTGTGCAGGCACGGCACCCCGATTTGCAGCCGCACGAATTTTTGAAGGCCTTGCGCGAGTGGACGACGGCAGCTGACGTCGCATTGGTTTTCGACGAGGTGATCACCGGGTTCCGCCTGCACCCGCGCGGGGCGCAGGCATTTTATGGCGTCGATTCGGATATGGGGACATACGGCAAGATTATCGGCGGCGGCATGCCGATCGGTTTGCTGGCGGGCAAGTCAAAGTATCTGGATGCACTGGATGGCGGCAGCTGGCAGTATGGCGACGAGTCGGCACCGGAAGTAGGTGTGACTTATTTTGCCGGCACCTTCGTGCGTCACCCGTTGGCGATTGCTGCGGCCAGGGCGGTCATCACCCACCTCAACGAACAGGGGCCGGAACTGCAACAGACTTGCATGGAGCGCGGTGATGATTTTGCCCGGGAAGTGAACGATTACATCAAGTTGCGTGGCGCGCCATTGCAGCTTGAGCACTGCGGATCGATGTCGTACCTGAATTTCCTCGAAGAAGACCAATACTCGGCCCTGTATTTCTACTATCTCCGGAAGAAGCTGGTGCACATTTGGGAGCACCGCGCGATTTTCGTGACACCAGCGCACACCGACGAGGATGTAAACTTTTGCATCGACGCATTCAAGTCGAGCATCGACGACATGCAGTCGGGCAACTTTCTCGCCGGCGGCGCTCCAGGGGAAGCCAAGCGCCAATCGTTGACCCCCGCACAAATAGAGTTGTGGCTGGCGACCCAGATCAATGACAACAGTTCCCGGGCGTTCAACGAGAACCTGGTTCTTAAGCTCACAGGTACGGTCAATGTCGAGGCTATGACGTCTGCAGTCCAGAAAATCGTGGCGCGCCACGAGGCGTTACGCTCCACTTTTGCCGATGACGGCTCGTACCAGGAAATTAAACGGGCCCTGGCGATCGACGTACCGTTCACCGACCTTACGTCCGTGCCTGTCGACGAACGCCAGGCCCAGCTGACGGAGTCTATACAGTCCGTCGTCGACACGCCGTTTGATATTGCCGAAGGCCCGTTGCTCCGGGTCCATATCTTCCAGGTCGCGGACCAGGAGTTCTGCTTTCTGTTGTCCGCACATCATCTGATCTGTGACGGCTGGTCATCGAGCGTGCTGCTGGAGGAGCTCGGGATGTTTTACTCCGCCGAGTGCCAGGGCGTAACTGCGCAACTCGAACCGGCAATGCAAATCAGCGAATTTTGCCAATGGCAGGCGTCACAGGCGGATGCCGAAACTGCCGCCGCCTCCGAGAAGTTTTGGACGGATTGTTATGCCGACGTGCCGGAGCCCCTGGAATTGCCCACCAGTGGATCCCGGCCGCCGATCCAGACCTTCAATGGGCGGACCCTGCAGATGCCAATTGACGATGAAATCTTCGCGGGCATCAAGAAGGTTGGTGCGAACAACGGGAGCACACTCTCGACGACCCTGCTGATGGCGTATAAGATCCTGCTTGCACGATTGTCCGGACAGGACGATATCGTCGTTGGTATCTCGTTGGCTGGTCAGGGACTGGTCGATGGTGAGCGGCTCGTCGGGCATTGCGTCAACATGCTGCCGATGCGCAGCCATGTCGACGGCGATAAATCGTTCAGCGATCTGCTGTGCGTGGAGAACCGTGCGATGCTGGACACGCGGGACTACCAGAACTACACCTTCGGTCAGTTGCTGGCAAACCTGACGTTGTCAAGGGATCCGAGCCGTACACCGCTGGTATCTGCCGAGTTTACTCTGGAGCCGAAGCTCAGCAAGCTTGAGTATTATGGCCTTGAAACCGAGGTTCTGCCCGATCCGAATCGGTATTACAACAAGGACATCTTCTTCAACTTCGAAGCCTCGCCGAAGTCGTTGTCACTATTGTGCGAGTACAACAACGATCTCTTCGATACGGAAACGATTCGCCGCTGGCTGGATTGTTTTCAGGCATTGCTGGCTTCGATCATTGGTGAACCTGAAGCAGCTGTTGCCTCGCTGCCGATGCTCGATGACGTGTCGCAGCAGGTAGTTGCAGCCTGGAATAATACCGCCGCACCGTACCCCGAGATTCCGGTGATCTCGCAGATCGAGGCGACGGCAAAGCGGCGACCCGATGCGATAGCCGTGACCTCGGCTTATGACAGTTGTACGTACAGCGAATTGATTGAGCGTTCGGGGCAAATCGCCAATCGCCTCGCCGAGGCGGGTGCGACACCTGACAGCATCGTTGGCATCTGCATGGAGCGTTCGATCGATGCCGTCGTTGCATTGCTGGGGGTTTGGCAGACTGGTGCGGCATACCTGCCGCTGGACCCGACGTTTCCGCCGGCGCGACTGGCCTTTATGCTTGAAGATGCCCGTGTGTCCGCGGTATTGACCGATACGTCGTCGCGCGAGGTTTTGCCGGACGAGATTCCAGGCCGTATCGATGCGATTCTGGTGGATCGCGAGATTGCTGTGATCGCTGCCATGCCGAGGACGCCACCGGCTTGCCAGATCAATGTCGATTCGCTGGCTTACCTGATCTATACGTCCGGCAGTACCGGCAACCCGAAGGGTGTTGAAGTTTCCCATCGGGCACTGAGTAATTTTCTCGCTTCAATGCAGCAGCAGCCGGGTATCAGCGAAGATGATGTATTGCTGGGAGTGACGACACTGTCTTTTGATATTTCGGCATTGGAGAATTTTCTCCCGCTGGTCACCGGCGCTACACTGGTTGTTGCCGACCAGGACACAGTCGTTGATGGTGAAGCGCTGGTGAAGACGATCGACGAGTTCAATGTCACTATGATGCAGGCGACCCCCACGACCTGGCAGTTGATGATGGCGTATGGCTGGGAGGGGCACCCCTCGCTGAAGATACTTTGCGGTGGAGAAGCAATGTCCCGGGAACTCGCCGGAGAGCTTGTCAGGCGGGGAGACTCAGTATGGAATATGTACGGACCAACCGAAACGACGATCTGGTCAACTGTTCATCAGATCATCGGGGGCCACGAACCGGTTTCGATCGGTAAGCCGATTCACAATACCCAGTGCTACGTGCTCGATGAACAAATGCAACCGGTTGCGGTAGGCGCCCACGGCGAATTGTTCATCGGCGGAGAGGGGTTGGCCTGCGGTTACCATGATCGGCCGGAGTTGACGGCGGAGCGTTTTGTGGCAAATCCGTTTTCAACGGTTCCCGGCGCGCGCTTGTATCGGACTGGTGACCGTGTGCAGTATCGCAACGACGGTTCCCTGATGTTCCTCGGGCGGTTTGATGACCAGGTCAAGTTACGCGGCTTTCGCATCGAAATTGGCGAAATCGATTCAATGCTGCGGACGCATGACGCTGTTGATGATGCTGTCACGATTCTCCGCGAGGATACTCCCGGTGATCAGCGACTGGTTGGCTATGTCATCTCGACAATGGCCGATGTGCAGCATGAACTGCGTGAATACCTGCAGATGTCCCTGCCGAATTACATGGTGCCCGCAGCGATTGTCGCGCTCGATGTCTTTCCGTTGACTCCGAACGGCAAGCTGGATCGCAAGGCGTTGCCAGCGCCGGTAGTGAAGACGACGATCGCGGCCGAGCGAGCAGAAAGTTTTCAAATTCCTCTCACCGAGGCGGAACAGTCGGTCGCGGGGATATGGGCCACGGTGCTCGGGTTCGATGCGATCGAACCGGATGACAATTTTTTTGATCTGGGCGGTCATTCGCTGCAGGCAGTCCAGATTATCGGCCGGATGAAGGCCGACATGGGGGTGCGTGTGCGGCCGACGGACCTGATGTATCAAACCCTTCGGCAGTTGGCTGCCAGTTGCGGTGCCGGGGCAACGGAGGGGGAGACGGTTGGGACCGACAGCTTGCTCAACAAGATACGCCGCACGCTGGTGCGTGACTGAATTAAGCTGGGATTTTTTCGGCAGAGCCAAGTTGCGTGACGAGCGCAGGCAACGCCGGCGATGTCAATCAAGACACCACTGAGAGCCATTGATGCCTCTCGAGCCTTTATTCTTCAAATCCGGTGAACGCTCCCTGTTCGGTATTTTTGAGCCGGCAAGGAAGCCGTGCAAATGCGTGGCGGTCATCTGCAACTCTTTCGAGCCAGAGCATGTCGGTTGTCATCGCGCTTTGAAAAAGCTCGGGGATCGATTGACGCGCCTGGGCATCGATGCATTTCGATTCGACTTTGCCGGGATGGGCGATTCGGCCGGTGATTTTGGCCAAATGGATATGGACCAGTGGCGAATGGACGTCAACACTGCTGTCGATCTGGCTCGCCGTCGTTTTCGGTGCAGGAAGGTTATCCTCCTCGGTGTCCGCATGGGGGCGACTATGGCGGCGCTGACCTGTGCGTCCCGCGGTGATATTGACGCCGCTGTCCTGTGGGAGCCGCTCCTCGATGGTGCAACGTTTGTTGATGATCAGAGGACGGTCCACAACACCACGACGGCTGACGGGATTTTGTTGCCGTCGATCAATACCGATGCCGAGGGGATTACGGAAATATTAGGTCTGCGTTTCACGGACTCGTTGTTGGCGGCATTCGCCCACACGTCTTTGGCGGATCTTGTGTGGCCGCTTCAGACAAAGGTGCAAGTCGTCACGAATATGCCTGGTGCTTCGTCTGCCAAAGTCGCTGAAATGCTCCTGGCGCAGGGCATTGACTTGGAGCATGTCCACGTCAAGTCTCCTTCAGTCTGGATCGATCACGATCTGGCGCCGACGGCGGTGCTTCAGCCGATCACTGTATGGGTGCTACATCAGCTATGAGCACTGTTGCAGCTACCTATAATGAGCAGGTATGCCTGATCGGCCCAGAGCTATCTTTGGGCGGCGTGCTGACTATGCCCGAGACCGTGACCAAGCCGGCCGTGATTTTTCTCAATGCCGGCCTGCTTCACCGTGTCGGCCCGAATCGCTGCTATGTAAAGTGGGCACGGTGGCTCGCAGAACTGGGGTATCCGGTTTTGCGCTTCGATTCGGCGGGGCTCGGCGACAGTCCGGTCAGCGAATCCAATGCAGATTACGATGAACGCATGCACGAGGAAACGGCTTGGGCAATGGCAGCGGTGACAAAGGCCTGCGGCAGTGATCGATTCATCCTTAGCGGGCTCTGCCTCGGCGCTGTCAACGCGTTGCTGGCAGCATCATGCGAACCGCAGGTGTGCGGGGTGGTTATGCAAAACCCTCAATTCCTCGATGAGGACGAACTGACAGCCTATGTGGAGGCCCGGAACTGGCAGTACTGGCGTCGCGTGCTGTTGAAGCCGGAGCGGTGGAAACAGTTTTTTTTCGGACAGGCGGACTACGAGATGATCTTTGCCAGGCTGCGCGGTTTTTTTATCCGCAAGAATAAGGTCAACGATATCGCTGAGAAAATAGTCGAGCGTTTCAGCGTGTTAATCGATCGCGGTGCGTCGGTTCTCCTGGTTAACAGCGCACTCGATGTCAGTCGTGATTATCTTGATGTGATGATGCGCGACCATGCAGCAGAGTTCCAGGCAACGGGACGAATGACCCTGGAGGAAATTACCGATTGCGATCATCTTTTCACGACGTTGGAGAGTCAGCAAGCTTTCCTTCAGATGTTCCGTCGCTGGGACGATGCATGCAGAGCGGAGGATTGACATGGCCGCGACGGAAGAAGACATCCAGGTTGTTGCCGGCAGCAGGAAGGCTTTGACAATTATCTATCCCACGCGAAATCGGCCGGACATGCTGAGCCAGTCCCTGGTGGCGTTGCTGAAAAACACAGTGCTTCCAGATGAAATCATCGTGGTCGATCAGAGCGACGATGATGACACTAAGATTGCGCTCGAACAGTTGGCAAGTCCGTTGGTGCGCCATGTTCCCTCGCATCTGCGAGGTTTGTCACATTCGCGGAATGCGGGAATCGAAGCATCGACTGGCGAACTGGTCGGCTTCCTGGATGACGACTGTATCCCGGCCCCAAACTGGGTGGCCGCGGCGGTTGAGGCCGGTGCAGAGTTCCCGAGATCTCAAATCCTCATCGGCGACGTCTATGACGATATTAACGAGATCGGTGACACGGCACTCGCTGGCTTGATCCCGGAAATTATCACGCTCCAAGGACGAAACGATCCATGGATCGTCGGACCGACAGGCGGCAATTCGTTTTTTCGCCGGCAGGTGTTTGAGCGTGTCGGGTTCTTTGATCCGGTGCTGGGGCAGGGCGCTGAATTTCCGGGTGCGGAAGATGCCGACATGGTCTACCGTGTGCTGAAGGCCGGACTCGAAGTGACGTATACAGATGCTGTTCGCGCCCATCACCTCGACTGGCGCAATGACGAGGCTAACATCAACAACACATACAACTACGGGTTGGGCGTAGGTGCGATGTTCGCCAAACACGCAGCCGAGGGAGACCTCTACCCGAAACGCTACATTTTTGTCCGTCGATTCATGATAAAATACCTGATGGCGCCGTGTTACCTGCTGCTCGGAAAGCAGGTGGCATACCGCCGCAGCGTCAACTGGCTGCGCGGAATCCGCGAGGGCTTCTGTGGCTGGAAAAAGATGAATGGGCAATGACGGACATCGGGGGATGGGGGCGATCAAAAGTGCAGCCGTGCTCCGATCAATTCCGCCAACTGCCTGAAACCTGAAACCTGATATACTTCCTTGATCAAGAACAGGATAATTCGCAACATCTTCAGCAACTACGTCGGCTTCGTTTCGACGATGCTGGTAATGCTGTATATGGTGCCGTTCCTGATGGGCGAGCTTGGCATCGCCACTTACGGTGCCTGGATATTAATCAATGTTTTTTTTGCGTACTTTGCGCTGATCGAGCTCGGGTTGATGCCCGCAGTCATCCGCCACGTCTCGCAGGCATTGGCGCAAAACGATCGAGCCAAAGTGGAGAGGACGGCGGGATCGGCATGTGCGGTTCTCATGCGCCTCTCGTTGATCTCGGTCCCGATCCTGGTCGTTATCATTTGCCTGGCAGGCTGGGCGATCGACCTGGATGGCTTCGATCGGCGCACTTTTGTCACAGCAACAGTCTTGATGGGGCTCGTTGCAGTCATTGATTTTTTTCGGCGTCTGCAAGTTGCGGTACTAGAGGGGCATTCGCGCTTTGACCTGCTCAACACTATCGATGTCATAATAACCTTTGCAGGTGCCGCTGCGACGATCATCGCTGTGAGGGCTGGTTTTGGTCTTCTCGCACTGGTCGTGATCCGCATGGCGGAGACGGTAGTTGAAATTGTTGCGCTGAATTTTCTCATCCGCCGACATTGCGGTGTTCGAGTCGATCCGCGACTTGCGGATCCGGAGATCCGCCGCACACTGAAGGATTACTCAAAGTTCGCCTTCCTGATTGACCTCGCTGTCAACGTTTCACATCGCATCGACGGGCTGGTGATCGCTTTAATAATGGGGACGCCCTTCCGCTGGATTGCCTATTACGATGTCGGCACAAAGATCGCCGGCGTGCTTGAAAAGATTACCGATCCGCTGATCGATACGTTTTTTCCCCTGGCGTCCGAGCTGGACACCAATCGTGAACCGGAAGCTATGCGTCAACTGCTGATGACCGGGACGCGTGTTTCTGTCATGCTGATTACGCCGTTCATGATCATGCTCTACGCCTATGGCGCAGATGCGATCGGCTGGTGGTTCATGGTCATCCCCAATGACAAGGTTCCTGCGGACATAATCGAAATGAGCCTGCCGATTCTGCATATTTTTCTGGGGGTAGTTTTCATGGCAGTCTTCGATGCTACTGCATCTCGGGTGCTCCTTGGTACGGGCCAGGTGAAATTTGACGCAGCTATATCTCTCGGCTCGGCCATTCTGAATCTGACGCTCAGCTTGGTTTTGGTCTGGCAGCTGGGTATCATTGGCGTGGCGCTGGGAACGTTGATCCCGGCAACTATCTGCAATCTTTTTGTTTCCGTCCCGTACACCTGCCGTCTCTGTGGTTTGCCGGTGCATCGGCTCTATATCGCCGTTTTTGTCCCGTTGCTCGCCCTTGCCGCCTTGTCTTACGGTGTCATGGCGCTGACATCCCAGCTCAGTGACAACCGCGTGATTACCTTTATAATCGACGGTACTGTCGTTTCTTTGATTTGCGGGCTGATGTTGCTGCGACTGTTCAAGCAAGCCGCCGCGGTTGCCAGAGAATTGGACGGCGGATAAGTTAAGAGACCGGGGAGCCGGTAAAAGTCATTCGCCATATCAAACGAGATGGAGATTGGACGGATGACGCTCCTGTGAGGCGAATGATTCGCCGTTTGTAACTCGTGCTCGAAATAAACTCGGAACTGCGGAAGCCGTGGGCTGAGATTTCGTCTCAGGGGAAATTGGCAATGACGATCGCCGTCCTGATCGCGACCTGCAATCGCACCGACATGTTGCGTACTTGCCTCGAACTGTTGCTGGCCAACGATCGGCGGCCGGATGAGATTGTTGTAGCCGACCAGGGTGACGACAACAGCACGCGCGAGATGCTTGGACAACTCGATGCCGGACAGACCGCGATCAAGTACGAGCACTTGGTGCTCAAAGGAAAGTCAAACGCCCTTAATCACGCCATTCGAATGACCGAATGTGATGTGATCGCCCTCACGGATGATGATGTACTGCCGCCGTCTGACTGGCTGGAAGCAATAGCGACGGTCGTGGAGGCGCATGAAGAGGTTGGAGCATTCTGTGGACGTGTCCTGCCGGAAGAGGGCACAAATCCCGGCGATTATCTTAACCTGGTGCTGGACACGGAACCGTTCATTTTTGATAAGTCAATCAACCCGATCAGTCCGTCTTTTGTCGGTGCCGACATGGCGATTCGACGACAGGTTCTGATCGATGTTGGCTGTTACAATGAGGCGTTCGGGCCCGGGAGTCGGTTGCGTAGCAATGAGGACGGAGAATTGGCCTACAGATTGATTCGTGCCGGAGTCAAAATACGGCATTCGCCGGAGATGCTCGTCTACCATTCCGGCTGGCGTGGCGAGACGGAGAATGTCGAACTTCTGTTTGACTATGCTTTCGGGATCGGTGCCTTGGCAGGGTACTGCAGGCGTGCGGGCGACTGGCCGCCATCTTGGTACCTGGCGCGTAAACTGTTCTATCGCGTCCGCCAATGGCTGTATGGATTTTTCTTTTGTACGCCCAGGTGGCGAGCCGATGCGCGCTTGCATCTGCGTGCCTTCATTGCCGGGTATCGTGAAGGGCGACGTGACCCGGATGAACCTGCACTGTGACTTTCATTGCCATGACGAACTGTTGCCCCTATGGCCTCACCAGCTGGCGCTTGCAGAAGCGAGACTGACATGACTTGCCAAATTTCAGTCGTTATTCCCACGTTCAATCGCTGCGCTCTGTTGCGCCAGTGTCTCGATAGCCTCGAACGGCAGACGCTCGAGCACTCAGCGTTTGAAGTCATCGTCGTTGTCGATGGTTCGACCGACGAGACTGAAGCTTTTCTGAAGGATTATCAGCCGGAGTACCCCTTCCGCTATCTGGTACAGGAGAACAAGGGACTGTCGGCTGCCCGCAACGCCGGCAACCGAATCGCGTCAGGCAGCGTCATCCTGTGCCTGGATAACGATATGATCGCCGCGCCGGAGTTGATCGCGTCGCACCTGCATGTCCATGATGAGAGCCCCGGTGGCCTGGTCCAGGGAAAATTGCAGATCCACGCCTCCGTTGAGCGCTCGTGTTACTTGCGTTACGAGGAGCGACTTTTGGATCGATTGTTCCAGAATATGGCCGGAGCCAGCGATCTTTCGCCCGACGATGTGTTTGGAGGGAACATTTCGATCGGCCGCAATGTGCTGGACAAAGCCGGCGGCTTCAATGAGGAACTCCAACGCATGCGCAATACCGACGGCGAGCTCGCATACCGCCTGCAGCAGTTCGACATACCCGTCCGGTATTCTCCGCAAGCTTTGGCCTATCAGACGCATGTAAAGGATTTCGAGGAGATGCTCGAGGCCTCGATGCTCTATGGGCGAGCCTATGTACATACATCCCGACAATTTCCGGAATCGATCTGGGAGTACTCGCCTCTGGTCAATGACCGTTGTTCCACTCTGCGCAACCTGGCCCGTCGCTGTTACATCCGTCCCCGGAGCATATGGGGCTGTGGAATGTTCGAAGGGTGTCTTCACACTGGACGTCGCCTGGCGGAACTGGTCGGGTTGCGGCCGATCGCAGAGGCCTTCTATCGGCTGCATATCGACTACAGTTTCTGGCATGGGGTGCATGCCGAAGCAGGTGTCGACTTCGCACGGTTTATCCCGCGCGGCGTTTCAATCCTCTGCTATCACAACGTCTCGGAGACACGCATCCACGCCTTTCGCTTGTACATGATGACCCCGGAGAAGTTTTCCCGGCAAATGCGCTGGCTGTGCAGTAACGGGTACGAAGCAGTTACGATGGACCAGCTACATGCGTACTTGACCCGTGGTGAACCTTTGCCGGAGAATCCTGTGGTGATCACCTTCGACGATGCCTACGAGGATTTAACAAAGCACGCCACCCCCATTCTCGCGGAATTAGGTCTGCATCACGTACATTTCATCAACTCCGGCAAGCTCGGCCACACCTCCGACTGGGTGGACAACGCGCCGAAGTTGCCGATCATGAGTGTCGAGTCGGCGCGAAATCTGCAGGAGAGGTTTGGTGACATGGTCGATCTGCAGGCACATGGCAAAGACCATTTGTCTTTCGAAGATATCGATGATGCAGCGATCCCGACGGAAGTCGAACACTGTCTCGAGGTATTGGCGCCACTGAACAAGCGGGCGATCAAATATCTGGCTTATCCGTACGGCGAATATCGTGAAAAGACGCCGGATATGATGCGACAGCTCGGTATTCACTGTTCATTTACGGTTGACCAGGGGTTGTGCCGACCGGGGCAGGATCTGCAGTTGCTGCCACGGGTCGAGGTATTCGGGCATGATCTTTCGATCGACTTCCGACTGAAAGTGAAGTACGGTTGGAGTCCGATAGCAACGACGAGGGCCTGGCTCAAGCGAAAATACAAAAAGGCGGTGCGCGTGTTCTTTCGAATGTTCGGCGTGCAAATCGATAACGAATAAGTTCCGGGAACTTGTTGTGTTGCCTCGAAAGCTTTGCCTGGAACACAGGGAAGGGGAAGGGGTAAAAGGTTGAAATGAGTGAGGATCGCAAACTCGATGCTTCGGTGGTGATCGCTTCTTACAACAGCGGTGACGTTCTTCTGTGGTGTCTGGAAAAGCTGTCGGACCAGTCGCATCCACCTGAAAAGTTCGAGGTTGTTGTGGTCCTTGACGGTTCTACCGACGGCTCCAAGACCGCGCTGGACAAGCTGTCAACACCGTTTGCTCTCACGGTTGTCGAGCAGGAGAACAGGGGCAAGCCGGCAGCTATTAATCGCGGTATTCTTTCCGCCGTCGGCAAGTACCTGGTTTTCATTGACGCAGACATCCTTGTCAATCGCGAGTTCGTCGCCAATCATCTGGCGTGGCATGACCGTGGCGATGTCGTTACCGGCCCGATCCCCCTGGCGGAAGCGGAAAGCCCGACGAGCTTTCTTACCGATGGCGTCAAGCAATGGGCCGATGAGCATTTCGCCGAGATGTCGAACCTGGCCGGCCCTATCAGTGCGACGCAGATGTATGGCGGCAACTTCTCGGTGTTGCTGGAGGATTATAAGCGGGTTGGGGGGTATCGCGAGGAGTTGACGCGATCCGATGACTACAATCTCGGCAAGAAATTCATAGATGCCGGACTGAAAATAGTTTTCTGTCCGGATGCCATCGGTGCGCAAGTCTATGACAAAACAATTCCCGCATGGTGTCATGACTTTTATGTCGATGGCCGCTGCAATACGCTGATGGTACAGCAGTTTCCCGAGATCAAGCACGAGGTCAGGATCGGGCATTACTATCCAGTATCGACAACCAAGCGTATTCTGCGGCGTCTGATCATCTACCGTACGCCGCTCGGCGATCTGATCGTGGGGTTGGCCCAGTTCCTTCTCGAACGCATGAGGAAGATGGGGTCCCGCTCAAAATTCCTGGCAGGCTGTAACGGTGTCATTGGGGACGCCCTCTATTTTCGTGGCGTTTATGAAGTGCTGGGTGATCGCCAGGAGTTTCTCGACTTCGTTGCAGAAGATCCCGAGCCCGCAGATTCTGAATAATGGATTGGCCGACCCCCTGCTTGGTTGCAGTCACCTCGATGACACGCGAACAAGCTGCGATTTGTACATCAGTTGGAACCGGTCGGGCACCGAAAAAGTGCAGTATATTAACGCATGCATACGCTGATTCATGAACAGGTAGAGGCCGCTATCCGTGGGGAGAATCCCCATGTGATCTGCCGCATGCCCTCGGGTTGGGCTGTGCTGGGCGATTGTCAGTTCCTGCCGGGATATTCCCTGTTGCTCTCCGATCCGGTTGTCGATGATCTCAATGACTTTCCTCGCGAGGATCGACAGCAGTTTCTCATGGATATGGCGGCGTTGGGCGATGCGATCCTGGCGCTTACCGACGCATACCGAATCAATTATTCCATCCCTGGCAATAAAGATCCCGCGTTACATGCACATTTGCATCCCCGTTATGAATCGGAGCCGGAGGCAATGAAGTCGGAATCCATCTGGGCATACTCACCGGAAGATCTTGCCAGCCGACCGTTCGACAAGGAACGGGACGATCCCTTGATGACTGCTATGCGGCAATATCTGGGACAGCGTGGGGCGAGCACCCCGACACTGATCTGGAATTGACCGGATGAGCCGATTTCGCGTGGAGGCTCGCAGTGCTATTCTGCTGGGTCCTACGGATACGAAATTTCCGTATCGAAGTCGAGGCCGATATCGATCGACACAGCGGAATGCGTAATGGCGCCGACACTGACGTAATCCAGCCCCAGCCCCCCCAATGAGGGTGCCCGATCCAGCGTGATGCCGCCGCTTGCCTCGAGCAGTGCCTGGAGGTGAATCTCGTTGCGCAGCGCCACGGCCACTGCCATTTCCTCGTTCGTCATGTTGTCGAGCAATATGAAGTCGGCCTTCGCCTCGAGCGCAGCCCGGACTTGATCAAGTGTATCGGCTTCGACTTCAACCTTGAGTTCGGGATAAAGTTCGCGGCAGCTGGCGATCGCCTGGGCAATGCCGCCCGGGACGCCGAGCTCGGCTATCTGGCAGTGATTGTCCTTGATCATTATCATGTCAAATAGCCCGAAGCGGTGGTTGTCTCCTCCGCCTGCAATGACCGCACACTTCTCGAGCACCCGCAGGCCGGGCGTGGTTTTTCGCGTGTCCAGCAGCCGGGTCGGAGAATCCCCCAGCGCATCGACAAAGGCCGCAGTGGCCGTAGCAATACCGCTGAGGCGCTGGATGAAGTTCAGGGCGGCCCGTTCGCCTGTGAGCAGGGCCCGGGCAGGGCCGGACAAAATGGCCAAGGCGGCGCCTGGCTGACAGCGGTCACCATCAGTTGCAAGGCTTTCTACCACGACCCGTGGATCGAGTTCCGTGAACACCGCCTCGACAACGGGCATGCCGGCGACAACGCAATCTTCGCGTGTTGCAATACTGCCAGTGGCTTCAAGGTCCTCGGGAATCAACGCCAGCGTCGTGGCATCGCCGCCACCAACGTCCTCCGCCAGTGCCGTTCGGGCCAGGCTGCGGAGCACATGCGAGGGGATACGGCGGCTGTCAATCATTGTCTTGTTCCGTTGTCATATTGGTACCGCAATGATGTAATATCGATACGAGCAGGAGGATTACGAGTGATTGCACCAGCAGGATGATTGTCGGAGCCGCCGGCAGCCAGATCAGCAGGACAGCGCCGAGCCCCAGCGACAACGCAAGTAAATGGACCAGCAGCACTGCCGTTCGCTGGCTGAAGCCCATGCGAATAAATCGATGGGAAATATGATTGTGGTCACCGTAGTAAATGGGCTTCCCCGCGCGCAGGCGAATAGCGATAACCGCGAATGTATCGAAGATCGGCAGTGCCAGGATAAACGCCGGAATGAGCCAGGCCGCCACCGTACTCGTGCTGTCACTGCGGTGGAAGATTGTCAGCGTCGCCAGTGCCGACAAGAGAAAACCGAGAAAATGGCTGCCCGCGTCGCCCATGAAAATAGTTGCCGGATATCGGTTATAGATGAAAAATCCTAATGCTGTACCCGCGGTGACAGCGCCCAGGCTGGCAACGTAATATTGCTGCTGCAGGGCGGCAGTCAGTCCGAATAGGCAGCTGGCGATGACGGCCAGACCGGAGGCAAGCCCATCCATGTTGTCGAAAAAGTTGAAGGCATTGATGATGAAAACGAACCACATGACTGTCAGTAGCCACGACAAGATCGGATACATCGCAAACATGCTGATTCGTAATTCAGGCGCCAAAGCGACGAGGCCACAGACGACGACCTGGCAACCGAGCTTCCGGAATGGACCGAGTGGGTGTCGATCATCGATGATCCCCATGATGCAAAGGAGCACTGCGCCGCAGGCAAGGGTCGCTATGCGGCTTAAGACGTTGGAGATGCCCTGTAGCTGCTTTGCCTATTCGTGATCGAGGTATTTTACCCCGAGATGGGCCAACGCCAGTCCCCCGAAGAGTGTAATCAGCCAGCCCAGCATCATCGCCAGGCCGCCGAGCAGGGGCGTGCTTTCCGAATGCTGTTTGTGATGTTCGCCGAGCGGTTTGTCGAGAAAGTCCGAGCGGTAGGCCCAGCGTCGGCAGAGCGGCGTCAGGATTGCTGTCACGCCAACGGCCGTCAGCAGGATGCCGATATAAATAGACCACCAACACATAATTGAACTTCGCTTGTGGTTCGGAATTTAGTTGATGAGTTAGCGGCGGATACGCGCTGTGAATCGTATCCGGGTACGCCCCTGAAAATGCCTGCGATGCGCGGCAGGGAAGGGCGGAATCTCATTGCAAAGGTACAAAATACTTCTATTGTAGGGCTTTGGCTAACCTGACCCAGCTCACTTTTGTGCTGCGTGAGAATCGGGGCCCCTGTTACAGTTGCATGCTGTGAGCCTATGCCTGCGCCCCGGAACTCGGCCTTCGGCCGCAGGATGTCATGCCCGGAACCGCATTTGAATAGCTTGATGACGACTGCCTGTGCCGAGTCTTGCGTCAGCAACTCTGAGTTAGCGGCATTCGGCGGCGCCGACGCTCTTAAGCCTAAGTCTAAATCCGATAACAGAGTCTGACCAGTGCCGGATCCTGTGAGAATTCGTAAAGTGGGCATGGACGATGGCGACGAGACCGTCGTGGCGCTGGAAACTAGTGAGGTTCTTGCCAAACACACCAAAATTACGCCCACGGAATTCGGGAGCACTATTCTTGATCGCAAGGTGGCCAGCGAGAAGTACAATGTCGGTCAGGAGATTGCCCGCGGTGGGATGGGTGCAATACTGCGCGCCGAGGACTGTGACCTGCAGCGGACGACAGTCCTCAAGGCAATCCTGCCAAAGAGCAAAGCGGACCCGAACCAGTTTGATAGTTTTATTGCCGAAGCCCGTCTGACTGCCGGCCTCGAGCATCCCAACATCATCCCGGTGCATGAGCTTGGGGTATTGCCCGACGAGACCCCGTTCTTTTCGATGAAAATGGTTCGCGGCGATTCTCTGGGCCAGGTGCTGCAACGCATTTCTGTTGGCGACCAGGTCTACCTCGACACCTACAATCTCTACAAGCTGCTAACGATTTTTCGAAAGGTTTGCGATGCCATCGCCTTTGCCCATGCAAAGGGTATCATTCACCGTGATATAAAGCCCGACAACATCATGGTGGCGCACTTCGGTGAAGTGCTCGTGATGGACTGGGGCCTGGCACGAGTCACGCGGGTCAGCGATGGTGAAGTCGAGTCGGCCAGCCTGTTCAGCAGCGGGGACAGTCGCAAGACGCAGTTCGGCATCATCAAGGGGACTCCGGCCTACATGCCGCCGGAGTTGGCCAAGGGGTTGGTCGATGAGGTTGATCACCGCAGTGATATTTTTTTGCTCGGTTCGACGCTCTATGCCATTGCCACGCTCGAATCGCCGTACAGTGGTGACGATGTTTACGAGATTCTATCCAATGCCGAGTCCGGAAATTTTGTCGATCCGGCGATTCGGGCACCGGAGCGTGATATTCCGCAGGAGCTCTGCAACATCATTTCCAAAGCAATGGCCTACGAGCGTGGGGATCGTTACCAAAGCGTCGAGGAGCTCGCTGCCGCAATCGACGATCTGCTGGCTGGTCACACCGCCTCCGTGCGTCGGTCATTCGCCGCCGGCGAAATGATCATGCGCGAAGGCGAGCAGGGGGCCGAAGCCTATATGATCACGCGTGGCGAAGTCGAAGTGTTCAAGGAAATGCGCGGTCAAGCTGTACGGCTGATGAGCCTTGTGGAAGGCGATACCGTCGGAGAGATGGCGGTGATTTCACCAGCGCCGCGGTCGGCCTCCGTCCGGGCGGTCACCGATACGGAAGTTTTCGTGATTACTGAGCCGCTCATCCAGCGCGGCCTCGAGAAGTTGCCGCCATGGATGGGCAAGATCGTAACCGCCCTGTCTGACCGACTGCGGACGGCCAACGCCAGCGTCCACCCGCTGATGCAGGGCGACTGCAGCTATCATGTGCTGAATCAGTTGCGCTTACTCTATGCCAATTGCGGTTTGCCGGCGGTTGACACACTCAGCGAGAAACGTACGCTGGCGCTGAACACTGAAAAGGCCATCGCCGAGATCAGTACGACGCTTTGCATTTCGCGTGATCCAGTCATTCGTATTTTTGGCTGGCTGCTCAGGGCCGGCATCGTTAAGCCGCTTGGCAGCGACCGATGTTTCGTGCCGAACTTTCAGTTGCTCAGCAACTTCACGGAGTATTGCAGGAAGCAAACCGGAACACCCACGCATTTTCCTGCAAACGAATGCGTCAGCACACTTTTCGCAACTGAAACGGAGGTGGTTGTCCGCTATGTTGTTTCGGATGCTGCTGAGTCCGGTGAGGAAATCAAGACGATCGTTCAATACACGCCGGAGAAGATTATGGGTTGCGAATCCGAGGAAGGCATCACGGAGTGCTTTGAAAAACTGTACAACGAGTTGACTGTACCGGTTGCCGGGTGAAGGGAGGTTGTTTCACGTGTCAACTGCCTGTGAATGCGTAACTGGCAGTCGGATAAGTTTGACAGCGGCGCCGTTTTTTTCTCACAGCTGAAACCTGAGACCTGCAATTCAAAAATGAACAAGTTCTACATAACGACCCCGATCTATTACGTCAATGACAAGCCGCATATCGGCCATGCCTACACAACCATCCTGGCCGATGTCCTGGCGCGGTATCATCGATTGCTCGGTGAGGAAACGTTTTTCCTGACCGGCACCGATGAGCACGGCCAAAAGGTCGATGCAGCCGCCAGTGAGAAGGGCGTCACGGCACAGGAACATGCGGACAACACGGTCAAGCCCTTTCTTGAATTGTGGCAGCGCCTGGATATCACCAACGACGATTTCATCCGCACCACGGAAGATCGGCACAAGACTATCGTGCAGAAAATCCTGCAGGACCTGTACGATCGCGACGAGATCTACAAGTCCGATTACAAGGGGTCGTACTGCACGCCTTGCGAGCGTTTCTTCACGGAGAAAGACCTGGTCGATGACAAGTGTCCGGAATGCGAACGGGGCGTCGAGAAAATAGTCGAGTCCAACTATTTCTTCCGCATGGGCAAGTATCAGGACTGGCTTGTCGAATACATCAACAGCAATCCTGATTTCATACAGCCGGACTTCCGCGCCAACGAGACCCTTGGTTTTCTCCGCAAACCGCTTGAGGACCTTTGCATTTCCCGGCCGAAATCACGGCTGTCCTGGGGGATTGACCTGCCGTTTGACGACGATTACGTCTGTTATGTGTGGTTCGACGCGCTGGTCAACTACATCAGCGCCATCGGTTACGGCAACGACGACGAGCGCTGTAAGAAGTGGTGGCCGGTTGACTACCACCTGATCGGCAAAGATATCCTGACAACGCATACGGTCTACTGGCCGACCATGTTGAAAGCTATCGGATTGCCACTGCCACGAACTGTTTTTGCGCATGGTTGGTGGCTTATAGGCAAGGACAAAATGGGTAAGTCCGTAGGGAATGCGGTTGACCCGATCGCCATGTGCGACGAATTCGGAGTCGATGGGTTTCGCTATTTCCTCATGGCGGAGATGGTCCTGGGCAAGGATGCAACATTTTCCGATATCGGCTTTATGGAGCGTTACAACAATGATTTGGCCGATGCGTTGGGCAACATGTTCAATCGAGTCGTCAAGTTGATCGAACGCAATGCAGGCGGGGTTGTCCCGGAACCGGGGATCCTGGAAGAGGCGGATACGGCGCTACAGGCAACGGCGCTGGCAGGGGTCGAGGCTATGGCGGCATGCGTCAACAACATGACGATAGACCGTGGTCTCGAAGCGGTTATGGGGGTGGTTGCTGCCTGCAATCGTTATTTCGAGCAGACAACGCCGTGGTTCCTGGCGCGCGACAATAACTCCGAGCGCCTCGGCACGGTCCTGTACACCGCCGCTGAAGCCTTGCGAGTCGTCAGTGGCCTGCTCTATCCGGTGATGCCCGAGAAGATGAACGAATTGCGCCGCGGCCTCGGCCTGGCAGACGACCAGTTAGTGCCCAATGTCGCCCGGCTAAGTGCCTGGGGACAATTGCGCCCCGGTGCCCGGACGCAGAAGGTCGAGACCCTGTTCCCGCGGATCGATATCCAGGCGTATCAGCAGGACGCTTCGGAAGAGGCTCCGGCGCTTGCCGAAGTAGTGGAGGTGGCGGAGAACGTCATCGAGTTCGATGATGTAGCCAAGGTGAAATTGAAAACTGCGCGCATCATGGCAGCGGAGCCAGTCGAAGGCGCAGACCGTGTGCTGCGGCTTGATGTGGAGCTCGGCAAGGAGACTCGCCAGATCATTGCCGGGATCGCGAAATTTTATGAGCCGGCAGCGCTGATCGGCAAAATGATCGTTGTCGTGACCAACCTGGAGCCGCGCACAATTCGCGGCTTTGAATCCAATGGCATGTTGCTGGCCGCGAAGAAGAAGAAGAAGCTGACTTTGGTAACGCTCGACGACGACGACTTCCCGAGTGGTGCCGAGGTAAGTTGAGGTTCGCATGGACGGCTGGCCGCGCCAGTCGTCCTGTGGCAAGACTGAAGCCAAGGCCCGGGAACTGTCCGTACGCTTTGAGCTACAAGTCCGTGCCTACAAGTTCCAGCATGACGTTCTTTCGACGAGCCTTGGCATATGCAGCCCATTTTTCGTCCAATGTTTTGAGCATCTGCTCGCGCTCATCCTGCCAGTCGCGCAGCCACTTTTTCAGATTGCGGGAGTCGAGCCGCTCGATGATTCCCTGCCTGCAATCCGTATTTTTCTTTGGACGACGGCAATGAGCGCAGTCGTTCGGGTCCTCGATAACCAGCCACTCTCCTTCGAGTGCACTCTGAACTCTGACGCCCAATTGAGTGCTCTCGAGCAAGTCCAGACGAGCCTGATAGAAGTTGATTTCGTCAAATAGCCGGGCAGCATCGGCTTGAGCCCGTGCTGTTACCCGGGCATGCCGAACGCGACGGCTTACGCCGGACTGAAGGTTCCGCCGCCTGATGCGTGCCCCTCCTTCTGTCTCAACCCATTTGGGTGACGACGGCACCATTTGGGCCCGAATCGATTCACCCTTGTTCAGCACGTGGGCCTGCAGGTCCTCACGCCCCTCCACCGTGGTGCGCCGAAGGACGTGGAATTTTTGAAAGCGGTAGGTTTTCGGATTCCGGTGATACGCCTGAATTGCGGACACGCCATGTCGCCGTTGTTCCCGTTCCTCGGCGAGTTCGCTAATGGCATCGCCGATCTTTTTGTCCAGGTTGGAGAGTATGTCGTGGGTTTCCTCGATCTCATCGATCACTTTTGACAATTCACGTCGCATACGGCGGTTGCCCTTGCGAAAAGTCCGTGGCGGCTTCGCCTCGACGTTCACCGGGCCTTCACGGGAATAGCTGATCTGCTGCATGACAACCCATATTGCCCGATCGACGGTAAGTGTGTAAGATTTCTCGTAAAGTTCGAGGACTTTGACCCGGGCCTGATCTCGCTGCTTTGCCACCGCATCGATTTCGTTTGCGAGGTCTGCCTGCTCCACAAAATCTTTTTCGGCAAGCAGCTTTTCCGGCCACAGGCCGCTAAGCGCGACCCTGGCCGTTGCATTTTTCCAGGAAACTTCGACGCTATCCTGACCTAGCCGCCGGCCGTTGACAACGTCCCCGAAGGCGAGGCGGTATCGGGTGGTTTCGTCGGTGAGTTCCAGAGTTGGCTGTGCCACCACAAACAACTCGTCCGCCGTGACCAGGGGAACGACAATGATAAATGACAGCATGAGTCGTTTGAAGGCAGTCATTGCTCTGTTCCTTTGATCATGTCCATGATAATGCCCTGCAGGTCATTAAGCTTTTTCTGGGTTGCGTCGAGAGCATGCTGTCGATCCTGCATGACTTTTCGGGCATCGTCGATTTGATCGGTGATCGTAGCGACATCTCTCGCGAGTTGGGAAACAGCCTTGTCCCTGTCGGGAGCTGTGAGGATTTCGCCCACGCCGTAGACGATGTCCCTGGCGTGCTCGCCGACCTGGTTCACGACAAAGCCGTGGGGCTTTTCGTGCACTGCGAAATCGATCAGTGCCGTCTGCTGATTGAGTTGCTTGCGTTCCGTCTCGAGCCGTGTCAGCGTCAGTTTTTGCCAGTTGAGCTCAGAACGAATGCTGGAGATACGCTTGACTAGTTTCAGCAACGCACTTTCGATATTCTGCAGGCGGCTGGCACGGCAGCGGACGATTCTGCCCCCGTGCTGGACGCTGATCCAGGAATTGTCGGGCGATTTGCTCCGGGCCAGGAGCAGGGTGTCCGCGGAGATCTCACCAACGATTCGGTTGTCGGCATACGTGGGGGTTGTTCCCGTGGTTCTGAAGATACGTGACAATATATCGTCGCCGGTTTCCGAAAATTGCTCCAGCCGGGTGCGCAAAAACTCGAGGCGCCAGGTTTCGATGGCGTGCTGTTGCCGCAATTTCCTGCGCTTCTCGTCAAGGTCCCGGAGACCTGTATTTAGTTCCTCGTTTTCCTCCTCGAGTTCCTTGGCCATTCGGCGGATTTTCTTTGAATCGCCCTTGCGCTGGATGGTGTATGTGACATCCAACCGGTACTGGCGAAACGGAATGCGTCGGCGTTTCTCCGCCTCCAGCTGGCTGATTCGGACATTCTCCACGTGAACCCCGAAACCCTCTGCCTTCTGTCGGTCAATGACATCCGCAGGTCCCTCGAGGCTGCCCTGAATTGTTCGAGTTTCGATGGATGGAATGCGAAACGTGATAAAGCGGTCGAAACGGAGTTTGCCACGAGCTAATCTGCGGCTAAGTACGGCGGTGCTGGTGCGAGTCCGCTCAGCCGACAGGCGTTCGATCCCGACTTCATGGTCGCTGATGCGGCGACTTGCGGCCAGTTCCCTCTCATGGAATGTTTCGAAATCCCGGCGGCGTGCCAGGTATTTCTGGTCGCTGAAGGATATTACCAGCCAGCCGGGTTGGGATCGACTGGGACTGCCTTGCAGAAGCGTACCGCGTCGCAATTGGCGCACGACCCGGTCGTTTCGGAGTAGATCGGCGGAGGCTGCCGTGACAAGGTAGGCCTCAGGCGTAGTGGCCAGCACGGCGCCTGTGGTGAGGAACAGAAGTACAGCAATTCGCATGGCACGCCCGATCAATAGTGGTAGCCGTTCGCATACTATGGTGCAATTCATCAGGTATGCCTATTTGCGCCGGATATTCGACCGTAGACAGGTAATATTGTCAACATGCTCACCTTGATGATCCGATCTGTCGCAGTTGCTGCGGCTTTGCTGCACAGCTCTTGTGCGCGTCCGCCGACGGAAGAAGCTTCTGCTGAAACGCGAGAGGGCGCGGAGCTGCGCCGACGTTTGCACGCGGAGACATTGTCGATGCAGCATTTGGACTACCGCCAGGTCCGGGAAGCGTTGAAATACACGGATGAGGACCCAGAGAATCCGGACAATGTCATTCTGTTCTACAGCGGCTGGTCCGTGCCCAAGTCGAGGTTCGGCGGTCATCCGGATCAGTGGAATCGTGAACATGTCTGGGCGAAAGGCCGCGGCCGCTTCGGCACTGCACCGGGCGCCGGCACCGATCTGCATCATATTCGTGCCACGGATGTGAGTGTCAATGCGCGTCGTGGTCACCTCGACTTCGATGACGGCGGCCAGCCATACGCCGACCCCAACGGCCGGACTGCGTGCCGCGTCGATGCCGACAGCTGGTCGCCGCGACCCGCTGTACGCGGTGATGTTGCACGCATGTTGTTCTATATGGCCGTCCGTTACGAAGGCGGCGATGGGGAATTGGACCTGGAGCTGGTGGAGAAAGTCAATCCTAAAGTCCTGCGGGCGGAACACGGTAAGTTGTCGACGCTGCTGCGATGGCACGCCGAGGATCCACCGGACGACGCAGAGCGGAGACGTCACGAACGGATTCATGAACGGCAAGGCAATCGCAATCCTTTTGTTGATCATCCCGGATTTGCGCTGGAGATTTGGAATTAAGCAAAGTAACGGCATGGGACAACGAGAAAAATTCACCGTGTTTGATGCCGGAATTGCTTGGCTGTTGGTGCATATCTACTATCTTGTCAGCTTGAAACGCCAGCTTTTTGTCGTCATGCAGTGGGCCTGGTCATACCGTACCTGTTAGCGCGGCGTGCGAGTGATCGTCAACAAAGAGCTGCGATCGGCCCGGACAACGACAACCAACCCTGAACCTTTAGAGTCATATGAGTTCTCATCTATCCGTTGCCCAGGTCGGGCTTGTGCACTTCATGGCGTTCCCGTTTGCCCAGA
>CAYWQM010000024.1:30719-31162 GCA_964460215.1 uncultured Lentisphaerales bacterium
GAAAGGGGAGGGCGATATTGTCGGCAGTATCTAAAAGATCGCCGCCGACGAATTTTTTGATTTTCTCGAAATCACCACGATTCCAGAGCAGGACCGGGCTGTCGTCAAGGCGATTGCGGAATCTGCACATCTGCAGCTTGGCTACGGTGCACATCCACTGATTCTCGGTGGCAAACTCAATCTCAACGCCACGGACGACGCTGTACGCGGCGCGGCGCTGGAGCGGTTGAAGGCCAGCATCGACGAAGCTGTCGAGCTGGGGGCGGGGGCTTGGACTTTTCTCTCCGGCCCCTATGGTGACGCTGCAACCGAGGACGAGGCGCTCGATGTTTTGGTGGCGGCGACCGTGGAGCTTTGCCAGTACGCTGGCGAACGCGGCCTGGCGGTGACCTGTGAGCAGTTCGATCGCGATATCGAGAAAAAGTGCCTGATCGGACCCGCGG
>CAYWQM010000024.1:31172-50500 GCA_964460215.1 uncultured Lentisphaerales bacterium
AGTGAGCAGGTGGACAATTTCGGCATCTGCCTCGACCTCAGTCATCTGCCGATCCTGGGCGAGACAGCAGCAGAGACCGTGCCGCTGCTGGGCGAGCACTTCAATCACGCCCATGCGGGCAACGCCTTCCTCAAGGACAAGGGCGATCCGATGTACGGCGATCAGCATCCGTATTTCGGATATCCCGGCGGCGAGAATGATGTGCCTGAGCTGGCGGACTACATTTCGGTGCTCTTGCGAACAGGATATTTCGACCGTGCCAGTGCTACCCGTCTGCCAGTTTTTTCGTTCGAGGTGAAGCCTGGTCCGAATCACAACATCGATCTCGTGCTGGCCAATACGAAACGGGTATTTCTCGAAGCCTGGGCTAAGGTGTTCAAGTAACACTCCCGATTTCAGGTCCCGATCACCAAGATCGGGCAGACGCTGATCGCAACATCTGCAATACCGCAACCCTCCACCCGGAGTTTCTCATGCCTGAGAGTCACAACGTCCTTCAACAATTCGATCTCAATGGGCGCACGGCGCTGATTACCGGCGGCACGGGATGGCTGGGCACGGCGTTTTCAGCCGCCTTGGCGGAAGCCGGTGCTTCCGTTGTTATTGCCAGTCGCGACCGCGACCGTGCGCGTGCCGCTGCCGCAAAGCTGCCGGGTGATGCGACTCACTATGGTGTCGAGCTCGACCAGATGGACGGCGACAGTGTCGTTGCGGGCTTTGCCGAAGCAGTAGAAGTTGCCGGGCAGGTCGATATCCTGATCAATAACGGTCTCGAGGCGTGTCCGAAAGATCTCACGGACGTTACTTTCGATGAGTTTGCCAGGCACCAGCACAACAATGCGGGATATTTCGTGCTAGCTCGTGAACTGCGCAATCATGCCGTGGAGAGAGGTGGTGGCGGGGCGGTAGTCAATATCGGTTCGATGTATGGGCAGGTTGCTTCGTATCCGGATGCCTACGAGGATGTGAGCATTGCCAGTCCGGTCGCCTATCATTCACTTAAGGGCGGCACGATTCACATGACACGTCACATGGCGGCGTACTGGGCAGGGGACGGTGTGCGCGTCAATTGCCTGAGCCCGGGCCCTTTTCCCGGAGATGGCGTCAAGCCTGAGATGGTGCAGCGACTGAGCTCAAAATTGCCGATGAAACGTATGGGCCAACCGCACGAGCTAAAGGGTGCTTTGCTGCTGTTGGTCAGTGACGCCGGCAGTTATATGACCGGTCAAAACATTACCGTAGATGGCGGCTGGACTGCCTGGTAAGGCTGCGGGATCCCGATCACTTTTCAGTCCAAAGCCGTTCCCGTCTTTGCTGCTTGGTATTCTTCTGCTGCGTGGCACTCGCCACTCGAAGGGGTTGATTAATTAGAACTTGCGGCCAGATACTTTTAACCGCTGGTATAAATCTCGACATCATCAATTTTCCAGATGTGAGGTTGATACCCCGCACCAGAGAGCGAGACGTAGGCGCCGTCGCTGACGGATTCGGAAGTGGAATTGAAATAGCCACTAATGTCAACGGTATCCATGAGCTTTCCATCCAACGTCCAGGACACGGTATTGCCATCATCGGTAAGGTAAAGTCCGTAACGTCGCCCCAATGGATTAACAGTCTGGTCCGGGGAGTAATGTCTCGCTGCAAGTACAAAGCAGGCACCACCAATGAATTGTCCTTTTGCCATGTATTCTTCGAGTGAATCCAAACGCACATCCCACTCCGAATATTTTTCGTAATCCCCGGGAATGATAGAACGACAGAGGAAATAGTCGAGTTCCCATTTGTTCATCCAGTCAAAATGGATTTGCACACCTCTCCTTCTGCTGGGACACTTTCCTGACGCCCGGTAGCCGCTCATCAAGCCAGAGTCGACAGGTTCGGGATCGATGCTTTCCGGATCCCCCTCAAAGTCCGGCACGATGGGCCCATGGTAGTTGGAAATTGTCAGGCACATTCCCGTGACATAGGAGCCCGCGAGCGGGTTGCCGATGTGTTCGGGATGATCCTGATTGTTGGGTAACTCGCCCGGTTGAGCATGTCCCACAAAGGTTACCTCAACGCCATTCGTACCTTTCAGGCCGGGATTGAACTGTTTTTCCCGTGTGGAAATGCCCCCATCCCCCCATTCGCCCGGTGCAGTTGCCTCCACGAAGAGGCCGTATCCATTTTCTGTTCTGGCCACGCCCATCCACTTTATCCAGCGGGAGGAGTCAAAACATTCCTGGTCAAAACCATCTGCGAATTGCAGTGTCAATCCGAGGGCATCGGGATTGATGTGACCGTTTTCCGAACTTTGTAACGAGGACATATGTGTGTCTCCTTTCATCGCATATCGATTGCATACCCGCTGGGATTTCTGATCCGGGTTGAATTTTGTTATTCTGACGGTGGTGCCACATTTTTCAAGTTTTTTGGTAAGGTCTTTCAATGGGAAATCAAATTCATAAAGGTCAGGATGGCGACGAAAGAGGCGACCGGTTTCCCCATGCTGTGGATCGAGGCCTGTCACTTGTCACTTTCCCCTTGTCCCCTATATTGGGTTGTACAGATTTGAACGAGTTCGTTGTGCCGCCACGTGAGAGCGGGGAATGTGACTGACCGGTTGAGGCAACCTTATCCCCATGGCCCAAATCACTGCCAACCCTTATGCGGACTTGACCGGCGGCTCTTGGTTGCGTGGGAATTTACACGCCCATACCACTGCATCCGACGGCAGCCTGATGCCTCAAGAGCTTGTCGATGCCTATGCCAGGCTCGGCTATGATTTCCTGGCGATCACGGATCACGATGTCTACACGTCGGCGACGGATCATGAATCACTCGAGGATAACGGGTTGATTCTTATTACAGGCGTGGAAGCGACCGCAAATGGTCCGCATGTGCTGTGCCTCAATGGAGACCGACCGATCGAGCCTTCTTCCGACCGCCAGGCAGTGATCGAGGCAGGTTTGGCGAGTGGGGGCTTTGTCATTCCGGCACATCTCAATCGGGAAAGCAGTTTTGACCACACGCCTATCACGCAGCTGCGGCTGTGGGACGGCTATGAGGGGATTGAGATATTCAACGGCCAGGGCACCTGCAACCCCGGCAGTCCATATTCGACTGCCAAGTGGGACCTTCTTCTTGGTGAGGGGCGGCGTGTCTGGGGCTATGCCAATGACGATGCACACGGGTTGGATACCATCGCGCTCGGATGGAGCATGGCCTATGTCAAGGAACATACCGCAGCAGGGGTGATTGACGCCCTCCGCAACGGGCGGTTCTATGCTTCGACCGGCGTGACGATTACAGATATCATGGCGGACGGGCAACGCATCGTGGTGCAGACAGCGGATGCGGAGCGTATCGTGGCCATTGCAAGTGGCGGCGGGCGCCTGGCGAGCGTGAACGAGTCCACTATTGAAATCGATGTTCCGGATGAGAACAGCTACGTCCGCTTCGAATGTTGGGGGCGTGGTGAACAGTTTGCCTGGACGCAGCCGTTTTTTATCGCCTGATCAAGTCGGCGCGGCACCCTCATCCCTCCACGCAAACCCCTTCCAACGCCTGCAGCGTTCGCGCAATCCAGAAGGCGAACTGGGGGCCGATATTAGCCAACGACTCCCAACGTTCGGGTGGATAGCTTGGCCAGATCTCAGGATAAGTGAAGGCGCCATCCGTCTGCTGCAGGCTGACGATATGGTCGGCGAACCTGCACGCGTGATCCAGGTAGGCGGTCTCGCTGGTGACGGCGTGCAACGTCGTTGCCGCCCAGCACATCTTGTGGCTGAGCGTGTTGGTCCATAGGTCTGTTGCCCGGGCGATGGTGTCATCGTACAGCGTCACGGCAGCATCCAGATAGTTGCGGTCACCCGTCGTGCCGTAGACATGTACCAGTGCTTCAACGATCAGCCCCACCTTGTAATAGTGCTGCTGCGGCAGGTCCCACCGCAGTATGGTGGTCGATGCAACTTGATCGGCTTCCGTTTGCAGCCCCTCCGGTTCGGACCACCCGGTACAAAACTGCAGTTCTGGTTCCGGCTGGACTCGGCACAGGTTAATCAGATAATCGCCTCCCCTGGCAGCGGTCTTCGCACGCCCCCCCTGGGCGAGCACAAGAATACTCAGGGTCGTACTGTCGAGGTCGATCGCGCCACGTTGATTCTCGCACTCGGCGGGGCCGGCAAAAAAACCGCCTGAAGATGGATCCTGGAAGCCTTCAATGAAATCCAACAGCTGCCGGTTCAGTTGAAATTTCTCCGTCCTGAATGCGGCCCATGCCAGCCAGCTCGGAACGTAGGTGATCATCTGATCTCGATTCTCCTTCTGCCGCAGGCTGCCGTCTCCGTCTATGAAGTTTTGCTCAACATGGCCAAGCACCCGATGTGTCCAATCAGGACGTCCGCAGTGTACGCCATAGACGCCAAGGGAGAAATATCCATCTGCCGAAGTCTCAGTCTTCCAGCCCTTGCTTCCCTCGCACAGGTGGGTCTCGACCCACTGGTCGAATCGCTGTAAGCATGAACGGTATGCGGCGATCTGCTGCCTATGGCCGGAGGCGCTGCCGGGGCTGTTTCCGGCACTCAGTGCGATCCGTCCTTCTCGCAGTTGGGCGGCTCGTTCGTTAACAGTGCCAACCACGTCGATTCGAGCCATGGCCTGGTCGCTGGCGAAGCCTATTATGTCAAAGCCGGCCTTCTGCGCATCGTTGAAGGCACCGCTGAGTATGGCCGCTATTTTTCCGTGCCTGCGGCAGGTGGCTATGACTCGTTCGACTGCTTCCAAAAAGGGGGCATACGACCACAAGTCCTTGCCGCGCCAACCGCAACTCAAGCTCAGGTCCTCTGGCCCGACAAGGGCGCCGCTGACACCATCGACGGCGACAATTGCCTCCAGTTGTTCGAGTCCCTTGGCCGATTCGATCTGAGGCAACAGCAACATCCGTTCGTTCGCGGTGTCGGGTTCGAGCTCGTACATCACGGCCCGGATGCTGCCGGCAAAAGAACGGTCTCCCAGCGGCGGGAAGTATGCGGCGCGAACCAGGGACTCCGCCTGAGCAGCCGATTCAACCAGAGGGGCAATCATTCCTGTGAACCCTGCATCCAGGGACTGTTGAATCCAGTATACGCTGTGGTCAGGCAGTCTCACCAGGGGGGTAACGTCAGGGTCGGCTGCCTGAACGGCGCGCAGAATTGCTGTACTGTCCCCGGAACTCACCTGAGCATGCTGAAGTTCTACAACGGCAAAGTCCAGTTCGGTGCCGTTGGCGATCAATTCGGCAAATGACGGCGAGTTCAAGCCGAAGAACATTCCGACCCCAAGCCGGGATTCAGCAATGCATCGGTGGAGGCGCGTGCTGTGTTCCATTTCTGTTCCTTAGTTATTTTGCAGGCTTTAGTTTCGGTGTACGACTCATCCGATCTCAAGGTTGGCCGCTAAACTTGGACGTATGGATCCTGTTCGTCAATCTTTTTCGACGTAAGCAAAGAAAACCAATCCATCGCGGTATACTATCAATCCTCCCTCATCCGTGGAATTAGAATGCAAATGAGCCGACTGCTCGACTATAGATTCGGAAGTGCATGGGCAATAAATGACGCCCGTCACAATCAGGCTTTCCCGCACTGAGTATAATTCTGCCGTCTGCGTCTACAGCGTTTTACGCCGTCCGATCACGATTTTCCGTTAACTGCCACTTAGTGAATGGACATTGCTTACCAAGCACTTCCGGCTTACCGTATTTATGTCCGCACCGACACATGCAGGATGCGTATATTTTCTCAGCAGCCTACGATATCACGGCTTTGGCCAAGCATTATCGGTCGCAGAGATACAGGAAAGTGAAAGAAATGGCACCGACATGGCACAACAAAAGAAAATAATATTGCCGGAAGACGATGAGGGCTTACTACGGGAATGCCGGTTTACCGCGACACGGTCAAGTGGGCCGGGTGGCCAGCACGTCAATACGACCGATACCGCGATGCGCCTCGAGCATCTGCCGACTGGGCTGGTGGTGAACAGCCAGCGGCATCGCAGCCAGGCGATGAATCGTCGGGACTGTATCGTCAAGTTACGGACACTCGTCGCGCGCTTGAACTATCGCAAGCCGAAACGTACGCCGACGCGAGTATCTAGGGGGGCACTGGAGCGACGCCGGAAGGCAAGGGATCAACAATCACAAAAGAAGTCACAGCGGCGGCGTCCATCCGCAGATGACTGATAGAGGATTAATCGGCGTGCGGGTTGGCGACAGCGCGGTGATCACACGTTATGGAAATCACTGGCGTCGTTCGGTTGCTTCGGGCGCAGGCCTTGCTCGAGTGCCGGAACCATCGCAGCCTGAACTGCGCTGCCGTCCTGACCAATGTTGCCCTGGTCCTCATCACCCCATTCATCTTCCCATTCACCGCCGGGATTGCTGTTGTCCTGTTTCCCAGGACCGTTTCCCGGCTGACTTTCCTTTGAGTCCTGCAGAAGGAATTGTCGAACCTTGGCGAGCATCGTACTTTGGCTTGCCAGTGCAGCATCGCCTTCAAGCACCCACTGCTGGTTGAGCTTGTCCAGGATGTAACCGTTCTTAGCGTAGATCTCTTCCTTGATCGCGTCTCGCAGTTCGGCCGCCACACTTTTAACTTTTTTCTGGTAGCGGCTGCGCAGAACCGCTTCGGCTGGCACCCATCGGCGCATGCGACGCGAGTAGACATACCCGAATTTCGGCCATTCCTGATTGGCAAACAACCGGCGCTGTTCTTCCCGGAACTCCTTCTTGGCCAAATCGAAGTTGCGTGTCTGAATGGTAATGTATTTGCGAACCGCCTCCTCGTGGTCCTCGCGGTAGAATTTCGGACGGGATAAGTCGGTGAGGTCCTGGCGGGCATAGTAGATGTCGCCCAGCTTTATACGCTCGCTGGTGATCGCGTCGAGGTGCCCCTCAATTCTGCGCCACTCGCCGCGCTGTATGCCATCGATCGAAACGAAATCGCCGATTTTGTACATGCGGAATTTTTCACTCGCCGCCTCGGCAATCTCATCGTAGCGGGCGGATGGGAATTTCGCCTCTATAGCTGCCAGTACTTTCTGTTCAATGCGTCTTTCGACTTGATCGTCCAGCAGCATTGGCGCTCGCACCGGCATGTCAAGATTGATTTCGGCGGCAAGGTGTTTCATCTTGACCTTGGGCAAAGCCTGCCTGATGGTGCGCAGTTCTATCTCATAGTCGTATCTGGGCAGGTCATTGACGCCTTTGACTGCCAGAACAGGGAGACAAACCAGAGCCCCTGCGAAAATGCTGAAAAGTGTTCTCAAGTTACTTTCTCTGTGTGGCTTTTATTGATGTCATCGCAAACAACGGACACTGCGCATGTGGTAATAATGGCCCGTGAAGCGTTGTCCTTCAAACGCTAATTTGGATTATTCACACGGATTCTACGCGATCAGCTCCCAAGAGGGAAGGGCAGTTTGCTGAACTCACCGCCACACAGGCGGGACAGGATGCTTCCGATCCGGTGAATAGTCTGTAGCCTCCCTTCGAGCAGGGCCGAAAGAAACAGCTGGCAAAGGATTGTCAGCCATATGTCGCGATCGGCGCAAGGATGGAGCTTGTCGTCACGGTTCAAACGTGTGACCCGCCAGCCTTCTGCGGGTTCGACCAGGTCGCAGGTCTGCTCGTCGTACAGGCAATGTTTGCCCTTGAACAGGACGATCAGGGCATTCCACCCGTAGATCTCTCCCAAATGCTTGGCGATGACACTGAGCAGGATGGGAGCCCCGACATGCTGGGTCAGGACATCCTCGAGCAGGTAAAGGTCGGCGCCGAGAATGTCTTCGCCTGTGAAGGAGAAGGTCTCGTTGTGCATGAACGTTGCCATGCCGACTGTTGAAATCGGACTGGGTACACGCGCCGCCAGTTCCTCGATCATGCGATTGAGGTTGCGCAGATTCATCTGCGGATTGTACTGGCGATTGATGCGCAGGATGCCATCCCAGACTGTCGGCTTTCCGTCAACCACTTCATTGATCAGCAAGGTGCGTTCCCGCCGCAGTTTGACGATGTTTCCGAGTTGATGGATGCGGCCACGCAGGACGGGGTTGGGCGCCTCCTGAAACTCGGCGATCAACCGGTCAACATCGCCGTCAAGTGTCAGCAATTGCTCCATCGCCATCGAAGAGACATGTCGGTCTTCGTCTTCAAGCAGATTGATCAGCGCTTGAATGTGTTTAGGGCTCTTCCGTTTCATGGTGGAATCGTCGTTCCTTGCTGAAAGTTTTGTAGTGCTGCTTCACATGTTTAATATACTGCTTCGTTGACGAGAAGGGAATTGTATCAACAATTTTTTTTTCGCCGGCAGCGTCCGCCCATTCCTGGGCCCGACTCGGCCCAGCATTGTAGTGGGCAAGGCTCAGCGCCAGCACTTCATCATGCCCCTTCCACTTGAGGTAGCCCTGAGCCAGGTACCAGGTGCCGATCTCGACATTGAGTTTTGGACGGAACAACGAACCGGGCGAACCAAAGCTTTTGCCGGTACCCCGTTCCCAGTCCTTTGCGGCGCCTTCGGTAATCTGCATGAGTCCATACTCTCCAGCCTTGCCGCGAGCATTTGCATTGAAATTGCTTTCCTGGCAAATGACTGCCTTGATAAGGCTGGGATCCATGTTGTGCCGACTCGCCGTCTGCTCAATCAGTGAATTGTAACGCTCCGATTCAGTGTCGTTCCGTTGCGACCACCAGCGCCATCCGAACGCCGCCGCCATTGTCAGGACAACCAGAATGAAAAGACTGGCCACCCCCTTGGCCGAGCGCTTCTTGCGTCGGATCACTGTTACGGAACTGGTCAAAATGAACCCCGGCATCGGATTGTCGTTTCCCACTCGGCACGCTTTTCGTCGTCAGCGCGATTGAAAGGAGCGCTTATGGGTAAACCTGGAACACGCCGACTCCTGCCTTCTTACACCAGCAACATGCAATCGCCGTAGCTGTAAAACCTCATGCGTTCGGCGATCGCCTGCTGATAGGCGGCCAGCACGTGTTCACGTTTGGCGAATGTAGACACCAGCATCAGCAAAGTCGAGCGCGGCAGATGAAAATTAGTCAGCAGCATGTCGACGGATCGTGGCCTGTAGGGCGGGTACAGAAATATTCCAGTCGTCCCCGTAGCCGGTTGCGTGATCCCGTCATCTGTCGTGCATGTCTCCAGTACCCGAACACTGGTTGTGCCCACAGCAATCACCCTGCCGCCGGCGGCTCGCCGTTGATTGATGCAGGCCGCCGCCTCGGCACCCAGGCTGTACTGCTCGGTGTGCATCACGTGATCCTCGAGCTGCTCCACCGCAACGGGCTGAAAAGTGCCGATCCCAATGTGCAGAGTCAGGTGTGTGATCGCAATTCCCATCGCCTCGATCTGCTTTAGCATCTCCTCGTCGAAGTGAAGCCCGGCAGTCGGCGCTGCCACTGCACCCGGCGTGGCGTTGTACACGGTCTGATAACGGGCTGCATCGGTGGTGTCATCGGAACGCCGGATGTACGGCGGCAGTGGCACGTGTCCAGATTTTTGCAACAGCTCGAAAACCGCTGTCGTGGAGAAAGTGATCTCGAAAGTGCCTGCAGGATCACGCCCGGTGACTTCGAACTCTGCATCACTGCCGGTAATCGCGACGCGGCTGCCGAGAGGCAGCCGGCGGCCGGGTTTGAGCATTGCCTGCCAGACGCCGTCTCGGACAGGCGTGGTGAGCAGCGCTTCGACGGCACCTCCAGTTGGAATTTTCGTTCCAAAAATGCGTGCCGGAATGACGCGGGTGTCGTTGAGGACCAGGCAGTCGCTCGGATGCAGGTACTCTGCAAACTCCGTAAACTGTCGAACCTCGGAATGGCCGGTTGTCCGCGACATCACGAGCATGCGTGATGCACGCCGTTCGGTCGCCGGCGCCTGGGCGATCAGTTCCTCAGGTAGTTCATAGTCGAAATCGGAAACATTCATATGCGGCGGCAGGTGGTCTTCGCATGCCCCAAGGCGTGGTGCTGAAAGCAGGAGGCCAGTGGCAAATGGCAAATTTGATTAAAACAGTTCACTGACAGGCTTTGCGAAGCCTTGCTTACATGTTCTTCAGCGCCTTGCGCATTTCGATCTGCGCCTCGCGTTTTTTGACGGTCTCGCGTTTGTCGCCTTTGCTTTTTCCCCGGCAGATGCCGAGCTGGACTTTTACCTTGCCCCGTTTCAGGTACAGCGACAGCGGCACAGCTGTCAGGCCTTTGGCGTCGAGTTGTTGCTTGATCTTGCGGAGTTCCGCGCGGTGCACCAGGAGCTTCCGGCGTCGCCTTGGGGCATGGTTGAAGCGGTTGCCGTGGACGAACTCGTCGATGTGTACATTGTACATCCACAACTCACCGCCTTCGATGCGAGCGTACGCATCCGCCATGCTGATATTGTGGGCTCGGCAGGACTTGACCTCGGTGCCGACCAGCGCGATACCGGTCTCGTAGGTCTCCAGCACATGAAAATCATGCCGCGCCTTACGATTGCGGATCAGTTCTTTGGTCCCTGCCGTTGCCACGTTCTATTTCCAGTTCGAAGGTCAGCCACAAGTAAGTTGATTTCGCTTGTTCAGGCGAAACCTACGGGCAGATGACCATCTTGGTTGCCTGCATTTCTTCACGGCCGAGCTTGGTCATGATCTCGGGTGCCTCTTCTAAGGTACAACGCCCGGTGATCAGCGGGGTCAAGTCGATATTGCCCTGATTGATCAAATCCACGGCGTCTTTGAAGTCCGCACAGGAAAAGCCATAGGAGCCGCGAATGATCGTTTCCCGCCAGGTTACCAACTGCATGGGTAATGTAAACTCCTGGTCGAGGTTGCCGATGACGACCAGCGTTCCGCCGGTCCCCAGCAAGTCAAACGCAGAACGCACTGTGGGGCCACGGCCGACCGCTTCGAAGGCCCCGTTGGCGGTCGGTCGCCCGGCAATTTTCTGCATGACTGCGGCCGGGTCTTCAGTTTTGATGTTGATCGGGTGCGCCCCGAAGGAGGCGACGAGTTCGAGTTTTTCAGGAATCATGTCAAGCACGAATACATTCTGGAGTCCGTGTGCCTTTAGCGCGATTGTTAACCCGGTACCAATCATGCCGCCACCGACAATGGCAATCACGTCGTCAGGTTCGGGTTTCATCAACTTGATCGCATGCATGCCGACACCAATCGGTTCAGCAAGGAGACCGATGGCCGGATCGATTTCCGGCGCCAGCTTGTGCAGCCCGTCGGCAGGGTAGGTCATGTACTCGGCCATGGCGCCGTGGTCGTCCAGGTTGACGCCGATGATTTCTTTCGTTTCGCAGAGTTGCTCGCGACCGGCAACACAGAACTCACAGTCTCTGCACGGCACACTGGGAAATACCGCGACGGAATCGCCCACCTGCAACCCGCTGACATCGTCCGCGAGTTCGATGACCTTGCCGCAGGCTTCGTGGCCCATGATCATTCCTGGCCGTCGCCGCCCGCTTTCGCCGGTGAACCCGTGGACGTCGCTGCCGCAGATGCCGACTGTTTGAATTTTGAGCAGGACTTCACCGGCAACCGGGGTCGGGTCCGGTACGACTTCCAGAGACATGTCCCAAGGCCCGTTATAGACAAGAGTTTTCATCGCCTTCACCCATTGATAATTGACGCTCGGAGGAGAGAAGCAAAACATACTCCCGCGACTGGGGATGTCGAATCTGCGAAAGCCGCATGTGACGAGGTCGACAACCGTTCACGCGGTTAACACGCAAGGAATGACAAGCGACAGCACAGAGTTGCCCCCTGCAACAAGTCAGTCGCGGATATATCCAAACCCTCCATATGCATCTGCGCACAGTAATTCTTTGTTGGCAGCCTTATGGTCGGCATGCCGGGCCATTGGTCCGCTCATTGTACAACGCACGGCGGAGGTGATCCTTAACGAAGCACCGGCTGCCACAGCGTCCCCAGGCAGGTCCTCGCCAGTGTCGTACATCGGGGCGAGGTTGTGCTACATGACGAAATTGGGGATCAATCCGTCTTCGGCTTCCGGCCGCCGTTACTCCGCGGCGGGCGACTCGTAGAGGCCCTTAAGGATTTCGAGGTGCTCGTCGAAGAGCAGCGTCATGCTGATGGTGAGCACGGAGAAGATCATCATCGAGCAGGGTGTCGACTCGACATCCCCGGCGGAGCAAATGCGCTCGGATAGCTTCATATTGACGCGCCCGACTTTATCATAGAGCGCCTTGAGGCCGTCAACGCTCCAGTCTGGCGATTCGCCTTCCAGTTGTCGGATATACTGTCCGAGCAGGAACATGGAGGTTGCTCGGTAAACGAGTTGATAGGGGCTGAGAAACGGATCGTGAAACCGGGCCATGGGTTTCATGTGGGAGAGTATCGGGCATTTGGATGAAGCCAATCGCAGACCTATGAGCGCCGCCAGTGCTTCCTGGATGCCCTTTTCCGCGACGATGGTCTTTCCCTGGGTATGGACGATGCACCTGGCGTGTGTGTGGTCCGGGTGATCATTGAAATACTCGATGATGTCTGCAATGGAAAGGCTTGCCGGACAGTATTTGTGTTCGTTGCTGGACAGGGGGCAGTGATCGCACTTGTGAAAATCAAGTTCCGCCCACTTATGCTTCTCCTCGGAATACTCCTCCTGTACTGTTGACGTCAGGTCGGAGTCAACGGCGAAGTTGACAGTGGATCCGTCCTCGAACTGATACTCGTAGGTTACCTTTACGAGGTAGGGATCTTCGACAAGTTGGTCGTCCATGGACTGCCTGCTACTCCGCAACCTGCTGGTCACGGTATTGAACATAGATGTCACGGAGGGATGAGTAGGGGTCGATGGCTGCCTGCTTCATGCTCTCGTATTCTCCGATGCGAAAGGACGTGTCATTGACCACGTCGTAGGCGCGTAGCCCGATATACCAATCGGTGGATAGACGATTGATCGGGGTGACTAAACTGTCACCGACAATCCCAAGCGTATCGCGAAATGACGATGGCCCGACAAAGGGCCAGACCAGATAAAATCCGTGCCCCGCCCCCCAAGTTCCAAAAGTCTGGCCAAGGTCTTCATTCTGCGGTTCGTAGCGAAGCATGTCCCCGGCCGCATTGCGAAAGCCGACAATGCCGACGGTGCTGTTGACTGCGAATGCGGTCACTTCGTTAACTGCGGCGCCCCCTTTGCCCTGCAGCAGGCAGTTGGCGAAGCGTACGGGCATCATGAGATTGTCGAAGAAATTACGGACACCTCCCCGAGCCTGCTCCGGCATCACGGCGCTGTATCCTTCGGCAGCTGGTTCGAGCAACCAGAGATAGACGCAGTCGTTGAAGAGATACCAGGTGTAGTTCCAATGATACAGCGGGTCGGACAACCCTTCGTCAGCATCTCCGTATTCATCTTCGTATTCCTCGTCGTCCATGTCGCCGTCGGTATCCGCCTGAGCAATCATTATTGCTGGCGGCGGCATATCTGTCTCCCCGGCCAGGGAGTCAGGGGTTCCGAAGGCAAGGAGAAGGATTACGGCGAGCACGGTATAAGCTGCGAACGACGGCGTGAATGGCGTCATGGATATCGTCCTTTCGAGGAGGTTAGCATTTGTGTCCAATGGACCGTGAACCACCTGTTGCTCGACAGGTGGCGGAGCTTTTCCGGGCCTCAATTCTCTTGCGGGCCTTTGGCAACCTTTTCCTTGAGCTGCTTTACCAGGGCGGCGTAGGATTTTTTCGAAATCACCTTGCGAAACTGGGTGCGGTAATTTTTGACGAGGCCTACGCCCTCTATCTTGACATCGTAGATCGACCAACGGCCATCGCGATTCATCAGGTTGTAATGGATCGGAATCACCTTCGACGTGCTCGCGACCTTAGTTTCGACGATGAATTTTCCCTTTCCAAGTTCTCGTTCTGATTCGTATTTGACTTCCTCTGTGGAGTACTTCTCGAATGCGGACATGTAGGTGTTCTCCAGCAATTGCCCGAAGACGCCGACAAACTCGGTGCGCTGTTCATCATTCAGCTTTTTCCATTGCTTGCCGAGGGCGCGTTTGCTGATTTCTTCGTAGTCGAACCCCTCGCCGAGCACCGCCCTGATCTCTGAATGTCGCTCGGCCTTCTTCTCGTCCCCCTTCATTTCGGGGTCGCCGAGAATCGCGAAGACCTTGTCCACGGATACCGCCAGGGCATTGGTGGCCTCGCCTGCCAGGGATTGCATGGAAGCAGCGAAAATGCAGGTCAGTGCCAGGGTGGATCTAAATATACGATTCATGGGAGTGTCTACTTTTTGGGGGCATGGGATAGTGGCCAGTCAATGGGCATGGAGAACGCAGCGGCAACAGGCTCAATCTACGCCGCCGAAAACGTATTTGCTAATCAACTCCTCGAGATCGATCGATGATTCGGTTTCAGTGATGTAGTCGCCGTCTGCGAGGTAATCCTCCGAACCGCCCAGCGTCAATTTTATGTACTTGTCGCCAATGAGTCCGCTTGTTTTTACGGAGGCGATAACGTCATCGCCGAGCTTTATGTCGTTGCGGATTTTCATGGTAACGACGGCGACCTGGTCCTCCTGGTCCAGTACCAGTTTTGACACACGGCCCACCTTGATGCCGGCTATATCCACATTGGTCGCGGACTTGAGCCCGGTTATCGAGTCGAACTCGGCATAGAGCGTATAATGATCCGACTCAAAAACCTCCATCTTGCCCAGCTTCACGGTCATGTATCCGATGCATACACACCCGACCAGAACAAAGATGCCTACTAATATCTCGGCGACTTTCTGATTCATGCGGTTTCCTCTGTGAGTTCCGGTTCAAATTTTCCAATTGCGGACATGCCATCGATCGCCGAGGCGATCACGTCATCGATTTTTGGGCGCCCGGTAGTGGCGGCGACGCCTGCGCTGAGGGTGTAGGCCTGCACTTCGCCGTCCTCACATAGGGCAGACTTCTCCTCATTGAGGGCGTCGCCAACTTTCTTTGCAAGGACGCGGGCCATGCCGGTTTGCGTGTTGGGCAGCATGGTGACGATCAGGTCGTCGCTGAAACGGAAGTTGTCACCTGATATCCGCAGGAAATCCTCGATGAATCCGCCGAGGTGCTGCATGACACGCTGTCCGGCGGCGAAGCCGTGGAGTTCGTTGATGACCTCGAAGTCGTTGGCCCGGAAGACGATCATGGAACCCTGGGATTGCGGACCGCCGGGACGCTTTACCTCCTGATCGAACTTATGGACGATAGTCATTTTGTTGTCCAGTCCGGTGGCATCGTCCTTGGTGCTTTCCTGACCTCGTATGAAGTCCTGGACAACTGGGTTTTTTATACTGTCTAATTCATCCGGAGAACATGCGATCAGCATCTTGCCGAAGTCGAGCATCATGATTTTCTGTGAGATCAGGAACACGTCCGGGATCTCGTGGCTGACGATTACGGCGGTGAACCCGAATTTTCGCTTCATGTGCGCAATCATACTGTGCACCGCATTCTTCCGTACGGGGTCGAGTCCGGTGGTCGGTTCGTCGAAAAGAATTATCTCAGGGGCCATAATCAGGGCGCGGGCGAGACCGACACGCTTCTGCATGCCGCCGGAGATCTCAGCCGGATACTTTCGGGCGGTGCCGGAAATCTCGAGCTTTTCCAGGCTGTCCAGCACCTTCTTGCGGATTTCCTTTTCGCTGGTTTGCGTCTTTTCACGAAGCGGCAGGGCGACATTGTCGAAAACGGTCATGGAATCAAAAAGGGCAACGTTCTGAAACATGTAGCCGACGCGTGATTTTACATCGCGCCGCTCGGAACGACTGAGGTCGGACAGGGCGGTCCCGTCGAACATTATGCTGCCGGAATCGGGTTGCAGCAGGCCGATGATGTGTTTGAGGATGACGGATTTTCCCATGCCGCTTTTGCCGAAAATCGTTGTCACCTCGCCGCGATTGATATTGAAGGATATGTCGTCGAGAATCGTCAGGTCACCGAACCTCTTGGTGACATTCCGAAACTCGATGATGGCGTCACCGTTGTTCGTGGACGCTGTCTTCGACTGGTCTTCAATTGTAGCTGGCATGCTGTATATCCATTTGTGCAGCGATAGATGTGAACGGCATCGCTGCTTTTGATTGTAAGGCCCAAATGCCCGCGCCCCGCATCACTCTGATGAAGGAGTGCAGTTAAAATTTGCCCCAGCCTGGCCCGACATGGGCAGGCTGTCAACGTCTCTACCCGCAGTGCCTCCGCACACGCGAATCAAGTTTTAGACTTGTTCCGAAAACCTATAGCAGAAAAGCAGTCAAAACATAGTCGAGAATCAGAATGATGACACTGGAAATGACAACGCTGCTGGTGGTCGCCAGGCTGACCCCGGCGGAACCTTTGACCCCGGCTTTCAATCGGTCGCAGAAGTAACCGCGATAGCAACTGACTGCGCCGATGACGAATCCGAAAAATACCGGTTTAATAAGACCGCTGACAATGTCGTTCATTCTCGTGCTCGATATCATACCGCTGATATATATGCCCGGGCTGACACCCAGCATCACAACTCCGGAAATATACCCTCCGATTATACCGACAATGTCGAAAATGGCGGTTAGCAGCGGCACCGCAATGACGGCAGCTGCAATGCGCGGTGCCACCAGAAACTTTACCGGATGGATGTCCATGGTGTCGAGCGCGTCAATTTGCTCGGAAATACGCATGGCGCCGAGGTTCGCGGCGACCGCAGATCCCGCTCGTCCAGTAACCATGAGCGCCGCCAGGACAGGTCCCAGTTCGCGAATAAGGCTCAAGGCAACAGCACTGCCGAGCAGCCCTTCCGAACCGAATTTGGACAGCGTATAGTAGCCCTGCAGTCCCAGGACCATGCCGGTAAAAAATGCTGTCAGCGAGACGACCAGAATCGACAGAACGCCAATGAAGTACAGGTGTTCAATGATTCGCCTGCCCCTGAACGGTGGCGTAAAAATCAGCAGGGTAGCCGTGGTCGTGAAGATTACCGCCTTCCCTAAGTTTTGCATCCAGCCAATGACGGCTGCACCAAGTCTCTGGATTTTTGCGGTAAGAGAACTCATTGGGCTAAGGTAATTCGCGGAACCGCTGTCACAAGTGATTTTCCTCGCAAAATCAAAGGAGGCGACAACAGCCGGGCCGGACCAGGGAATCAAACTTCCTTCCGCCCCCTGTCTGGCCGGATCTGTCAACTGCTGCACCGTGCGTATGTCCTCGACGAGGGGTCATCAACCTCCTGTTTCCTGGCCCTCTCCATTGCCTTGCCCTCTCGCTCCAAAGACAGGCTGCGCCCACTGGTGTCATTTGCGCCGGTTCCGCGCCGAGGTTTGAAAGCGCGGCGGCAATGATCGAAATTGGTCTCTATCAGTGGAGGATTATGTGAGCTTTCCATTTCGCTTTCTTGTCATTGCTGCGTTGCTGCCGGCAATGGCCGTCGGGCAGGCGGACGCAGAAGCCGAACCGCCAGTGGTCTCGATCTATGTCGTTGAACCGGCGATCAGCAACCATGCGATCCAGGCGCTCTGGCGGTGCTGAACGACTACAACCTGGACGTGGTTGTTGCTCTTGCCCGCAAAGCGCGTGCTGAGGATGAACAGTTTGCCTGCCGGGAACTGTAAGGGCAGGGCGATCTTCTACTTTTTTGTCGTTTATGCTGCTTCCGTATCTTGCCACAAAAAAAGCTCCCCATAGCACTGTCTGGCTATGAGGAGCTGAATGCGTTGCCGCAGATTAGCTGTCGGTCATGCCTAAGCCCAGTCAGTGCGACAACCAGTCGTAGTCAAATAGTTTGCTTATAGGCCGAGGTCTGCAAGAAAGTCGTCGACGCATTTGTCGATCTCCTCCTGGAGACAACTGTCCGAGGCAGCAGCCTCGATGTGCAGGCGGATGACTTCGCGCAGATCCTTTTTATTGGTGGTGCCGAAGTCGCCGATATCGAGTTCTTCGCAGAGGCTCTGGGCAACATCGGGTGGACATTCGCACATGATCGGCGGGTCGGTGGCGTTGACTACCTCTACTGTTCTGGTGACAGTGGCTGCCGAGTTGCCCGAGGTGTCAGTGGCGTCGTAGTGAATTTCATAGACGCCATTTTTGGCAAGGTTCACCACTGCACCGCTAACCTCAACATTGTCAGAAATGTCGCCATCAAAAGCGTCATGTGCGGTAGCGCCGGGATCAATATAATTGGCTTCCCCGGTTGCCTCTATCGTCATGTGCGCGTCGCCGATAAGCGTGATCACCGGCGGCAGGGTGTCCAGCACCCGTAGGGCCTGGTGTTTTTGGGCGGTATTGTTGACACTGTTGTTGCCATAAAAGCCCGCAGCATCACTGACCACGAGGGTGACCAGGAAATCACCCAGTGTCATCGGGTTGACCAGCGCCGCCGCATCGGCATGGGACAGATCAGATCCAAGCCCCGTTTGGGTCGTGGTATTGTGGACTGCGTAGCGGATCTGGTCGGTCAGATCACCATCTATATTGTCATGGGCAGTGGATTGGCCCAGCTCCCAGTCCGATCCGGCCTGGATAATCTGCGACTTGCCGCCAGCCAGGTTGATCGACGGCTCCTCCAGGTCATTGAGTATCAACGCGAACACCACCTGCTCTGCATGATTACCGCTGTCATCCTGCACGTCGTATTTGAACAGGTACGTACTGCGCCGGGTCCAGTCGACCTGCGGCTGAACGCTTGTTTGCCCATCACCATCGAGGTCAATGAGATGGATCGTTGTCGCGATCTCAAGCGAGTCATCAAGCCGGTCCCAGGCCGTGGCGGTTGGCAGGAGCGCCTCAACTGAATTCGCCGCCGACCTTATAGTCCAGTTCTGCCGGCTCTTGACCGTACTGCCATCGGGTTGGGTGTACGAAAGATCGTGTTCCCGATAGACGGGGGTCGTCAACCGATACGCCTTACCCACCACGCTCTCACTGGTCGATTGAGGTTGCGATTCATTGACGTTGCTTTCACCGCCCAAGCCCGTCTGGGTATTGTCGCCAACATGGATCACGACATCTTCAAGTGACAGCGTAATCACCGGCGGCAGGGTGTCCTGAACTTCAACAATTCTTGTCACCGGTTGCGCGGACAGGCCGTTACTGTCTGTACAGTTGTACTCGATTGTATAGATACCCGGGACCCGCATATTGACAATCTGGCCGGAGACCTCCACGGCATGGTTCAGGCTGCCGTCAGTATTGCTGCTACATGTCGCGCCCAAATCTAGGTACTCACCATTCCGGGTTGCTTCCAGCGTCATGTTCGCGTCACCGACAAGCGTGCTCACCGGCGGCAAAGTATCGGCCCCCGTTACAGTTCTGGTGCCAGTAACTGCAGAGTTGTCCGCGGCG